>NZ_JBUPZY010000011.1:0-135814 GCF_055524115.1 Marinobacter sp. V34 | reverse complement strand
CATTCCTAAAAAGAGTCTGTACTTACCCCGGCCGTTTAATGCAAAGCCAATCTCTTCATGAAAAGGCCCCTTTCCCAATGGAAGAGCGGATCTTTAGAAAGCGCTGACTAATGTCCGCTTTTGTTTAGAAATTGATGGTCTCTGAATGTTCGCTTTGTTTAAAGACTCCGAAACCTTAGGTACCGCTCAGCTAGTCAGAATTAATCTCGAATTGGGGATTCTGAAAAAACCTTCAACCCGAATGACCCCATCTCGTACCACTCCAGTTTTTGACATTCATCCCATTGGTCGAGACAGGGCTCAATGGAGGCGAACCAAAAAACGCCGCCCATTGTTGCCAAGAAGAAGGCCATCGCAAGGAAGACTTTGTATTTGGGCAACTCGCGTGCAGACGCAGCCAAGGGTTCCAATTCAACAATCAATCGCCCTGGGCCACATTGCGTAATAAGTGGCTCAAACTGTTTGAAAGTCGGCTTGTCTTTCTTGTCAGGATTTCCCCAGTAATGAACCATCGGTGGGGATACTCCGCACAGTTTAGCAATCTCAGGTTGGGTATACCCCATCTGCTTGGCTGTCCTGATCAGGTCCTCGCTGTTGAGAATTTTCCGGTGATCGTAGGCTGAATCTCTGAATAAATCCCCGAAAAATCTACGCATTCTAACCTTCTGTTTTATCAGCATTTAAGAAAATCTAAGCCGGATTTAAGCTTGTTTAAGTAGCGCTGTGGGCGCCGGCATTCCAATCTGTTCACGCCACCCAAAAACACGCGAGGAAACAGTATGCCTAAATGCAAATCTAAACTCACACCCAATGACCAGCGCAGTATCGCGCTCAATCCAACAAGCGCAGCGTATCGTGCCAGGCTCAACAACCGGTCGAATCAACTGAACCCGAATCACTCGGAGTATCGCGGACCAAATCCGAAAGAAAACTGAACGTGAATCCCCGGGTCGCCATGCCAGCGGCCCGGGGAGAGGTCGATTCGTCAATTTACGAATCGCGTCTTGGAGGATGTTTAACCGTCTTGTCAGGCTATTTTCTACCGCGCCCGCTGCCTGAGCCTCCACGTGGTAATAGCCCGCGAGTATTACGCATAGTCCCAGCCATGCCGCCAGCAAAGGCCGAGCTTCCGGCAGCCATACCACCGCCTACACCGCCACCACCCATGCCTCGAAGCATTGAACTTCCGGCCATAGCCATGATGGACAGCCAGATCATTGGCAGAATAAAGATGGAGCTCATGCTGACAATCCGGATCAGAAGGCTGTTGGTCATCTCATCAAACCAGCCTGCATTGGTGGCATAGATCTGTAGGATCCGGTTATCGAACCAGTAAGCTGCTGCCCAGATGGCGTTGATAAATTCCAGGCTGAACCAAGTAACCGCCAATGCGAAAAAGGAGCTGAAGCCATAGCTTCCAAAAATCATTACGAAAGGAGCCGCGATGACCACGATCATCTGGAACATAACCAACAACATGGGCCCGGCCACTTTGAACATCTGCTGTATAGCGTTGGCCTGCAGAAATTCGTTGGCTGACGTCAGAACGTTGCCCAGCTGAGTCGCGTTATCCCACATCTGGGACCAGAAGCCTTTATTCGCGTCAAAGTTATTGCTCATGTCCAGCTGAGTAGCTGCTGACAGATCACTGTGGTTATTTTCAAGAATCAGCTTCAGGATCATGTCTTCTTTGACCTGGTCCGGCTCGGTCTGTTTGCTGAAAACGCCAGCACCCCAAGTCTTCCAGTCATCAACAATGTCCCCGACTTCATCGTCAGGAATGTCGTCAAGAATCCTCTCTCGCAACCCATCGCCGCCATTGTTGAACCATCCCGCAGCATTTCTCTCGCCAAGCCAGACTTCTTCGCAATATGGATAGACACCGGTTTGATGGGCTGCGTCAGAATCTCGCCATGTAGGTTGTCGGGAGAATCCCTTGTTCTCATAGTTCGCAACGTATAGCTCTTTGTCCCGGTAATAGGCATCGGCGTAGCCCAACAGAATGCGACTGCCCATCCAATCAATATCCTCCCAGGGTTCAACGTTGGTCAAAACCATGGGATTGCCTGTCACCGGATCGACCGGCGGATTGGCCTTGTACTTGTTCACGGCCGGCTTATAGCAGGCTTCGTAGAAGTTCTGGATGTCCTTACGTAGGGTTTCATCCTGGATGGTGATATTGGATATGCGCATCAACATGAACTCGTAGTTGTTCACGCAGGTCATGGATTTGATGGAAGTGTGCGTAATGGCCGTTGAAACGGTTTCGACCAGCGTCCAGGCAACCGGTTTGTGAACCTGCCACGTCTGGAGATCACTCATAGCAGAATCAAAGCCCGTTTGGGTATTGTCTCCGGTCCCTGACGCAGTGCTGGAGGGTGTATTGGTGTTCGAGGCCGTTCCACAATCCTGAACCGTCACCTCGTAGCGAACGCCAGAAAGCGTCGTGGACATGCTTTTATAGGGAATGACGCACAACATGAGCACCAGGATCATTCCGAGCAGCGTTGTTTCCATGCTCTTGATCGTCTCACTGGCATTGCCGGCGGAATAGTTTTCCTTAAATGTACTCACGACAGCAACAATGAAAGGAATCAGAGCCACCCCGGTTCCGACGAGGACATCCCAAATGGCCTCGTACATATTCCACCCAAACATCATTGTGTAAATTTCGAGGTAGGTATTGGCGACCATTCCGGCTATCTCCCTATGCCGAACTGTTGGATAAGTACGATCTCGACAAACGCCAGCAACAGAGCAATTTTCCACCACTGCGATCGCATGAACTTAAAGTCCGCGGCATGCTTTTTTTCCAGCGCAAGCCACTTTTCGTTCGACGTTTCGCCGCGATCCGGCAAACGAGTGGCGTAGCGAGAAATCGCTGGCCAAGCGGCCACAATGGCGACAAAAAAGGCGACTCTGTACCAGGTCAATTCGGCTATTAAGTCGAGGGATTTGACCTCCTCTGCCGAAGTATCCGTCAAAGCCGCGACAACCATGCCGATGATCATCAGGGCAGCGATGCCGCCCATAGAAACCATCAGGATCTTCCGGGTTTTTTGCATCACTGAACTCCAAAACTGTTCAGGCCGGACGGTTTGTTGCCTGACGGTAGGTTTGTGTTTTGGTAGATCCGCTCTTCGGTGCCCAGCAAATGGCCAATTGTTCTCTCTGCTACCGCCTCACGGGTCTCAATTTCCTGGTCGAGTTGGGCCAACTCAACGTTCAGGTGATCAATCGCGTTATCAATAATGGCGATCGCGGTATCCATGTTGGCAACGTTCGGCTCTTTAACGCCCGAACGGAGCATTTGAGTTAGGAAGCGACCCTGCTCAACAAGACGTGTATACGCAATTTCGCTCGACAATTTGCGCAGCATCTCTTGCTGAGCGGTTGGATTACGCTTTCGGATGGCTTTGATGACAAGATCGGTCACACGGACCCCAGGAGGCGCGGAAACCCGATTCAGGTTTTGCCAACTGAGAGCCGTAGTTCCGTCCACCAAGTCTTCGAGGTCATCGTAAAGATCCTGTTCCATGTCACGATGACGGTAGGCTAGACCTTTGCCAGGGCGGGAAGTGATTTTTTTACAGTTATCGCAGGTTCGGATTTCAGAATCACCGACCACGGATACTGCCCAATCGGCGGCCTGAATCGGACCGTTCCAGTATTCCCAAAGCGCGTTGCCCTGCCCGTCTGCAACGGACACAGACGCCGAGTCACAGCTGTCGTTGCGATCAAACAGGACGTTGTAGCCCACCATCACAACGTCTCTTAAGGCACGGATTGGCGGCTGTCCGGCTCCACCTTTTTTGCTGTTGCAGACCCATTCTGAGCCCGCATCGCCGTGGTTAGAGCCATCCACGTTCTCTTTTGCTGCCACGGCATCACCACCAGTAGCCCCAATATTCCAGGACCAGTCCGCCACCTTGGCGTTCATCTTGAACTTTTCCCATGGGTAATCGGTGGAATCGCCCATCATCAGATTCGCCATTTCCTGACAGGACGATTCGGCGAATTCAAAGTCCATCTTGCCCTGCAGAATGCCTTGCTGAAGAAGGTCATAGAGTCCAGGATCGGCTTTTTGAATGGCCAACGCCGGCAGGGAGGCAACGGCAGCTGTCGCGCTGTTAATGACGTTGTCCATCATGTTTTTGAAACCGTCCGTGAGTCCGTTCAACTGGTTTTTCACCGTCATTTTTGGATCGAACTCACCACATGCCATGTTTAAATCCCATCCTGCACCAAAACTCAAAATCGGGATCGAGTGAATTTTGGTCGGCGGTCCAGAAATAAGCCCTCCCCCAATCTGATAGCCCATCAGTGTGTTGAGCCGGGGCGACGTTGTTTCCATCGCATTCGCGCTAGCCGCCAACGATCCCGCGAGGACCACGCCAATCCATTGATTACGATTTTTCATTGCCTTAAATCCTTATAAATCTTTTGATGACGGTCGGTTTGGAACGACTTCAGCCAGAGTGCCAAATCAAAGACGACCCCCGTCGTTGACAGCACTTATATGCTCGCCAGAAATTCCAGACATAAGAATCGTCGTCGGAACGCTTACTCATTGAGGGTGTGGCGCCATAGGGAAACTTTTGGCATGAGCTTTCATCCTGCGGATACAACATCTGGAAGACACCGGTATCTTTATCGTTCTGATTCAGTGGGCCGGGCGGCCAATATCCGTCTTCACTGGGCTGACCGATGGTGAAATAAAGGTGAGGCTCGTTAGGGCGGGTCACAAAGTGCATGGCGCGAAAAGCGGTAAGAACACCCGATTTAAGACCGTCCGCCTGGGTCAGAAACCCGCTTCTGGGAAATACACCGCCATAACTGTTGTGGCCAGATCCGAGTCTATCCATGCCGACCGCCCATGAAATCGGGTAGAAAAACTCAGGCAGGTGCCATCGCCAGGCGATGGAGTCCAGGTTTGAGATGAAATAGGGATAGAACGGGAAGGTACGGCCTGCACAGACCATTCCAAATAGGCCCTGGGCCAGCGTGTTATAAGCCACCAGCGCAGGATTCCCGTATGAGTCCACCAATTTGAAATCGAGGTTTACATGGTCATAACGGGTGGCTTCATTGGAGCGGCCGCCTTCTACCTTGTCGACGTTGTGGTTCGTGACCCATCCAATCATGGTTGTCACCCATGAGGAATCGTTCTCAGCCATTGAGATCTGGTTTATGTCCTGGGATTCGGTCCATGGCTCCCCAGCAGCACGGTCATAAGACTGCACCACCAGGTCCGGTACAAAGTTTTTCACCTTGATGGACGTGTCTACCCAGCAGACAAAGGCGGCACAGGTCATCCAGATGCAAGCACCACGGATTTCCCAGTCCATACAGCTCAGAGCGGCGGACATGGTCTGATCGACGATTTCAAAGGTATCGATGACGCCATCGTAGGTGTCGTTCAGCTCGCCATGACAGGCGATACATTCCACCTGGCCATCACGTTCTTCCAACCGGTTCTGGGTGTCCGTAATGGTCGCGTCCCTGACTGCGTCCAAATCGCCCGGATCGTAGTTCGTCCACTCGCTCGGGTAGGCAAAAGCGTTCCCGGCACTGCCAATCAACACCAGAAACACCAGAGAAATGAACGTCCGCATGTCAGTGGTTCTCCCTGCTATAGACGGCCAGAGCCGCCTTTAATGAGCGCTCGCCGTAAACCACTTGGCGGTCGTTGAAAACGATGGCCGGAAGCTTTTCGATGCCAAAGCGCATCGCAGCTTCAATGGCCCGGGCCCCTGCTTGTATTTCCTGATTGATCGCTGGCCAGTGGGGGCTGTTAAGCACCTGGCTGAAAGCGTCTCTATATGCTTTCTCGACCTTGGTGGGTTGGATCTTCTTCGGGACCAAGGCACGCATCCGTTGATTGAGCTGCTTGGTTGCGCGATTTTTGGAGTCCATGTCGTACACCTCAATCTGCACCCGGTCAGACAAGCGCTCGTCCTGCAGGACAAACTGATCATTGGTCTCAAATATCCGGATGGTCTGTATGGAGTCAGCCGCGAGAGTTGAGGCACTGGCAAGCACCGTAACGACAAAACCCAAGGACTGAAGCAGATGACGATTCATCAGTTGTCTTCCTCCGCGACGGTCGCACGAAGGGATTCCATGACTTCTTTGGCAACAACCTGCTGGCCCTGCTCACTCTGGAGTTTCTCAAGGCGCTCGAGAGTGACCCGGGCTTGAGACATGGGATTATTCGCCGCCGGTACCGGATCGGCCGGTTTCGGAGCGATGCCACGGTAAAAGTCGATCATCTTGCCGACATACTCCGCAGCTTCCACTTCCGTGATGCCGAACTTGCGCATGTATTTGGCACGCTCGGTTTTTTCATCTTTTTCCGTGCCCGCCAAGGACAGGTAGAGCGAGGGCGGGACGTTCCGAAACAGGGCTTCCATGTTTTCGGATAGAACAACGCCCTCGGTGTACTTCTTGGGCTCTTTCCGAGCAGAAAGCATGAGCTGCTTCTGCTCAATACTGAGGTTTTTGAAACGCGCAATTTCCTCGATTTCGTCCTGAGGCATGACCAGGGCAATCCACCACTCGATCATGTTGAGCATCTTGCGGGCGGAGTTGGGGAAGTCCCCCATGTTCTGAGTCGCCACCCACCACCAGGCACCAAGCTTTCGCCACATCTTCACGACTTTGACCACGAACGGCGCCAGCAATGGATTTGTGGTGATAATGTGCCCTTCGTCTGTCAGCATCACGATCGGACGCTCGTCGTGCTGATGCTTCTCGGCAAGGTTGTTGATCCGCATCATTATTGAGGTGTAGGCGATCGCCAGTTGAGCGTTGTAGCCCTCCCGGGCGAACGTGGCCAGGTCTACGATAGTCACATCGGTATCCGGCCAGCCGTCTCCATCTGTATTGAAAACCTCGCCCTCGAACCCATCACAGAACATCCGCAGGGATTCCCCCATTTCGAAGGCACGGGACTGACGGTGTTCCGGGTAGGCCGGATCTTTGGTGATCATCCGGAATCCTTCCGAGACATCCGAAGTCATGGTGCGGCGGCCTTCTGACCTGGCGAGCTTCGCGCCATTGAGAATCGCATCCCGGATCATCCGCCGGTCTGCACGGGTTAGCTTTTTCGCCTCCTCCTCTTCACCGCCGGTGATCATCAGTGTGGCGACAATTTCCATCTCACCCATAATGTCCCGCTGCTCGTCACCCTCGTCGTCCGAGCCCGAATCCTCATCCATCATCATGTCGGCCAGAACGTCCATGGCCGCACGGGCGCGAACATCCTTGCGCTCTGCTTCGGTCAGTTCGTCATAGGACTTGGTGATGTCACCGATGCGGATTTTCTCGGGGATGTGTGCGATCAAGTCGTCTTCGCCAACCAATGCAGAATCAGAGACGATTCGCGAGCCAAGCAGATCTTCCTCATCTTTGGACAGCATCTGATCGGCGTCTACGAAAGGCGGCAGCGATACCCCTGCCCCAGGCTTGAGCTGAATCTTATTTACAGACAGACCCTGAGAGGCGAAATAATCAGCCAGCAGACCAAAGCTGTTGCCGGCCTCAACAATGAACAGCCGCGGGCGCTGGAGTGCCATGATCTGGGCAGACATGTTGGTGATGTGTGCCGACTTGCCGGCACCGGTCGGGCCAAGAATGAGGCCATGCGCGTTCTTCTTGCGGTCATTCCCGTTGAACGGGTCGTAGGACACCGGCTCGCCACCGCGATTAAAGGCGGTCTGCCCTGGATTTCCGGTACCGCGATGCCGCCCGAAAAGGGAGGCAAGGTTTGCTAGGTGTTGGGCCCAAACCGGACGGGTCGCCTTGAAATTGGCGTCCATGCTGGGCTCGTAAACCATGGGCAGGTTGTAAATGTACGCATCGAGGCCGAGGGATTCGTCTTCTTCGCGAACCGGCGCGAGCTGATTCGTCAGCAGTATCGTACTGGCCGCGTTGGTTTTTTTGCGCAGGTCTTTCAGGTTTTCGCCACGCAGGTAAACACACATCATCGAGCGATAGATCTTGTGCTTGTTACCCATAAGAGACTTGGCAACTTCGCAGTCTTCGCGCGTCATCGTTGCGTCGACGGACTCACCCTTGGATTTGTCCTGAATCCGATTGATATGGTTCTGAACTTCGTCCTGAGGCGTGACGATAATGGTCGTTGCGATCATTGTGCCTGGCGGCATCTTATCCATCATGCAGGAAGCTTTGCCGGTTGATAGGCCGTCCGGGGTCGTCGCACTTACTTCGCCGGCGATCTGGCCGATCTTGGGCGTCCGACGAATCTTGTGCACTCGCAAACAGCGGTGTGGGAGACCATCAAACCACCAGGTTTGTGACGGGGCATCAGACTTTGGCAAGGCAAAGAACAGGCTTTCAGCGAAATCATCACCGGCCGGCAAACTTTCCTCGTCTGGGTAGGACGCCAGTTCAACGAACTTCTGGCGATCTCCGTCCGTAAGCTCCGGACGCGGATTGAACCACTTCAACAGCCATTCATAGACTTCCTTTCCACCGTTACGAACCAGACCAATTCCGGCATCCCGGAAAGCAGCATCCAGCTTTTCAATGGTGTCATTGAGCTCTTCTTCCGGCGTCATGCCCGCGTAGGATTTCCACTTCTCGGGCAGTCTCCGGTAGACAGCGAGTTTGATCCGGCGCTGGCCGCCACTCCAGGGCGCATCGAGAACTTCTTTATCCTCGAACAGTCCGCCTTCCTTACAGATTCCGCGCAGATGGGTTTCCATCGTTCTCAGCCATTCCTGAGTGAACGATGAATCCCGGCAGTAGTGCTTCGGATAGAGACGCAATTTCTGGATGTAATCTTCCAGGTTGTCGTCATCATAGGTGTACTGCTGGATGATCCAGGGCCCTGCCGTCATTTCCTCGAAGCAGTCCTGAAGGGCGTCCTGAATCATATCCCGCCGATTCTGCAACCAGTTGTAGGAACGACCTTCTGTGGCAATCGGGATGATGTCGAAAACAGCACCTACGCTTTTCCCATCATCCAACAGCATCGTTTGAGATTCGCTTTGGAATTCATACCAAGGCAGTTTCTCAACGAACGATGAGGGACGGCGATAAATGCGCTTTACCGCAGTTTTCGTGAGTGGTTTGCGCTGCCCTTCACCGTCATTACTGGCAGTCTGGATTTCGACTTTCGGTTCCACTGGTTTCTTCGGTGCCGGCACCAGAATGTCTTTAATTGCCTTGGCTAAGTCCACGGATTACGCCTCCTGTCCTTGCGCTATCTCGGGTGTAGGGGTATCAGCCGTGGCTGGGAAGGCGGCCTTATCACCTTCCCGATCCCACACCCGTCCCTGAATCAAATATGCGGTTTTCGCTCTGCTTGTCTGCAGAAGACCTGCTTTCACTGTGTTTGGGTTTACGGCTCTCACCCTTCAGTCCCCGAATCGGTTCCCAAGATCAGAAAGCTCTCCGGGCAGCGCATAATGGTCCTTTTCCCACATCCTGAATTCGGTCAAATAACCCGGAATTGGAACTTCGTCCTCGGTCGCCAGATGCGGACCAACGAACATGTACATTTTCGGGTTCGGCAGCATTCTGAACTTGCTCTGCAGCTGGGTTTTCTCGGTGCGAACGTAGTCGCTGAGCTCCACGTCGCCCTCGATCATCGGGCGGCGAATTAGCGACCGGGTATCAATGAGCTTGCCATCCCCGATACCGCTCATGTGCTGGCCATAAACGGTTGCCATGTCCCGGTCGGGCTGCGGAATGAAGTTGTCCTTGTTGGCGCAACCTGCCAACGAGAGACTAATCAAGCTGATAATCAGAACGGCGCGAGAGGTCTGCATAATGATTTACCTTTCTTCCTTCAGGGTCATAGTCGATAGCGATCTGTTCGGTCACATGCACAACAATCTCAGTGCCTGGTTCTACATAAATCGCGTCAAAAGAGTTGCTCTGGCGCTCGTCCAGCCAGTCCGTAACTTCATCCAGACCGCTGGCAATGGCATCGTTTCGGGCGACAACAGTCGGATCCCCTGTCAAAGCCTGGGTCGAACCGCCAAAGGCATTGGTTTGTGTGGCAAATTCGGCGTCAGCTTTCGCCTTTGAGTAGGAACTGGCCGCTGTGAGCCCGATTCGCTGCGCGAGGTAACTGGGTGCGTTTGTGATGCGCTTGCCGGTTACACAGGGGATGCCATACTTGTCAGAGAACCAGGCGATAGGCTCAGCGCCGGAGGCGCCGGGTTCAGGAAAGGTCACCAGAGTTCCGTCCTGGAATGTGAACGTCATGCTCTCGATCTGGCCGCTGACGCAGGATAGAGTCCAGTCGCCCTTGGCAATGCCGGACATTTTGATGCCGTTCAGGCCGGGGATTTTGATTCCGTTCGAGGACAGGTTTTCTGGTCCCACCATGATCTTAAAGGGGTATGGATCAACTACCTGCCCACCCACCGGAATCCGGCCCAGCATTGCAGTCATGGAAATTGAGCCGAGCAGAGTCGCATTGTCCGGAATCGTGTAAGCCTTGATTGACCGTTCTTCCTTACTCTTTTCGGTTGCGTTCCGCGCGATGCCTGCGGCCGGCGCCGGCAATTCATCCGGGTTCAGCGAGAAATCGGGCAAAGAAATTTTCGACGGATCCGTAGGATCGACCGTTGCCTCTAGCGGGTTCGTCCACACCACTTGGTCATAATCCACCGGGGAGCCGGTTTGATCGTATCCCAGGCCCGTCGGGATGCCCGCTGAGTTGATGTCATAGCCATTGGCAGAGGTCTGGCTGCTTTCCTCCTGGCCTTGCAACTCTTCAAGACGCTTCTCCAGGCGAGCAACGAGGCCGCGGGTTAGATCCTGTGTGTGCTCAAGCTCACGCTGCTTTGCTTCGGCGTCACGTTCGGCGTTCTGAAACCGATTTTCGATGCGCCCTTTAAGGTTGCCTTCCATCTTCAGCAACTTGGAGATTTCCTGCTTTAGGCGCTCGTTTTCTTTCTGAAGCTTGACCGAATCTTCGCGGACAGCGCGCGTCTCTTTCGTCAGTGTTCTCATGGTTTCAACCGGCGTATCGACGTCTACCCCGAATTCATCTTTCAGGTAATCGTCAGCCAGCGGATCTACTGAAAGACCGTTGTCGACCATGCCTGGGCCTGATTCAATGGCGGATAAACCCTCCAGTTCAGAAGCTGGAGCAACCGCACCGGCCTGAGCCTCCTCGGATTTACCACCTTTCATGATCACCACGAACAGGACGGCAACAACGAAAACCGCAAGACCTTTGATCACAATGTTTGCATTCATGTCGCGTCCTCAGTTCTTGGCGTTGATGATGGACTGAGTTTCCTGACGCAAATCCTGGTAATGCGTCCACGGATACAGGGTTTCCTTCAGAGGCCGCTCTGAAATCAGGTAGAGGATGGTGCTGTCTCCCGGAGTGCCGTTCGGCTCCAATGAGTGGTGCTGGAAGGTGGCATGGGAGAACGGGAGGTTCAGATCCAGGTAATCGAGTCCAATAGCACGGTCGGAAATGTTGCGGACGTACATCGCCGCGAGGTAATAGCCGCCACCGCTGTAACCAAGGACTGGCTTGGAAACCGTGGCGTAACGCGCGTCACCTTTGAAAATGCGAACCGCTCCTTTCACGCCAAGCGTGATCTCGGAGATCCCGGCGCGATCCCGGTGAAGTCGAGTCGGACCATAAAGGCGCTGCGCGGCATGGCGTGTCAGATCGATCGGAGTGACTCGCTCCACTGGCTCAGGCATCGCCGCTACAGCTTCCGCCTCCGGAACCTCGTTGTCCGTTTCCAGAACAATGCGAATTTCCTCAAGCTCTTCCGCGTTTTCGGGCGTTTCGGTCGAAATCAGATCGAGCAGAATGACCTGACCGTCGGCCATGCGACGGACCTGGACCCGCTGCTTGTCGAATTCCTCATACGGTTTGAAGTGAACAGCACCTTGGGCCGACTGGACACGGAACAGCTGCTTCATCTGCTGCCCTTTTGTCACTCCAACCTGGACATGTGAACCGAACTGGATCGACCGTTCCTGACCTTTATGTAGTTCGATCGTGACCGGCAGGTTTTGGTAATGAATGATCTCTGTTGCCGTGACCGACCCGGCCATGAAAAAAAAGATTAGGGATTTCAGGATGTACTTACGCATGTCACTCACCCAATTCTGAAGATGTAGTGTTGGTGTTCTGGACGTCGTCGTTCTCGACAATGGCTCCCTCAAGACGACGCGGTTTTTTGTAGAAACCGTCCAAGGCAAGGCCCCAAAGATTGCATTCGGGGTCAACATCCCAGCGAACCAAGCGGATTGGGTAACGGACAAAGATGTCTTTCACGATTTCTGAACGGAAGGTTTCCTTTACGTTGACGTCGTAGAAGGCCACCCAACTGTCTTTGGATTCGGTGTACACACGCTTGGGCGTGTATGGGCGATCAGGCATTTCCTGCAGTGCCCGGGTGCGGGTCAATTCATGATCGAGCCGACGTTGCTCATAATCGCGCTCGAGTTCACCTTTAAACCGGGGGGTGATGTAGCAGCTCAGTCGTCTAATCTGCTGCTTGTAATCGTCCTTGCCATCGACAGGCCAGTTATTCATCTGCTGCCAGATGTAATAGCCGAATGCGTAGACGTTGAACGGATGCCGCTCGTTGATGCCACGAGTGGAACCAGAGCGCAGGTCAGGCGGAATATCAATCTTGATCCGCTCCGGGGCTTCTTTCCATCCGAGGATGCTGTAAATCAGGGCGATCGCGAGAATCCCGACAAAGATTCGCAGTGTCAGAATGTGAGCATCCCGTCCGTCGAGAGCCTTTTTTAAACGCGCCACTCTCAGTCCTCCGTTTTGGTTTTAACTTTCACTACCGTTCTCTCGCGGCGTATGTCCCAGGCCTGAGAGGTCTCGATGTAGTCGAAATTGATAAAGCTGAATTTTTGCTGTGCGATCTTTTTGAGATAGACGATGTGCAAACCATCTGGCCGGCGGCGCTTCAGCCCTGTGAGGTATCTGCCAACCAGCAAAAGCGAGATGATGGCCATACCAACACCGATACCGACTCCGAAAAGTCCCCATCCGAATGGCAAGAGAAGAAGAACGGAAACGGGGATCCAGAAGACCAAGCCTGCGATTATCAGCACGACCACTTCCGTGTCCGTCAGGCCCCGGAAAACGACCGGCTCTTCAATGAGCCGGTCTGGGATGAAGTCGATTTCTCGACCCTTCATACCGATCTTTTCCATTAGAAAATCACGGTAGCCGCTTGCGTCAGGAGGTAGACCACGAAGACAAGCAACAAAACGCCCATGCCACCGTGCATACCCATGTCGCCCCAGGTCTTCTTGCCTTCGCCAATCTCGTTGTAAGTCGCAATCATGTTCTTGGCGACAGCCAGAAACGCGATGGTGCCGAGGATCAGACCGAGGACGATGGCGATATCAAAGGCGTAACCTTTAAGCAGACCGATATAGTCGCCCTGGGCCGGTGCGTTGGTCGGGTTAGCGGTGGCTGGCAGAGCTGCCTGAACCTGAGTGCCGAGTGAAAGGAACGCCATTGCCGCAGCTGCTTTCATTGCCGTGTACTTCTGCATTGCTTGTTTCATTCTGGATTTCTCCTAGTTTTTGGGATGGTGCTTTTTGGGTACTGCTAGGGTTACTGCGCTGGTCAGTTGATGATTAGGAAGAGCATCACGAGGAGAACGAAGACCGCCCGCGCCCAAATGAAGATCATTTGTCCGGACTTAATCTCCTCGTTCGCCCAGTTTTCGTAGGCCTGCATGCAGGTCCAGGCGATGAACGTAATCACTGCGACAACGGCAATCATTTGGGCCAAGGTCAGAAGGTTCGCTGCTGTCATCCAGCAAGAGGCGGCACCATTGCAACCAGAGCCATCCTGAAACCATTGATGCTGATCAGGACTCATTGCTTGTGCTCGGTGTAGTTGACGCTGAGAGCGTCGATGGTTGACGGAACCACTGGCTCCATGGGTACTGTCAGGTGATGCGTGATGCCGTGCTGGATCTTTCGCAGGTCACTCAACAGAATCTCGTAGTCAAACTGCGTCCGGTCAGAAGCATTGCTTCGGGCGCGAGCGTTCAGAACCAGCGCCTCCAGAGCCGCCAACTCGGACTGGATGTTTGAGAGCGCTTCACGCTCCGCCCAGATGTCCGCAGCTGCATTTGTGCTGGTCGCAATCAGGCTGGAAAAAAGAATCGTTTTGAAAACTCTCATCGTGATCTCTTATCTGGTGAGTTCTGATGAGAGCGATTTAATCAGGCACACTTGTAAAAAGGCTGATCAAAAGGTCACAGGTTGGTGACCTTTTAAAAGGGGATGAAACGTGTGTGGACGTTGATCGGAATTGCGTCCATCGATGGGCTAATTGTGCGTATTAAGTGGATCGTCAAAGGTAAGAAACGCTCGATATGAGCCGGACTTGCGAGCCCCCAGCCGGAGTTTCGAGAAAAACCCCTCGTAATGAGGGGCGAGGCTTGCAGAGGTTCAAACAATACTCAGAGGTACTTTTTGAATTTCGAGCTCATCACCATTAAACACAGTCCAAACAGGACAGCGAATGGTGTGATCATATAGTTCGGATGGATGGAACTGGGAATCGCCAGGTATAAAATCCACGCGAGGGCAAGAGTCGGAATCGCAAACTTTTTCGCCCAGTGATAGACATAGCCAGACTCATTTCCACCGCGCCACCGCCTTAAGTCACGCTGCATCAGTCCGTCACAGACGCCAACGACCCCGAATAGCACGAAAGCCGGCATAGAGAGCATTAGCACCGCAATCCGGACGAAGAACATGATCAGGATGTATATGGCCGCCATCAGGTACTCATAATATTCGGCGATCACGCCCTTCATCATCAGAATAATCTGACCGTCGTTGGCGTCGGGTGTTCTTACCGACTGAAGGCTTTCCAGGAGGCCTGAATCGACGAAAAGGAAACTCACCACTTTTGTGATCGTTGAGCTCGCGGAATTAACAGCTCCCTCGTTCGTCTGGTCTTCTGAGGTCAGCGATTCACTCAGATAGCCGATCTCCTGGAACATCATCTCTTCCGCATTTTTGTAGGTGGGCTCATCCTGGAAGAAGCCCATGTTGATCCACTCTATGACGATCGACATGAACGCACTGAACAACAGCAGGCCAATGACTTTCAGAATCAGATCGATTGATTTGCCGACAAAGCCACGCTTCTGAGCGGGATGTTCCGATTTACCCTCTGGCATTTGTCAGTTCCACCATTGCTCAGCTGTATGATAGTTCCGATCCATTTCCCGGGTCAGAGCCTGCATGTTTTCCGGCATATCATCGTCATCGTCCTCAACGGGTAACGGAAAACGAACCTTCCAGAGTTGACCGCCATCCAGAAGACAAAATGCCTGACCTTTTGGCAGCGCAGTGATGTGACCGGGCTCGAGCATCGGGACCCGCAGCATCGAAATCCGGTCCTGGGTGCTTGAGGTAAAGTCGACGCTTGAGTCTGTGTCGGACGAGTCATTGGCACCAGAGACCGTCATAATCTGGGCAATTTCGACTTCAGGCAGTTGATTCGTCAGCAGCTCGGCGGTGTCCTTTTCCTTTACCCTAAGCATAATCAGGTTGTTGAAGTTGCCCTCAACCTGCCGTGCCTTGGCGACATTTCCGAGTCTAGCTTCGAGGTCCTGCCGAGACTGAGAATAAGCAGTGATCTGCATACCCGATCCACCGGACTTGTTGACCATCGGCAGAAACTCATCTCCGATCAGGTCAGAGAATTCGTCGGCGTGAAGACAAACCTTTGGAAGTGAATTGGCCTGACCCTCAAGCATTCCGTGTTCAAAACCATGCTTGTAGATATGGCCACAGGTGCTTACCAGGTCCGAGAACATGGAATTCCCCACTGCGGAGGAAACTTCCGTATCGCTCATGGCATCCAGCCCAACGTACACGATGCCTCGCTTCCGTATGATCTGGGTCCAGTCGAAAATGGGCCGCTCGTCGGTAACGTCGAAATAATCAGGGGCGAGCAGCTTCCCGATTTTGCCGGTCGTCAGCTTTTCGAGAAGCGGCAGAAGACTGGCCACGAGCTTGTCGAAGTAGGTTTTGTCGTACCGCAAGGCGGATAGAAGGCCGTGAAGTACCGGATCGCTGACGTGCAACTGTTCAACGTACTGCCTCAGGGCCTCTGTTCGGGGATTGACGTGCTTTGCAAGTCGGGGGTTGGCCTTGTATTTCTTCTCGGCGTCGCCTGTCATCGCATTGATGTCCTCGATCCAGCCTTCTTCACCATTCCTGGGCAACCACCAGTCCATGTATTCGCAGAACAGCGGTTCAATGTCCGTCACGTACCGAAGAATGTTGTTGTAATCCGGACGCTGCCCCAGGCTTACCAATGCCCGGGCGACAATGTTAATGAAGCGCCATGCGAACTCTTTAAACGCGGCACTGTTACCCTCGGCTGAAAGCTGGCCAGAGATACGACCGGCGATCTCAGTGATCCTCGAAAAATTTCCGACTGCGTTGTAACGGGCGGAAGAGTCCGGAAACCCAAGGTGGAACATGTAGAAATCGTCTTCCCGCCCTGCCCTCTTGGCAGCCATATACATTCGCGTGAGTAGTCCGGCGTCAGATTTCGGATCCAGCAGAATTACTGGCCCGTCGTTCCTACGAATGTCCTGCTCGATCAGGATTTCAGCCAGCCGACTTTTACCGACTCGCGTGGTTCCCAGGCAAAGGGTGTGCCCCACCCGCTCTGACATCGCCAGCAATACCTGCTTTTCTTCAAGCTCAACGGCATGGGTTACGGGATTGCCACCCACGGCCGGGTATGGGCGAACAGGATTCAAAGGGTGATCTTTGCTGGTCAGATCCGCGACCCATTGAAGTTTGGATCCTTCCAGTTTGCGCTCCAGCTCACGCGCAAAATTGTTTATCCGGGACGGACGGATGTACTTGGCTGAGATGGGCGCCATGGTGTCCTTCAAACGCTGAGTATGCGTCTGGGTCCAGCGAAACCCTTGTCCGAGGTAAAGGTGATTCTTGAAACAGGGGATCTGGTCAGAAGACATGGCGAAACGCGGCAACCGCCTCAGGTTTCGTTGATACTTGATGACGCTGGACCCCTGGTAAAAACGATAGAGTCCAAAGACAACCAGAATGACAGCAGAAGTGTAGGCGACACTCGGAGTCATCATCAGTAATGAGGGGGCGGCCAGGCAAATGCCGGCTGCACATACGCTGACTGTTCCGGAATAGAATTCAACCGGCGGGCGAAGCAAAGCCTCGAGCGTCTGGGTGGCCATCAGCGCATCAGTCCATTCTTATCAACAAAGAACGGGTAGTGCCGAAGTTTGATGGCTTTTGCCATCTGCTCGCCATTGGTCGCCTGTAGCAAGACTCCCTCACCTGCCACGGACTGCAAATGATTCATCTCTTCGACAGTCGCTACGTTCACCACCAAGCCAATGGCCCGCTTCTCTTTCAGGAAACGCCGGTTCTGTTTGAGCCAGTTAATGGAAACGGAGTCGTAACCGATAATGAACATGGGCCGGCTCAACATGTCATAACGAATCCCAGCCGCCTCTTGAGGACCGACCCTGCCCACAGTCAATGACGGTGACGAAACAGGGAGATTCGAGACCAAAAACCTTTTGCCTCGGCGTTCATCCTTCAGTTTCTGCAGTTGCTCTTTAAAATCGGAATCTGAAGGAAGGAATGGTTCTGCGGACTGGCCGCCAAAATCACCAATAACCTCGAGTTCATAGAATCCCTTGAGCTGCTCTTTCATGGTTCCAGCATGGACCGGAAAAACAAGTGCTGAGGCCAAGGCAATGCCTATAGCTGCTTTTTTCAGATATTGGCCCATAAGCGTATGACTCTCTCTCTGTATGCATTGGCGATTTGTTTGTCTTTCGGGCGCTGCGCTGGCCGGTGATAGCAACCAATGGCCAGCTCCCATGATGAGCATTCCGGTCGTTCGAATTGTTCACGAAGATGTTTAGCCGCTGCCGTGAGATTCAGGTAGGGATCAAAAGCGTCCCAAAGTGAGCGGAACCTTTCTTTATGCCAGCGCCAGTTCATCTGCCCCAAGCCCACGTCAAAGTGGTAATCCCCCGCCTTGACCAGGCCGTCTGCAAATCGGAATGCCGCTTCGCGTGTTTTGAAGAAGTGCGCCTTTCCACGATGGTTGATCGTCCAGGGCCAAGGCAGTGTTCGGTTTGCATGCTCAGTCCGAGTTCTGGACTCATTCAAAACTATGGCGAAGAAAAGTTTTGCCGGTACCTTCTGCTCCTGACTGACCAACTGATACATCGGTGGAATTTGGGAGGCATGAACGTCCCCCCACAAACCGGCACCGATCAGAAACGCCAAAAGGTATTTCACCGCCCTACCCTCACTCGCCGTATTCGGTGATGTCGCCCGATGCGACATTGAAGGTTCGAACCGCAGGGAGGTTGTCGAGATCAACGCCAAACTCTTCAGCCTTCCCAGACTCGAAGTTGAGCGTGACTTTCCGCGCTCGGACAATTTCCGGATCGATCTTCATGTGGCGAGCCCACTTGGAAATGGACTCCGCTGAAGCTCCATCATTGAAAAAGATGTCCAGACGAGAGTTTCGCGATACAGATTTTCTAACTTCGCTGACCAGGTCTTCGCAATCTTCGAGGCAGAAGTCGTTTACAAACAGAGCAACGTGAGTCGTGGTCGCGTTGTACTTCTCATTCCACTCCTGCTCCCAATGAGGAGCATCAATCACGACGGGGTTTTCGCCGAACAAGTCCTTGGCCGCTTTCATGCGTTCCACTTCGAAAGCCAATTCCAGTTCCATGCGCCGAGATTCGACCTTCATCCAGATCATGGCGTAGCGTTCACGCTCAGCAGGGTCCGTCTCGGTAACGCCGAGAGCCGTGAGTGGATCGAGTCCCGGAGACCAAATGCCTCGCGGACCCGACATGATCTTTTTGTACTTGATCCAGTCAGACTCTTTGAGCATCCACTGCTTAGCCAGAGACCGTTCTTCATCCGTCAATTGCATGCCGGACTTCTGATCGAGACTCGATTGCGCCTGAGAGGAAACATTCCCCATCGAGCGGGTATCTGTCGGAGTCTGTGCTATCGCAATGTCAGCCGTTATTACGCTGATCAGAAGAGAAGCCAAGAGGGTTTTGCGAATCATGAATTACCCCTCGCAATCGACCATGACTGTCGAGACTTCCCGTACTTCCGTTGATCGGGGCTGACTCAGGTCGGCGACCAGGACCGGCTGATCGCAGCCCTCTACTTTCACCGGTTCCGATGAAAGATTCGAAATGTAGTAACCACTATCTGTTGGAATGAAAACGCCCCGAGTAAAGCTCGTGCTCTTGGAAGCAACCTCAGAAACGTTTTCGGCTTGTGGTTCTGTGTCCTCATGCAGTTGCTGATCAGCAGCGTTGAAATACATACCCCCGCCAACAGCCACAACAAAAAGACCTGCCAATGTGATTGGTTCCATCTCTTAACCCTCCACGCTCAGGCGTCGAACTTTCGAGCCGGCTTTGAAAACTGCCTCGCCGTTCACAGCACCCTGAAGTTTCCATCCGCGGTAATAGTCACCAACTTTGAGGGGTACCCAACCTCCTGATGAGTCTTGAAGAACCACGTAAGGCTCGACACCCCACATGTCGATGCTGGCAACAGTGGCACCTTCCAGTGTCTGGACTTCTGAAACGGGCTGGGGTGCTGGCGTCGTTACTGTCTTAACGACAGTCCTTGCCGGACGCTCACTGAGGGTTTTGACTTCCTTGCTGACGACATCGATATCGAGTCGATGCTCATCGAGGATGTTCCGATGATCTCCCAACGTGGTCTTGATACCGCCCAGTTCGTTTTGGATGCTGTCCAGCACGGTGGACATGGTTGCCAGGTCCGAACGGAATTGTTCGATGTCGGAGATGCGGGCCGTGTTCTCTGTAACCGCAGACTGTGTCTGGGCCAGACTTTGAGAAATCTCGCCGTCCTGCGTCACTAGATCCGAGATTGATTCTTGAAGGCCAAAAACTGTTTGCCGGATCTGACTGTCGCTTTCGAGCTGATTAAAGCCAATCACTCCCGCGACGCTGAGAGCCAGCAGTGAAACCACCAGAGCTGATCCACCCAGCAATTTTCCACCTCCACCTGCCGTTTTCGGCGCTTTCTTTTTAGAGGGTTGGGCCTTCACGGGGATTGGTTCCGGCTCAATTTTTGATTCGCCCTCGGAGCCGACAGCTTCCCTAGACTCAGACACCGGAAGATCCAGATCAAAATTCTCCAGTTTATCTTCGGATTGTTTGGCGCCAGCATCACGGAGCTCATTTGTCGCAACTCCAGCCTCCTCGAATGCATCATGACCCTCATTCAGCATTGCTTGATCCGGACCCTTGTTCTTGGTGGCGGGTGAAATGCTCTGAACGATACCCTTTTGCAGCTTGCTCATGACTTGCCCCCCAGCTTTTCAGACAGCTCGAAGGCAACCTTGCGATGAACAGGATCTACGATCAGCTCGAAGGCTTCGCCAGAGAGCGTGTTCAAAGCGCGGTCCAAGGTCATCGGCCCAATAGTTCGATGAATGGCTGGGAGAGGAAGATCCAGGAGCACCTTAGCCTCTTCACTCAGCACGGAGGCATCTGCCAGAACGTAGCCTGAACGTGCCAGCAGAAATTCCACGGTTTGTCCGACGGAATTGATTGATTGAGGAACCCGAGTGCGAATAACCACCTTCAATGGATTCAGCTGATCAACTGGCGGGATGTTTTGAACAAACGAATACCGACCAGTTTGCATCCGCTCCACTTGCTCACGTTCTGCCTGGTCAGAAGGGATGACTGATTCTGCGTATGCTGAGACTGAGAGGCAGCACAGCAAAGCAAGGGGTAAGACTTTCATGGCAAAAACCTCTGAATAGAATTCAGGGGTAGCCTATGGGGTTTCCCTAGTGAATTGCGGTTTAAAAGGTCACGGGGCGATGACCGTTTATTTTTGCATTCACAGAAACGAAAAAAGCACCCCAATCAGGGTGCTTTGCTGTATTCGAGGCCGGGTATAGCGAAACCCGATTTTGAGACTGATCCGGAAATGGGGCGGTGGGATCGTTGTTCCCCCAATATTTTCGTGCGTGCTTGTAGCGATCGCACAGCATGGCTAAAAACCATACAAAAGCCACTCGTCTGGCGTCCTATCATCACTGCAAGATTTGCTTGCCGGCTAACCGAGTCATTAACACCGATGAGGCTAGGCCGTGAACGCTAACCGGAATACCCTTGAATTATCTAAGGCATTTGGGATAGCGATCGCGGTCCAAGGTTGGCAAAGAGGAATCTTTACCTGGTCAGCTCACAGTTTCTGAATTGAAGAGTAGAGATTAGCAAAGGGGAAAACTTTGCAGCTGAGCCCGGGGGCTTGGTGATTTTTGAATTCTTGCAGGTCGCCGAGTATTTCGCAACTAGAACTCTGCCGCCCTCAAATCGACCAGTTCTGATTCCGATTGCTCGATCGCATCAATAAAACCTTTCAAGAGTCGGAGGTTTGCATTCAGGTAGATCAATTCCTCTTCGATGTCTTTGAGGTGTAGCACCTGGTTCGGATCGAATACCTTGAGATAGTCCGTCACGGTCTTAGCATGAAGGCGAACGTATTTCCGGTCTCGCTTGGATGACCGAAATCGCCAGAAATATTTGGTAGTGGTTCCATCCGATCTACCAGCAATAGTCAGCTCGAAATCCTTCCCGAAATTTGAAATCAAATCGTCCCTGAGTTCAACCGCTCTGGCATCGAGCCGATCGCGAAATCGTTCGATATCCTTGCGGTACAAGCTTCGCCTCGCGCCCTCATTATCCTTAAAAGGTATTAGTAAATTTATATTTAAAGGGATAGTCACCGAAATTCCTCTCCTGATCCAAGCACTGATAATCGGTTCTGATCCAGCACTGCTGCTGGTTTCGATCCAAGTTTCGGCCGGTTATGATCCATGCGTGAAACAAAAAAAGGGCGCCACCTTGGGCACCCAATGATGTCGCCTAACCCTACCCGGGAAATCAGGCTTCTGTTTCCGCCTCTGCTTTTGCGAGGACACTGTCCAATTTGGATTCCAACTCTGCGTTCACCTGATTTGACGAACCGGTCTTTTTCTCTGATTTTGTAAGATAGGCGCCCAGAGTATTCAGTCGCGTTTGTGGAAGGGATGGTGCGTTAGATGATCTAGTTGTGCCTTCCAAATAACCCTGCTCCAATTCACCCATAAGCTCTTTTGCTTTCTGAGCTCGCTGATTGTTGGCCGCCATGTCGTCACGGCTGACCCCGGTGTGTCGGTACTTGTAAACCAGGTGCAGAACTCCTCTGACACGTTTCTCTACTCGAGCCAAAGTCTGAAACTTGGTTTTAGTCTCAATAAGGCCGATGTGACTAGCCAGCAAAATCTTCAGAACAATCTGATCCACCTTTAAGAGCTGGTAAACAAGCTGAAAACCGAGACGTGAAGCAAAACGGACTGGAACTACCACAGGATTTTTCGAAGCCACATTTGGAAGCCTCATCGCTGATGGGACGTTTTCCTTGATGAACTCTTCGATATCAGCCAATTCAGCATCGAGATCCTCAGACAAATGCTCAATGCCCTCTTCAATTTGAGCAAAGTGGAAGTCCGCGTAGGGATCGTCTTCTCGTATTGCCTGTTCGAGCGAACGTACTCGTGAACAGAATCCAGGAAGCCCAAGAATGCCATGCTTCTTTTCAGTTTTTTCCCGACCTTGCCAAAGCCTTAGCGCAGGTCGTGTTGCCAATTCGATCTCAATGTCCTGTGTAGGAGCAATTGATGCCATTTTTGATGTTTTATCAGTCATTTTCTGCTCCTTAGAATGCGACTTGTAGGTTACGAGTTTGAACTGACATCGAGCCGTTGTTTTTTGACTGATTCATTACCTGCTCAATTTCTTTGATTTCCCGATAGATCATCGAAAGAGGCAGGTTCGTGCGGCGGGCGACCTCAAGTAGGCGGCGACGAATATCGGTAACCTCAATGAGATTCAGCCATTCTTCATAGATCCGGCATTGTTCTTCATGTGTTGGAACTACCAACCGTCCACGAACAGTTGGAATACCCAAGATCCGTTTTCTGGTCGAGACGTGGGTTGTCCTCAACCCGAAAAATTCCTTCATGAGATTAAGACACGCTCCACGCATCAACATCTCATCAATCATCGCATGCTGTTCGGACTCGGAAGCCTCTACTTCGAGCAGCTTTGAAATCCTGGCTGCATTGATAGGAAACCAATCCTCCAGCGATTTCCCCATTGCACAGTAATTCGCTGCGACGCGTGTGATTTGGTCAGGTTTAAGGGATTCAAGGATTCTCAGGGAGTCGATGGACAAGCCAATGTCTTCGACGGAGTCGAAAAAGCCGACTCTGGCATTGCTTAAGGTCTTTACTAGCAGTGCTGAGATGAATTGGGCGCTTTCATATCGGAAGTTTTCGCAGGCTGACACAGCTTATTCTCCTTGCTGAACCTGGTTTATAGCCTGAGGCTGCCTTTGGCGCCTCTTTGCGGAACAACTCAGTCCGTACAGTCCCTGCCCGTTCTGCGTCCACACGTGTCCATTAACACTTTGGCTGTCTGAATTTTCAGACAATCATTTACAAAATGTAACCGTCTGTCAAATTTTTAGTCAGTAATTAATGCAAAAAAATTTATTTTGTCTGCAATTTCAGACGCAATACTTTATGCTGTAGTCATATGACTACGATACAATTCGAGCACGAATAACTTTCAGCAATTAACCATGCGCTTTCGCAGGCAACGGCATTGCATACCAAGATACTTGAGGTTAATGCGTGGAAAGGCTCCCAATATTTACTGATGCCACTGAAGCGATAGAGTTCTTCGAAGCAACTCCTACTTCCTGGTCTAGCAATCTGATGAAGGCGTGGGTTGTTCGGCATCTCGTTGAAGACGGCTATGCGAATGCTGATATTAGGGATGCTCTGAAAATTCGGAAAAAGTATGTTGTCACACACCTTATTCGTGTTGGCAAATCGTTATCACTAGAAGAGTTCCAGCTTTGGGCCCAGTACCCTTTAAGCATCACATTTGGGCACATGCGGGCAATAGCTTCACTGCCCTACCCTACGCGGCGAGACTTGTTAAAACTTTTGCTTAAAACCAAGACAACGGTATCTCAACTAGAAAAAATTGCCCGAGGCAAAAAGCTGGATAATGAGACAGATATTCGAAAGCTTGAAAGTGACATCTCAGACCATACTGGCCAGCCGACCAGGATCCGCTTCAACCATAAGAAAAAATCAGGATCGATAACTGTCGATTTCTTTAGCCTGGATGAATTTGATTTCCTGTGTGAAAAGCTTGGCTACAAACCCTCTGATGACTTTTAAGATCACAGCATGTGGAACCAGCAACCCTAATACCCTGCGACTGAACTCTAATCTATCGTATCCCGATACCGCTAATTCCACCCTAACAAAGTATCTATTTACCTGAGCAGAATCACTGATCTATGTGGGTGCTACCCGCCACGGGTAAGCCTGGATTCTGAGGGGTTACCCGCCACGGGTAAGTCTGATTTCTCGAAGGTTACCCGCCACGGGTAAGTCTGGTTTTTGGGAGGTTACCCGCCACGGGTAAGTCTGAATTCTGAGAGGTTACCCGCCACGGGTAAGATCGAGTCACCACCTCCGCTAATAAGAAAGGGGCAGCAGCATGCCGCCCTCTCCTATCAACCGGAGATTATCATGATTCATTCATCTTAAATTTCTTATTAAGGAGTTCGACGGCGGCTTCGATATCAGATTCTGAAAGACCCTCAATTTGAATCTTGCAAACACCGTCAGCTGAAACAGTTCGCTTGAGAACCCTTTTCCCATCTTTGCTTGCATAAACTTTTGACGGAATTGACGAACTGGGTGTTGATGGAGCCCTGACCGCGCTTTTGAGAGCAGCAACTACCTGATCATAGTTAAGTAATTCGCGACCCTCTTTCAGCGATTCTTTGCGATCCTCAAGAAGTGCCTCCGCCCTGGCAAAAAGCTTCTCAGGATTTTTCTTCTTAAGTTTCGAAATGATCTCGCCGTAGCTCTGGGCCATATCACTTGGCGCCGGGAGAATTCGAACAAAGATCTCTTCAAGTTCGCAAAGCAGTTTGTAACGTGAAGAAGTCGACTGAGAAAATCCTTTGGCCTTACTCAGTTCATTCCAGCTTCTGTATTCACCAAGTTCAATCAAACGCTCATAAGCCTGAGCCTTTTCAAAGAAAGAGACATCCTTACTGTCATTTTCAAGCAGACTCAAAGCTCTAACATCTACGTTAGGAACATCGCCTACAAATGTTTTGAAGTTAACGCCGGCGATACGACATGCGGCCCTGCGTCGCGACCCATAAAGTAGCTCAAACCGTCCATTGGCTTTCGGACGCACCATCCCAGGGTACTGGTTGCCACCACCAGAGCGAATTGTCGGTAAAATATCCGACAAAGAAATCTCATCAAGAAATTCCTGCTTCCGCTCATTTTCAGGCGAGACATCGATGAGTGAAGGATCAATGTCCTGAAGTTCAAAGCTGACATTCTCCTTGCTGACCGGCATATCAAGAACAACTGAGCTACCTGTAGTTGACGCACCAGCAAGAGCGGCCTTCAATTTCTCGTTGACTGACTCGTACTCACTTTCAAGATGTGCAACCTGCTCCTCAAGTTCATCGGTATAGGTTTTCTTCCGGGCCGGCTCATTACTAAAGGAATTCAATGCCGGACTTCTTGAACCCTCAAAGTAACTCTCATCGACTGGATCTGCCGTCTCAGATTCGTCGTCGAGAATAGATAGCTTTGACGCACCATATTTATCTTTGTTAGCCATTTTTCACCTCCTATTCCGCGTGTCCGGCGTCACGAATTTCTTTCCTTGCTTCACCTGCCTTAGCAACAATTTCATCGATCTTATCCAGGTGTGAGCCTCTCATCGCATCCCCAAAAACCGTCTCAGTAAGAGCGTCGTGCATTTCTGCAAAAAGTCGATCGTACATTTCAATAGTAGATTTTAGCTTTTTCCGATTATCAGCATCTGAGGGGTTTTTTTCGTAAATCGAGTATGTGGATGCATTAGCTTTTCCAATTTCATCAGATGCGTGTGCTTCAGCAGTCAAAACATCACCACGCTCAACGGTAAATACCTTTCGGATGATCTGGCCAAAGAATTGGGCATAAGAGGATCCACTGAACTTCGTTATAAAGTAACGAAGATCAGGCAGGTGAGGTGCCACACCCATATCAATGTAAGAACGGGCAGTGTCCGAAATCAGCTTCGAAAACTGTAATGTCGATGCGAAATCCAACAAGGCGGCCGGGGTTGGAACAAAGACGACGTCACAGGCACTGACGACATTCAAAGTGGTCATGTTAAGCGAAGGCGTACCATCGATAATTATAAAGTCATAATCTTTACCGACTTCACGTAAGCCTTCTCTTAGCTTGGCGATGAATTCAATTTTGGGCTTACGACTGGCTTCCATCAACTGGGGAAGCAACAGGTCAATCGCCAGGTTCTCCAAACACGACGGAATAATATCAATGTTGTCCCAATATGTTTTTTGGATAGCGTATCTTAGGTTCTTGGAGGCCCCCCTTGGATGCCCCACATCCCGAAGGGCAGCATCATCCTCAAGAATAAATGGCGCAAAGGTGTTCTCATACTTAATGTCGTAATCCGGGCGTTTGCCAAAATAGAAAGACAGCGAACCTTGAGGATCAGTGTCAAGCACCAGACACTTATAGCCACGCATCGCCAGGTATTGTGAAAACAGATGACAAGTTGTGGTTTTGTGACTGCCACCTTTCAAATTTAGAACCCCGCATATTGCCGCGGGCAAATTTTCAGGCTTCGATGGCGACGTGCCAAGCACTCTCTGCATGTGGTTGATATGGTTCACGGTGTAGCCCGCCCGAACCTTTTTTGCTGTATCAGTACGATACTCGGGGGGAGGAAGTCGGCCGTCTTGCTCAGCCGCATACAACGTGCCTACACTGATGCCGACCATCTCTGCTGCTTGAGTAGTGCCGTATCGACGTTGCTGAATCCGGGAGTCCACCTCAGAGGTTTCAACCCACTCGGGATCGTACTTATCTTTTTGTGCGTCCTTAACAAGCTCGGGCATCTGGTCCATAACGCTAAAACCGCGCTTGACCACTTTATGCATCTTAGAAATTGCCGCCTTTAACTTGTCAAAGCGTGAATCATCGTTGATAGACATTATAATTCCTTCAAATTTGCCAGTTGACAACGGTACGATTGCTAGGATAATCACTGGTAATGTTACCAATTGCACCAGAAAAAGCTATTTTCATTTCAAAGGATGATACTTTTGGTCAATTGGTGAAAACGCGACGAGTTTTGGCCAGCTGGATACGAAACATCTAACGACAGATAGCGCCGATACCAAAGACAAAGGTTGCGACTATCCCAACAGGATGATTGGAAGGACAAAATGGCAATGAATGCTAACAAGGTTCAAAATGACGTCCAGCTGGCACTTGACCTGTTTGGTCTCGACCCCCTTATCGACAGGGATTTTACTCATACACTGTCGCTGTATGACGTTATAGGGAAATACATCTATGACAGACGGAGCAAAATCCTCACAGGCGTTACGTCAGCGGCAGATGCAAAATTCCAGCGAAAGATCATTCACGGTAACGCCGAAATTACAGCAACAGTCACAGCCGCCAACATTGAACGCATCGGCAAGAATGGTGAGAAAGAAAGTGTCTTCGCATTTCCCGGAACTCGTGAACAAGCGATTGAAGATGTACTACGAAAACTCGCCACGGAAAGAAGAGCTGAAACCTACGAGACCCAGCTGCCAAACAAAAAGAAAAAATTTCATCTAATCGGACTCCAGTTTTCCCTGTACGAAATTCACCAGGAGTTGGAGAGGCAAGGGAAGAGCTATAACTACGTCGAGATCAGGGAAGGGCTCGAAATTCTCTCCAAAGCAGGGCTGAGTTTCGTATCGGAAGATGGAAGCACACTCGCCAACGCCAACTTTTTCCCAGTTCTATTTTTTGCTGACGCCCCGAAGAAAGGCGATGCCCAAGCGTTCGTCTGCTTTCATCCGCTCGTTACGGATCTCATCACCAACACTAAATATCGCAGATCGAAATACAGCAAACTCTTTGAATTCCAGAGTCAGCGCGCGCGTTTGTTTTACGATCGGCTATGCTGCAGCTGGATTCAAGCCGGACCAGGTCGCCCATACAACATATTGCTTACAACGCTCATTGCCGCATGGAAGGATCCGGCAAACCGGCTCGCTAAAGATAAGGAGATCATCATTGAAGCACTCAACGAGCTGGTAGAGCGCGACATCATAGAAAAGTACGAAGCGGAGCCTAAGAAAAATAAAGGGAAGATCTACGATTGGTTGTTCACATTGCATGCGAGCAACTCGTTTGCAAAGCAGCAAGCCGCTGCCCAGAAGGTGTTCAATCAAATCACGGCTAAAGCTGAGGGTCGTGCATTGATGTCAGACGAAGGCCAATCGCAAGACAACGAGCATGACAATAGTGAAGGCAAGTCATCACAGATACCTTTTTAAGGTCTAGCCAGAATTTTATCCCTAAAACCCCACCAAAAAATTTTCTGCGCTCCAAAAAATCCCCCAAACCACACCAATTTTTATCAGCTCCCCGGGAAACATCATCAATAAAAGCCATTTTTGAACAAAGAATTGACATATTTGGACAGCAAAAGGATCTTCGATCTCTAAAGCGTCAGAGAAATAGCTAAATACAACGTCTTGCTACGATCTTGGGATGCAAAGAAGGAGAGGGGAGTTGCAGCTGTCAGACTGCTATCCAGCAACATCTAAAAATCCAACAAACAGCTTTATGGCACTGTTTTATAATCTTTTTTTCACGACAGCCAAGTGAAATTTGCTTGAGCGTATACGCCAAAGACTCCAAAACATCCCTTAAACCACACCAATAATTATGTTCACCAAAGTTTGCCATTTTTTAGTGAATGATCAGCTGGGACGCGGAACACCAGCGGGCCAAGAGGGAAGGGCAGGGCGGTGCAGGGCAGGGAACGCCAAGAAAGGCCAGAGCACTTGAACGAACACTGAATCACTAGTCGTTAGCGCGAGCAAGCGGTTACTAATCACCGACACAGTCAACAATACTGTGTTTTGGAGAATTTCACATTAGTGGGGTTTGTGGGATCTTTTCCTAAGGTTAATGGGATAGAGAATGAAATGGGCTGTATTTTTACTGAGGTTTATCGGATAACGTCGTCATAACACACTGATTCTGTGGATACTTCTTTGGATAACTTGTTAATATCCTGTGGATTAGATGGGGATATGTGGTTTATGGGATTATTTGGATGCGGTTTATGGGATTATTTCAGATTGGTTAATCGGACCGTATGAGCGTGGTTAATCGGATTACTCACAAGACCTCAATCCCTGCCAGTAAAGGTTTCAAAGCTAATTAGCCATGAAACCTACAGTTATCACCCCGTTTTTAATCCGTCTTTAAAAATAATAATCAGAAATTGCCTGCTACAATTTTTCATTAGAGCAGAAATGCACTGGCGAGAACGCCAGCGCGCAACAAGCTGCAATTTTTTCTCCTGAGATAAAAACAACCGCCATTCCTCAACCCAGCGCTCGGAAACAAACGTCAGGCCAAGCAACTATATTTAGAAGGAATGCGACCTTCAACGATCTCACCGCTTTTATAATCAACCTTCTGTCCAGGATCTAACTCACTTTGAAATTGCCAACCAGACGGTGTGTTCTCTAAAAGATAGAACCGCCGGTAACATTCAGAACTGTCTCCATCAACAAGATTGGCTGCACCTCCACAACTAGCCTTGTCGGCAGATTCAGTCAGGTAGCAGTCAACGGACGTTCCACGTACCTGGCTTATCAGCTCTTCAGCGTTGAGGGCGGCCTCAAAAGCTTTACCTGCAACTAAGCGGGCTCTAACTCCTTCGACAGTTCGAATACCTCCTTCAATATCTGTAATCATCTGATGAGCCTGGTGGATTTGATCGCTGTCCAAATGGTTAATCATCTCCCAGCCAGAACTGTCCTTTCGAAACTGCAATTTGAGGATCGCTATTTCCCCGTTGCTATCACGGGCCTCAAGACCGACAAAACCAGTGGACGGAGTAGACTCACCATGCACATTGATCGTGGTCCCAAAATCCTTCACAACGTGAAGGTTAGGGTAGCCCGCACTTACATGACGCCTGGCAAGAATCTTTAGGGTATCGAGACTTTCATAATGCGTGTCTAAGGCACCATCCACTACCTTAATGTCTCAATACGTCGCAAAACCTTCACCAACCAACGAAGTCTCAAACTGGTCAACAACAAGATGAATAGAGACTGGCAAACCGAGTTCCTGGCTTTGACCAAATGACAGCTCTAATTGGTAATCCTGAAGAACCATCTCAGTGTCCGGAACGTTCTGATCCTCAGCCTTTTGCTTCAACCGCAGCTGGGGAGAAATGCCCTGGCCGGCAGGTGGCATAGTGAAAGTTTTCCCTCCAGGGGTGTCATCGAAAATAACCACCTCAACAGCTAGATCAGGAAAGAATTCCTCTCCCTGGCGCAGTTCCAAAGTTCCTGCACTCATGATTGCTTGATCAAGATTGAATTCAGCACCCCGAATTTTTCCAGTAATCGGGGCTCCGTGTAGTGGTTCAATGATTCCGGACACCAACGTAGGTGGTAATATCGCCACCATAAGCGAGGTGTCTGATGACCAGGAAACGACGATCTTTTACGCCTGAGTTCAAACAGGAAGCTGCCTGTCTGGTGCTTGACCAGGGCTACAGTGTTGCCGAAGCCAGCCGCTCTTTGAATGTCGGTGAGAACGCCCTCAGGCGATGGGTAAAACAGCTTTCCGAGGAACGTGGTGGTGTTACACCCAAGTCCAAAGCGATGACCCCGGAGCAGCAGCGGATCCAAGAATTGGAAGCCCGTTGTGAGAGGCTGGAACGGGAGAAATCGATACTAAAAAAGGCTACCGCTCTCTTGATGTCGGACGAGATGAATCGTACGCGCTGATAGACCAGTTGAGTGAGCAGGAGCCGGTTGAGATGGTCTGTAAAGCGTTTGAAGTATCGAGATCCAGCTATTACGACTATCGCCGCAGGCGGTCCGTAGTGGATGCCAAGCGAGTGGTTCTGCGAGCCGATGTGAACAGGATCTTTCGCAAGAGCCGAAGCTCAGCGGGAAGCCGTATGATCACCACCATGCTTAATGAAGAAGGCGTTGTGATCGGACGCTTCAAGGTTCGCCGCCTCATGAGTGAGCTGGGACTGATCTGCAAACAACCTGGCCCACACGCTTACAAGCAGGCCACTGTGGAAAGGCCAGACATTCCAAACCGGCTGAACCGTGAGTTCAGCGTCAGCCACCCAGATCAGGCGTGGTGCGGTGACATCACCTATGTGTGGGCTGGTCAGCGATGGAGCTATCTTGCGGTTGTTCTGGATCTCTATGCCCGCCGGGTAGTTGGCTGGGCGCTGTCAGATCGGCCTGATGGTGAGTTGGTGGTAAAAGCACTGGATCATGCGTATGAGCAACGAGGAAAACCGACTGGGGTTCTATTCCACTCCGACCAAGGCAGTCAGTATGCCAGTCGATTATTCCGTCAGAGGCTTTGGCGTTACCGCATGGAGCAAAGCATGAGTCGCCGGGGAAATTGCTGGGACACTCAATCTACTATGCTTATGAACATCGTGTTGGCCTGACCCGTGCTGGGATTGGCGTAATTGCCTTTGCATTGACCTGTCGGCCAATACTGGTGTTCCCCGAGAGTTACCGGGCCTAGCGTCTGTGACCTAATAGGAGCTTTGTACTGCACCGTGAGTGTCCTGTCCTGCGACTGGGGTTGGTAATTGAGCCTCGCAGAGGAGTCATAGCCATGAAGCACGCATTGCAGCAAGAATCGATCCTTGGTGTAGATACACACAGGGATATTCATGTAGCCGCAGTTATTAATCAGTCTGGTCAGTTACTTGGCACCCAGTCCGTTTCTACAAATACAGCAGGTTACTTTCAATTATTCCAATGGGCGTCTTCTTTTGGTGCGCTAAAACGTGCTGGTGTTGAGGGCACAGGTACATATGGATCAGCCCTTTGCCGCTTTTTGAGTGATAAAGGAGTAGCGGTTTTAGAGGTGAACCGGCCCGATCGTTCGCGAAGACGGCTAAACGGCAAGTCTGATCCAATTGATGCCGAAAACGCTGCCAGATCAGTGTTGTCCGGCATTTCCCAAGCTATACCGAAGCAGCAGTCTGGTGCCTGTGAAGCAATGCGGATTGTCTCGGTTGCCAGGCGCAGTGCCGTGAAAGCGAAAACGCAGACAATCAATCAAATTCGAGCGATGCTCGTTAGCGCTCCGCAGGATGTTCGTGAAAAGCTCTGGAGAATAAAAGCAACCGACTGTGCCAAAGCTTGCGCGGCGGTAAGAAGCCTGGGCGACACGGCGGTTTTAAGGGCACTGTCAACGACCCTTAAATCGCTGGCAAAGCGATGGCTGGCGCTTACAGAAGAACTTAAAGACTATGACAAGCAACTGGAAACCTTGACCCAGAAGCATGCTCAGCAGCTACGGAGTCGATTCGGAGTTGGGCCCCAAACCGCTGCAACCCTTCTATCTGTCGCTGGCGATAATCCGAATCGCCTGAAAAGTGAAGCGGCCTTGGCATCACTATGTGGTGCAAACCCTCTGCCAGCGTCATCTGGCAAAACCACAAGACATCGCTTGAATCGAGGTGGTAGTAGAGCTGCCAATAATGCTTTATGGACCATCGCTATGGTGCGAATGCGGAGTGATCCTCGCACCAGGGTCTACGTCGAACGGCGAACCAATGAAGGTCTGAGCACGAAGGAAATTCACAGGTGTCTCAAGCGATACATTGCCCGAGAATTGTACCCGTTAATCATGGGAGACCTTGGGACAATGAATGCTATTCCTTGACATAGGAGCGTCAATGCCCCGATGGAACGGGTCTTCCGGAGCCTGAAGAGCGAATGGATCCCATCACTTGGATACCGCTCGATTCCTGATGCAAGAAAGGATATTGGTGACTACCTGATGGACTACTACAACCGGCAGCGCCCTCATACATTCAATGACGGCATGCCACCTGTGGTCGCCGAAGAAAAACTTAAAATACTGTCCGGGATTAGTTGACCACTACACCGTGCTTCTGATCTGAAGAAACGGTGGGTTCAGAGGACGATGAAGTTTGGGCAGTGGAAGAATTTCCTGGTTCGACTTCTGCTGAACAACCAAGAATAAAAACGCTGATGAGGCCAATTGCCGGTAGTTTCAGATGGGGCATAAGAATCCTTTCAGATTTATTGGTAAATGATCGAAGTGAATACTGATCACAGAAAGCCTAAGAGGTCGCCAGGTGGAAAGCTGTGAAATGTGGCCGCTCTTGATGAAGAAAAAAACAATTGCGTATTCCGGCGAACGTGAACACTCATTCCGGCTGAACGTGAACACCTTTTCTCTTAACGCATTACCCACCGAGGTTTGTACCCCGGGTGTTCACGTTCAGTCAATTTCCTGAAGTCGTTTTCTCATGGATTCTCCGTTCAGGGCCCAGCGATGGGCGTTGTGCATCAGCCGATCCAGAATGGCATCGGCCAAGGTGTTGTCACCGATGGCGGCGTACCACTGATCGGTGGGCAATTGGCTGATGATCATGGTCGACTGGGTGCCGTGCCGGTCATCCATGATTTCCATCAGATCATTTCGGTGCGCCGGGCTCAGCGCTTCCAGCCCCCAGTCATCCAGGATCAGCAGGTTTATTTTGCTCAGCTGGTTCAGAGTTTTCTGGTAAGTACCGTCCGCTTTGGCCTGCGTCAGCTCCAGCATTAATCGGGAGATTCGGTAGTAGCGGGCACTGAGACCGTTCAGGCAGGCCTGATGGCCAATGGCACAGCCCAGATACGTTTTGCCGCTGCCGCAGGGGCCGGTGATCAGCAGGTTCTGTCCTCGTTCCAGCCAGTCGGTCTGGGCCAACTGCGCCACTTGGGCCTTCTTGAGATTGCGTCGGTGCTGGTAGTCGATGTCCTGAACCGAAGCCCGGAGCTTGAAGCGAGCCTGGCGAACCAGGCGATCCTGTTTCCGGTGCTCCCGGGTCTGGCACTCCCGGTCGAGCAACAGCTCCAGCCGTTCAGTGAACGACAGCTCGTCATAAGTACCCGGCTGGTTTTGTTGATGTTCCAGGGCGGCAGCCATGCCGCCCAGTTTCAAGTCTCTTAGTTTTGTCAGGGTCTTGATCGTACTCATGGTGGTGTCTCCTAGTGGAAGCTTTTCGGGCCACGGATGTTCTCGTGGTGCTGGGGCAGCTCTGTATGCAGGGGCAATTGTTCCGGCAGTTTGTCGCGGTTGCTCTGGAGAATGGCTTTGATGTGTTTCAGGCGGTTCAGGCCTTCGCGGTTGGCGATACGGCAACTGGCGTTCAGGCGTGAACCGGGGTAGGCCTTACTCAGATTGAGCAGCCCGAGACAGACCCGGTAGGCCTGTTCCGGATGCTCCCGCTCATCCAACCGATCACTGACCCAGATCAGGGTGTCTGGCCCGATGTCACGGGCCCAGTTCTTGAGACGCCCAGGTGTCCACTGTTGTTGTTTTAGGTGGCGTGTAGGCATGTGTCCAGGCTCGGTGGTGATGCCGAATTGATGGCTGCGAGGATGGCTGGCGATCTGCCGTTGCCGGAAGTAGACCTGCACCAGACGCTCACTGGCATGGATCTCCACTCGCTCCCCCACATACTGGTGCGGTACCGAGTAATGGTGTTGGCTGAACTCGATGTGGTAATCGATATTGACCCGGCAGCGTCGGATGTCCACGTACTCATAGGGGTGTTTCGGTAACGCCCTCAGAGCAGGCTGGTCCAACGCCTTGAAGGCGTCCTGACGACTGCCTGGTAGACGCTTGAACGGTCGGCTGTTCAGGTCTTCCAACAGTGATCGGATGCACTGATTCAGATCTGCCAGAGTGAAGAAGGTGTGGTGACGCAACCGGGCCAGTATCCAGCGCTCAACGATCTGCACGCCCACTTCCGCCTTGGATTTGTCTTTGGGCTTGTAGGGCCGCGCTGGCATCACCGCGACCTGATAGTGCGCCGCCAGTTGCTGGTAACTGGGGTTCAGGTCCGGATCGTACCGACAGGCTTTGTTGACACCGCTGCGAAGATTGTCCGGTACCACCATCTCCGGACAACCTCCAAAAAACTCAAACGTGCGCACGTGACTCAACAGCCAGTTCTGCAACTCCTGAGTCCAGGTGGCTTCTGCATAGGTGTAATTGGATGCACCCAGTACGGCGACAAAGACTTGAGCCGTGCGGATCTCGCCGGTTTGTGGGTTGATGATGGGGACCGTGCGGCCACAGTAATCAATGAAGCATTTTTCACCGGCCTTGTGAGTCTGGCGCATGGAGCGCTTTTGCTGCTTCAGCCAGTGGCGGTAGCGATCGCAGTATTGTGAGTAGCTGTAACACCGGTTGGGGTACCGGGCAGTGTACTCCTCCCACAGCAACTGCTTGGTGACAGTTTTACGCTTGAGTTCCTGATAAACCGTTGTCCAGTCAGGCACTTGATAACGTGACGATGAGGTGGGATCTGAGCCCGGATAGAACATGGCCGCCAAGCGGCCATCGTCCAGATCCTCCGGCAACGGCCAAGTAATCTCTAAGGCATTAGCCTGAGAAAGGAGCTTCTGTATGGCTCCGACACTGGTCTTGGTGCCAGCGCTGATCTGCCGGATCGAAAGCCCGGCTTCCAGCCTCAGGCGAAGGACTTCTCTGATTTTGCGCATTGGAATTCTCTTTGCTGCCATGACTCCGGACCCCAAAAAAAGGAACCAGAGTAGCAAACGGTTGAATAAACAATGCGTTAAGAAAGATTCCGGTTTAACGTGAACACCGGTTCCGGGAATGTGAACGCGGATTCCGGCATGGTGAACACCGATTCCGGAAAATCATCGAAAAGTGTTCATCTTCAGCCGGAATAGCTGTTCACGTTAAACCAGAATAGGTGTTCACGTTCGCCCGGAATGGGTGTTCATGATGGGCCGGAATATGCAAACAATACGAGGCGTTCAGTACGGGGGGTTACCCAGCAGTGGCAGGTAGTAAATTTCGTTCCTGAGACTGATAACGAAGATAGTGGAATAGGGCGGTATGGACTGCACGCGTCGGATTGCAATTCCAGGATCGTTCAAGGTCAGCAAGCAATGATGCAGAGTTGCAGACATAGAATGATTTTTTGACACCACCCTTTTGTACCGCAACCGGATGCAACGTCATTCTATTTGCATGAGCCCAGGCAACTGCGGCGTCTAGCAACTCGTATTGAAATTCAATCGTGTCATCGATGGCCGTAAGCAATTTCATCAGCGTGTGATCATCTTCTTTAAGGCGCAGAGTAAATGGCACAAGCTTTGGCTGTTGAACGGTCACCGGTAGATTAGCCTTTAAAAGGTAAGTGGAAGTTATTGGCATTTTGTCCAACCAAACTCCTTTTCGCAGTGTTTAAACGGTCACTGAGCACTGACCTTTTGAATAATCTGTTGGCAATTCCTTTGAGCTATCGTCTGGGCTTTGATTGAGGAGCCCGACGTGATTGGCAGATTTCTAAAAAAAAATGAGCCCACCCGGGACACAGGAGTGCCCACTCTCAGACCGATGCACCCAGTTGCTCTAAGTGGTGCAAACCTTTTAAACACGCCATCCCGGCAATCATTGATCTCAAAGATCAAACGATTAGTTTCAGCAACCGATGTTGTGTGGAACAGACATTATCTTTATGCCATTCAACAGTTCGCAGAACTAGCTCAGAACCTGCCCGCGTCCGAGATTCATCATCATTCGGAGCAGGGTGGCTTGATTGACCACACCCTGGAAGCTTTGCATGCAGGGGTCAGAATTTCTCATGGATATATCCTGCCTCCAAACGCTGAACCTGAGAACATTGGTCCTGGTGCAGATCGCTGGAGATTCGGAGCGTTCATCGCGATTTTAGCTCATGATTTAGGCAAGATCGTTACCGATTTAGAGGTTGTTTACAGAGCCCCTAACTCGACGTTCCAACAGTGGTTCCCTTGGTATGGAAATCTGCCGGCTGGCGTTGAATATCAATATCGATTTCGCAAGAAAATAGAAAATACCCGCCTCGCAAAGACGCTCCACGAAAAGTCAGGAATGTCATTGTTGCCGAGATTGCTGACACCGGAAGCGACCAAATGGCTGTTTTCAGATATGGAACTGGTCTCCCAACTGTTCAGTACAGTGTCGCATTCAACCTTTGGTGGTCACGTAATAGCTGAAATTGTGAGAACAGCCGATGGCGCAAGTGTGTCAAAGAATCTCGGAGCAAATACAGGCAAGAAAGCGGACCACTCATTGGCAGTACCTTTGCACGAAAAATTGGTTGTTTCGTTAAGAAAACTGGTGGCCGATGGGGACCTGATCCGAAACAAGCCTGGCGCGGCACTCTGGGTCACCGATAAGTGTACCTGGGTTGTTTCGAAGGCAACAATAGAAGCAGTCCGGGCCCAGCTGCTCAACGAGGGCCACAGTGGTATACCAAAATCAGTCGTGACTATCTTTGGGATCCTCAAAGATCATGAATGCATCGTGGCGACACCAGAAGGTGATAGCGTCTGGTATGCAGAGATAGATGACCCCGCTAAAAACTGGCGTCAAAAGTTGACCTTTCTGTGCTTTAAAAATGAGATCATCTGGCCAACGTCACAACCGGATTTGTTTGATGGCACCGTGACTCCGATAGACCGAAAGGGAAATCCTTTGGCTGAAGATCAGCCGCAGGTAAAAGAGGCCATAGAATCGCAAGTCGCCGCCGATACAAGCTTGGAGTCAGCTGTCTCTCTGCCATGCCCTGAACCAACCACCGTCCCTAAAAAGCCCACGAAAACCTGCAAACCAGATGGAAATAGGGAAGGGCAGGTAACAAAATCCCGGAACGAAACGGTTGATCCGAAATCCAAAAGTACTACCAATAATGATGAGGGCAAGTTGGTCCCAGAAATAGGGCTTACATCGAAAGATGCTGCCGACAAATGGAAAACTCGCCGACAGATCCAGGAAGAAGTGCTCCGTCAAAATGACTTTATCTCCTGGTTACTTCGCGGCATTGCGACCAAACGTATTCGCGTGAATGAACCCAAGGCGCCTGTCCATGTGCTTGAGAATCACATTGCTCTTGTGACACCAGCAATCTTCAATGATTTCCTTGATAAAAATCGCCTTAAAAAGCAGATCTACGAGCGAAGGGCAGGGGACAAACGAGTTTTCACACTGCTTCAGAAAGAAATTGAAGCCCTCGATATTCACCAAAAAGGCATGAACGGAAAGAACATCGTATCAGTCAGTGTTGAGGGCGTCCGGTCAAGGAGTGAGCTTCGCGTTTACCTGCTAAACCGCGACTGCTTCCCATCGTTGAACAACTTCAACGCCAACCCAGCAATAAAAATTCATCTCTGAACCCATCCGCTTAGCGAAGCTGAGAACCTGATACCCCACGTCCCAACTGCTATTTTCACGGAAAATAGATGACAATTTTCTTCGACTTACATGGAGTCCAACGAGCTGCTGCTGCTTCCTGACCACATAGAACGGCAATCGTTAAGTGGTGTCCGCCGTGGACGCTTGTTATATTCCGGCGTATCTTGCAAGTGATGGAACCAGAGACAATAAACGTTTGTCGATCTAACTCACTCCACTTGGCCGGAGACGGCGAGATCAGCGTCGCAAAAATGGTAGCTATGCAACAGGACGAAGTTCAGAGCTTCGATTCTCCCGGCTCGCGTCTATCCCATCTGTTGGATCGGATTGGATTCAAAGAGCAGCGAGGAAAGATGCAGGGTTTTTATCAATACCTTCGAGATAAAGATCCGGAAAATTTCGGAGATCTAAGCTACAGCACCGTCCGTGGTTGGTTTTCTTTATATTCGCCTTCCATCAAGAAAATCGCCTTCATAGTAGATGCCCTCAAACAGAACTACAGGATTCCGTGCGATGAGAAACACCTGAAGACCTGGTGGAAACTCGGTGGCATTTATCCGTTTTACCTGCCCGAAGCGAACAGTGGCGAAGAACTGAAAACTCTCGAGCTTGAGAGCAAAGAGACGCAGAACAAGCTGCTCTATCAAATTATGCGATTGATTTCCGAAGAGGATGGTAGTCTTCAGCACAGCCTGACCCAGGAGGAAATTCTATCTGTACTTGGAGCAACAACAGATTTTGCCCGGGACTTTGCAGACCCAAAACAAACCTCAGCGCCACAGCACTATCTCCGCGCAATAATTCGTGACCAAATCGCCAGGCATGCGGACATCGAATCCTAGTTGATTAATACAAGTTGCGTAAGGCGGACGCGCTTCACCCGTCTCCGTGCACGGCGTTATTTCGATTCGTTAGAATTGTCCTCATTTCTCTGGGTATTGGTTCCCTCCCAATCCATTTCATCTCGGATGCTTTGGAATTTCCTCAAGATGTCCTTTAAAAACTCTACCTCTGCGGCAAGGCTTTGATTCGCGTTCTCTAACGACTGCTTCGACCGCTGCACATCCTCAAAAGAGGATTTTAATTCGCTGAGGGACTCTGCAACGCGTTGGGCTGTTGATTCTGAATCTGTGAGACGCCTCTCCAAGTCCTCAATAATAGAGCTCTGATTGGACAAAGACTCCTGAAGGCTCTTTGCACCCGCCCGGGTGTGAGACAACTCCTGTTCAAGGCGCTGACGCTCAACTGCTTCCAGGTTGGCAATGTCACGCTGCTCTTCCACTTGCTCCAGAAGTCTTGCCTTCTCGGTTCTATGCTCAGCAAATTGATCTTCGGCCTTGTTCCTGTAGCTGGCAAATTCCTCCTTGAGTTCGTCAAACTCGTCTCTTAAACGGGATAGTTGCTGATCGTGACGGTGTTCGAGGGCCGCTTTCTCGGAAGTGGCTTGTTCGAGCTGTTTTTTACGTTCAGTTATTTCTTCGCCCTGAGTATGAATTTTTTCCTGCAACGCGATTTGCTTCTCGTGGTTAGCGGCCGCGGCAATTCTGAGTTTCTGATTGTCGACCTTGAGACTGTCTCTCTCGCTCTCCAGGTTCGCCAGTTTGGTCTCCAGCGTCTCAACCTCTGACTGTTTACCGGATAGCTTTTCTTCAAGGCCTCTGGCCAGCTCTTCGAGTTCTTGCCGTTGGGTTTCGAACTTGGCTTTCGCTTCATTAATCGATGACTGCTGTTCTTCCTCCAGCTGAAAAATCAATGGCCGCACGAGCTTTGCCAGGTACTCCGATCGCTCAGCGTTCAGGTCAATAGCTGCCTGGAAGTCTGAGTCTTCGTAGGTGGAGTCGATGTTCAGCCCGTGAAGGTAGTGAGCAATCTTTGCGGTGGAGCCCTTACCAAGAATTTGGCGGACCTGGTATGGGTTTACTGGTTTCCGGCTTTCCTGCAGCTCCTCAACGGCTCTGATGATGTCTGCTTCGCTGATACTGGCTGGCCTACCCATACGTGCACCTTCCTATCTATTAAAAACAATAACTTAGACAACTAAGCGCGGACGGCGAGCTGTCTTGGTCAGTTTCTGAGTTTCATTTTATTGATTATACGCTAACGAAACAAAAGAAACACAAAAGAAAACGAGGAAGAACAAAAGCGCGATAATAGGCATTATCCCATCTTATGAGTATATAATGGTGGGGAAGGGCGTTTTTGAGGCTTTCTGGAGGGTAAGACTGAAGAAATGCAAATAAGATCGTCAGGCTCGACCAGGAGTAATCTCAACGGTCTGCTCGTGCGGGGCCAATTTCTTCACACCAGGCTTGGAGGAAGTATCAGGCCCAGCCAGTATAGTGATGGGGTCTGAAGACACCAATCCGCAATGTTTTCGAAAAAAAATAGCCTGCATTATTTGGTTAAAAAGCAACCAGACCTTGGCGGCCATGATTTCCAGTGTACTGTGTTCGTAAATGACTGATTGGAGATGTACTGATGGCTCTGGGAAAATTTGAGAATGGAATCGCGGCCCATAAGAACGCAGTGGCGGATGCGATTGAAAATCATGGTATCCATGTTCGGCATGTACCAGGCTACGCCTACACGGTGGGGTGCTCAGATATAGGATTGCCAGAACTACTGGTCGAAAAGATGCCGCGCGAGCAAAGTGATGAACTGTTGAGGCTTTTGTTTCTCGCGGCTGAACGGCGGGACACCCCGGCTAAGTCATGGGACGAGGTCGCTGTGGTCACTCCAAAGCCAGGTTTTGAGTCACTTTCGGTTGATCAGGTTAAGACGCGGTTGTTTGATGCGAGAACCCACTATGGGCATTGGAAGATTTCTGCAGTGAAAGTATTGGTGCCGGGAGTTCCTCGTGACTGAAGAGCGATTAGTGGATTTTCAATCTGCGAAAGAGGCCAGAGAGCGTCTCCGGGAAATCATCGCTTTTAACAGCCAAAACGGTTTTATTTTTGTTGAAGAAAGCTGGAGAGACATAGGGCTTGCAACGGTGTACGTGGTGGACATAGATATCAACACTATTCATGTGTTCCCCTGGGCGCCGGAGAAAGTTTCTATAGAAATTCCGGCGGAATCGCTGCCTTGGGAGCTTCTAAATCTCTCCTTTGAGGTAATTGCAGATCCAAAAGTGTATGTGGACAAAACGCACATCCTGCAGAGCGAGGCGATTGCTGCAACTTCGTTGAATGCTGAGCTTTCCCTTGGAAGCGTGAAAGCCGAACTGCGGCGACACATACTTGCCATCATGGACCTGTCTTCTAAGTCGGGTTTGCGGGATCTATATCAGTTAGAAGCTGAGAGTCTGGTGCTGCCGAGGCACCGAATAGAAGCGATCGTGAGAAAAAAGTGTGGAAAAGAAAGTGACCAGTAAAAAGCTGACGACACAACCTCGCCCAACATATGCCGAGGCTTTCGATTCGAAGGTTCTTGCTCAGTATCCGGTTGAAGCGCAAGTAGCGCTTCTGGAGCTTATCCAGTCGGCTGAATCGAAGAATACGAAAAAAGCCACTGCGCAGGCTGTCCGGCACTACGTTGAGGTTTGGAACGGTCCTCTGCCCTGCACGCCAACTGACCTGTCTTTTTATCTCAATGAATACGCCAGAAGGCCCTCCGATGAAGAAAGCCCGGAAAGCGCGGTGCTGGACAAGCGGAGAAATAAAAACCTCAAGGGTTTTTCGATCGCCACGCTGGAACAGCGACGCAGTCTATTCGGGAGCTGGCACAAGCGCACTTTTGGGGATAATCCAAACAATTCAGATGCCGTGCGGGCAACCATGCGGTCCATTAGAGTGTCTTGTGGTGAACCTCAGGAACAGGCGAATGCCCTACCCATGAGGATTTTAAAGAACGCAGAGGAAAAGCTGCGTCGAAACCGACAGATCGCATTGGAACATGATGACCGGCAATCAATGCTCAAATTCTCTCGAAACCGGGCTCTTTTGCTGACGGCTTTCTGGTTCGGATTGCGCGCGTCCGAATTGGTTAATTTGCGTATCAAGGATGTGGAAATGTTCTGGGATGAAGACCCACCTTGGATGCGAGTTACCATTCGAAGGTCCAAGACCGACAGAGAAGGAAGAGGGCAAAAAAAGCTTTTTGAAGCGTACCCGACTAAACATCTCTGCCCGATTTATGCGATCCGGCAATGGAAGGAGGACCGATTTCAAGGGGTCAGTGACGAGCGAAGTACGGATGGGCTTTTGCCGTTGTTCTCAAAAGTAGATCGTTGGGGCAACGTATGGACAAAAAATATCAACGCAAATTCGATGAATACTCTGATAGAGAAGTTGTTCACAGTTGATACCCAGGCCGCTCACGATCGATACACCAGCCACTCTATGCGTCGGGGATTGGCAAACTGGATGGACCAAGAGGATGGAAATCAAAAGGATATAATGGAATGGATCGGTTGGCGTGATCCACGAACAGCCTTGAGATACCTGGACGCCAGACATAGCTCGCCGACTGCCCTGACCAAGGCAAAGCTAGCAAAAGGACGGAAAGACGAATCTGACGGGTCCTAATCATTATTTATGCAGAGGGGGCCCAGTTCTACATCCATAGATCCACGGTGTTAATGGTCGCTTCAAGCTTGGCCAGAATGATCGGCCACTCATTTGCCAGGCGGTCAGTCTTGAAAGACCTTGCCGACCTGTTTTCTGGATAACAGCCTTCTGACGATGGAGCGCTGTGCGGCCGGCTGTTCTAGTTGCCGCTTTTGGTCGGTGATTCTGTTGAAAACTTCTTCCCTATTGATCGCAACCTCGGGCGGGGCATCAATTGAAAGCTTTACCCTTGAACTGTCCAGTCGCGTAACGGTGATTTTGATGTTGTCGTTGATAATGATGCTCTCGAACAGCATCCTTTCTAATGTCAGTGCCATGGCGAATGACGTCCTTGTGAGATGAATCAGCGGTTACTGTAAATGAGTTCGCTCTTGGCGAAGACTCGTAAAGGTTGAGCTTCCTTAACTCTGTCTTTCCTGAATCCGGCATAGACTTCGATGGCCTCTATACCAGGTATTGAGTTATAGGCTGTTCTCTTTGTGAGCTGCGCGTAAGCATCCAGTGGATTAGTTGAAGGAACATCAAAGCGGTAAACCTTGGATTGGTCAGTAATGATGTCGATGCTGAACGCATGGGCCCGACCAGGCCGCACCTCGCGGCTTTTTACGTCACGGGCAAAAAGCATGCTGGCAAGGCTTTCAAGATAAAGGCTATCTATGTGGCCGGTCAGGCTAAGACCTTCGAGGAATCCGGAAAGCCGGTAGCGCCACTCAATCTGGCCCAGTTCCGAGCATGCGGGCTTGAGGTTGTTCAAATACTCCAGTATCACTGAGCTGGCGCCGAGCAAGCGACTCTCGATGTCGCAAAACAAGTCATTGGTCTGTTGTTGATTTAAAACGGTCATCAGGAAGGTTCACTCATGCGCTGGATGCGTTTGAATTGATAAGCTCGTAGGGCAACTCGCTGTTTGTGAGAACCCAGTCCAGCTTCTCTTGATAGGCCGGGTCGCAGACGTCTGGGTACAGATAGACCGCCGTCGGGGTCTCTGTGTCGGTGAGAAGGATCGACGCAAGGACTTCGGTGCTTTTAAGGTTGTAGCGAAGGCATTTGGTGAAGTAGCGGCCCGTTGCGCGGTACTTCTCAACCAGGTCCAACTCTTCACGGTTTTCGAAAGGCAGCCACTGAGCATCGACCGCCATCAAGGACAGTGTGTCAGCTTGAAGGTTGCCTGTAGCGGATCGGGTGAATGTGGTGATGCAAAGCAAGTGGATTTGGGCATCCTCAGCAAAGAACGCCAATTCGGTCCCGTAGTTTTTTCCCATGCGCCGGTAAATGTCGTCGGCAAGGTAAATGGGGACGTCCGGCATGTGTTTGATGATCATCCGATGTCCAAACCGGGCTGGTTCGAACGCTTTTACCTCACCTATCATCAAACCCATGGGCTGGTTGTTGGCAGTGGCCTTGAGATCAGAAAAAAATCGTGCTCGCCGGCGAAGGATGTCGTCTTTATGCTCCACTGAAAACGGCTCAGGAATGAGCAGGGAATCGACGATAGCCTTCCGGCCCGAAATTTTCCCTTCGGCGGCCTCGAGCAGATATTTGCGAACCACAAACCAATTTCTCTTACCCGCCATTCGGGGAGACCAGCGGTTCAACCCGGCGTCCTCATAGAGAAGGTGCAAAAGCGATCGTACTGATAATTTAGCCGGGTCGGATTTCGTAGTTGGCGCCTGGGTAGATTGGCCCTTTATTGGCGAGGCGATTGGGGCTGTTCCGCGCTTGCTCAAACTGAAGTCCAGCCGAAGCTTGGTAATGCCGCCATCCTGATCTTCTTCAATTGCTTTCTGACCCAGTGCGCCGCGGCCCGATAGCTCGGGTGGAATCTCGTAACAGTCACATTTCGGATCGTGTTGTGGCCCGGTAAACGGCATCCGCTTCACCAAGAAAGAGCCATCGTCCACCTTGGACACATAGAGGGGAAGTCCCGGATCTTTGCAACCACAAAGAGGCCTGGTCCGTGTGCGATAGGCAGAGGCAAGAAGCGCTTGTCGCTCGGGATGGTCCGTCGGCACCAGCTGGTCGTTCAGGATGAATGCCACCTGTGCCATATCAGCCTCGCTTCCCGTATGCGGACAGAATGATCAGCGCTTCTTGATTGGTTAGCCCATTACTGGCTCTATCAAGAAACAGGCTGTTTACGACAGGATCCTTGCGAGCCGCACTGTAGATAACATTCAAAACTTCTGGAGTTGTTGCAGACTGCGGCGGATTCAGTTGAGCCAGAGAACGCGCCACGCTGATCTTTTCAGCCAATGCATCGGCTTTGATCTGTTGGAAATGCGCGGGCGGGTTGGGGTTGATCGTGTTGGAGCTCAACGTCTGTTCTTCTGATAACAGGTTCTCCAGGCTGAACTTAGGCAAGGGGCCCGGTGTGGAGTAAAACATCGGGAAGGTGAAATACGAGGCCACCACACCAAGAATGAAACCAAAAAGCAGTCTAATCATTGCGTGAGGCCTCTTCCTTTGCCTGTCAGATCTTCAATGCGGTTTTGGTGCGCCCGGCGAGGCTTTCCGCCACGTCGGCCGGTGAGATTGGTGACTGATCGTTCACCCACACGGTTATTGTTATCTCACTGGTATCAGCAGTTTGCTTTGTTATGTTGTGATCAATGACATAAAGCGCATCGCCATGCTGCCGGTGGGCCCGCATGCGGTAGTAAACAGATGGCTCTGAGTCGTAGGCCCAGGCAAAGGTCTTCATTTTCGTTTCGGCCAATGATCCCCATTCCTGGCGGATTTCCTGCTCGGAATGGTACTCGTATTCCTTTTTGATTCTGATAAACGCCACATCGACGTTTACTGGTGCAGAAAAAGAGGTCGTGGATTCAGTAAAGGTCTTTCTGCCGGAAGACGAAGCAGCCGATTCTGAAGAGTCGGATTTAGCAGTCGCCTGATCAGACGGTTTGTAGGTGCTGCCTGGAATCGACCCGTCGTGGTTCAGGGGTTCACCCGTCAGAGGGTTATTGATGCAGGTGACGCATTTACCGCCAATTAATACGTGCTCAGTTGTTGAGCAGCCAGTTAAGGTCGCTGCCAATCCCAGTGACAGAGCAAGGCACTTTAATTTCACGAGGTTTCTCCACAAGATCGTAACTGTGTTTGCACACCAGGATCAGGGCAGACGGCGTGAAGCCAGAGGACAGGAAACCTGTTTGCGACCGCCCATGAAGCTGACATCGATTGTGCCGCCGCTGGTGCGAGAAACCAGCAATCAAAAGGTCACGACTTAACGACCTTTTAAGTCTGGTGCCGCAAAGAAGTTGCCACGATCATGGCAACCAGGGGAGATCTCATCCTTGATTCTTGCCCGAACCACTGGAGTACGGCGCTTCCATGCAATGCAGGGATTCAAGGAGATAGTGCATCGCAAAGGGGGCCGTGGCAATATTTCGAGGGCTTCAAGCGTGAAACTCTGAGGGTAAATGTGGCATAGACCATGTTTTTGCGTTTAATTTTCATCCAAAATAATGTCTAATTTGTAACATATTGTAAGCGCCAAGGCAGGTGCTTAAAAAAGTTCTGGCGATGTAACAAGGAAGTATCTCGATGCAGCCGTTTGCACTTCGAACCGTCATTTCAGCAATTATCCCTGCGATTTTAGTAGTCATTTTGCTGGCCCTGCTCATTGTCCAGCAATTCCAGGGGAACCAACTTTCACGTTCCCATGATCCACTCACCCCCTTGTCCGGGACGCCTCTGAGCGCGCTTCCAGACCTCTACCCTGTCAAAAGCACTAACGGTGTTTTGAACCTGGACATCGACAAATTGAACCAGGCGTTAATGCACCTGCTAAGTCAGAACAATCCGCAGGCTGCGGCAGATCTCATCTACATCGTCCAGGCGAACAACACCCTGTTGATGCTAGATCACGACAACAAAGTTCGCTTTTTCGAGCTGGTTGAGAAGTACCAATACGAAGACATATTGGAAATCCGGAAGCACAAGGATGCGGTGTTCAGCGTGTATACGGACATTGTGAATGGGATCGGTCGGACATTTGCCGGCACGGGCGTTGAAATCGTGCTCCATGACACGCGAAATCCGCTGGCCTCAATTATTGCCATCCAGAACCCCATTTCCGGGCGCCGACTGGGCGATTCGACGACTAATTTTGGTTTGGAGCTTATTCGTGAGTACGCAGTCGGTAAGAGCCGTGGCGTGAGTTTCATCAGCTATGGGCTTACGCTCGCGGATGGTCGAGACGTTAAGTCAAGCACGATCCCTATCTACGACCCACGTTTCGGGCTCATTGGCTTCATTTGCATGAACATAGACGTTTCCAAGCTCGATGAACCACAGTCACAGGCCGCTCTGTCATTTCTTGAGAATTTTGCGGCGGTTAATGAAAACACAAAGATCAATGAGCTGATCGATCACTCGAAACGGAATGGCTGACCACGAGGACGGCGATAGTGAATACCGTTAACATCTGCCTCGAGCGGACTAAACCCCAGCTCACACTGAATGGAAGCAAGGGTTTCCTCGGATGATATGGTGGTGGCCAACATTGTAGCCGTCGAATCAGCAGCCGAAGGAACGGGTGTCTGTGTCGGACAGCAGGGCGCTGATGCGTTCAAGCAATGTGTGTAAAAATTTAACCTGGAAATAAAAACGCTTCCCAGGAAGCCCCGAGATTTTGAGCCAAGGATAGGCCTATGTTGTTCGCAGTATTTACATCACTTCTCATTATCGGTATCACCATCACCTCTTTCCGTGCGGTTCAGGGATCTTTCTGGTCCATGGTCTTTAATTGGGTCGTCGCGGGTCTTCTATTGGGACTGTACCTGGCAGTGGCTGGTCATTTTCCAATATATCAATACGTCGACGAGCTGATGATTATTGCTCTCACAATTGCCTTGTTCGGGAACCTGGCTCTCGTAATTTGGATTTCTAGCCTGAAACGGAAATATCGCAGTCAGACGAAGGCTATTGCGATGAAGCAGAATTTGCTGGCTATCGCGGCCCATGAGCTTCGAACTCCAATTACAAACCTGCGCTCTCAGGCGGATCTGGCGGTCAATTACGTCGGTCAGAAAGCCCTGAGTGATGCTGAGAGCATTCTGCAAATGTCGTTGGACGACCTTGACACTCTGGACCATCACGTTAAGGCGATTCTTGCCCTGGCCGCCCTGGAAAACGGAACACTGGCCACACATAAAGAATGGTTTCCTGTCAGCAAAATCGTGCTGGATCTGAACAGCCAGTTTGCGGGCAAGGCCAACGTGGCACTGATCTGGGAGTGCTGCAAAGATGAGAAGCTAAGGGTTACGGAACTTTATACTGACTATGATCTCATCAAGGTGGTGTTACGCAACGCCATCGAGAACGCTCTGAAGCACACCGAGGATGGTTTCGTTCGTCTGTCCATGACGCTTGAGGAGGATTATGTCGAGGTCACGGTGCAGGACACTGGCAGTGGGATGTCGACAGAAGAAATGAAAGCTCTGCATTGGCACGGAGACGCACTCACCCATGGCATTCGGCGAGGTAAGGATGGGTGGGGCATCGGGATCCCTGTCATGAAAGCTTTCACGGAATTTCTTGGTGGAACTATTGCTATTGATTCGAAGGAAGGTTTTGGCACCAAACTGAGCCTCAGATTACCAATAAGCTATCGGCAAGGAGCAACGGGGACACTTGGCTCCAAGCGGGAATCTGATGAGGTGGACTTTCATCCAAATCTCGATTTCTCAGCTGTTGGTCAACGTGACAATAAACTGAGGGTATTGCTCATCGACGACAATGAGACATACCTGCAACAGATGCACCGAATGTTTGCGCCGAAAATTCTTGAAACCAGCCAGGTTCAGCTGGTCACCTGTAATGACCCGATCCTGGGCATCTCGCGTTTAGAGGAAGAACGTTACGACCTGCTGCTGGTTGATTATCACATGCCGCAAATTGACGGGCTCAAGCTACTTGAGTGGCTGGAAAATGATGAAGCTCATCCGAACCAGGATATAACCAAAATCATGGTGACGGCGGATCCGAACATCCCACAGTCAACGCGCGGAGCCATTGTAAAGGCCGGCGCTCGTATCGTGTCGAAAGGTATGTCTATCGAGGACTTGCGGATGTTGGTCTTGGAGGCTATTCGTCAGAAGTTCAATCCACAGGATTACAGCCGATCAGCTAGCTGACGCTTTCCTACTGATGTTGCTCACTTATTGCAGTTGAAATCGAAGTTATCTCTCAATGGGCTGCATGCCGGATGAGTACCTCTGCGCCTATGGGCAATCGGACAGCCTAAGTTCGGACGACGGGGATATCGGACCAACGGGTGGTGTAAGCTGGGGATAAATTTTCCCGGCGCATCTGCCAGTCCGTATTTTTGTGGATCTGACGCCCAAAGCGGACCGTGTTTTTACCCGAAATGCTGTTGATCTTATCCAGGGTCCGCATCAGCTCCTGATCTCGCTTGTCGTCCTCAATTCGACTGAAAAAATCTGACTGGCATGCACCAGGCACTCGAAAGTCGGAAAGCACGATGCCTGCCTTGTTGTACTTAAATCCATCGCGCCAGAGCGCCCTAGCCAGAGTCACAGCCTGTTTGCATATCTCGCGGGTGTCCGCGGTTGGATACGGCAAAGCAATGCCCCTCTGGTTCGCATAGTGCTCGCTCGACCGGTACCGGCTGGTTGACATGAAAGTTGCCAGATACCCGCATTCACGATTTTCCTTGCGCAGTTTCTCGGTGGCCCGGGCTGCATGGTGCGACACGGCCGCGAGCATGGAGTCCAGGTCGGTCACCGGTGTTCCGAACGATTTCGAACAGAGGATTTGTTTTTTGGCCGGGGCCACTTCCAGAAGGTCGGTGTGGCACGGAACTCCGTTCAGCTCTCTAACGGTGCGCTCGACAATGACCGAAAAATGCTTTCGAATCCATTTGGGATCGGCATCCGCTAATTGGAGCCCGGTTTCAATCCCAAGATCCGCCAACCTTTTACTCAGTTTGGAGCCGATCCCCCAGATCTCGCTGGCCGAGACCAGCTTCAGCAGACGGCGCTGCCGGTCGCGATCGGTCAAGTCCACGACGCCTCCGGTTGCCGGATACTTTTTGGCGCCGTGATTGGCCAGTTTTGCCAGCGTGGGACTGGGTGCTACGCCGACGCAAATCGGCAGGCCGGTCCACTGCTTCACCACGTTTTTGAGTTGATGCCCAAAATCCTCATAGGACACGACCGATTCAATGCCGGTCAGATCGAGAAACGCTTCATCGATGCTGTACGGCATGACTCCGGGCGAAAAGGTTGTCAGCGTCTGGATAAAGCGAAAACTCATGTCGCCGTAGAGCGCATAGTTTGAAGAGCACACCACCAGGCCGTTCTTCTCGACGTGCCCCTTCAGCTCGAAGATCGGCTGCCCCATCTTGATACCCAGGGCCTTTGCTTCGGTATTGCGCGCCACCGCGCATCCGTCATTATTCGAAGCCACGACAACTGGACGGCCGACCAGTGAGGGATCGAACACGGTTTCACAGGCCGCGTACATCGCGTTCACATCGCACAGGGCGAATATCTGTTTCATTTCAGAGTGCATGCACGACGGTGGTTACGACCCCGAAAATTTCGAGTTCATCTTCATCGCGAAGCGTGATGTCCGGGTAATCGTCGCTCTCCGCTCGGAGGACAGGTTTGCTGGGGTCGCTCAAATCGAGTCGTTTGCATACAAACTCCCCGTCGACAGAGGCAATGACGATCTTCCGATGTCCGGGAGGGAGGCTGCGATCAACGACCAGAACATCCCCGTCATGAATGCCGGCTTTTTCCATCGATGAGCCAGAAGCGCGGACAAAAAAGGTGGCGGCCGGTGTGCGAATGCAGAGGTCATCCAAGGACAGCGTTTTTTCAATGTAGTCTTGGGCCGGCGATGGAAAACCCGCTTTAACGGTATCGGCGTAGAGTGCAATTGAACGTTGGAACTGTTCGGCGGGACGGAAAATTTCTGTGATCAACATCTTGGCGTTCCGATCTGACGTACTGTATAGATGAACAGTATATTTATTCAGAGTGCCAGAGGCGACTCCTGTATTTAGATTATGCACTGTTATACCAGATCCGCATTGGGCATCGCCCTATTCCAGCCCGCGACTCCGGAGAATGACGCAACCCGATAGAGGGCTTTTCCATCCCGAGCAACGCGCGGCGAAGCCGTGCCCAGGTTATGTAAGGTTATGATAGGAAACGGAAGGAAAAGACAGGCTGATGACCAAAGATGCGATTAACGAGAGGTTGGCGCCGGACTCCAGTTTGTACGAATCATAATGCTGATCTGGTATAAGAAATCATCTCCAGCTAAAGCAACGGCTTCGTTTCAAAGAGGGTAGTCTCAGATTATTCGCCTGCTCCATCGATCGCCTTCGAATCGCTTGAACACCCCAGAATGGTTGCCAAAAGCCAGGACAGCGTTTGCGGCCAGGACTTTAAGATAGCCGGCGACGACCTTTTCCGGATCAGGAACCTTTCTGGCGTCTGCCTCAGACAGTTTATTGCGGGACTTCATGATTTCTGCCACCTCGGTTGGCCAAGGGAACTGGCGAAGAACTTCGATCAGAATTTCCCGCGCCGTGAATTCCCGGTCGATCGGCATCTTGGGCAGACATTGCTCCATTATGAATCCTTGCCAAGCAGAGCGAGGTACAAAGAAGATCCATTCTCCATCGACTGGAACGCTTTTGCTGCCGTCAGCCGGTGGAATGACGTAAGAGGACTGCCTTGCCTCCAGGCGAAACAACTGGCTTTTGTATTTTTGATGGGCCAGAGCGTCGCTTTTAAATGAATCCTTGGATTTCAGCTTATTGGAAGCACGGCGGCGGGCCTCATCTCGCATTCGGGCCATTTCGGCGTGATAGGCACGCTTCTCTTCAGCCGCTTTTCGCTCAGCATGCTCTCTGGCCATCCGCTCAGCCCTCGCTTGCAGCTCTTGGCGAGCGTCGACGGTGCGCTTCAGATCGTCGTACAGGGAGCAGCGGTACCAACAACGTTCGGCATTCAGGAGAACCTCGTCAACGAAGGCCTCCTCGTCATACACGATCTCTGTATGAAGTTGACTCAGATTGATCTCGACCAGGTTATCCAGAGATTCGGCTTTTTCGTCATCAACCCCATGCGTAACGCGAATCTCAATGTGTAGCAGAGAGCCATTTTTCAGAAATGCTGTAAGATCGGGCCGCCATCGGCCTTGCTGTCTTTCGGCCTCTACTTCAACCAACGGAACATCTCGTTCTGGGTAGTGAACAGAGGTTCGAATGGGGGGTTCATCCTCTATCGGAATGAGTTCGAAAGGAATCGTTAATGGAGGGATTCGTAGACGTCGTTCATCGAGAATGACCTGCTTGGCCATGAGGTGGACGGCGGTTTCGTATCCGCCAGCACAACTCTCAGTCCGGAAGTGTGAAAAATAGGCTCGCTTTTGCTTGCCCTGATTTGCGATCAGTGTCGCCTCGCACGCTGGACAGATGCAACCACACGCTTTACCCGAGGACACATCATTGGGCCGAAAGAGGCGCCCTTCCCTTAAACCGAACGGAACCTTGAGATTACCGGATGCTTGTTCAGCCAATTACCACCTCCATGTGCTCCGCGTGTTCCTAGGCAAAGTCAAAGGCTTCTGGTTCTTCCCAACGCCAAATTGTGTCTATGCGGGACCTGAACTGTTCATCAGATTCGCCGTCTCGAAAAAATGATGGTGTCGTTACCGGAAGGTCATATACGCCTAGGGCAATGGCTGATCTCGGATCCCAGTTGTGATTCACTGATTCGCGGCACGCGGCCCGGAAATGAGCGGCCGCCGATTTACCGTATCCGAACTTTTCAGCAGCGAGACGCAAACGGTCCCAGTGCTCTATGCATAGTCCCTCTTTCTCAAAAAGCCAAGCTGAAAGAATCCAGGCCTCGTTTGGCAGTTGGGCGGCTGATTGAGCGACAGTTGTTTCTGCTCCTTCACCAAGCATCCGTGGAATCCGCAGCCCGTCTAGGTCAGCGGAAAGACAAAACAGTTCGTGGAGCGGTGACGAAGCCTGGATAGTGTTGATATTTCGGGAAAGGCCGGACAACCAAATCGCGGCTAATAGCTGCCAACGCTCATACCTTTCGTATTCCGGCGGTTCGCCGGCAGAAACGCCAGGCTCAATTAGGTGTTCGCTATCCCTGAGTGTATCGATGATCTGGCCGAGAACAGGAATCTCACGCAGGGGATAGGAATCCACCTGAGCTGAGAAGTGATTGACGGATGGGGCCCCGGTGACCAAGCGAACGGTAAGTTCCAAATGAGTGTTGTATCCGATTCGGGAGAAATCCATGCCGGAACTGGATTTGCGAGCAGCTCTCACGGTGTTTTTGAGAACATCAAAATGGCTATCAACCATGACTGTCACTCCATGGCTCGTTTGGCTGCGTTTTAGTCTGAGCCAAGAGTAAATCAGGTCGAATTGTAGAGGGAGTTGTTCACGCTGCAGCGGCGCAGGCCATCCTAAAGCCGAGCTTAAAGTACCGCTACAGATGGATAATGGCAAGGTGTCAGAAGCTACCCAGTCCTTTCAAAATAAAGAGGTTGCTGTTCGAGGATGGATAGATACCGGTCGTCTATGACCACCCACTGTATGCCTCTGTCCACCATCCCGGACTTGGCCAAGCCGTGCATCTCACCGCGCATGAGCCAAACGCCTTCCTCCGCGATAATACGGTTAAATAAAGTTTTGGGCGGGTACTCAACTCCCCTCCTGACGAGCTCAGCCGCTGCTCTTTCCTGGAGAAAATCCACACGGTCATCTTCCGTGTCTAGGATCGACATTAGTTTGTAGCGTCGCAAGAAGGTTTGTATGGCAGCTCTCGCTCTCGGTGATGCGTCCAACAAAGGCCGGTCAAACTCAATAATCCCCTCTTCTGGCCCTTCGATACGTACTTTATAAATGACGTTGGCCCCAGATTGTGCGGCTGCGACCGACCGATCCGCGGTGCAGTATATGGCGGGTCCAAATACAGTGTTCTGACTGGCCGCAGCGTTTAACGTCAGAAGGCCGGCTCTCTTGGAACCGTGGAAAAGCGTTTCATTAATCAACTCGCAAGACTCCTAACCCAATTATCGAATTCCGAGGGCAGGTAAAGCTCGGATTTCACCCTTGAAATTGATGTGTAAATGCTCGAGACTAGAGCATCTTTTTTGATCATGTTGGTCTGACTGAAGAAGTCATCGGCGATGACGACCTTGTCGAACTCCATATTTTTGGTGTGTTCGGGCATCCCCAGCCACAAAACATTGGATCTGTCGCGGACTTGGCGAGAGAGTGACTCATCAAAATTTTGAAGCCTATATCCACGGGTGAGCAGGTCGACAACCCGGGTTATGTCAGCGAACTCTGATTCTCGCTTTGTCAGTTCGTCGAAAGTTCCGTACCGGAACAAGCTCGGGAAGCTCGGGCGAGTACCGTGGTTAAAAAGTTCAATCACATCACCCATAAACCACTGTAAGGCTTTCTCTGAGCCAGGCATCAATCTAAAAGTCGCTTTATCATGCGCACATCGCTGGAATTGCTCGAACAAAGCCCAGTAAGAGCGAAAAATGATGGCGCAATTACCGCTTGGTGTTGGAAGACTCTGATAAGACAGAACCTGGGTGTTCTCCGGCCGGATTCCGACAAACTCCATTTCAGGAGTAATCGGGTGTGCCGCTAGGACCTGATTGAAGAGATCGGTTGTGCTCTCCCCCGCCCTTACTGAAACTCCCAGCTCCCGACCTCGTGATCGCCTTGGTCGCGCCGTGCCGCCGGCACCGAAGAGGTGCTGATAGCGATCCCCAAAGGTAAAGGTTGCCTGCGGCGGAGGTGTCCTCTCCAAGATGTTGATGATAGGCACAGGCAAATCATGAGCCTCATCAACCAGAGCGATACGGATCGTCGGTGGAAGCACCTTCCCTTGAACATCCGCAAGTTTGATTTGGTGGTAGATCCGCGTCGGAAGTTCGGACTCCTGGTTGGGCGGATCGGCGATGAAGGCCCACATCCTCCGTGCAATTTCTACCAGAATTGCTTTCTCGGACGCGGACCAGTGAAACCTCATCGTAGAGGGGAGATGCTCTTCCGAAATCTCATTACTTGCACTGTGGCAGAATGAAGTTACGGTTTTCCAGGCTATTTTTGCGATCTCCGCTGCCCGCGCTCGCTGAAGCGGCTGAACTTCCAGGATCTGGGCCATCTGCTCATAGGTACGATTAAACCTCTGCCCCATCCGGTAGCGCGAACCACGCGAAGGTCTGGGTGCGTCCTCCCCGGGATACACAAGTTCCTTGGTCAATTCTCCCAACGTCAGCCCGCGGGCGGCCTGGGTACGATCCATAAGTGCCGCAAGTTGCTGCCGAGTATGTGCCAGTGCAACAACAGAGAGTCCTTTTGCGCTGAGCGATGCCGCTAAGGTGGTTATCAGATACGTTTTGCCTACACCGGCAAAACCTTGAACAGCCATAGGTTCTTCGGGCTCAGCCTCAATTGCCCGAATTAGACGGTCATGCTCTACGGAAAGTGAAACAGATCGCTGCTGACCTAAAATGCCCCTCTTGATAAAAACCTGATTGAATTCACTCGAACAGCCAAAGCGCCAGCCGTTTGGCTTTTCCAGGTAACTTTTATTGGCCACATCCGAGACAGACATGAGAAAAAAACCATCGCTATTGCCTGGCGCCAGGTCCATGAAACCCTCAGTGCGCTCTTGAAGGAGGTCCTGGATTTCTGACTTCGTTTCCTCAGACTCAGCAATCAGCCGCAAGCAGTCCGCCAGAAGCCTTTCACTTGCAGGGCCATTAAAGGGCTTTGAGGTGTTGGCCAATTTGAAGAGAGTGAACAATCCAGCGAGCTCAGGGTTGGTCAAACCGGCAATTTTCGTCCTGTCTTTATCGAGCGCGATCAAGGTCTCACGGCTAATGGGAATCGCAAGTTTCGTCATGTTGTCCGGTTCGTAGTTAAAGGCTTTTTCACTGGGTTCTGTAAGCAGTTGGAACAAAGATACTGACACGAGCTGCGCATGGCCAATCAAAGACTTCGCAATATAGCAGTATATGGTATAATAGTGCATATAATTAGCATTGATTATGCTTTGACGCTGTCCGTGCTGTACTCAGAAATCGAGGGCTCACAAAATGCAGAACTCTGTTACCGAGACTGTCTCAGTCCCGGGAGAGTTGATCGATCAACTTTCTCGGGCATACCAGGCTCTGGTGGATAACTGCGAGCAACTGAAAATGCTTTCAGACGATGATCACAGGGCAGATTTCGAAGTTTACGTGCCACCGTTCAGTAGCACTGAAAATGAGCGATACTCTGCACACGCCCGCAAGCAGGCGATTGTGGACGCCGTTGGCCTGACCATTGACGACACTCAGAGTCGGCAGTGCGACGCAGGCATTGTATGCGCCTCTGGCGAAACAGTGTCGGTTGTCGAACAGATCAATGAGACCAAAGCACATTTCAAGGAAACAATCCTGAAGATCCGCAGTCTCGCCTCGGGTAAGGTGGCCGGTTCGCGCGAAACGGTACTTAAGAAAGCGCTTAAAAGTGCGGGCATTCAGACATTGGACTTGCGTGAGTGCTACCGGCAAATTCGGGTGATGCCGCCAGCGCTTGAATCAATCTCGTGGACCTGGGCCACCAGTCACGCACGTATTCAGAAGCTAACCTTCGATGAGGCTGTCGCAATGGCGGAAGGCCTGAGAGATCGCGATGAGGATTTGGCGGAAACCGCTTTGGATATCCTGAGGCGTAAATGTGCCCCGGACGAAATCCTGGTGCGCCGGATTACCCTGCCAAATCAGTTGAGGGCGAATTACTCATACCTCGAAAAAGGGGAGATTCAGCGGAAAAGCTGTCCAATCTCGGGGGTCGTCATTGCTCAACAAAAAATGCTCCCTCGGATGGCGTGGCGGGAGAATCCTGTTTCCCGCAAAGAGGTGCCCATTCGACTCCAGCGGGAATCAAAAATAGAACCAGAACCTGTTATCCAGTCGCTGAGCATCCATAGGTACGTTCGTGGACATGCGTAATCATCCGGCTAATCAGATGAAAGTACGGTGTTTCGGCTCAAAAGCTGGGCTTACGGCCGAAGCGACCGTCTTGCTAAAAGATGGCGAGGAGCCCCTTGCGGCTTTGAATCTTGAGGTCGCCCCTCGTGACGGCGAACGCATCAACTGGAAGAGCAAGATCGTTCTTCAGCTCGGAGAGGATGATCTGCCACTCCTATGCTGCGTGTGCCTGGGTTTTTTGCCCAAAGCGGAATTCAAGCGACCAACAAAGGGCATTGTCGTAGAACGCCAACCCAATCGGTTATTCATTTCTGCGACTCAGGGCTCAGGGAACTGTTATGCCCTGCCCTTGCCAATAGCTCAGACATTCCACTTTGGAGCCTTGGCAATGGCGCAGCTCAAGAAGCAGTCTGGGATGGACGATGATAACTTGCTTCTTGCTTCGTTGAGAGGAGCTGCAGCACTATATCAGTGTTGAATACGAACATGAGTGGCGGTCCCAAAGCAGACACTCTGGGCAATTCCATCCCTGATAATCCCCAATGCCGAGCCATTCTCGCTGCCATGTTTGACTATAACTTTAGCCGACTTTGATGAAAAAACGGTCCTTAAAAATTCCTTTCGGCTCCCTCGATGGCAGACTCGTCGCTCCAGAAAATGTGGCTCGCGGACGAGACTGTAATTGCCGGTGTCCAAATTGCGATTGGCCCCTTATTGCCAATCAGGGGGGGCAAACCCGGCCCTATTTTTCTCATGACCGCGGTCCCGAGTGTGTCGGCGGCTTCGAAACAGCCGTTCACAAGATGGCCAAGCAAATCATCTTGGATCACTTAACCGTAATGCTTCCCGCTCACTCCGTGGAGATAACGGTTCCCGTTACTTCTGAGGACGATGTTCTAACTGGCAGCGTTCTTTACCCCGAGCGTCTCGTTCAGCTGGTGTCGGCCGTGTCAGAAAAGCAGGCAGAAGAACCTGGTCGTTGGATACCGGACGTTACCGCAACCCTTAAGAACAATGCCAAGCTCTACATTGAGATCAAGGTTACTCATGGTGTGGAGCAACCTAAAGCCGAGGCATTGGATAACCTCATGGAGATAGACCTGGGCGACTGGGAGATTGATGCCTTGGCGGATACCGAAGTGCTAGAGCGCGCGGTGCTGAGAGTGGCTGCTCGTCGCTGGTACCGCTGTTCACTGTATTCCAATTTAAAAAAAGTTCGACAGAAACAAGCGGAACTGGAGGCCAAGGTATTTGAGGTGCTCGATCGCCGGCGCCGACGTGAAGATAAAGAGCGTGATGCTGCTCGCGAACATCAAAGGCAGCGTGAAGCCGCAAGAGCCAACTATCAGGAAGATCTGAAAAAACTCATCGAGCTCAACACGGTCGCTGGTCAGGAAGCGAGAGAAAAGCTCCTCGCTGCGAATTCGAGCAAGCTTTTACTCGACATTCCACAGCGCTTTCCCAGGGAGTTTGCCAGTGGTCGCTGGCCCAAGTATCTATCGGTACGAGTCGCTGGAGACTGGTTGTTCAACATAGACCGGCGGGTATGGCAAACCTACATTTACGAGCGGGCAATCGCTGACGTTCAGAAGGGGCATCAGGTTTCAGTCAAGCCGCTCACTGACAGTATTGTTCGTCATTTCGGCGTTGTCGACTGGGCTAAGCGTCTAAGCGATCTCAAGCTTGAAGCCCTGTTTGCAACGAGTAATCGCAAGACCCCGGTTGCCGAAAAAAATGTATGGTTTCTTACCAGCGAGGAGAATGCCCTGATACGAACCCCGTCAAGCATCGTTCGAAGCTATCTTGATGCCCTTGTTGCATTTGGTCTACTGAAACGGTCCGGCCCACATACTTACCAGGTAGAAACCTAGAAGGGGTGCGCAAAAACCGGCCTGCAAAGCAGGCTGTCCGTTGCCCCTCATTAGCGACATCGCCACAGAAAATCTCTGATCCACTTAGATTCCGTTGGTTGAGGTTCTAACCCGTATTTCTTCGTTATTCTGGAAAACCTCGCCACGTACGCACATTGCCCAGAGGGCGGCAACCATTCCATCGGGCCTCTTGCGCCCTTACTGCGATTCAGCGATGCCTCGACCGGCAGAAGATTTACAGGGTCATTGGCAAACCGTTCTCGATTTGCGTCACTCCAGTGATTGGCCCCCCGATCCCAGGCCCATTTCAATGGAACGACATGATCGATGTCCGCTTCAGACGCATTCTGAATGACATTTCCCGAGAAAGGGCTTATCCACCTGCCCGTCACGACTCGGCAGCGTCGATCTGTTGCAAATCTGACCGGTGTTGATGACATCTGAATAAGCGCTTCTGCCCTACTGTCCTGGCAATCACCATCTGCATCATCCCATCCGTGGCCAAAGGCTGACCTGGAGTAGCTTTCTGAATCAGACGACTTGATCACTCTCCGATCATTTACAGAAGGACGAGCCATCCCCTTCGGCAGGCGACCGCCCGAGGCAAGAAATTCTTTAACTGAATCAAATGGCTGAAAGGTTTTGGTTCGCTCATACCAGCTGCTTTGCGGTGGATGGCAGATACCGCTGTTCGACATTTTAACGACTGAAGCGAAAGCTGGGTTGGCGGAGGCCAGAAAGGAAAGAAATACGATCTTCAATACTGCATTGATCAAGTTTTTTGATTCCTTAGAAATGCGGAATGGCTCAATTTGAGGTGCTGGGCCGCTCAAGCACGTCCAGATTCATCATCAGTGGAGTCGCCCTCAGGCTCTTTTTCCATAAGTTCAGCAACGAGTTGTTCGGCTACAGGATCGCTCTCCCCACCATTCTCTCGAATCACCATATACCAGCCAAGAATCAACCCGACGACATTATCATCGGGGCCTTCTTCGAGGTGATCTAAAGGAAGCCCCTCACTGCGCTCACAGATTTGCTTGATTACGTCCCAGTCGAATTCAATTTTGCCTGTCTCAAGGCGTTTCAGCCCGAGATCTGCGAAAGATAGATGATCCGGAATGATCACGCGCGCCTTACGTTGCTCCATTAAAGAGATCCTGGTTTATTCAAATGCTCAAACCTTAATCGTCTGTAGCTTATCGATCAAATTCATGTATCGAGTCCCAGAGACGTACTCCAAGCCATCGAGCCAGGCGTTCACAATCTCCGATAAGCGCCCTTCTGCCAGCGGAGGTCAACGGTCGGCGTTGGGTGAATACTTCGCGCCTTGATTTGTCGCTCAAAACAGCGTTCAGCTGGTAAACAACGCCGGCTGATTTCGGATCGCCGTCCGAGTATAAGTAAGAGATCAGCTGGAGTGCATGAATGTCGGCCAGCTCAACTACCCCCGTGTGCCGAGATTCGTTTGAGCCTTTCCAAAAGGTCCCTGATTTGCGATCAAACACGGGCCGACCCGCCGAGCGATAGAAGACGTAGCCAATTGTGAGGTACCCGGGAATCAGGATGAACGGTGCGATAAACTGAAACTTGTGCCAAGTGTCGACGACCGGAATCATCGGAAGGGTAATCAAAACAGGCATTACAGCCATCAGGATCTTCAGCGACGATGGCAACGCAAATGACAGAGCGAGAGGCCCGAGGGAAACGAGTCTTCGGCGTAACAGCACGCTTTACGTGACCATCGGAGACCATGAGACTTTGCTGGCAAGCTGGTCCGCATACTGACTTGTATCAACGGGCTCAGGATTAAAGCGATGTTTCATTCGAGCCCGAAACTCAGCCCACCCCAGAAATTTCAGCACAGCTTTCTTCATGGCTTTGATTGCGACCAACGATGTCGATTACCGAATGATGTTGCGTTAACCAGGGCATTCAGGATCAGTAGCAAGACGAAAAAAAGCAACATCCAAGGAGCCGGCAACAGAAGCGTCAGTGGCCACAGGTTGCTAGCCAGAAGGAATGCGATGGTTGTGTACGCGGTGATGAGGGCGCCAATGACCGCTGAAACGACCGCAGCGGACTTCAAATGGCCGCGAAAGAATCTCAAGCTGAAAAGCTGGAGAATGGCGTAGGCGGCAAAAGTCAGGAACAGCAGTTCAATCTTCAACGGCACTCCTAATCTTTCTGCCGACGTCTATCCAGTCTAGGAGAGACTCATGAGTTTCATCCAGCTGAGTTGGGTGGATGCTCACCGATCCGTACCCACCATCAGGAGTGATTGCGTAGGCCGCCACTCTAAATGCCTCGATTCCTGACGATAGAACGGCAATCACATCCGAGTTAGATTCCGCAACAATGGCACAGTGACCTGTGTACCCGGCGGGCAGGTAACTGGTTGCCGCCTCGCCGCCAATTTGATCGGCGACCTGTGCGATCACGGTTCCACTACTTTGGGTCTTCAAAGTCAGGGTCTGCCTCTTAGCGGGCCAGTCAAATCACCAGCCATTTCTGTTTAGAAATAAGTGCTGGAATTCTATTGGTAGGAACAATGGCTGGCAGAAAACAAAAGGTCATGCCCACCTGACCGTTTGAACCTTATTAATCGGTCCGGAGCCGATAGGATGGTGAAAATTTATTCCGGACCTTTTGTCATGCCCAAACTCTCGCAAGTAGCTGTCTTCGCGGCTCTTGGCGTTCTCTCGCTGAGCCACGCCCACCAGTTTTCAGAGATAAAAGCACTCAAACAAGGGCAATCACAGGTCACGCAGACGCTTACAAGCAATGAAGTCGTGTCCATCGTGGATCAGAGGTTGGATCTAGCAGAACAAAGGCTGGCAAAGCACGCCTTTCAAACTCTCATCGGAGAATATGAATTGGCCTCCCCTCGAACACCGGATGACCGGCTCGTATACGGCAACCTGAACGCTCGGCTTACCATGCAGGAATTTAGCGACATTGAGTGTCCGTTTTGCCGCAAAATGCATGGTGGATTGAAATCGGTCGTTGATAACTCCAGCGGCGTCGTAAACTGGGAATTCAAGCATTTCCCTTTAAGCGGTCATAACCCGGCGGCCGCCATGCAAGCCAAAGCCGTCGAGTGTGTGCGAGAGTCCTATGGCAATCAGGTTGCCTGGGCTGCCCTTGACCAATTTTTTGAGAAGACTCGAAGCAATGGTCAGGGGGTCGGTGATCTGCCGACGTTTGCCAGATCGATGGGCTTGAGTGGCAAAGCGATAGAGCTCTGCCTGGACTCTGATGCCCACGAAGACCGAATCTCCGGGGATTATCGTGAGGGATCCAAGCTGGGTATTACCGGAACACCGGCTCTGAGGATTCTTGATCACAAAACCGGTCGTGATTACCTCATCAAAGGCTATAAAACGCCAGAGCAGCTGACCCAGGCCCTTCAGCAGATTCTCGGGAGCTGATATGGCAATTTGCTTTATTGTCGGGCGAGAGGCCCCCTATGAGCCCGACATTCTCACTCCTGTTGCCCACCATACTCTGTCTGTCCTGGACGCAGACCGGAATCTTGTTTTTGAAATGCCGGCGCCTGAATCCGGTTGGTCACAACGGATGCTGGGATCTGTGACAGCACATCTCACTTTGCCTGTGCTGGATGCTTATCTCGGAGATACATGGGTGGGGTCGACAGAGATTTGAGAGTAATCGGGTCCAGCCGTTGAAGCCTTGGCAGCGTTCGATTTTCCATAATCTGAGATTATGCGCAGTGGAAATGCCCAGATTCGTATGGCGTTTTCTGGAGCCGGTGCCCGGGTACTGAATCACGGAGGCGCGCAGCAGAAGTCCAATCAAGGCATGCACTTTAGGCGGTGCAGCAAGGTGCGAAGATAGCCCGCCGTCAGCTCTACCACCCGAACCCGATGACTGTGACAAACAGGGCACTCGTTAACGGGAGTCGGTAACTGGTGCCGCTTGCAGCTGAGACAGAACAAAGCGGTCTTGTGACCGGCAGCGGCAATGGCGTTGGCATCGTTGACCGAATAATCGAGCCGCTGAGTAACCACCTTCCTGCGCTCCTGCCATTCCTGTTCAACCTTTTCATACTTCTCTTCCTCCGGGAACACATCACCCAGCAACGCCTGCAAGGTCGCTCGCCCTCTTTCTGCCCGGACGGCCTTAGCCCTTACCTGTCTTTGCTCCTTTTCGTGAGCGGTCCAGACATCTGCCGCTGAAGCCAGAACCCGAAATGTCTTGGCCGGGCGCTCTTCGGCAAGTACGCCACGCCTACACAGTTTCTTGAGATACGACAGAACCACGGCGTAGGGCGACCGGATGGCATTATTCTCAGCGGGCGTCAGAAACCATACTCCACGGAGTTCGTAGTCTTTGCGTTGATTGTACGGCTGCTTCAGATGAGCTTGCTTGAGTTGGCTGAGTTTCAAAGCCCATTCACGAACGCCGGCGGCCTTTTCAGCATAGCCCAGTGCCTGAGCCACCGAGAAAATATACCCCGGTTGTTTCTCTAGAATCAGAGACTCAAACACAGCACTTTGCCAAAGCCGCCGATCTTCCTTGAACACCCATTCCTGGTGAACACTGGTATCCATGAACGTTGGCCATTTCCCTGTCTCGAATTTCAGGCGCCGAGCAATCACCTCCATCTGGGGCTTTGCACGTTCGGCTAACCGATCTCCCAGAGTCAACCAGCCCATAGACTCCATATGCTCCAGTCTCCGTAACGCAACCTCAAACGGCTCCCTAGCTTCTGCTTTCTTGCGAATCTGGGCCTGTCTGCGCTCCTCCTTCTGCTGCGCCGCACGCTCCTTCTTACGTTTGGCCGCTTCCTCCCGTTCCCGCTGCCTTTCGAAGCGTTTAATCTCGCCCGGCACTCTGGCTTCCAACGCTTGCCGTGCGGCATGCACCTTCGGAAGCTCATCGATCAAAGAGCACCGGTGCCACCAACGAGGGGCTGACTTCAGCACCTCAGCTTCCAGCGCGACCGGATCCAGCACGGTTTCCTCCGACAACCAACTCAAGTCAATCTCCATGACGTTATCAATCGCCAGGCTTTTGTTTTCCTCGACGGCGTGCGTAACCAGGATCTCAATATGCAACTCGGCATCGTTCTTCAGAAGGGCAGTCACGTCAGGCGTCAGACCATTCTCCAACCGCCTCTCAGATACGACCGATACAAAATGGACCTCCCGCGTTTCGAAGTGCAGTGTTTTGGATAGTGTTTCACCGAACACCAAGGGGAAAGAAAGCAACACATCCCGCTCCGGCAGCCACACTCGGCCAGCATCCAGCAGGATCTGCTTGGCCATCTTGTGCAGAGCGGTTTCGTACCCACCAGGGCACTCGCCGCCTCGATGATGGGCAAAATAGAAGCGACCAGCGACACTGCATTTGGCAATCAGGGAGACCTTGCACTCGGGGCAGTGACAGTCACACTTCTTTCCCCGGTCCACAGTCTCGGGACGGTACAAGCGGCCATCCTTTTCACCGAATGGTACCCGAAGCTTGCTCAGGGCAGAGCTATTATTGGTTTCTGAACTCACGTGACAGACAAATTCCGCAATAAATGAGTCTAGCCTTTTTTTCGCTAGGCGATGTTCCAAGCATTCATGATCTTCCATGAACGCCTCAAGGAGCACCCCAATCTGATTGAAAATGGCTTCTACAGGATATCCAGCTTAGGCAGATTCCTGACGATCTCTTGGGTTCTGAGGCTGACCGTAATCACGCGCAGGAACAGCTCAAGCGGATACCGTGGATTTCCCATGGTTTCGATCGCCCAGTCGTTTGCATCATTGACGATGCCCGACTTCTTGTCGGTGGTGAGCGCCTGGCGCTCTATTACCCATTCCAGGGCTGGCTTGCCGTTTACGACATAGTCGTAGGCTTCTTTCGGAATGTTCTCGACGGTGATGTTGCCGTTGTAGATGACCTTGGATTTGTCACCTCGCTTGGCGAATTTCATTTTGGTCACAGTGAAGTCGGCATCCTGGCCACCGTTGACGCCTTGAGCCGTTACTCGCAACCCCAGCGGACCAGAAAGTTTGACCCGGGTGTTCAGGTCTACGCTTTCGTAGTTCAGATGTAGATCCGCCAGGTCCCGTCCTGCTTGGGCAAAGGAAATGAAGTCTGCGTACTGCTTCATGCGCGGAATGTGTGGCAGCTGCTTTATGAGGTTGTCGGCATAGCGTTCGCGGTACTCCTCGCTGTGCAGCAAGCCGTATATATAATAGAAGATGTCTTCCTTGGTGATGCTGGAGCCAGGGTAAGCGGATTGGAAATGGTCCAGTGCGTAATTTGTTATGGCATCTCTCTGTTGGCCACATGCCTCCTCTTCTTGATTGAGAAGATCTGCCTTCTCCTCCGAAAAATCATAGATATAAAGCGGAAAGCACTGAGAATCACCAATTAAGTGAAGATCTGGAATTACATCACTAATCAGGATTGAGAAATCTTTTGACCCCGCAAGCGATAGACAGATCACTCGGTTTTCCGTATTTTCTTCTGGTTTAATTTGAGCGAACTTCCCCGGCCTGTGCATCATCTTCGGGTCGAAATACACCATCATTTTAGTAAACGGTCTATATAGCGACTTTCGTAGGTACTGGTCAGAAAAACTAAAACGAATACCTTTGGCAACATCTTTGTAGTTGTCGCCGTACCACGAGAATCTCGAAGTATCGACTTTTACAAAGTCCTTGAGTGGTATGCTTCCATCGTATTCTGAAGCATACCTATCCACCTCAGAGTTAAAGAAACTGACTGATTTTTTTATATTCTTTTCCAGAATGGATTTGCTTGAATTGTAGTACCAAGCATCGCCTCTGGCTTGAAGGCCACTGGAAAATGTATCGAAAAGTGCTGAGGATGTTTTGTCTTTTTTATCACCCATTTTGATGTAGGTATCAAAGAACGGATCACGCTGATTCAACCAGTCCCCAAACGTGTCAGGCTCAATCGCCTGCCAACCTACTTGCTTGCTGATACCATTAATGCTGTTCAGCTCAGCAACGGTTTCTAGTTTCTGTTCGCGGGTCAGGTAATCACCAATATCATGGAAGTAGATCTTGCCGTGTTCTTCAGATTGCGGATTCTTCACGAGAATCGAAATAGCAATTGGGGCGCGACTACCGGAACCAAATATTTTGCCCCCTTCTCTGCGTGAGCGCTCACCAGAGGTGCGCTGATTGCCTCGCAAATGGAAGACATAAAGGTTACTAAACTCTTCTACCAGACACTTACGGAGCCCAGCAGCCGTGTTGGCCTCGATGAACCCAGCATTGGTCACAAACCCGATCACGCCACGATCTTTGATGCGGTCAGATGACCATCTGATAGCCCGAATGTACGAGTCATATAGCGCATTCTTGTTCGTGGCGGATGATCTGGCGGCATAGGTGCTGCGAATTCGTTCATCGAGTTTTGGATACTGAACATTGGCATTGTTATCGTTGGCTGACTCTTGCCCTGATGAATAGGGTGGATTGCCAATGATCACGCGAATATCAAGTTCCTGTTGGCGTTTACGCCGAGCGCTGTTCTCTTCCAGAAGCTCATCAACCAGGTCAGCTTTTTCCCCCATCTGGAATGTGTCGGTCAGACAGATCCCAGTGAATGGCTCATACTCTGGCTCGAAGATCAGGTCATCATTTTCGCCACTCAGGTTGCCCGTCAGAATGCCGTGGTAGGTTGCCTCAATGTTGATTGCCGCAATGTAGTAGGCCAGCAGAACCAGCTCGTTGGCATGGATCTCGTTCTTGTATTTTTCAGGCAGGCGATCGGCCGGGATGATTCTGCTTTGCAGCAAACGAGTGATAAACGTACCGGTGCCGGTGAACGGGTCCAGAATGTGGACATTCTTGTCGGCCATACTGGTGTTGAACTCGTTTTTCAGAACGTCTTCCACTGAGTAGAGGATAAAGTCCACAACCTCGATGGGGGTGTACACGATACCCAGGCGATCCGTCATCCGAGGAAAGGCGTTTCGGAAGAACTTATCGTAGAGCTCCACGATGATTCGTTGCTTGCCTTCAGCGCTGTTGATGCCTTCGGCCCTAAGCTTTACGGATTCGTAGAAAGACTCCAGTGTACTGCGCTCCTTGTCCAGGCTATGTTCATGCAGCTTATCCAACACCTGCTGCATCGCCTGGGACATGGGGTTATTTTTGGCAAAACTATATTCTTCGAACAACGCATCAAAAACCGGCTTGGTGATCAGGTGCTGAGCCAGCATTTCGATGATTTCCTCATCTGGAATGCTGTTGTTCAGATCGTCGCGTAGCTCATTTGCGAATGCATTGAACGCTGCAATTTCCTCAACGTGGCTCGCATCCTCCAATATCGCTCTGATCCGGTCGATGTGGGTGTTGGCGATCTTGGCAATATCATTTGCCCAGTCTTCCCAGTGGTGCCGGTTGCCACATTTCTTAACGATTTTGGCATAAAGCGCACGCTCAATATCGCCGACCTCGAACACCAGCTCTGCCTGCTGATGATTTGGGTTCGGGTCGTTAGACCCAATCGAACGTCCACCCCTGGCACGACTGGCTTTACGCTCTTTGGCCGATTTTTTAGTGGCTTTTGGCGTCACCTTGTCTGCGACCGCCACGACCTCCATCTTGCTGGGCATACTGCCGTTGAATTCCAGCTTGTTGATCATCGCGTCAAAGCGGTCATCGTGTGACCGAAGGGCGTTTAGGACCTGCCAAACCACGCGGTAGGTGTCGTTATTATTGAGGGCTTCTTCGGGCTCAACGCCCGCGGGAATAACGACGGGTAGAATGACGTACCCCAGGTCTTTTTCCGGAGCCAGGCGCATCACCCGGCCAACGGACTGCACCACATCCACTTGAGAAGATCGTGGTGTCAGGAACAGCACGGCATCCAGTGCGGGGACATCAACCCCTTCAGACAAGCAGCGCACATTCGAGAGAATACGGCAGGTATTGTCCTCCGTAGTGGCCTTCAACCACTCCAGCTTGGCTTCCTTTTCACTGGCGTTCATGCCACCGTCGACATGTTCGGCATCGCAGGTCATGGTCAGAGCCTGATCAAGCGTGGCATCAGGATCTTTGTCGCGGAGCGCTGCTATTTCGGCTTCCTGGTACTGCGACACTACCGCACCAAACATCTCAGAGATCAGCTTCGAGCTGACCTTGTGGTTTTTGCCCTTGTACTCCTTTTCGATGACCTGGCAAAAAGCGACCGCTCGCTTCATAGGATCGGGCTCTTGCCCCATGGTTTCAACCAAGCCCTGTTTCGACAAGGCTTTCCAGCAACCCACGATCTTTGCGGCATCATCCACTTTTAGTGAGTTGTCGGCGTCTTTCAGAAGGCTCTGCAGGCGCCGGTTGACGTGGGTTTCCTCAACAGCGAGGACAATCACCTTGTAATCGACAAGCAGCTTGCGGGCCACGGCCTCGGAGAATGTGATGACATACAGTTCCTCTCCGTATAGCGACTTGTCATCCATTGAGCATAGTGTGACGTTCTCGGTACTCTTGGCATCATCTCCATAGATGCGGGGGGTTGCTGTCATGTAGAGGCGTTTGTTGCCTTGGATGTAGCTGTTGTCATGGACTCGAACAAAAGCTGACTCCTCCTCACCATCAAAAGTTGCACCGGTGGTTCGGTGCGCCTCGTCGCAGACGATTAGGTCAAAGGCCGGGATCGGGTTGGCTCCAGTGGTCTGAGCCTCGTTCAGAACCCCAATGGAGTGATAGGTGGAGAACACAACAGTCATAGCGTCACCGCTGTGGTGATCTGCCATGTGTTTCTGCAGGGAGGCCGCGTTGGTGGTGGCTGGATATTGCAGGTCACTGATTCCGGCAATCACTCGGTCATCATCTTTACCGCGCCGCTTCCCGACATCGCTATCTGAGCAGACCGCAAAGCTTTTCAGGGGGATCGCAGATTCCTGAGTCCACTCGGTGAGTGTCTGGCCAAGTAGAGAGAGGCTGGGGACAAGGAAAAGTACCCGTTTACCTTTGCCAGCCATTGTTTCGGCTATCTTCAACGAAGTGAACGTCTTGCCTGTGCCACAGGCCATAATCAGCTTGCCGCGGTCGGCTGTCTTGAGTCCATTCACCGTAGCGTTGAGAGCATCAATCTGGTGTTCACGGAGTTGCTTCTGAGCCTTTAGGACTGGCTTTATATCGTCATGATACTGCGACCAATCTATGACGCTGTTTTCCAGGTTATGAAGGTCAATTCGGGATACGGGGGGATGCTGATTCTCCAGGGAGTCCTGGGCATTTCCAGTCCACTTATCCGTCGTTGTGACAATAATCCGGTGACTAAAGTAGCTTTTCCCGGATGCGGTAAAGAAGCTGTCGATGTCGCTTTTGCCGATCGTGTGGTCTGGCGAATAGTTCTTGCACTGGATCGCATGGAACTCGCCATCTGCGGTGATGGCTACTAGATCGATGCCGGTATCTTTCTTTGTGCTGATGCTAAGGTCTGCGCCGTATCGGTCAACCCAGTCGGAGTAGGACAGCACCTCAGAATATTGCTCTTTATAGAAGGGCTCCGTTTTGAAGAATTGAACCATCAGGTTCTCGAAGCTGGTTCCCTTGTCACGCTCTGTCAGCGTCATTTCTCTGAACTGCGACAGTATTCTTTGGAGGGCTGTCATCATCATTCCTTGGTCCATTGTTCTCATGAGCAGTCCAGGACTACCTGTTGATTTAATCGTTTCGGTAAAACTACCAGTTAGTTAGCTCTCAACCTAAATAGAATGCCCATTACGCCGAAGTGAAGCGTTGAGGGTCGTCCGGCTAACAGAAAAATGTTCGGCCACTTCCATCTTGGTCATTGTCGGGTCAGAAAGCATTGCAGCGGCCTTTTTTACATCCGATGCAGACATGGCTGGTTTTCGTCCCCCTTTTCGGCCACGGGCCCGGGCCGCTTGTAACCCTGCGATTGTCCTCTCCCGGATCAGGTCATGCTCAAATTCAGCCAGAGCGCCGAAGATATGGAACACTAGACGACCTCCGGAACTGGTGGTGTCGATGGATTCCGTCAGAGACTTAAAGCCAACCCCCCGATCATTGAGGTCATGAACAATCGCCACCAGGTCCTTCAGAGATCGAGCGAGGCGGTCCAATTTCCACACAACCAGAACATCGCCTTGCCGAAGCATACGGAGACACTGCGACAACTCGGGTCGCTCACGTAGGGTTCCGGTAAACTTTTCCTGAAAGACCTGTTCGGCCCCAGCCATCTCCAGGGCGTCCACTTGGAGTTCTGGATTTTGGTCTTGGGTGCTGACGCGCGCATAACCTATGATCATAAAAGGAGCCTTTTCTTGTCATAGATTGTTGTACGTGATTGTTGAACACAAAACAAGGTAAAAATGGGGGCTTTGAGGAGAAAGTAGGAGCGTCCAACAAACGACCGTTTTCCAGCTATCACGAAGTGCATGCTGGATTTGGATGTATTCGAGATTTAGAGGAGTTTAGCACCGCTGCAGCGTGGTCCCCGTAACGGCCGGAAAATACAATGCACTCGGCGCCTAGATTTCATTGGCAAAATGCTAGGAGATAAAGGGATTAAATGGGGCCACCTTCGTTGGAGAGACAAGGGAGGGTTGTTGTTTCCGACCATGTTCGGCCCTATACTATTATCATATGGAATTTTGGAGGTTATCAAATGATAACTATTGAGTCCGGCGGAAAAGACAAATCCCGCAGCGAAGCCATGAAGGTGTTTAAGCCTCAGCTTGAAAAGCGGACGCTTACCGATGATGAGCTACGCGCCCAAAAAGAGCTGGTTGTGAAGATCATCTTTAACAGAAATTCTACTTACCGAAAGGGAAATTCGGACATCGTTCATTCCATCATGGAAGGGTTTCCCGCGGCCGCAGTATCTCGGCTCGTTGAGTACCTCAACATCCGTCAGAATGAGATGCTAAAGCTTCTGCATATTACATCGGCAACTTTCAGTCGGCGCAGGAAAGACGGTAAGCTCGAGTCTGTCGAGTCCGATAGGGTCTATCGGTATACGCGTTTGGCTGCATTAGCAACGGATATGTTTCATGGGGATGGAGAGGCAGCCCGGCACTGGCTCAAGAGTCCTGCTTACGCATTCAAAGGTGAAACGCCGCTGGAACATGCTCAAACTGAATACGGTGCTCGTGAGGTGGAGAATCTGATCGGACGGATTCGACATGGAATTCCTTCATGAGTGAGTTGAAATTATTCAGGATATGCGACCCACAATACGCCGAGACGCCTGATCAGATGCTTTCTGGAGAGGGGGCTTTTCGATATGGGGGGCGTTGGAATACTCCTGGGAGTCGAGTTGTCTATTTAGCGGAATCCCTGTCGCTGGCTGCCTATGAGTTGCTCGTGCATGTTCCTGACCAGGTTATTGCTCCCTACAAACGGATCAAGGTTGAGGTGCCGGAGAAGCTAATCATGACTCTGGATGATTCTGTGCTTCCAGATGATTGGCAAGAACCCGGCCACCCTGACTTGGTAGCGATCGGTGATGACTGGATTGCCAGCGAACAGTCTCTGGGCCTGTCAGTACCCAGCGCCCTAATTCCTGGAGAACGAAACGTAATGCTGCTTCGGGATCACCCCGATTTTGACAAAGTGCGGGCGGGCGAGATTGAAGATTTTCGTTATGACACTCGGCTTACGGGACTTATGAAAAAGCGCTTATCATCGGTTGTCGATGATGAAGAAAACGACTGAACTCAGCCATCCAAGTCAGCTTTTACGTGCTCCTGAAGACTGGGGCAGATTCTCAAGAAGTTGAAATGGAAACCGGCGACTTTGAGCCATATACGGATACTGCAACCATCATTATCCCACCATCCCATCTGGCCCTCAGCCATTAAGGACAATCGCCTAGCTCGCTTAGGGTGCATCGCCCACCCGCCGAATTTCCTGGGATCCCCAGATCAGGACACAGGGCTTGCCTGAGCGATCCCACACAGCAATCGCGGGGTCTTCCGATTCTGCGGCAAGCGCCCTCGCCTTTTGTTCAGCATCATGCAATGATGCAAATCCGTGTTGATCGGCCCTATCAGCCGTAAAATAACCACAGTAAAATTCTGATTCTTTCATCTGCTACCTGCCTTGGTATTGCCACCTCAGTTCACTGGGCGGCCTGCACTCCTGCTGTATTGGTCAATCAATTTGCTGTACTGATCGACCGTGTCAGAGTCTAAGCCAATTGCCCCACCCCGCTCTGCAAGCTCCTGAGCTGCAGCAACCAAAGCGCCATCCAGTTTGTCTTCGTAACGGGTGTCTTTTAAATTTACATCAATGGCGGCCTGCAGGACCTTCAGCCCGTCTTGCAGGGTTTGCTGGGAGTTCGAAAGCCAGAAGCCGATCCGATATCGACAAGGTGCGAAACCAATTTCAGCACAGCGGCTAAATGCATCCATCGTGTCTCGGGCCAGCTGTTTGAGTCCACTGGCCTCAATAGTTGGTGCCATAGGAATGGCAACCTCTGGCCCGCGAACCAGATGGTTCAGCAGATTGGTTTCCGCCACGAAGTAATCAGCAGGCCAGTATCCTTTGTCCGACGCCAATTTCATGAGATCGAAGGCGGCTTGCTCCCGGTTGGGAATATCCGCCTCGGCGAAAAGCAAGAGAAGAGCATTGTTAACCAGGACATCGACACTCATGTCTCCGCTGGTCAGCCGGTTGACCCAGTGATTCGGTCCGTAATGAACAATGAAAGGGATACCAACCTCTTCCTGAAAATGCGGCGACGTTGGCGTTGTGTGGTCCATGCCGATTGCCAACAGCAGCGTTTGCAGGCGCTCTTCGCTGGTGTCGAGGTTGTGCCCGAAAATCTTGGAGACCCGATCAAAGGTAACCTCTGGAAACGGCTTTCCAGAGTGGGCGTCAGTGGAGGCCGAGACCGATGCAGCGGTTATCAAGGCACCCACCAGACAGAGAGATCCGACTAACCGGTTCATTCTACGAGCTCCCGGTCCCTCACTTCATCGATCTGCCAGCTGTCGATGTCGGTTGAGTAGCGAAGCTCGATGGTGCGTGCAATTGTCGGAAGGTAATCGACACAGCTATTGGTCACGAGGTAATGCAGTTCAGATTGCCGGGGCTGAGAGCCATAGGTTTTGGCGTTCTGGAACGTGAGGCTCTCACACTTTGCATTCATTCGCTCGAGTTCGAGAACGCGATGCTGCTCAATGTCTGTACCCTGGCCGGTTGTTTGGGCCAATTGGGCGACCAATTCGCTCAGAAAGCGGCGGTATTTTTGGCTGTAGAAGACATTCAAATCTCGATCAGACAAACCGACAGCAGCCTTGTCGTAATAGATTTCAACCAATTCTCTGGCGTTCGCTTCCGTTGCCAAACGCAAAGATTTTCGGTCGTACTCAGGGGGATCGGCGAGCGCCAATGTGCTCAGGGCAGCCGAAAGCAGCAACAGGGTCAGTGTTTTCATCGCTAATCTCCAAAGTAGCCTTTGCGGTCCATTTTGAGCTTCCGCCAGATCGGCAGAATCTTCTGCACCAGCTCATCGCGATTTCTAATAGCTCGAATTCGAATGATCGGTTGATCCGCATCTTTTGTTTCAAGAACCAGTGTGGACAGACCGAACAACCCCATGAGTCCTGCCGGCGGACTCTTGATGTCCGAGACCTCTGACATTTCGCAGAACAATTCCTGGCGGAAGATTGAGGTGATGCCCTTCGCTTCTTTGATCTTGTTGCGGGTGATAACGGTCCGCTCACACTTCACCGTGAGATAGGACATGAGAACGTTCAGGACGCCAACAATGAGAAGCCCGTAGATTGAATACCGGACCACTTGATCGATCAGTGGTGTGTATTGCTCTTTCAGCCCTGCGTTCCATAACACCAGGCCAACGCCGGCCGCCGCGAAAACGAGGCCCCAAAAGATAAAGCCACCAAGATTTACTATCTGCGATGGACTGCCCTCCCAAACAACTTCTTCGTTGTCGTAAGAGACGGGGGTGCTGGCGTCCAAAGGATCCGTTTTCGGATTTGCTTCAGCCTCGATTTTATTGGTCTCGCTCATGATTTCGTCCTATGCAGCTCGAGCATGTTCCAGGCAAGCCAGTGCCGTCGAAATCGAAGCAGTTGCCGGAACGTGGGGCTGGTGTTTGCTGAGTTTGTGGTGGAGGTGGTCTGATGAGCCCAGAACGAGGTGAACCACTGGTCTAAGTCCGGCGGAGGCCAAAAGCCAATTGTCTGGCTGATGGTCCACAACGATCAGAACATCTTGCGGGCGTGATTGGGCGATCACGCTTCCCAATATGGTTTCCGGGTCTCTTGCCAGGTCCAGATTGTTCAAAACCAGGACCGGGCATTCTGAGGGAATCTGAATCACGTTCTGCCGCCTGCACTCAATCAGACAAAACGTAGAAAAGTGTTCGAGCAACTGGAATAAACTACGGTCGATGGCCGCGTCGGCAGAACGGAATTCGGTAACTCGCATGACGTTCATTGTTCCCGCCCTCACCTTAAGGCCTGCTCAAACGCACCAAGCAACAGCATGAAGCTGATCGACATGCCCAGTGCGGTTATCGCCCGACTCATGCTGCGATACACCCGCTCTTTTTCCTTATAAAGCCCCGTCACAGAGAGCCCGATTTCTACGCAGGCAAAGAGAATTCCCATTTTGGCGGAGATGAAGAGCAGCAACGGAAACGTCATGCTGACGGGGTCACCCATCTGAATGATGACAAACATTGCAATCGCAGCAGCCACGACGACGAGGATCGGGTATGACCGGGGCGAGCGAAGCCAGCGAGAAAACATCTTTTACAACCCAGACGCGATTTTCGGACGTGACCACACTTTGATGGGCGGGTGATCAGCTTTCCTGTCTGCCAAAACCCCATCAAACATCGCCACCAGCCGAATCACTGAGATCCCCTCTTTTACTGCGAGAGCGATAATTCGGAAATATGCCGCAGTGGCGGATTCGGCCGTTGCCTCAAACTGGTATTTGGTCCGGTTTTCCGTGTACACGTCGGCATTGAAAAATTGCCCATCACAAAGCCGGCCGCCGAAATTCGCGTGAACGATATTGGTCAAAGGGTCACCCCATTAGAAGAAAAGTGAAGCGAAGAGAACCAGCGCGGCGCCGGTGATGACCACATTGATCTGCCGATCCTGAGACAGAAGCTGGTCACGCTGTTGGCCGTCTATCTTCCCAGACTGAAAGAGCCGGTTAACGACCCATCGTATTAACGGTGTGGTGATGAACATGAAGGCGCCCTCCTGAGCTTCTGGCCAGTTTATTGAGGGCACTCGGCGAATTGGGGATCAAAAGGTCAGCGGAGTGTGACCTTTTAAAATTCGGGTCTCGGGTAGTCCCCGGCAGCCAGAGCCTGCTCAACAAGCGCGATCTGAAATACCAGGTGTGCCGCTGTATTGAGATTCTTCGTGTCATCCAACCACGACTGGAGTGTTCCAGCTTCCTGCTGCTTGAAGACTTCAAAACTGTCAGCGCGCGCAACCGCGGGATTGATGTTGCTGTAGGGCAGGAAACTGGCAAAAGAATGCTGCCGGGCCAGTCTAAGGATCACTCTGCGTGCTCTACCCAGGATCTTGCGATCATTCCGGTACAAAACACCCACCGGTGTGCGCAGAGCCAGCCAGATAGCAATATCCGCCAGCAAGAATCGCCCTGACAGTGAGTAGTGTACGAGGATGATTGAGACCGCTGCCAACCCGATTTGATCCGCGATGCCGGCCGCCTCGAATCGAAAGCTCAGTCCAACCAGAAGAAGCACTGACAAGACCCAGATGACTAGTGACGCTCCAGCCGCGATCAGGCGAGCCGGTGTGCTGGACAGACCCTGAAAAGTAACTGTCTTGAGCAGCTCTGATGTAAAACCCATGTCCGTGATGTCCCTGTTTGTGTGTTGCTTTTACTCTCTCACGGAATTTTTCACGGACAAGGTGACTAGCAGGAAGCAAAAAAACCCGCCGAAGCGGGTTTTGAGGGTCTAGTTTGAATTTCGACAGTCTTGTTGATCCGCCAGGCGACAAATCTCTTGCCACTGAAGTCGGCGCTGATAGATCACAAAGCCGGTACCGGCTGTGCCTACCAGGGTAAGGACGATTCCAAACATGAGAAAAACTGACATGGCATTGCCCATCATTGTTTACCTCTTGTCATTGGAGCGGAACGCTTACTGACAGTCAAGTTCAGGCGCTGACTTCGCAGCACCAGAAGATCCTGGATCAGCTCATGCCCTGCGAGATCGCGAGCCATCTCCACTTCTAACACGAGAATGATGGCGAGCAACCACGTCACTAGAACCATGGCGATTGCGTCAAAACTGGTGAGTTCCAGTCCATCGGCAAAGGTTTGGAACAGGTGCCCGGCCATTAAAGCGGAGGCGGCGTAGGTCATCGTTTTCAGACTACCCACCAACCTGGTGCTTCGCCGGTAGCGCATTTTCTGAATGATCAGATCCTGCGTCCGTAGTTTGTTGAGTTTCTGGTACAGCAATTTCATACGTATGCTCTCTCCGGGCAAGACCTCGCTCAGAGAAAACAAGCCAGACCCCGGAGAGGGTTGGCTTGCTCTCCGGGGTCGGCATTTTGTGGTTTAAGCAGTCTGTCGTAGACGGTCCCTCAAGACGTTTCCGATCTGGCCAAAACCAGAGGGGGCACGCATCAACTGGTCCGCCCAGTCCACACCTTTTGAATCCGATTCGAGCATCGGAATTGATGGCAACATCAACTGAACATCGAGGCCCAGAAGGCTGAGCTTCTCGGCCAGCGTGTTTGCAGCGACTTCACCCGCTTGGTTACGGTCTTTGTCGACGAAAATCAGAACCTTTTCTACCCATTCGGGCGGCAGAAAGGATTGCATCATGGTCGTCGACAGCGTTGGCCACACTGGCAGCTGCGTCATAAGGGTTACCGCAAGAGCTGTCTCCAGCCCTTCTGCGACACCCATAATGGTTCCTTTCACCGGATTCACGCGAATCTGGCGACCCCGGCTTTCTCTGTTGACCGCGGGGGTAAGTTTTCGCGACTTGTTCTTGCTGTCGGAAAACTCCACCTTTAGCCCACTTTTGGTAATGAACGTCCGATGAATCGAGACTGGTTCACCAGCGTTATTGCGGACCAGACCAAGAATCGCGCCGTACTGGCCCAGCGTTTTACCGTCGGCACCAACGTAGTTGAGCGACGGATGGAACCGCAGGTCATCGGCGAGCATGGCTGCTGTTCTTAGCCTTCTGCGTTCGAAATAGGCTCTCGCCGGATACGAGCGCAGGTCGTTCAGTGGCAGAGCATCCCCCCAGATCTGGTTAAGCCAAAGCCGAAGCTTTGAATCGTCCTGGATCTGAGTCTTGGGCGTCCTGATGGGTTTGGTGTCCACGATCCTTCCGCCCAAAAAGGCTTCAAGTTCGTCGTAGGTCTTGGTGAATGACCAATCGTTCACCCACATCAGCATATCGATGCCTTCAGGAATCACTCGCCAAGCCTGTTTTACGCCGCCACCGGTGGTGTTGGCGTCACGAAACAGCCGGAAGCCATCGGTACCACCGTCAATGGGACAAGGCACGTTTTTGCCAAGCTTATTGACCGCAGTTTCGAGGGCTGGCGCCAGTGCAAGAAAAGCACTGAGCCAACGTCCTTCCATGCGACGTTTCAAAGCAGTTGAGTTTCGTTTTTCCATGGTTCTCCTCCAAGCAGTGAACTTTTCAAGGGACACTGCCGAGCAGTGAGTAAGAAAGGGCCGGAGCCCTTTCATTCATCAGTGAAGCGTCAGAACGACTCTTTTGTATTGCACCCAGGTATTCCCGAACTGCTGGAAAAACAATTCGGTGGTTTTCCGGGGCTCATAGATCGTCATGAGTCGGATTGGCTTGCCGTTCCGCGTGGTTAGGCCCTGCTCAATCGAGAGTTGAGGTTGTTGAGACATGGTGCGTTTCCTTTTGAGTATTGAGGGAACACACCAGCCCCAAGGGACAAAGTGTGTCCCTCAGAGGGTTGAGGTCTTTTATTAGCCGAGCATCTTCTTGCGGTAATACCGTAACCACTCGACCATTGTTTCCGGATCTACGCCCCACTCCCTGCAGCAAGTTGCAAAGGAAAAGGGCATTTCCCGATTTTCGGACAGGATCCACTCCCAGGCTTCGTCACACGGTTTTCGAACACCACCGTGCTGACGGATGCCAAAGGCGCTTTTCACTGACTCGATAAGAAGCCGTTCACGAATATCCGCGAAGGCTGACTCGGGGATCTCCTGCAGTGGGCCAGAAGGCTCACAGAAGTCCGGTTTCCGAGAGGTTTCCATGTGTCCTCCTTGCGAAGAACACACCAACCCAACGGGAAGATGTGTTCCCGCCTGGGCTGTTGGAAGATTGTGGAGTCAAGGATCGAGATCGAGGACGTTGCCGGCGATGCGAAACAAAGCTGATTGCAGCTCCCTCACATCGTTGATGACTGTCCAATTCCCGAAATACGACTTCACAGCGTTTGAGCCTATACCGATGGCATAGGTGTCGATCTGCTGTTTCATCAGATCTAGCAGGTAGTTGACTGCGTGACCGTTGTTCGGAGAACCGTCGGTAATCACAATCAGGACCTGACGTGGTTTATGACTGGCACTGAGTTCCCGTGCCGCGTAGAGCATTGCTTCAGCCAGAGGTGTGCCACCGCCGGAACTGACCAGGAAGCGCCCAAGATTGGGTCTCACCGGCTGTCCACGATGGATCATTGGACTGACATTCCCCCCACAACCCGGAAACATCGATACTGCAATGTCACATTTCGGGATGGTGGAAATAGCCAGCGCCAACGACACAGTGGCCTGATTGGCAATTTCCTGTCTTTGGCTCATGGAACCACTCGTATCGAGCAGTACATGAACCGAGGTTTCAGGCCTCTTGTGTTCGTCTCGCTGGATGAACACTCGAGTGTCGCCCGCAGCCAAACGGCTTAGACGACGACCATCAACGCGGCGCCCGCGGTCATGCAACCACTGGCGCTGTCGGGTTTCAGCCTGTAAAAGTCCCAGCAATCGGCTACGAATGCTTGAAGATGTCAAAATGCCCGCCTGCAGTTCACTCGTATCACCGTTACCATTCCTCATGTCCTGGCCCACACCGGTATCAATCTCAAAAGATTTACCGGATTGGTCTTCCCGGGCCTGTGAACACAAGTCTTCTTTTAGCTGTTGACCGGGATTGGTCGGCATATCCTGCTCCGACATAACCCGTTCATAGGTGCCTCCTGCGCCGGCGTCACTGGAATCATCCGAAGACGAGTCCGATTCTGCCTGGTCACCCGCTGAGTCCTGATCAGGCATAGATTGCTCACCGGAAGCATCCGATGGGCCATCCGTCTGATCAGCGGCTTCAGGAGAGGAATCTCCCTGAGTGTCGCCATTCTCAGATGAGGAATTTTCTGAGTTGGAGTTCGGGTCCGACGAATCCCCCTGGCCGTCGGGTGACGGATCAGGCGGCTGTGACGAATCACTATCCGGGCCGGACTTTCGCTCCTGCTCTTCCTCTTTCTCGGCATCCTTTAACGCTTTCAAAATGGCCCGGGCCACCTTTAGAGCGTCATCACTGGTTGTCATGGACAACATGTATTTCGCCAGCAGCCCGTCCAAACGGACGAAGAAGCCTCTGGGAAACGTCTGCTCCAAGACCTTCAAAGACTCTGAAATCAGCGGTTGGTAGACCTGCCGATCCAGAAACTCCCCATACAACCGGTGGTAGAGGTAACGAAACAGTTGAGATGCCTCGCTTTCTGCCGGGGTCGGTACGGGTGTCCAGCCTCGCTCATGGATGTAATTCTCCATGGCTTCCAGCGTGAACTGAGTCCCGGGAAAGGCGGGCTGGATAGCACGCTCAATCCGGATGTCCTCAATCAAGTTGGTCATACTCTTTTCGATCTCAGACCGGCACTTTTTTAAGGTGTCGAAACTGGACTCGCGAATATGAGCTGCTTCGTGAGAGAGATAGCCAAACAGCACATCTTTCATCTCACTCATGTTGTCTAGCATAGGCAGCACAATGGTTTTGCCATCCGTCATGGCGTCTGAGCCCGAAAGCACGACGCGCACACCAAATTGCTCACCATAGGCAGCTGCCACGATTGGTAATGCCCGCTCGAGAGCGGATTGTCTTTGGTTCATAGTTCCGCTCCTAGAAGTAGGCGCCCATTGCTGATGCAGTGGTTGGAGGGGTTGAGGAAGGTGCAACCTGGGGCTGTGCGTTTCCGCTCTGGAGTCCGGCGATCAGTTTTGTCACCGAGAATTCTCCAGACACGATCCGCTCCAACTTTTTATCGTCAGAACACATCGTGAGGAACGTCAGTACCCTGCCGAACACGGGATGATCCTGGTCGATTCGTTCCGCTGGAATGGAGCTACGCAGCGCACGGAATTCGCCAAGAACCCTAAGAATCCGGCCGTTGCCGAAACTCAGGGTGTCCAGCTTGGTCACCAATGGGTCGAGTTGTTTGCAAAGTGTCTTTCCGCCGATGGCGCGTTTCCGCTCCAGAAGACGATCGGACATCTCACGACAGCTCAGTCCGACTTCGTGCAGGATTTGATCGGCAATTTCTGCCTCATCCGGTTCGAAGCCTTCCAGGGGCTGCATTTTGTAGAGCTTAAATTCGAACTTGAATGCGCTCGCCACGGTTTCACGGTCAGGAACCTGATCCCGCATGATGTGAGCGTACTCTTCGTTCTCCGCGATCCAGTCTTCCTTGTTGCGGTCAAAGTCATTGAGAAATTGCTGCAACGCGGATTCAAAGCCGGCCTTCACGGTTTCGAGTTTGGCAACTACGTCATCAATTGCTTCATCGCGCACAGCGAATCCGCCCATGAAACGTGTTCCTTCAGCCAGACATGCCCTTTCTGCCGATTTGCGCTTGCTGAGCAACGGATCGAGAGCTTTGGGAGGAAAGATCTTCTTTCGCCCCAAATCCAGCAGTTTCTGTGGTGGCAACTTGCCGTCTATGCCCAATCGAATATCACTGTCGCGAGAGGCTTTTTTCTCACCGCTCCAGCACCGCATTTTCAGATGGACAAGGGTGGTTCCATGGATGAATTCCATGTGTTATCTCCTTAGCAATTATGAGAAGAGGGTGTACCGCCGGAGGCCGGCGGTGAGTTGTGGTTCAGAGAACCGAGGTCGAGGGAAGACTCAGAAAAAGGCGGCCTTTGTGTTTGACTCAATTACCGTCAAATCAATCGGTGCCTCAATTGCGCCTAGTGCGATCGCGTATTTTCTGAAGTCAGCAGTGGGACAGCTCTGACGCATGTCCGAGAACTCCTTGGACGTACCGTAAAGCTCTACGAGCTCATCGAAAATGTCCGTCAGGAGAGTGTTGTCGTCGTCCACAATTTCTATGGGTGCAAATGAGAGCGAGGCTGAGGGGCCTTGCTCGGTCAGATGCCGACGAAGAGCAAACAGCAACAGAATTGCCAATGGACCCTCGGAAAGTTCCGCGCCACCGCTATGACTGCCACTTAAAAGGCTTTTAAACACCGGCAGTGATGCCAGCGTGGTTGCCTCGTCACGGAATTGCTCCGCGAACGTGTTGAGTACAGACGCCAAGAAGCTGGCGATCTGGGTTTCGGGAACCTGAGTCGAGATCCGAAACCAAAACTGGTTTGGAATGCTGCTCTCTGGATCACCTCTTGCTACCACCATATTGGTGTTGCGATCGATAGTTAGTCCTGAACAGCGCTCATAGCCTTTGCGAATTTTCGCATCGTGGAGGCGTATCCAGTCTGACTTCTCCGTGGGTCTGAACGTCATGACCTTGCCACGTCGCCCATACCAGACATCGTGACCACCATTGGCGTTCGGTTTTGGGTCAATCGCCCAAATCTTATCGGACGTTTCATCCGCATAGTGAAGGACTTTGATATCAAGGTTCATGCTCAAGCTCCCTTGGACCAGGAGGTACCAAAGATGTCCTGTGCGATGCGCTCGATTGCAATCCGTTGCTCCGGTTCCGCTTTAGCTAGGAAAGCTTGGTTCAGCGAGTAAGACAGAGCATTTGGTGCATTTCGGAAGGCCAGTGCCAATTTTGCCCAGCGACACAATGTGCGCGTGGACATGGTGATGGTCAGCGGCGTCGCTGTTTCCTCACCCCCGATGAACAGCTTCCGAATCTGATTCGCAACGCGAACCATCTTCTTACGCAGCTCTTCGGGAAGGTCTGGTGCCTTCTTTTCAAGGATCATTAGTTCAACGTCCTCGGTTGGATAGTCCACGTGCACCATCCGGAATCGATCAAGGAAGGCAATATCAAGCTGGTTTACACCCTGATACAGGCCGGTGCTGTCGCCAGAACCAACGCTGTTGCCGTTCACAATGAACCGAAAATTTTGATGAGCGTGAATCACTTCGCCACCGTTTGTCGCAATGACCAACGGGTGTCCTTCGAGGACATCATGCAAAGCGGCAAGCTGACCGGGATCAGCTCGATCGACCTCGTTCAAAATGAACAGGTGACCATCACGCATGGCAACAGAAAGGGGTCCGTAAACGAACTCCATCGTGCCGTTAACCAATTTCCAGGTGCCTACTAGGTCGTCGAACTCCATGCGCGAGTGTGCGGTGAAGCTCTGCGTCGGCCAGTTAAGTCGTGACGCAACTTGGTAAGGCAAGGTCGTCTTCCCTGCCCCGTAGTGGCCAGAGAAGTAGAGCCCATCGTCGTCGGGATCATCCAGAAAGTTCAGGATGTCTCGCAGAGTCTCCCTGCGGAAAACGTAGGAATCGTTTCGCTTGGGAATGTAGGGATTGGTGGAATCGGCGAAACCGGCTGTGATTACTTCAGCTGGAACGTCGAGGTTAAAGGTGTTGCGAATGGGCAGTGCCTTGTCGCGAACGGTCATAGAAAGCTCCTTTTCAGTGAGAGTTCACTTATTCCAGAGCGGCATCACACACCAGAAGGTGATGATGGCCTTCTGGCAAGTGAGATTTTTTGAGAGAGGAATTACAGCCGTGGCTGACGTGTCCGTTTCAAATTCCGGTGTGGACACTTATTTTGTCGTGCAAGCACGATCAAAATGCTCAAGGGATTACCTGGTGTGGTAACCGCCTTCCATAACACCCTGGTTGGTAGGGCCCTAGAGAAGGCAGACACGAAAAATGGAACTGTTCCGAGGATAAAGTCCCCGGAACAGCCATTGCTGGTTTAGAAGTAAGCCGCTTTGACTGGCGTAATCACCTCACTCATGTCGCGGTTGACCAGTTCATCCTCAGAACGAGTGAACCGGACTTCCTCGCGAGAGGGCTTGCGGTAATTCTCCAGCTCGGTGCTCAAATCCAGGTCAGGAAAGTTTTCCTGAAGGTATTTGAGGTAGTCGACCGATCCCGACTTCTCGAAGCGAGTGACCTTAACGCCGCCGACATCAGCATGGCGAAAAGGCCCCATCAGGTTGATCAAGGCCTTTTGGACATCTTTCTGGTCTTTTTCAAGAGCCTTAAGCTTGTCCTTCAGAGACTTGATCTGTTCCTGTTGCATTCGCCAGGCTTCCGCATGAGCTTCCCACTTGAATTTTTCCGTTCCGCTTTCCGGGATGAACCAGTCGCGATCAGGATCCAATTCAGGGGGTTGCCCAGCCTGGACCAGTTGCCAAAAGTGCTTGGCAGCCTCGATGATTTGGTTTTCCCGTTCGGGAGTTAACCGAATCTCGAAATCCTGGTCCGCACCATCTTCCCGGTAGAAAATGAGTCGTCCGATGCTCTGGCCGGCCACAGTCAACTGAGCCTGAACCTGAGCCTCATACAGTTTGAAGGCCGTGGACTCGACTCCGTTTGCCTCAAGGTCATCCCAAACAGTTTTGGAAGGCGCCTTGAATTCGAAGGGTTGGTCCTGTGTGTCCACACCATCAAACGAGGCGCGCAGCACATCCCATTTGGCACACTCACCGCACATCGGAAGCAGGAACTCACCGTAGCGGGATTCGGCCAATTGACGTGCTTTATCCTCGAGGGCGACGCCTCGTTGGATGTTCGGGTTGCCTGAAAGGTCTGGCGGGTTAATCCGTCCGATCTTTTCAGCCCAAAGTTGCCAGGGGGTTTTATAGGGGCTCAGTCCGAGGATCACCGGAATGTCTGTTGCGGTTATCCCCAGGGCTCGCCATTTCAGCCATTCTTCAGAGCGTTGGTTCAGGTCAACCACAGTCATTTTCGGCATTACGAATCTCCATAAGAGGGGTAATGCCGCCCAAGGGGTGCATTACCCCATTGGGTTGAGAGAGTGAGTGTTTAGGCAGTCTGGCTCATGGCCGGAAAGTCTTTGATGTACTGTTCGCAGAGTTCTGCAAACATCCTCGCGTAGCTTTCGGATGGAAAGTCAGCGACCGGGAATTCCGGATATTGAAACTGAACACCGGGCCGGAGGTGGCCGATGACCGAATAGAAGTTCGGTCGGCCGTCGTTGCGCTGAGGTTCCGAGTGAGACAGATAAACGGCTTTGACTCGGAAGGAGTCGTAGTCGCGGATCTTCTCCAGGCTATCGAAGTAGAACATCGTCATCTTTGGTTGAGTTTGAGCGTTCATGATTATTCCTCTTGAGTAGAGATAAGAGGCATGAACACCCGTGTTGGGGTCCATGCCCCAAGTGGGTTTAGGTTTTATTGATTTACCGCTGCGGACGGGACGGGTTGGGCTTTTGCCTTATCCAATTCGTCCAGAGCGTAGGCCAGCTCAGAGGGATCTTTGATCCTCTCCACCATCACCTCTTTGCACGCTTCAAAAGCGTTTTGGGTTTTTGCCCGGTCCACCAGATTCTTCACGGTGTTGAGCAATTGGGCCGAGAGTTCTTCTCTTGGCGGTGGTGCAGGAAGCGCCGAAGGCGTAACCGGCTTGTGCTGGTTTGCCAGGATCGCCAGGCCTTCTCCGTTTTCCTCGTTGAGGATCCTGAGTGCCTGTGCCATGCGAGGGTTCGAGATTGGCCACCACTTGCTGGCTCGCTTCACGATGCTTTTCAACATCATCTGTTCAGCCCAGTCGACCCAGGGTCCAAAACCTTTTTTGAAGGCTTCAGAAACGTCCCGAATCTTGTCCATGTCAGCTTTCGACATGGCTTCGACGAGAACGCCCCCGGAAGGTAGCTCTGCGATGCAGTAACCACCCCGAATGGAGCCACGATCCGTTGAGAAGGGATCACAGACGTGATCTGGCTTCTCGGCGGGGCCTTTGTAGGAAAACTGGTCTTTCTCGTACACCAGTTCAGCCTTGGCCCAACGAATCGCACCGGTTTCCACGCCAATTGCAATCAATCCCCGATAGGAAATATCGAGCATGACCTTGGCGTCTTCATTGCGGCGTAGACGACGGGGGACCAAAAATGCCAAGCCCTGGTTGGGATTGAGCGTCAGTCCGACCGCGGCGACGTTGTACATCGCAAGCCGAAGTGATGAGAGGTTCTTCTTAGCCACATCCAGCAGATAGGAGTTGTTCATCAACTGCTGGGTGGCAAAGATCTGCTCCTGCTTGAAATCCAAACTGGAGCTGTTGAACTTATCTTTGGAGGATTCAATGATCTGATGCCATTGAGCGGGTTGTACTGCCTGAGGTGCCTGATTCATAAAAAGGTCCTTGCGCGTCAAGAATTCCGGGTGATAATTCCCGGAGAGGTGAGAGAGATGCAGACCAACCACTACATCGTCGATGACGAGGGCAATTTCAGGTTCACATCGGTGGGTCTTGAGGTAGAAGGACCGCTGCTGGCCAGAGCCGGCATTGATCCCACATCCATCAAGACGTATGAGGCATATATCCAGGCCAGGAAGACCGCGGGGCCTTACTTTATGGATTACCTCAGAGACGAAACTGACCGCATGATGGAAGGAAAGCCGGACACCGTTGAGTGGCAAGCCATCAGATCCATAGCGTTTGGGTCAGACGAAGAGCAGAAAGCTCTGATTGAGAAGATGAAGCGGAAACAGTCGTTTAAGACTGTTTAGCTTCCTTGCGGGCATTGATTTCCTCGATGATGCGACTACGAAGCCATTTCAACGATTTGATCTGTTCCCGATCGGTGAGAAGCACCAGCATTTCCTGAGAATTGCGAAGGTGCGCCTGAAGTTGTTCATCACTTGCCGTTTCCAGCCAGAAATAAACCTCTTTCCTTGAGAACCCCATGATGATGTCTCCATTGAGAAGATGGGGCTCTCCCGTCAGGGGTAGAAGCCCCATTCGGGTTAAAGGTTAAAAAGCCGGTTACTAGAACGGGTAGTCGTCGTCAAAGCCATAGGCTTCAACTGGCGGCTGTTCCAGATGCCCAGGCTGACTCGGTGAAGCATGAGCCTGCTGTTGGGGCTGTGGCGTGGGAGCGGCCTGCTGCGAACCATTCTTGGAAAAATACTTCGGCAGCTTGCGCGGAAAATCATTAACCACGATTTCTGTGGTGTAACGATCTTCGCCGCTCTGGGTTTGCCATTTCCTGGTTCTCAACTCGCCCTCAAGGAACAAGAGATCACCAGGTTCAACGTTCATGCCGATGTGCTCAGCAGTCTTGTTGAAACTGACGCAACGGTGCCATTCAGTGTTCTCTTTCCATTCGCCAGTTTCCCTGTCCTTGAGAGACTTGGTTGTAGCGATTGAATAAGAAACCACCTGCATGCCGTTTGGAGTGGAGCGAACATTTTTTTGACCGAGACGGCCAATGAGCTGTGTTTTGTTGAGCATGACTATTTCCCTTTCAGCTTCGGTTGAGAGTATTCAATCTCGACAGGCGCACGCTTGCGGGATTGAAGGAGGTGCTGATTTCTCATGTGCTGAAGTTCTGCAGCAGAATCGATGATTGACCGAATGGTCATTTGCTCTGGTTCAGGCTTGTAGAATCGATGGAAAACCCAGCGAATCGCGAAGACCATTCCTCGAAGCAAAGCTTTCGTATACAGCGTCAAACGACGTTCACACGCTGCGAGAAAACGGTCTCCAGTTTCGAAACCGAGGTCGACCAGGAAAAGCAGAATCCTGCCACCGAACATCAGGACCAGGATTGCAGATAGACCCAAAATGAGTTCCATCAGGCACTCCTTTTCTCAGGTGAGAAGACGTACCCGAACTCGGTGTCATAAACCCAAGTCAGATCCTGTCTCAGAGAGGCATTAAAGTGCGGCAGTAGCAGCACATTGCCGGCCTCAGAAGTGGCAACAACAAAACGTCCTTTGTCCGCCTTTTCGATTGCCTGTTGGATGACTTCATCAACCTGGGTGACGAATTGAGAGAGATGCCTGTTGGCATCGTGTTCACTTCGATTCATGTGAGTGATTCCTATGGAGTGTTAAGCCAATTGCCGTAGCAACCGCGTCCGTTTCATGGCTAGGTGAGGACGCTGATCAAGTGCCGAGTTCAGTTGAACTGCAGCAACAAGATTCGAGGAATCACAGGAAAAGCATTCAAGTCTGGATCCGATACGGGTCCAGGCCGCAATGCTCGTGAGGGAGTTGGGAAAGACAGACGCACGAAACCAAGCAGTTGAGTATCAACTGAGGATCATGCGGTCTGTCGGGGATGTGTTCGTAGAAACGAACAGAGTTAAGGCCGTAGGCCTAGAGGTTTTTCTCTTCGCGTTCGACTTCAGCAATCAATAGCTGCTCGTTCTTCGAGTCGATGTGGGCCGCTATCAAAACGCTGCTTACTACGACAGCTGCAAAGCACGTCATAAAAATAAGCATGGAAAGCTCCATAATTAACGTCTCCTTGTGAATGTTGGTGGATTTTTATCCGCTATTCAAGTCTTTCAGACCTGTTGGGCGGGTGATCCAGTCGCATTCGGATTCGCTCTACGGATTGCTTGTAGTGAGCAATTTTGCCAGCGCAAATGATATTCAGGCTCACAATCACTGTCGTGAGAACGAGATAGATTGCCAGTCGAAGGAGGTCGCCGTTAATCAGCAACTCCCAAAGAGCGACAGATGTTGGTGCCATCGAACTTGCGTTGACACTTAACATTGCTGCCCTCCATCGTGCATGAAGTTCAGAATTTCGAATGAAGAGTTTTTCTTTTGCAGTAAACATAATTTTCTCCGGTTTAGTGTTAAGCCAAATCGCCGTGGCGATCGCATCCGTTTCGTGGCTAGATTGAGGATGCTTATCAGGTGCCGTTGTTCAGAGAACAAACAGCAACAAGATCCGGAGAAACCAAAAGGCGGTCTGCCCTGCCCTGAGAAACTCACAGGCACGGCAAAACACCCTCAGGAAAGGGGTGGGATTATCAAAGAGGTCTGTTTAATCTGCTTTTGGGTAAAGGTGCGCGGAGGTGCGCGATCTGGAGAGATGGGTCCCGACGAGGCGGTGTGCCGAATGACCCGGTGAGGCACTATTTGAAAATTACACCAGCCTTGTGCGAGGTACAAGGCAAAATATTGTCTCGACGCCCACAATTCTTGAATTTCTGCGAAATGCAGGCTGAGGTCGCAAAGCGAACGTTCAGATGGTGCGATAACGCCGGCGCACACTAAGCGTTCGGTGATCCCAAATTGATTCGATGACCACCATCGGGCCAATTAAACCCAGTCAGTAACTTGTAGGTACTCCTCGCACCTTTTGACTGAGAGCGGCTTAGCATATAGATAGCCTTGTCCCGCATCACAGCCAAGGATTCGGAGATGGTTTTCTTGCTCTTTGGTCTCAATTCCCTCGGCCAGTACATCGAGTCCTAGGCTATGTCCCATCTGAATAATCGCTTTGGCAATTGCTCCACTTTCCTGGTCGTTAGGTAAGCCCCGGGTGAATGACTGGTCACTGTGGCCATCACAGCTGGGCTGGGCGATTCTGTATCTCCTGCTCTACAGCAGAGCTTGTGGGAGGGCCAGAATCCCCCTGCAGCTGGATATGCTCAGTCACGAGGCTCGACACATAGAAATCTCAGAGATGAGAATGAGTTGCATCCCATCTCGCTTACACTTACCCGGAGAGAGCTTTAGATAGCTTGGCTTGCCGGGTGGGAAGATTGACCGTTTCAGCTGCGATCATCCGGTCTCCGGAAAAGAGCCAGAATTCACAGGCATTGTCACTCTCTGTGGGACGCCGCTGAATTCGGTCGTATCCAGTGGCGATTCCAATACACTGGACTTTCATGCCGTTGAGATCTGACCAAAAACGAGGAGGAGAGGCAGGCGGAGACGGTTTACCACAAATATGAGCCGCCGCAATTTGTGCTTGAAGCATGGCATTGTGAATAGTTTCTATTCGGATGGGTGTATTGGTGGAAACGTTGACGGCTTTAGCGCAATCTCCGATCGCAAATATGTCAGGGTCAGAGCTACGCATGCCGCTGTCTACTATAATACCACCGTCGCAATCCAGGTTTGCGTCTTGCGCAAGTTCAGCATTGGGGATGGCTCCTATACCGATAACAACGACGTCTGCGGGTTTCGTAGTGCCGTCGGACAAACGGATACCGGAAACTCGGTCTCCCTCAGTGAGAATCTGGTTGACGCTAGCATTGAAGTAGAACATTACGCCGGCGGAGGCCATGCGGTTTCTGACAAAATTACTTGTTAATGGTGACGCTACTCGACACATCGCTCGGCTGTTGGCCTCAAACACAGAGACTTGTTTTCCCTGTAGATTGGCAGCGGAGGCGACTTCAAGCCCGATAACACCCGCGCCGAGAATGGCCACCTTCTCGCATTCCGGGGCTAACAGGGCATTACGTAATGCGGCGGAGTGGTCAAGATTCCTGAGATAGAAAACATTTTTTGCGCTCTCACCAGGTAAATCAATAGGACGTGGCCTCGCTCCTGTTGCCAAAATCAGCGTGTCGTATTTAATTTTCCTGCCGCCTTGAATCACTACTTGCTTTGCCGATCGTTCAAGCGCTATTACTTTACCGCCTTGTTCAAATTCAACTTTGTTGTCCCGAAAGAAATTAGGAGAACGGATCGGAGTTGGCGAGGGCAACTCATCTGAGGTCAAATAGGCTTTGGACAACGGGGGACGCTGGTAAGGCAGCGTGTTTTCCTCGCCCAAAATGGTAATCGTTCCGTCGAATCCATTCTGGCGGAGAGCCTCTGCGGCGGTCAGGCTGGCTATTCCAGCGCCAATGATAACTATTTTTTGCATATTCGCTCGATTCCTCTTTTGTTTTTGTAGCACTATAAAAGTCCGCGCAGTCGAGCTTCAGTGACTGCCTGAACCCGGTTGGTTACTTTAAGTTCGCTGAAAATCTTCTTCATATGCCATTTGACGGTATCCTCCGTCACGAGAAGCCGTTCAGCGATCTCTCTGTTGGTCATTCCGTTGCTTACGCATTTCAACAGAGAAATCTGCTTTATCGTGATAGTTGAGTGGGCATTGCCGGGCACAGGTGGCACGCTGGAGTCTTCTATTCTGACATCGGGATCCTTCGTAGCTTTAGCTTCAGAGTCGTCTGGCAGATCGTTAAAAAGATCCTGAGCAAGGGGGCTAAGAGAAAGTAGCGCTTCTTTGATCCAGAGCCGTGTGAAGTGACAGTTCAAATGTTCCGAAAGTAGGTTTGCATCAAGAATCATGCGCTTCGCCGATTTTGATGAGCCGAGGGCAAACGCTGCCAGGGCCTGACAATAGTGGGCGGCGATCCTGGTTCTAGCGTCTGAAATTGCGCTGGCGCTTTGTAGTGCTTGTTTGGCATATTTTTCGGCGACACCAAACTGTTTCCCAAGCCGTAGTCTATACATTGAGGTTACCAGGGCCATACGTGCTTGAATGGCCTGGTTTTGATTTGGCAGGAACGTCAGCTCACATTCATCGGGGAGTATGGGTGGACCCAATTCCTCGTTGTTCAGGAGAGTAAACTCAGCTAACTGAACTTTAGTCAGGATATTTAGACGAGAGAGCTCTCGCTCGCAGGAGGCTAAGCGGGATTGTTCCAACAAGGCCATGGCTCTATCTCGGAACCCTTGGTGGTACAGAAAACGGCTGTAGGCCTGTGTACACCCCCACAGAATATCTGTAACGCCATAGTTCAAAGCGAAATCGAACGAAGCCTGTGCAGATTCCTGGGTAACCAGGTGATGGTTCTGTTCGTGCAGGATTTGTAACTCAAGGGTGCCAAACATTTTATTTAAAAAAGTTTTTGGCACCTGAATCTTTTCTGCTGTTTTATTCGCCTGGATCAACACACTCATTGCTCGGGCGATGTCACCCTTGAACAGTTCAGCCTGAATTTCTGCAGTTTTAAGCCAGATAAAAGCGTAATGTTGATTGGATGACTGGATGGCCACAGCCGCTCGATGGGACAATCGCTCCAACTCTTCAAAATGGCGTCCACTGGAGGCAATGAATGCCTGGCAAGTAAGTGCTGCGCCTTTGCCAACCATGTTACGGTCGCCAAAGGAGTCTATCCATTTTTGACAGAGAACCTGACTCTCCAGTAATTCATCCTGTGTAGCTTTGCCTATCGCATTAACCAATTCCCGCCATCCTTCCTCATCAAGATTGCCCACCCCCCTGGAGCTCGGATGAAGCGAACTAACCAGTATTTCCTCTGCTTGACGAGCTTGTTGGCTGAAATACAAAATCCACGCGTAACCTATGCTCAAGGCAGCGATTTTTTTTATCGTACGAGCCGGTACTTTTCCAAACCAGGTGCGAAGTACTTCGATTTCACCCTGCCTCAGAGCCACGTCCAGAATAATGCTGTCACTTACGACGCGAGCCCAACGATGGTCACTGGCTTCCAGAGCTGCATTGATTGAATGGAGGTACTCTCCCCTACGCCAATGCCAGAACGCGACCCGTTTCAGTACATACGAGCGACGTTCTCGTTGGGTGGTGTTAAATAAACTACGCAAATACTCTCGCAGCACAGGGTGCATATCCATACGATCACCAGAAGTTCCGGTGGGAGCTAAAAGAGCATAATGTTCGTTAAGAAACGTAATTTCCCGGTCGGCCTCTTCTGTCTTATAGACATAGCCATAGCATTCAGCGCTGATTACTTCGAGCATCGCTGCATTGCAAAGAAAGGTCCTCGTACTATCGGGTAATGCAGTTAAGAGGTTGTCCCTGAAATACGAGCGAGTTTCCGGCCAAGTCGCTGCGGGGAGATTTGGGTTTGGGGTTTGGCACATAAGCCTGACAAGTGCTGGCCATCCACCGGTGGCTTTTATGATGTTGCTGGCTTCGGGGCCACCCATACCCGATAATTCACTAACCTCCTCTTCTGTAAATACAAGTTCATCAGCACCATACGTTACAACACCCGTCATCATAGACAAACGCGCCAACGCCCCGACGCGACTCGGTGCAATGAAAAATTTCACATTGCTCGGTGTTTCACAGATTAAATCCTCAATCAAATCCGCGGTATGTTTAGCCTCGCCAATCCCATCAAGGCAAATTCTTATCGTCTTTTTTGCATTACACAGTGCGTTTCGAAGAGCTTCGATGGTGTCGATGTCACTTTTTATCGTGCGCCAAGATTCAACTCCTTCGATTTGATATAAAACTAACGCTGCAAACAAACTGTCATTAACGCCATATGAGTCAGGGAAAGATCGGGTATTGATGTAAACGACGCTCTCAAGTTCCAGTTCGCGAGTGTTTGCTGCAAAGGCCACTTGTACAGATTTTCCATAGCCTGGCGGGGCCCGATACAGAACTACCTTTGATTCAGGCGTAGCAGAAGCGCTCAGGCAATAGCGGTCTAAACACCCTTGAGTAATGAAACACTGACGAGCCCACATCCTTTCAGACATCCTCCGACACCAGTCTTCCAAGCTATGGCGGGTCATGACAATCCGATCTCCTGCTTCGTCTCCCCGAAACGCGAGGGCGCTATGGGGTGAAAGCATATTGATAGATGTCTAGTGCGAAAACTACCCCTTAGGGTAGTTGTTTGATATCCGGTTCTGGCCAAACCTGTTCATGCCTACAACTTGTCAGTTCACCTGAGGGACTCGGTGTTCGCACAATGTAGAAAAATGATCAAGCTGAAAAACAATAAGGTGATCCTAATGTCAATGTCAGAAAATGTCTTAACAACAGAGTCTCTTCAGAGAGACCCTGATGCCGAAGGTTATGTCGACAGAAAACGCCACCTCTGGGTCCTTTCTGTGCTGTGGCCAGCGACGCCTCTTATTGGCCTTTATTTGGTATCCCAGACTGGATGGAGCATTTGGTACGGATTGGTGTTGATCCTTTGGTATGGCGCAGTTCCCTTGATTGATGCCATGTTTGGAGAGGATTTTTCAAACCCCCCCGAGTCGGCTGTGCCTCGGCTTGAACAGGATCGTTACTATCGGGTACTGACCTACTTGACGGTTCCTATTCACTATGCCGCCTTGATTGTCAGTGCCTGGTGGGTATCCACGCAACCAATGAGTGTTTTCGAGTTTCTGGCATTGGCCCTTTCCCTGGGAATCGTGAATGGCCTGGCTCTGAACACAGGCCACGAACTTGGCCATAAAAAAGAAACGTTTGACCGTTGGATGGCGAAGCTTGTCCTCGCCGTGGTCGGATATGGTCATTTCTTCATTGAGCACAATAAGGGGCATCACCGTGATGTGGCTACGCCGATGGACCCGGCGACATCCCGCATGGGTGAGTCCATTTACTCATTCTCACTGCGTGAAATTCCCGGTGCTTTCAAGCGGGCATGGGATTTAGAGGAACAGCGCCTCAGTCGTTGTGGAAAAAGTGTCTGGAGCCTGGAGAACGAAGTTCTTCAGCCTATGATTTTGACCGCTGTGCTTTATGCGGGATTGCTGGCGTTTTTTGGTCCCTTAATGCTGATCTTTTTGCCCATTCAAATGGCCTTTGGCTGGTGGCAGCTGACCAGCGCCAACTACATTGAGCATTACGGATTGCTGCGCGAGAAGATGTCGGATGGACGTTATGAGCGTCAACAACCGCACCACTCATGGAACTCAAACCATATTATGTCGAACCTGATTCTGTTTCATTTGCAACGACATTCCGACCATCACGCCCATCCTACAAGGTCCTATCAATCGCTTCGCGATTTCAAAGACCTGCCTTCCTTACCTTCGGGATATCCCGGAATGTTCCTGGCCGCAATGTTTCCCTCATGGTTTCGTTCGATAATGGACCACCGGGTGCTGGATTGGGCTAAAGGAGATCTCGACAAGATTCAGATTCAACCCGGCAAGCGTGAATTCTATGAGCGTAAATTTGGTGGGACTGATTCTGAATCAGTCGATACCGCCGCGGCTAAATGATCGGCTAATCGGAACTTATATACCTCGTTTACTTTATTTACGTTGCAGAAAAAGAGCCTCTGACGTGCACCTGAAAGAGGGTGCGCGTCGGGCGCTACCAAAACAAAGACAATAATATCGTTTGAAAGGTGCTCTAAATGGCTAAATATCAATGCCCTGATTGTGGTTATGTATACGACGAAGTGGTTGGTGATCCGCACGAAGGCTTTCCTGCAGGAACGACATGGGAAAAAATTCCTGAAGACTGGTCCTGTCCAGACTGTGCCGTCAGGGATAAGGTTGACTTCGTTGCGCTTCAAGAAGCGAACCCGGAACTTTCGGTGTCCGCAACCAATACAGCGGTCCGCCCTGCCAGCCAAGCTAAGACCGAGGGAGCATCGCAGAAAGCAACGGACGCATCTACTCCTTCAGCTAAAAATAAAACAAAGCCCAAAGCGAAACCGAAGCCCACCTCTTCAAAATCGCCCAAAGACTCGACTCAAAAAGATACCTATCGGAAGTGGGTCTGCATCACTTGCGGCCATATCTACGATGAAGCTCTCGGAGATGAAGCCGAAGGCTTCCCTGCGGGCACTCGTTTTGAAGATATTCCAGACGATTGGTGCTGTCCGGACTGTGGTGCCACAAAAGAGGACTATGTCCTCTATGAAGACTAGTAATCCGATTGAAAATAACAACAGTCTCGTTCAGCAAGAGGTGATTTTATAATGCAGATTGCTAGTCTGGCGGAGGTTGGGGTGACCAATGTGTCAACCAGCGATACGATTGATTCAACGTTCGCGGCCCTACAGCGGGCACAACTTGCGCGTCGCGGAAGCTTTACCTTGGAGGCTCGAATAGCGCAGCTCGACCAGCTGCGGGATTCAATTAAACGCCACGAATCAAACATCATTGCGGCGTGCGCGGCGGACTTTCGAAAACCCGCTCCAGAAGTCAAATTAACTGAACTCCTGCCGGTGCTTCAGGAAATTCGACACACTAAAAAACACTTGCGTAAATGGATGCGTCCGAAGCGAGTGGCTGCATCCGTTGGTGTTCTGGGCACGAAATCTTATGTTCGGCCAGAACCAAAGGGAGTGTGCCTGATTATTGCACCGTGGAATTATCCGCTCAATCTTGCGCTCGGACCTCTCGTCTCAGCGTTAGCTGCAGGGAACGGAGCCATCATTAAACCCTCGGAAATGACACCCCATACCTCAAAGGTGATTGCCAACATTGTCGCCGAAACCTTCCCTCCCGATCTGGTTTCCGTGATTGAGGGTGATGCCGCGGTAGCGCAGAAACTGTTGGCCTTGCCCTTCGACCATATATTCTTCACGGGCAGTCCTGCGGTCGGCAAGCTGGTCATGGAGGCTGCCGCCAAGAATCTTTCCTCAGTGACACTGGAATTGGGGGGTAAGTCCCCGACCATTGTCGGTCCAGATGCCAACATAAAGAGGGCTGCAAGAAACATTGTCTGGGGTAAGTTTGCCAATAATGGACAGACCTGTATCGCCCCAGATCATGTTTTTGTGCACGTTAATATCGCAGATCAATTCAATGAAGCACTTAAAACGGAAATTGGGCGAGTCTATGGAAAAACACCAGAAGCCCAGAAATCGACCGCCGACTATTGCCGGATTGTAAATCGACGTCATTTCCAGCGAGTTTCAAACCTGATAGATGATGCCAAAAGCAAAGGTGCAAGAGTCTTTGAAGGCGGTGTTACAGATGCTGAAGAGAATTTTATTGCTCCGACGTTAATTTCAAATGTATCCAGTGACATGGATATTTCACGTGAGGAGTTATTCGGCCCGATCTTACCCGTTATTGAATTCGACGATATTGATCTGGTTATCAAGAAAATCAACGATAACCCTAAACCGCTTGCGCTTTACATATTCGACAAAAAAGAGTCTTTTGCCACGGATATTATCGAGCGAACGAGCTCCGGCGCTGTAGGAGTCAACCTTACAGTTGTGCATTTTCTACATCCGGGTCTGCCGTTTGGTGGAGTTAATAATTCCGGGATAGGGGCGGCACACGGTGAATACGGCTTCCGCGCTTTTTCGCATGAAAAGGCGTTGATGGAGGATAAACATTCTCTTATGCATCTTCTTTTCCCACCCTATACAGCCTGGGTCCGGCGTCTTATAGAGGCAGCTGTTCGAATTCTGGGCTGAGCATAATCAAATAATAAGAGAGTTATTATGTACGATTACATTATTGTCGGTGCGGGATCGGCGGGCTGTGTATTGGCCAATCGGCTTACGGCGGACTCTTCAAAGCGAGTAGTGTTGCTAGAAGCGGGCCCAAAGGATAAAAATCCACTCATACATATGCCTATAGGTATAGCACTCCTTTCCAATAGTAAAAAGCTGAATTGGGCTCTTGAAACCGAACCTCAAGAACATCTGAAGGAGCGCCGCCTGTTTTGGCCTCGTGGTAAAACGCTTGGCGGGTCCTCTTCTATCAACGCCATGGTCTATATCAGAGGTCACAAAGCCGATTATGACCACTGGGGTCAAGTTGCCGGGACCGACCTCTGGGGATGGGATCGCGCTTTAAAATTGTTTCGTCGACTGGAAGATAATAAACGTTTTGGCGCAGATTCTTACCATGGGGAGGGCGGTGAGCTCACCGTAAGTGAACTCAAATCAGTCAATCCGTTGAGTCGAGATTTTGTTCGAGCGGCACCTCATGTAGAGCTCCCGGTAAACACGGACTTTAATGGAGAGACGCAAGAGGGATTGGGACTCTACCAGGTGACACAAAAAAATGGTCGGCGTTGGAGTTCAGCGCAGGCATTTCTGCGTGTCGCGGAGAACCGGCCTAATCTTGATGTGCTAACGGACGCGCGGGTAACCCGGGTGGTAATGGACGGTAAGCGGGCAGTCGGTGTGACACTGAACCAGGGGGGCGAATATCGCCAGCTTAGACTCAATAACGGCGGTGAAATCATATTGTCTGGTGGTGCGGTTCATTCACCACAACTGCTGATGCTTTCGGGAATCGGTGATAGCCAAGAGCTTGGAAAACACGGGATCCCCCTTGTGCATCATCTTCCTGAGGTCGGCCAGAATCTGGTTGATCATTTGGATATTACGATCATGCACGCGGCGAACTCACGTTTGCCCATTGGCGTTGCTCCCAGTTTCCTGTTTCGGGGCGTGAGCGCATTATTCTCATATATCTTTGCGCGACGTGGATTTCTTACCAGTAATGTTGCCGAGTCCGGAGGCTTTGTTAAATCCGAGCGCTCGTGCGAACGGCCAAATGTGCAATTCCACTTTTTGCCAACTTACCTGAAGGATCATGGACGAAAAGTGATGGCCGGGTATGGGTACACCTTGCATATTTGCGATCTAATGCCCAGAAGCCGCGGTTTTATTGGCCTCAAAAGCCCTGACCCATTGGCCGACCCGTTGATTCAACCCAATTATCTCAGTAACCCCGAAGACATCAAAACAATGATCTCGGCCGTTAAATTTGGACGACGGATACTCGGGGCACCAACAATGGCTTTACATAGTGAACGAGAAATTAAGCCCGGAAACTTGGTGTCTTCGGACGGTCAGATTGCGGACTTTATCCGGGAAAATGCAGAGACTATTTACCACCCCGTTGGCACTTGTCGTATGGGCGCGGATCCGGATTCAGTCGTTGATCCGGAATTGAAAGTCAGAGGGATTGAAGGGCTAAGAGTTGTCGATGCCTCGATAATGCCCAGTTTGGTTGCCGGTAACACCAACGCACCCACCATGATGATTGCCGAAAATGCAGCCGACATCCTCTTGGGAAATGTTTAGGTTCAAACCCGGATTATGCCTTCTACATTGGACCTTAATGACGCCAGATACTCGCGTCAACCAACTACAAAAACGACAGGAGATAAACGTGCTTGGCCAAATGATGAACATGGAGCTCACCGTGAATTCCTTGATCGACCATGCTGCTCGCTACCATGGAGACGCTGAGATTGTGTCGATAGGAACGGATGGAAATCCCAGTCGATCTGACTGGGCAACTGTTTCGGAGCGGTCGCGACAACTTGCGTCAGCGCTTCGAACGGCAGGCTATGTCCAGGGGGATCGGTGCGCGACCATTTGTTGGAATAACGTGGGGCACCTGGAATGTTATCTTGGCATCTCTGGTGGCGGGATGGTGTGTCACACTATTAACCCGCGACTGTTTCCAGAACAACTCGTTTACGTTATCAACAATGCTCAAGACAAAGTCATATTCTTTGACAAAACGTTCCTTCCCATTGTTTCAAATATCCGAGACCGACTGGAGACGGTTGAGGAATTTGTATTGATGTCCGAACCGGACGAAGAAATTGCAGCGCAATTTCCAGGATTGTTGTTTTATGAAGAGTTTCTCCAGCGAGGAACGCCTAACGCGAATTGGCCTGAAATCGCCGAAAACCAGGCTTCAAGCCTCTGCTATACATCGGGCACCACTGGAAATCCCAAAGGGGTGCTCTATTCACACCGCTCCACCGTTCTGCACGCGCTGGTAGCTGCTCAACCCGACGCACTGAATTTATCGGCACGGGATGTGGTGATGCCGGTTGTTCCTATGTTTCACGTAAATGCGTGGGGGGTACCCTACATTACGGCGATGGTTGGAGCCAAACTGGTGTTGCCTGGTCCTGGCCTGGATGGGCAAAGTTTGGTCAAGCTGATCGATTCAGAAAGCGTAACGATTGCGCTGGGTGTGCCTACGATTTGGCAGGGACTTCTCTCGGCTTTGGACGAGCTTGGCTCCTCGGCACAGTCGCTTAAACGGACGGTGATAGGGGGTAGCGCTTGTCCGCCCTCAATGATGTCGGAGTTTCGTGGTAAGTATGGCGTAGAAGTTGTCCATGCATGGGGAATGACAGAAACATCACCGATCGGAACCGTCAATGCACTGCTGTCGAAACACAATACTCTTTCGGAGGAAGGAAGAAACAAAATCCGTGAAAGCCAGGGACGGCCTCCCTACGGGGTGCAGCTCAAAATTGTGGGTGAAGACGGCCATCAACTGCCCGAAGATGGCATTGCTCAGGGAAATCTCCGCATCCGTGGTCATTGGGTGGTAGCCGATTACTTCGGTGTTGAACCAAATCAGACTCTTGAGGAAGACGGTTGGTTCGAGACAGGTGATGTTGCTTCGATCAATGATGATGGATTTATGACAATACGTGACCGCTCAAAAGATATTATTAAATCTGGTGGTGAATGGATATCTACAGTCGAATTGGAGGGAATCGCAATGGGCCATTCTGCCATCAATGAAGCTGCCGTAGTGGCGGCCTCCCATGATAAATGGGACGAACGACCGATCCTGTTGGCAGTAAAAATACCCGACGCAAATATTACTGAGGAGGAACTTCTTGCTCATTATCAAGGGAAAGTCGCCAAGTGGCAGATCCCGGATCGCGCGATCTTTGTGGAAGGATTGCCACGCAATGCCACTGGGAAAGTATTAAAAAACAAGCTGCGTTCTGAGTATGGGGAAGTATTAGTCAATAAACCGGCAAGCTAGCTTCAATGAGTGGCATTTGTGTTACGAAAAATTGCAGTTTTACCTAAAGCCAATTTGTTTTAATACCAAAAAGGATAATAAAAAATGAAACCTAAAATAATTAGTAAAGTCTCGTTAGTGGCGTTCCTTTTACTTTCACTTGCTGCGAGCCTGGCCAACGCTCAATCTGAGCCGGTTTACAGTAGAGGCGACTGGGTGGTTGGGCTGAATGCCACTAGAGTTCTAACCGATGAAGATTTGCGATCAGCCTCTGCGGGGAGTGCCCCCGTTCCAAATTCCAACCTGTCTATTAACAACGATACGACCGTATCATTCGACGTGTCGTATTTTCTGAGTAATCAGCTGGCATTTAACATTTTTGGCGGCATTCCCGCTAGTGCGGACCTCCAGGGCGAAGAGTCTCTCTCCGGTCTTTTTCTTGGTCAAACAGATTATGGTCCGGTAATTCTTTCGCTTCAGTATCATGTTTTGACGGGTAGCAACTTCTCTCCGTACTTTGGAGCGGGTGTAGGACGGATTCTCTTTTTAGATGAGAAGGATCGCGCACTAACCGACTTCGACGTCGAAGATACATGGGCCCCTGCGGTTCAGGCTGGTTTTCGCTGGAGGATACACAATAACTGGTCGGCAAATTTTGACGTTAGATATGCACCCTTCGAGGCGGATATCACCGGTAACCTGGGCCCGGCCCCTGTTCAGGCAAAAGTGGAAGTGGACCCCACTATCGTGAGCATCGGTGTTGCATATCGCTTTTAAATGCCAAGTATACCAACCGTCTGCATTTGCTGGTCGCTTTCAGCAACCTGCTGATTGATAAAAACCTGCAGCGTAAGACCAATGCGCCCCTTTTCCGCCAAGATTGCGGAAAAGGGGCAAAAACCAGCGGTTATTCAGATCTTCCTTAGGTATATAGCCCCAGCCTTATGCATCATTTAAAGGTCTCGTATCGTTTAGTCGAGTAGTATATAGCCATCAGGACCGGCACGTCCTTACTATAGAAAACCTTTTCAGTAGTCCCGCAAGTTTCATTTAATCGAGCAAGTGTCTTAACATTAATACCGCTCGTAACTATCGGTTCTTGATGTCCACCATCAATAAGCCGGAATCTTACTGTGTTTGATTTACACACCGCTTGAAGCTTGCAGTCTGAAAAGCCCTGTCTTGGCTGCCACCACCCATCCGCATGAAAAAGCATATGCTCAGATGAACCAAAACAAGAGGTCGACACCGAATGGGCGATGTTGCTTATGAAGGATTGAGTGATCGGAACCTCTACCCATAATGGCCGATAGAGACTTCGCTTTTTCTTTGTGGGTAAAATCAAGTTCATATTTTCGTCGGTAATTGCAAGGTGAGGTTATTAGTGGGACATATAGAGAATTATTTCACCTACATGGACTCCCCCTGCGGTCAAGCAACGCCATTTGAATCCGAAGCGGTTTGAGACTGCGGCTCTACATTCGGCCTCTTTGTGGGCGTTTTTGCCCGGGCCAGGATGATGATGCGTGTGAGCGGGGACCTTATTCGTTAGTCGGCTTCGCTGAGCCGCAGAAATAAACAGGTTCTCCCACTCTCGGTCTGACCGTTCCGTCATCGCTTGCCGTTGCAAGACTCTTCTGGCAGGCTTGTTCTGCCTGTCGTTGGTGCTCGGTTTTAGCCCTCCACAGGCTGTGTCTTAAACTCGGTTTGATTCATGAGTAGTGCCCATATAATCCGGGCGTTCTTGGCCGCCATCGCAACGGCGGCCCGCTTGTATCCACGTCGTTCCACCAGGTCTTTGGCCCAGTCACTGAGTCGATCATTCTTATCCGGTAATTTTGCAATCACTGCCCGGGTGCCATGGATCAGCAGCGTTCGCAGGTATTTGTCCCCGCGCTTGGTGATTCGGCCAAGTCGCACCTTGCCACCGGTCGAGTATTGTCGGGGCACCAGACCCAACCATGCGGCAAAGTGTCGCCCACTTTTGAACTGTCTGGGGTCAGGCGCACTGGCCAGCAGGGCTGTTGCGGTCTGTGGTCCGATACCCGGTATGGCCATAAGGCGCTTGGCCTGCTCATCGCTCCGGGCCATCGCTTCGACCTCCCGATCGTAAGCCAGGATTTCTTCATCGAGCTGTCGAATGCGTTGGTTGATGTTGTTGATTAAGCGGCGAGCGAGCATGGGTAAGTCGTTTTCGGCATCCTCCAGGATTTCGGGAACCCGGCGCCGTGCGGCGTAACGGCCCTGGGGAATGATCAGTCCGAACTCGGCCAGCAGCCCACGAATCTGATTGATCTGCGCGGTGCGTTCTTTGGTCAGTCCACGGCGAATACGATGCAGGCACAGTACGGCTTGCTGGTCTTCGGTCTTGATTGGAACAAACCGCATATTCGGCCGACCTACTGCCTCACAGATGGCCTCGGCATCGTTGTCGTCGTTCTTGCTGCTCTTGCGATAGGGCGCGACAAACCGGGGTGCAATGATTCGGACATCGTGGCCGAGTTTGGTCATTTCCCGAGCCCAATGGTGGGCACCCGAGCAGGCTTCCATGCCAATCAGGCAGGGTGGGAGCTGAGCGATATAAGGCAACAGCTTGGGCCGGTTCAGTCGTTTGCGAACCACGACCTTGCCGTGTTGATCGGTGCCATGAATACTGAACACAGTTTTCGCCAGATCGATGCCAATGGTTGTAACATTCATGATGACTCCTCCTGCTTTTGATTGAAGATGTCAGACACCTTCAATGTGGCACATCGATGCCGTGGGAGCAGGGGGAGTCCATATCATTCGCTATGGTGCTCTCGGTTTACCAGAGCAACAGTAATGTGTCTGGCTACGGGAAATTCCGCCGGTTGTGGCTCACGCATCCTTTGCGCTCACTGAAAGCTGTCGGTCGTAGGATATGATATCCATAGGCCGTATGAGTTGTGCATTGCTTTCGCAATTTTGGGCAAACTAAGGGCACAGCTCTACTCGGTCGTCAATTTCAATTTATGGACTGACCGCTCACCAAGGACTTCAGTTCAATATCCGGATCCTTCAACATTTCAGGATTGACCTGCCTGCGTTGTTGAACGAGGGTCTTGCCGACCATAAAAGCGATGGGCAGGTTGACCGCATCAACAGCAATGACACAGCCATCGCGGAGATAGAACACCGCAAATCCCTTGTCTTCCGGGCTTCCGCGCAGCACACGCTGATCATGATATTGCGACAACCCCACCATCTGCAGACGCACGTCATACTGGTTCGACCAGAACCATGGAGCGCTATTATAGGGTTTCTTCTCGCCCATCAGGGTTGCCGCCACTGTCCGGGCCTGATCAACCGCGTTGGCGACAGATTCAAGGCGCTGCATCTTCTCGAAGAAAAGATTCCGGTGGCGGGTACAGTCGCCGATCGCCAGGATGGCTGGATCTTCTGTGCGGGTAAACTCGTCAACAATAATGCCGTCATCACAGGGCAGGCCGGCGGCCTCAGCCAGCGCGGTTTCCGGCACAACACCCACTGAAACGAGCACGATGTCGGCCGGTACAGTGCCGCCGCTCGCCAATGTCACGCCAGCCACATGCCCCTGATCGCTAGCTTCGAAACCGGTTACCGCCGTGTTCAGGCGTAGATCCACGCCAGCGTTACTGTGTTTGGTGTAAAAAAACTCCGACATTTCCGGGCCTGTTACACGCTGCATAAGACGCTCGGCCGCTTCCAGTACCGTGACATCAACGCTTTTTTTGGTAGCGCTGGCTGCCACTTCAAGGCCAATGTAACCACCACCCACGATGACCAAGCGTTTCCCCGGAACCAGTTGTTCACGCAGGGCATCCGAGTCAGCTATGTCATGTAGGTAATGAATGCCCTTCAAGTCAGCCCCGGGTGCGTTCAGGCGTCGAACGTGTGACCCCGTGGCCAGGACCAGTCGATCGTATTTCAATGTGCTCTGGTCCGACAAACTGATGGTCTTGTTGTCCCGATCAATTTGTTCGGCACGTACACCGAGCCGCAACTGATGGCCGGCGTTCTCGTACACCGAGCGCGGCTTGAGGTACAGCGACTCCTGATCCACCTCGCCTGCCAGGTAGTTCTTGGACAGGGGCGGCCGCTGATAGGGTGGATGTGGCTCTTCGCCCACCAGGACCACCTCATGTTGATATTTCTTTTGCAGCAAGGTTGTCAGGAGCGCACCTGCTGCGTGCCCGCCGCCAACGATGACTGTCGTCTCTTTCTGTTGGTTTGCCATAGCCTGTCTCTTTCTACTGTTCTTTGGAATCAGATTGATCAGAAGTCCAGATGCCAACTGAGCCCTGTGACGCCCGCGCGCGCGGAGCTCAGCCGACCATCTCCCCGGCATCCTCAAGTATCATCGCGGCACCTTTCTCGCCGATCATGGTTGCCGGCTGATTGGTGTTTCCGCCGACCAGCGTCGGCATGATGGAGGCATCGACCACCCGCAGGCATTGCAGGCCATGCACGCGCAGGCGCGGATCGACCACCGCCATCGGATCAACACCCATCTTGCAGGTGCCAACCGGGTGGTACGCTGATTCACCGCTGCGCCGTACCCATGCGGCGAGATCGTCGTCATTCTGCAGCGCCGGCCCGGGCAAGACCTCAACCTCGTGGTGCGGGGCAAACGCCGCCTGCGCCAGGATCTTGCGCACCAGGTGGACACCGCGCACCAGTCGCTCGACATCGGCGGACTCGGCCATGTAGTTGGGGTCGATCAGCGGCGCGGCAAACGGGTCGGCACTGTGCAGACCGACGCGCCCGCGCGACGACGGCCTAAGCCCGTAGATCATCACCGCGTAGCCATAACCGCTCATCGCGGTCTTCAGGTCTCGCCCGTGATCGTCGTACAGCATTGGCGCGAAGTGCAGCTGCAGGTCGGGTACCGGCTCCTCGGGCCGGGAGCGGATGAACCCGCCGGCCTCGGCGCCGTTGCTCGACAGCACGCCCCGCCGACCGCTCAGATACGTCAAAGCGCCCCACAGCCCCTTGAGCCAGTAGCTCGGATGCATCGAGATGCTTTGGCGGCTGCGGGCGCTGACGCGCACGAACACGTCGATATGATCCTGGAGATTCTGCCCGACGCCCTCCAACGCATGGCGCAGTTCTATGCCATGCCGGGACAGCTCCTCCCGCGGACCGATCCCGGACAGCATCAGCAGTTGCGGCGAGTTGAACGCGCCGCCGCAGAGCACAACTTCGCGCCCGGCACGAACCTGCGTCAGCCCCTTTGTATCGCGGTATTCGACACCGGTGGCGCGGGTGTCTTCGAGTAGCACCCGGGTGACATACGCGCCGCTGCAAACCGTCAGGTTGGAACGCGCCGTGGCGGGTTCGAGATAGGCCCGCGCGTTGCTACAGCGTGTGCCGTCTTTCTGGTAGGCGTAGTAGAAGCCCACGCCCTCCTGCTCACTGCCGTTGAAATCTGTATTGAGCCGGTACTTTGCCTGGGTCGCCGCCTCGACAAACGCCGTGCTCAGCGGATTGGTATAGCGGCGCTCGGCAACGTTCAGCGGACCACCCTGACCATGAAATTCTGCCTCATTCGGCGTAAGTTTGGGCTCGAAATGTTCCGATCGGCGGAAGTAGGGCAACACCTCGGCGTATGACCACCCTTTGCACCCCAGCCGTGCCCACTCGTCGTAGTCCCGGGCATGCCCGCGAATATAGACCTGCGCGTTCATGCCGCTGGAACCGCCAAGCATCTTGCCCCGCGGCTGAAAAAGCGCCCGGTCGTGCATGTGACGCTGCGGTTCGGTATTGAACTGCCAGTTGTAGCGGCGGCTGAACATTAGCTGCAGGAAACCCAGCGGCATGTTCACGAAAGGGTTGCGGCGGCTCTCCGGACCGGCTTCAAGCAGCAGCACAGAATGGCGACCGCTCTCCGACAGGCGGCTGGCGACAGCACATCCGGCCGAGCCCGCGCCAACCACGACATAGTCAAATTGTTCGGTCGTCATCCTGGTTAGCCTGTTCATTAACTTTTTGGTGTCAGCTGGACCATCAGCTCCGAATAGCCCCGCACGAAGTTGGACTGCACGCGCTCCGGCTCGCCGACGACTTCGATCTTGTCAAAGCGTTTGAGAATCTCTTCCCATAGGATACGCAGTTGCAATTCGGCCAGGCGGTTGCCCATGCAACGGTGAACACCGTAGCCAAATGACATATGGTTTCGTGCGTCCTTGCGATCGATAATGAAGTGATCGGGGTCTTCGAACTTGCGCTCGTCACGGTTGCCCGAGGCGTACCACATCACAACGCGATCGCCCTTTTTGATGGTCTGGCCGCCCAGCTCAACATCTTGCTTGGCGACTCGGCGCATATAGGCCAGCGGCGTTTGCCAGCGGATGATTTCCGACACCATGTTCGGAATCAGTTCCGGTTTTGCCTTCAGTTTTTCGAGCTCCTTTGGGAATTCGTTCATGGCCACCAGGCCACCACTCATTGAGTTGCGAGTGGTATCATTGCCGCCAACGATAAGCAGCGTCAGATTGCCGATAAACTCCATCGGGCGATTGATCAGATCTTTGGTGTCGTCGTTGCTCTGTAGCAGGCTGATCAAATCGAAACCGGGCTCTTCGCCCGCCGCGCGGCGCGCTTCCTTATCCCTCCAGAGCCTGGAGAAGGACCAGGCCATGTCAGCCGCGTCGTCAAACATGATCTCTTCATCGGCATACTCGCCGCCGGTTGCCGATGCTGCCCCGGCCATCCGATCCGACCACTCAACCAGCTTGTGACGTTCCTCGTAAGGAAAATCCAGAAGGGTTGCGAGCATGCGACCGGTGAGTTCCTTCGATACAGTGGGCACCCAGTTGAAGGGCTGGCCCAGAGGCAGGCTGTCAAGCACATCGCCGGTACGCGATCGGATCAGCTCCTCCATTTCCTTCAGGTTCTTTGGTGCCACCACGCCTTGAACCGAGCTGCGCTGCACATCGTGTTTTGGCGGATCCATGGCTATGAACATTTCCACCGACAGCCCCTCTGGAGGGTCACCCAGAATGATTTGCGGCTCGGCGGAAAACAGGTCGTGACTCTTATCCACGAACATGATGTCTTCAAAGCGAGTCACCGACCAGAAGGGGCCGAAGGGGCTGTTCTTCTGGTAATGGACCGGAGCCTCATCACGCAACCGTTTGAAATAGGCGCGCCACTGATCCTGCCGATATAAAAACGGATTGCTGACATCGATGTCCTCAAGGGCCAGCGTGTTAACGTCCGGGATGGCTGATTCAACAAATTCGGGCACGGGCCGGCGTGGGCCGAAGGCCTTCTTCTTGGCGCCCATTAACAGTTTCAGCCCCTGGATCTGCCTGTGCATCGGCACCACCCTGGAGGTAGCATTAATCACTCGGGACTGAATGTCGTCAAATGTTTTGGACAGTGTTGGCATGCGTCCTCCTATGTTCACATCTGGAACTCGGGTAAATGCACGGTCATGCCGTCCATTTCATCAGTAATGACCACCTGGCAGCCCAGGCGCGAAGTGCTTGCCCGCTCCGGGGTCATTGACAGCATTTGCTCTTCCTCACCACCAGGCGTACCTGTCTTTCTGAACCAATCGTCCGAGACGATCACGTGGCAGGTACCACAGGCACACTCTCCCCCACAATCCCCGTCAATACCGGGAATCAGATTGTCAACGGCGATTTGCATTACCGAGGAACCAGCTTTGAATTCAGCAACATGTTCAGTTTGATCATGTTCTATAAAAGTAATCTTGCCCATTATTGTTCTCCTGCCAGTAGTGTTCAGTAATAGATATTGTCTGTCTGACGACACTCCTGTCAGGTCATTTCTTGACAAGCTGAGGTCATTTAAAGACAAAATGACGATCATTTAGGACGGGGAAGATCGATGATGACGACGCAGAAGACGGGTGATTTGCAAAAATCCGGTCCCGGTATTCCATCGAATTACTCACGGCTCATTGCACGTGAGCTCGATTTAACAGCCAAACAACTGCCACGTCTGCTGCTCGGCACCGGGCTTGGTGTGACGCAATTCCTGAGCGAGGAAAGCCTGCTTACCGCAGCGCAGCAGGTGCGGATTCTGCGCAACGCACTGGATTTGTCCGGCCAGCCGGAATTAGGGTTATGGCTAGGCAAGCGACTGACCCCGGCAACCCATGGTGCGATGGGATTCGTGGCCTACAGCAGCCCCGACTTTCTCACTGCGCTGCAAGCGATTCATACTTTTCTGCCCACGCGCGCGAGCTTCATCCAACTGCATTTGCGGCAAGTCAACGAGCGCCTGGAATGTATTCTGGACTACCAGGAGTCGCTGGACGATGACATACAGCGGTGCCTGTCGGATGCGATGGTTAAGGCCCTTTTTGAATTTGGCGAGTTTATAATTGGTCGCCCTTTGCATGAGGCTGAAATATGCTTCGCTCATCCTGAACCCCCGTATCAGGCAATGTATGCCGATTTTTTGCCCGGGCAGATTCGCTTTGATTGCGACCAGTTAAAACTTACGTTGCCGATGTCGTTGTGTCAGGAACCGAATGCCTCCGCCAATCACGAAAACTATCGTCTGGCCTTGCAACAGTGTGAATCGATGCTTGCGCAACTTCAGTCGGATAAACCGAGCTATCAGACCCAGCTGAAGATGATGATGTTGTCCCGACCGCCCGGAACGCTCAGTGAAGACGAAGCAGCAGCCTCGTTGTTCATGAGCAAACGCACCCTGGCACGCAAACTCAAACAGGAACGCAGCGGTTTTCGGAAAGTTCGCGACGAGATTCTGTCCCAGCAGACAGCGACCTACTTGCGTGACAGCCAGCTGTCAATCGAGGCCATTGCCGCGTTGATGAACTATCACGACAGTGCCAATTTCAGACGCGCCTTCAAGCGCTGGTTTGACCAGTCGCCTGAGCAGTTCAGGCAAAATGTCAGATCACAAACCGTGCATCCGCATGATTAGCGATCATAAACAGAGGCTACTTGCTTGCGTTTGTGAAGCCAGAACCTATGCCTGCCCCCCTTTATTGATCACACCGTCCATAGCGATCTGCCAGATCAAGTCGCCAATGGTGTCGAGTGAATGAGCCCCGTTCGGGTCGAACCAGGTTGCAACCCAGTTGAGCGCCCCAAGGCCGATCAGGCGAAGCAGGCGGCCATCAATATTCTTGCGGACCACGCCCTGCGCAATCATTGTTTCGAGGATACCGGCCCACAGGGACTCGTACTGGTCACGCAGTTCGATGATTTCCTCGCGAGCCTCCGGGCCCAGCGCCCGCCATTCAAACAGCAGCACGTAAACCGCGTCCGAATCGACCAACAGGGCTCGCAGATGCGCGTTGATACAAAGACGTAAACGCTCAACCGGGTCATCCGAACTGGCGTAAGCCGACTCGACCTCTGCGGTAACCAGGTCCACCCCCCGGCGCATCAGCTCGACAAGCAGCGCTTCCTTGCTGTTGTAACGATAATACAGACTTCCGGGCAGCATATTGCAGGCCTCGGCAATCTCCTTGAGCGACGTCCTTTCAAAGCCTTTCTCACGAAAAAGCCTGGCTGCGTTAGACAAAACGTCGCCCTGGTCGCCCAGTTTGCTTGGAGGAGCCATCTGTCTGTTAACCATCGCTTAAGTATCTCCTCAGCAAGCCAGTTCGTTATTCATCAGAGCGGCCACCACCTGACTTGTTACACTGATCGTACGCCATTGCACGGGTGGCGTGCCATTTGCCTCAACAGATTCTTGACTTTTGGTTGGTTAACCAACCAAAATCCAGCAACAATGTTATTCGGAAGAAACTGACATGGCAATGACATATGACAATCAGCTGTTTCCCGCCACTTCCGCCCCTGTGCGAAATGCAAACCGGGGTGGGCAGATCTGATGACGGAGTCGAACAGAGCTCAGCACAGTGACGCTGTGACGACGGCGTGGCAGTTCACCGAACAGGTTCCCCACGGCAGGGATCTGGGTATGCAGGTTGTCTCTGTGAACGGAAACCAGGTCTGCATGCGCCTGACCCCACAGCCGTGGATGTTCGCCGAAGAGGATACAAAAGAAATCTGCACCAGCGTGCTCTACTCGCTGGCCGACTCCGCCGGAGGCTTGGCGGTATTCGCGGGGGCCCTGGAGTTGATGCCCATTGCCACGCTGGATCTGCGCATGGATTATCTGCGGCCCGCCATCGGCGACCGTGCCCTCTTGGCGGTGGCCACCTGTCGTCATTTAACGGACGAGGTCGCGTTCATCCATTGCGACATCCTCAGCGAGAGCGATAGTGCACTGTTAGCGACGGCAAACGCCACCTTCATGCGCAACACCCAGGGCCAGCGATTCCAGGCCGGTGGACGAAAAAAGGAGGGCGCATGAGCACGACTGGCGATTCGGCACAACCCATCTCAGGCCCTACCGAAAGCGGGAAAGAATGTTCCGACTGGCAGGCTCTGCTGGAGCGCATTCCCTACGCACGGCACCTTGGGCTTGAGGTTCAACGCGACGATGTAGGTCTAGTGGTTCATATGCCGTGTCGTGAAGCGCTCATTGGCAACTTTATGCTACCCGCCCTCCATGGCGGCGTGCTTGGCGCCCTGATCGAACTCACCGCGCGGGTCGCTGCGCAAAGCCAGGATACCGACAAACGTTGCCCACGCATTCTCGACAGCCACATTAACTACCTCCGTTCCGCGCAGGCCCGATCGACGTTCGCCAGCGCCGAAATTGTTCGACAAGGCAGGCGGAGCAGCCTGGTCCGGGTGACCTGCTGGCAGGGCGATAAGCGCAAACCGATCGCCAGCGGTCAGGTTCAGTTGTTGCTCCCGACAGTGGCGGCCAAAGAAGCAGATCTTCATGAACAATAAGCACAACAACCCTGAACGCGACCAATTCCAGGCGCCGGATGGCGCGGAGATCGCACTGTGGCGCTGGCCGCAATCCAAAGCGCGCCCCACGGTGCACTGGGCGCATGCAACGGGTTTCCATGGCCGCCTGTACCGCCCCCTCCTTGATGGGCTTGCCACGGACGTCAATGTCCTGGCCTGGGACATGCGGGGGCACGGGGCCAGCGCCGGTGCGGCGAACTTTTCGACATTCCGGGGCTGGGAAACCTACTATCGCGACATGACCGCTCTGCTGGGTAGCCTGGACGAGCCGGTCTGGCTCGCCGGCCATTCTATCGGTGCCACCACCAGCATCATGGCCGCTGCCCGACGGCCAGACAAAGTGCTGGGCCTGATTCTGGCGGAACCGGTGATCATGGATCCGGGGCAGGGCCTGAAGTTGTGGCTGGCCAAGCTGCTACGCCAGTCACATCGGTTGTCACTGGCCGCCGGAGCCGCCCGTCGGCGCCGGGTATTCGACTCGCACGCTGCTGCGCTGGACAACTATCGGGGCCGCGGTGGCTTCAAGACCTGGCCCGATGCATGGCTGGAGGCCTACATCCAACACGCTTTTCTGCCGCAGGACGATCAAGTTCGCCTGGCGTGTGCGCCGGAGTGGGAGAGCACCACCTTTGCCCATACCGAACACAACCCCTGGCCCGGTATTCGTCAGTTGCGGTGCCCGGTTATCGCGCTGGCGGCGGAACGCGGGTCAACCTTCTCGCCGGCGGCGCAAAAACGTCTGCAGACCTTGTTGCCCTCGGCTGACGTGAGGGTTCTTGAGGGTACGACTCATTTTCTGCCCATGGAACAGAAGGAAGCCGTTCGCGATGCCATCCTGCAACTTGCTTTGTCCAGACACCGCGAGAACTGATACCCACACCTTGATTTTGCCAATCGGGACACCTGCCATGCGCTGTATGCTGACACTGTTTATCTCGCTGCTCATTCTGTCTGGTTGTCAGCAGTCTTCGGAACCGCCCCCAGAGGCCCGCGCCCCTATCCCCTGGGTAAAAACAGTTGAACTAAAGGACGCCGGCCCAACAGCGCACAGATTTTCAGGAACCCTGCGAGGCCGCCACGAAGTTCCTCAGGCCTTTCAGATCGCCGGTCGGATTCAACATCGTTACATTGATGCCGGTCAACGCGTGGAAAAAGGCGACTTACTGTTCAAACTCGATACACGAGACCTTGTAGCAACGGCGGAGGGAGCCGCCGCGGATCTGAAGCGTGCAGAAGCGGCCCTGGCAATTACCACCAATGAGCTCCAGCGCCAACAGCAACTTGTGGGGCGTCAGTTTGTCAGCGAACAAACCCTGCAACGCCTTGAATTGGCAGAGCGTGAGGCGCGCAGCCAGGTGCAAACGGCTTCTGCACGCAATCAGCAGGCTCAGAATGCCCTGGGGTATGCGGAACTGAAAGCCGCCCATGCAGGCGTGGTCACTGAGGTCAACGTTGAACCCGGTCAGGTTGTGGGTGTCGGACAAACCCTTGCCGTTCTGGCCGAAGATCAATCGCTGGAAGTGGAAGTTTTTTTACCAGAGGGCAGTAACCCGGCCAGGCGTGGTTATGTTCCTTTGCCCAATGGCGAACAGCTAGCTGTAAGCCTGAGAGAAATTGCCGGGGCTGCCGACCGCGCAAGCCGGAGCTGGCGTGCCCGATACAGCCTGGAGGGGCCCTACCCCTCGTCTTTAACCCTGGGGTCGGTGGTGAGTGTGCGGTTAGCGCAGAAGCAAACCGCCCCCAGCCATCGCGTACCGCTGGGTGCCCTGGATGAGAGAGGGCAAACGCCGCAGATCTGGTTGGTTTCCGACGGCACGGTAACGCCCCTGGCGGTCGATGTTATCGATCTGGGTGAGGAGTATGCGAAGATCAAGGTCGACATCAAGGCGGGAACGCCCATCGTCGCGCTGGGGACACACCTACTCACGCCTGGCATGGCGGTGCGGGAGCTGGCTCAATGAGCTTACCGAATCTTTCCGCGCTGGCAGTGCGCGAGCGTTCGGTCACCCTCTTTTTTCTTTTGCTGTCCGTTGTTACCGGTTTCTACGCGTTCTCGTCCCTGGGTCGGGCGGAAGACCCTGCGTTCACCGTCCGGGCGATGGTGGTCTCGGTAGCCTGGCCAGGAGCAACCCCCGAGGTGCTGCAGAATCAGGTCGTGGATCGTCTGGAAAAGCAAATTCAGGAGGTGGCGTATACCGATACCATTGAAACAACCATTCGGCCCGGGCAGGCCGCCATGCTTATCCGATTCCAGGATTCGACGCCCAGCGAAAAAGTGCCGGACCTCTTTTATCAAGTCCGCAAACGCATGCTCGATGAGAAGCCCAATCTGCCCCGGGGTGTGATCGGCCCCATCGTCAACGATGATTTCGCGGATGTGTATTTCTCCCTGCTGGCGCTGACGGCACCCGGGATGCCAATGCGTGAACTGACCCGAGAGGCAGAATCGATACGGGATCGCTTGCAACGGCTGCCCGGCTTGCAAAAAGCACAGCTCCTGGCGGAGCGTCCTGAGCGGGTGTATCTCGAATTTGATCAGGACCGGCTCAACAACCTCGGTTTGTCGGCAGAAGAGGTGTTGCAGGCGATAGAGGCCAACAACCGTCTTCAGCCTCTTGGCTTTGTTGATCTTGCCGGCCCGCGGGTTTATGTCCGCAGCAACATCGACCTGTCTGACCTTGAGCGCCTCACCTCAGTACCTCTGCGTATCGGAGACCAGCTTATCACCGTGTCTGATCTGGCCGAGGTGCGTTTAGGTTATGAAGATCCTTTGAGCTACATCGTCCGCTCCAACGGTGAGGATGCGATCCTGTTAGGTGTCGTCATGCGCGCGGGTGAAAATGGCCTGGAGTTTGGTGAGCGGCTGCGCGAGTTTGTCAGTGCCGAACAGGGCAGGCTGCCGCTGGGAATGTCAATACAGACCCTGACCGATCAGGCGGAAGCCATCACTCAGGCGGTTGATCTTTTTCAGGTCAAGTTTCTGGTTGCGTTGGTCGTGGTGATGGGGGTCAGCATACTGGCGATCGGTCTGCGCGCGGGTTTGGTGGTGGGTATTGCGATTCCCGTGACTCTCGGCCTGACTTTCTTATTGATGAAAATGGCAGGCATTAACCTTGATCGCATCACCCTGGGTGCGTTGATTATCGCACTAGGCCTGTTAGTGGACGATGCGATCATCGCCATTGAAATGATGATTGTGAAGATGGAGAGCGGCTGGGACCGGGTACGGGCAGCCAGTCATGCCTGGAGCGTAACCGCCGCGCCCATGCTGTTTGGAACGCTGGTGACGGTGGCCGGATTTGTTCCCATCGGATTTGCCCAGTCCGGGGTGGGAGAATACACCGGCAACATCTTCTGGGTGCTGGCTTTTTCGTTGTTGATTTCCTGGGTGGTGGCGGTAACCTTTACGCCTTATCTGGGCGTCAAGCTCTTGCCCGATTACACCGGGCATACGGGCCAGGACCTATACCAAAGCGCGTTTTATCAGCGGTTGCGCGGGGTGATCACAGCGTGTGTACAGTACCGGAAAACCGTTGTTTTGATAACAGTGGGTTTGCTGGCGATCAGTGCTTTCGGTATGGCAACCCAGGTGCAGAAGCAATTTTTTCCCAGTTCTGATCGCCCCGAAGTTCTGATCAGTGTCTATGCTCCGCAGGGGAGCGCTATTGCCACCACGGATCAAAGTGTCAGACGCCTGGAAGCGATTCTGATGGACATGCCGGAGGTGAAAAGCCTTTCTGCTTACATCGGTGCCGGTGCGCCCCGATTCTTCGTATCGGCCAACCCCGAGCAGCCGGACCCGGCATTTGCCAAGTTGATTGCCATTGGGCAGGACGTTGAAGGGCGCGATCGCATCATCTCGGCGCTGGAAACCAGAATCGCGGCGGGTGAATTTCCGGAGGCACGAGTGCGGGTGACGCGTTTGCTGTACGGTCCCCCGGTGGTCTGGCCGGTCAGTTTTCGTGTGCTGGGTCCGGAATCCGATCAACTCAGAGAGATCGCGCACCAGATCCGCACTCTCATGACCGGGCATCCGAATATCGTCATGCCGCATCTCGAATGGGATGAGCGCGTGCCCACTCTCTATCTTGATATGGACCCGCAAAACCTGGGTTGGATGGGCCTGACCCCGGCGGAAGTTGCCCGGCAACTGCAGTTCCAACTCCGCGGAGTGGCCGTCACCGAACTACGTCAGGGCATAAGGAGTGTTCAACTGGTGGCGCGTAATGCCCGTGGCGAAGTGATCATGCCGGAAGATCTTGAAATCAAAACCCGCGACGACCGCAAACTTTCCGTACAGCAACTGGGCAAGTGGCAGGTTCGTTACGAGGACCCCGTCATAAAGCGTTACAACCGTGACCCCTTCCTGGCCGTTCAGGCCGATGTAGAAGGTGCCCAGCCACCGGATGTTACCAAGGAGATATGGAGTGCGATGACGGGCCTGCGCGAACAGTTGACGGAGGGTTACCGTATTGAAATCGGCGGTACGGTGGAACAATCAGCCAAAGCCAATGCTTCAATCCAGACATTACAACCGGTGATGTTGGCGTTGATGCTGATCTTTATCATGCTTCAGATGCGTTCCTTTATCGGCACATTGACTGTTCTTGCCACCGCGCCACTGGGGCTGATTGGGGCTGTGCTGGCTCTGCTGCTGTTTAATCAACCCTTTGGCTTTACCGCGCTGCTGGGGCTGATTGGCCTGGGCGGCATCCTGATGCGAAACACCATGATTCTGACGCAGCAGGTGCAGGACAACTTCAAAGCGGGGATGGCTGCGAGAGAAGCCGTTGTCGAGGCGGCAGTGCAACGTTCCCGCCCCGTGGTGCTCACCGCTCTGGCGGCCGTTCTGGCGTTTGTTCCTCTGACCTTTGACCTGTTCTGGGGGCCGCTGGCTTATGTGCTTATAGGTGGCGTAGCAGTGGGCACTCTGATCACGCTATTGTTTGTCCCGGCGCTTTATGCCCTTTGGTTTCGCTTACAGATAAAAGATTGAGGTAGGTTTGAATGAGCGCCAATTTTGTTAGCAATTACAACTCACTTAAGTCTTCCAGGAAGGTGATTGAGTTCTGAAATAACCCTTACACACGACCTGTTTTGCCGACAACACCAGAACCGGTAAAGTCAGGTGTTGAAGCAGCCAGGAGAGTCGTCGAAGTGGCCAGTAGGCACGGACGTCTACGTTTTGACAGCATTAACGGTTTTTCCAGCATAGCGGCTGCGCCGTCGGGGCGCAGCACGATGTGAAGGTTGGGTTGGGTTGGGTCGGTTTTGGAATCAGGACTCGGTAGAGTTTCGGTACCCGGCCATCATTGCCATCATCCAGCCCGGGTACTCCTCGGGCAGGCGGCTGACTTCATCCAGGGCTACCAGTTCATCGTCGGACAAGCGGATTTGGGCCGCGCGGATATTGTCCCTGAGCTGCTCGGGCCGCTTGGCGCCAACGATGATGCTGGTCACAGGCTTCTGGTGTAGCAGCCATGACAGGGCAATCTGTGCCACATTGACCGGTTCGCCGTCGATCTGTTTGCCATCGGCAATCTCCCGCATAACCTTGATGACTTCGCTGCCCCGCTCGCGGTTGACGGGTGGAAAGTCAAACTTGGCGCGCCGGTTTTCTTCGGAAACGTCCGGCCCCTCGTATTTACCGGACAGGTAACCCCCGGCCAGTGGGCTCCACACCATCAGACCAACGTTCTCAGATTTCAGCATCGGAATAATATCCCGCTCCAGATCGCGACCTACGAGGGTGTAGTAGGCTTGCATGGATATGATCGGGCACAGGTTGCGGGCCCGGGTGATGCCGATGGCTTTCATCACTTGCCAGGCGGCCCAGTTGGACAGGCCCACGTAACGCACATGGCCTTGCTGCACCAGGGTGTTCAGTGCCTCCAGAGTTTCCTCGATCGGCGTGGCCGGGTCAAAACCGTGGATCTGGTACAGGTCAATATAATCCGTTTGCAGGCGCGCCAGGCTCGCCTTGCATTCGCTCATTATATGGCCGCGGGAAGCACCACGGGCATTGGGGCTTGCGCCCATGGGGCCGAGCACCTTGGTCGCCAGCACCACATCTTCGCGGCGAACGCCGAGATTCTTCAGGGACTGGCCGACGATGCGCTCACTGGCGCCGAAACCATAGATGTTGGCGGTATCGATAAAGTTGACCCCCGCCTCCAGGGCGATCTTCACGAGTTCGTCGGCCTGTTCCTGCTGCAACTGGCCGATCAGGCCCCAGATGTCCTCATCGCCGCCGAAGGTCATGGTGCCCAGGCACAGTTCGGATACGAACAGCCCCGAGTTGCCCAGCGACTTGTAGCCTGGACGATTGTCTCCATCGAACAGTGGTAAACTCTCAGTTGCCATGTTGCACCTCATCATGCTTTTCGGTTGGTGTTCCAGAATTCACTGTAAATACTGCCGGTTTCGGTTTGTTTGCACTCGCTTGTGTTACTGGGTGAAGATGGCCTTGTAGAAACGCATGGTGCCATCCCAGGAACGGCTGGCAGCCTCTTCATCATAACCAACCGGCATGCCGAACTCCTCGGCGATCTTGTCGGCGCCTGGGTTGGTGAATGAGTGCAGTACTCCGGGAAAGCTCACCAGTGTCAGGTCGACTTCGGCATCCTGCATCTCCTTGACCAGGCCCGCGACCTGATCCGAGGGGACCAGCTTGTCGGCACCGCCGGTGTACACCTGGATCCTGGCTTTCACGGACTCGGGTTCAGCCGTGAGGGGGCTGCCGAGCGCGCCGTGGAAGCTGACAACGCCGTCCAGATCGACGCCCATGCGCGCCATGTTGAGAACCACGGCGCCGCCAAAACAATAACCCTGTGCCGCAATTCGGGACGCATCAACACTTTCGTGGTTCTTCAGGATGTCCATCGCCTTCATGAAGCGCGCCTTGACCTGACTCATGTCCCGAGTGGCTTCCTGCATGAACTTCTGGGCGGTATCGGGATGGTCGGCTTGTTTGCCAGAGCCATACATATCCAGCGCAAACGCCGTATAGCCGGCCGAGGCAAGTCGTTCTGCCTGATTCCGGGCAAATTCATTGTGCCCCCACCATTCATGGACCACCAGAACCCCCGGACGCTTTTGCCCGAATTCATCATCCCAGGCCATGTAGCCGGTGAAGGTCTCGTCGCCGACTTGATACTCGATGGTTCTGGTTTGCGTTTCTGCCAGTACCTGCGTACTTGCAACAGTGAGTGACAGCGTGGCTGCTGCCAGTGCTGTTTTCAGGGTGCTCATCATCTGTTTGCTCCTTTTCGCTCGTTATGAGTCAATTTGCGTAGCGATTCTGTACATCAAAGCGCGATTCCTGTCCCGTCGTTACTGGCAGCGGGCGCGCAGCAGTCGCGTTGCGGCATCAAACACGGCGAGGTCTTCTTCGGTGCGCGCGGCAAGGTGGGCCCCTTCCAGCATCGCCAGGGTCGCCTGCGCTTCATCGGCGGCACCCAGGATGGCCGAGACGGATCCATCCCTTTGTCCCAGTTCAAACGTTGCCGTAATCCACTGCAGAACCATTGCGCGAACGGCGCCGACTCTGGCAATAACGGTGTCGGACAGGCTTTCGCGGCAGGTCGAAAAGGCAACGCACAGACACACGGTCTGGCCATCATGCAACGCCCCGCGGTACAGGGCAATGAGTGCCTTGAGGCGCGCGCCAGCGCTGGCATGGGCTGCGTCTATCTCGGTCAGACCCTGCTGCAGACTGGTCTGATAGCGCTCGATCAAGGCTTCGGAGAGCTTCGCCTTGGTGGGGAAATGATAATGGATCGAGGCCTTTCGAATGCCGATGGCCTCGGCCAGATCCGCGTAGCTGAACCCGTCAAAGCCCCGTGACCGGACGGTGTGCTCGGCAAGATCCATCAGGGCTGTTCTGGTATCACGGTTCATGGTTGTTCACCTGTCTGCCTTTTCAATCCCGCTATTGCCGGGCTTATACCCTCGGTGCCCCGGCAAATCGCAGGTGCCCCGTTTTCATCCAGATCTTGGCGCCGTCGTCCCCGGCCGTCACGGACAACCTGTGTCCTTCAGGGAGGCGCAGCCAGTCATGCCTGGCCAGCACCTCGCCATCCCTGATAGCCGAACCTTCGACCACCAGCAGTTCGATTCCGCCGGGCGCCTCAGAGGTCAGTGTCGCCCCCGCATCGAGCTGGCTGTAGGTCACGATCTCACGATCGTCCTCATGCAGCTTTGCGGTGGCAACGCCGCCCACTGGGGCGCCCAGCTCGGCCTCCATATTCTTGCTGAACTGGGTGCGGTCGGCCAGGTCGAACTGCCACAGTTTCACAAATATCGTACAGCCCGTTTCAGAGCCCGGAATATGTGACGTGGTTGGGGGGTTGCGCACGTAGGTGCCAGCAGGGAAGTCACCGTGCTCGTCCTGGAACACGCCATCGAGTACGATGAATTCTTCTCCACCGGTATGGGTATGCGCCGAGAAATGACTGCCCGGCGCATAACGCACGATGGTCGTGGCGCGGGCAACTTCGTCCCCGATCCGGTCCAGCATGCGCCGCTCCACCCCTTTCATGGGCGAGGGCTGCCATTCAATCTGGTCGGAATGCATAACCACCGGTTTGGAGAAATCTGCATTAATCTCCATGATATTCCTCCCTTTTGTGCCCTTCATGTTTTCAGCGCTTGCATTAAATCCGAAGGTTTCGGATTACCCGGCAATTGAAGGACGGGCTGCGACTTTTGCGCGCCAGGCCTGGAGATTGGTCAGAGACTCGGGAATGTCAACCTTCGCGAAATCCGCAAACCCCAGGCCGGCAAAGGCGGTGATGTCTGCGACCGAGAAGCTGTCGCCTGCGAGAAACTCGTTGTCCGCCAGAACGCTGTCAAGGTAGGCCATGGTTGCGCTGGCAATTTCTTTCTGTTTATTACCCCACTCAGCGCATTGCCAGGTTTCCAGATCCGGACCAAGCCCCGGGGTCGCGTGGTGGAAATAGGCACCCACGGCGTTCATCAGACCGTTTTCTGCCCGCAGATTCATCATTGCGATACGGGCACGCTCCGCTGGGGTTGTACCCATAAGGGACGGACCATCAAAGACGCCGTCGATATATTCGGTGATGGCATTGCACTGGGCGATGCAGGTGCCGTCGTCAAGTTCCAGCATGGGCACGGTGGCATCCGGGTTTTTCGTCTTGAACGCCTCGGAACGGTGCTCGCCGCCCATGACATCGACCGGGACGAATTCCACCTGGTTTGTTGCGCCTTTTTCTGCCAGAGCGATGCGAACGCGGAGCGGGTTCGGGAAGCCTTCGATATCGTAGATTTTCATTGATTGCCTCTGTTGGTCATTAAACATGCGCCAATTAATCTACCTATTAGTAGGTAGATGTGCAAGAGGCAATTTGATTGTTCTGCTTTTCTTTGCGCTGTTGACAAGACATTCCAAACGCCAAGAACAGCCCGGACCTTCTTGCAGTACATAGCCAAACCAAAAAGCCAGCTTCTCAGTTAGACGATTTGATAAATATCGAAGTGTTTTTGTTGAAAGAAGCGTGTGCGAAAGAGCAGCCGTGAATGTTCGCTTATGTTTACGACTGAAGGAGCCTGATCGAAACCCGAAGGTGTTCATCAACCGGATCTGCCAGCGTCTGCAACATCCAGCGACCAAGGAGCCAAGTTACGCATTTAGATCTCAATACTCTCGGCTATCTCCAGAGCATCCTCAACCTCCACACCAAGGTACCGCACGGTGCTCGACATATTCGTGTGTCCCAACAGCAACTGAACGGCTCGAAGATTTTTGGTCTTCTTGTAGATCAATGTCGCTTTGCTGCGTCTCATTGAATGGGTTGCGTAGACTGAAGGGTCAAGTCCGATGCTGGTAATCCACTTTTTGACAAGACGGGCGTATTGGTGAGTAGTGATATGGTCGAACTTTCGCATCCGGCTCGGCCACAAATAATCCATACCCGAAAGTCCGCGCAACTCGATCCATGCCTCGACCGATTCGCGCGTCTTTTTGGTTATCTCAAACTGAACAGGCTGACTAGTCTTCTGCTGGATGACTTGCGCCCGGTCCAGAACCTCACCGTTTCTGGAAATATCTCGAACCAATAGCTTTACCAGATCGCAGGATCGGAGTTTGCAGTCAATTGCCATGTTGAACATCGCCAGCTCGCGGATGTTCTCTGCAATCTCCAACCGAATCCGGATAGCCCATATTTGTTCGAGTTTGAGCGGCAGCTTCTGGCCAACGAGCTTTCCCTTGTTCCAGGGAGCTTTGCTGATAGGAAATGTCATGACGTGGCCCTCTTTGGAGGGTAAAGGCCTTTAAGTATGGTTCAGAATATTGTTTTCTGCTGGCCAGCCAGGTCGCAAAGCGAACATTCAGATCGACCACAAAGTGGACCTTTTCCCGAGCCGCGTGATCCCGTTTCCTTCCCACGATTCACTTGAAGGCCTGACGCAATGGGGTATCTGGCAAAGCACCAAAGAGCGGAAAACTCTAATCAGCGGTGCAACTGAAACAGGGATGTTTACAATGCACATGCTGGATGCGTTCCGTGACCGCTGCATCAGCCACCGATCGCGGGCTGGGTGGGCGCTGTTGCCACGCGTAGAAGCCCGACGCGCTGACGCCGTGCAGGCGACACATCGTCCTCACCGGGGCGCTCTCCTGGTGGTGTGCGATGAACGCGAAGATGTCGGCCTTGGACTCGAAGTGAACGCGATGGCTTTTTTTTAAAGGTCATGCTCGACCTGCAGTCGCTCGTACTTCCGCTTCGTCTCACGCAGCGCCTTCAGCTCGGCAGCCACGGCCTTGTCCAGCTCGATCCCCTTGGTCACGATCACTCCTTCGTGGGCCAGTTTGCGCCAACGAGACAGCATGAAGGGATGGATGTAAAGCGACTCGGCAACATCGCCGACAGACACGCCGGGCAACTGGCTCAAGCGTACGGCGGTGGCCTTGAAATGATCGTTGTAGCGATACGTCGTTCTGGGACCTGGGGATGGCATCGAGACACTCCTGATCGTCAGGTCAGGGTGTCCACTTAAGCGAAGGAACTACCGCCTCGGCTTGGACGAATTGTTAGGCGCCTCTCTCACTGCAGAGACGCTGTTAGAGGTTGTTCCTGAGCCAATCTTGGCAGTCGCGCGAGAAGCTGGTTGTCCACGCCGCCTCACCGGTCAGCTTGAGGACAATTAGGGAAGGCCTGATCAAAGCGCCTTGATGCCTGGATTTCTGCGTCAGAGCGCTTGATGAGCCTCGATCTGATCATTTTTTCGCCACTTCAGGCGATTTTTCTGCGGGTTTCCCCGCCTGCCAGACGGATTTACCCCGTCGGATGCAACAAACCTCGCCGCGCCATCCACAGGTTCGACAGCGCGAACAGTGTCAACAGCTGCGAGGTGTTCTTCGCCAGGCCGCGGTAGCGCACCTTCGTGTAGCCGAACTGTCGCTTCACCACCCGGAACGGATGCTCCACCTTCGCCCGAACGCTGGCCTTGACGTGCTCCCAACGTTCGGCGTAGCGGCGCTCGCGCTTGTTCTTCATCGCGCGCAGCTTCGACGGCTTCTCCGCGATCCAGAACGCGGCCTTCACGTCCTGCAGTTCCTCACGCTTGTCCGCACCGGTGTAGCCGCTGTCCCCGCACACCTAGTCTTCTTTGCCATGCAGCAGCTTGTGCACCTGCGTCACGTCATTCACGCTCGCCGTCCTTGTTCCTGGTCGAACTCGGCGCCGGGATGATCGTCGCGTCCACGATCGTTCCTGCCTTCAGGCTCTGGCCCTTGCGCGCCAGGTGGCGCGTTCACGCGCTCCAGGATCTGCGGTGCAAGACCATGCGTCTCCAGCAGGCGCCGGAAGTTGAGGATCGTCGTTTCGTCCGGGATGGTGTCCAATCCGCCCAGCCGGGCGAAGCGGCGCATCACCGGCATCTCGTACAGCGCCTCTTCCATGCCCGGATCACTCAGCGCGTACCACTGCTGCAGGAAGTGGATGCGCAGCATCGTGGCCAGCGGGTACGGCTGGCGGCCGCGCTGGCCCATCTTCGGATAGTGTGCAGCGATCAGCTTCAGCAACGCGTTCCACGGGACCACCTGCTCCATCTCTGCCAGGAAGACCTCGCGCCGCGTCTTCTTGCGCTTGCCCGTGTGTTCCGCGTCCCCGAAGCTCAGCTGCATCGTCGTCATCCGTTGAACCTTGCGCTATTGTCTCCGAAGGAGTTGTTCAGAGCATCCTTAGCTGCGCGGCCATCGACGGCCGGCTGCCGTCCTGCCACCCACGCCTAGGTCGTGGAATTTCAGGGATGACAGCGCGCCCTCAGCGGGGTTTGCGGAAGCGGTAAATGATGCGGTCAGTCTTTCCGCGGATCGCGGGATCGAGCGACAGCTTCGAATGATCGTCGGCGGGGTTGCGCAGCAGATCGGACTCGGCTTCGAGCTCAAACCCCGCGCGTTCGAAATCCGCGCGGAGCACCGCCGGGTCGATGCGGTGGAGCTTTCTGACGACCGCGCGTGTGTCGCCGCCGGGCGCGGCGACGTGATCGACGACGCCGACAATCCCCCCGGGCTTGGTCGCCGCGAAGATTTTGGCGAGGAACGCGTGCGGGTCCATCCGCGGAAACTGGAACTGTTCGTTCTCCCAATAGGTGTCGTGATAGACGAGGTGCATTAGCACAAAGTCGAAGCTCGCAGGGTCGAGCGTAAGATCCACGGCAGTGCTCGATATCAGGTGGACACTGGGAACGCGCGCGATCAGGCCGTCAAAGTTCTTCTCGCCTGCATCGCTGAGCAGACTGGCCGGCTCCCACGCGACCACCGCACCCTCAGGACCGACCGCGCGGCCCATGATCTCGGCATAATAGCCGACGCGTGTAAACGGGGCCGAGGTCCCGGTAAACAGGTCGAGCGCGCGGTCGCCCTGTTCAAGCCCGAGAAACTCCAGCACCTCGACGGGCTTGCGGCTTTCGTCGAGTGCAACCGCCTCGGCCGGCCTCCCGGGAGCGGCGACGGCCGCCCGCACATCGGCGGGAGCGGCTTGGACTGTCGCTATCGGCAATGACGCGGCGAGTATAAGCGGGAGCAGGAGCGGTTTCATAATGCGCATTTGGTTTCCTCCGATTGGTGGCGGTTACTGGAAGACGAAAGCGCCCTCCGTCTCAGTCCGGAATCAGGTGAGGTTCCTCGACGTCCAATCTGTGGCCGCCGGATTCCTGCAGCCGGGAGGCGTCCGCGATTTCGGTCAGCGGAAAGGAGCGGTCGCTCACCGGCTGGACGCGGGCGGCGTCGACGCAACAGGATCGCGACATTAGCCGCGCTGCGGTCTGCGGTACCGCCACTGCCCTTCGACCTTTAATGACCGACAAGCTTGGCGCCAGCTGCGGAAACCAGCCCGTCAAGCCATTCCTGATGGCCGTTGAGCATGGGGTTCGGCCAGGTCGTCGCCAAGTCCTTGGCCGGCGCGCCGTTCTGCGTCTCCTGCGTCAGGATGCGGACACGGCCCCCCTCCAGGTCCTCGACCAACCACGCGTGGTGAACGTCCAGGCGGCCATCGCCCTCGCCGCCCCAACCGTGCCAGGCAACCCGGCCGGGCTGGTCGCCGGCCGGGGCGACATACTCCACTACCTCGGCGTTGATCAGGAAGCCGAACGTATCGAAAGAGAAGCGGCGGCCGAGTGCGAGCGCCGGGCCATCGCCGTTAGGGAAGCGCACGTTGGCGCTGTTGGCATAGTAGCTCGGCCAGCGCGTCGGCTCGGCGAGGAACGGCCAGATCTCGGCGGCGGTCAGCCCGGCGACGATGGCCTCGTTAGAAACGAAATTATCAGTGGTGCCGGGCAGATAACCTTGCGGCCAATCTATCGCATTCATCATGGTACTTAATGCGTCGGCCGGATCGGCAACGTGCGCGACGAGGCCGGTTTGGCCCGGCACGACATGGTCGGCCATGGTGTGGCGATCGGGGAAGTCACCGCCATTCTGCGACCGGAAGGGGATCGGTGTGTCGGTGAATAGCCCGTCAAGACGCGCACGCCATGCTGCCTTGATCGCCTCCACTTCCTCCGCCGTGGAAACGTGAGCCGCGCCATAGACCGCGTGCGTCGGGAGCACGTCCATGCCGGGGTAGAACAGCGCGCCATGGGTCAGAGGGAACAGCAGTTGATCGATCGGCCCGTTGATACCCCGCGGGCCATAGTCGGCCGCTGGGCCGCCTGCCTGCACGTTGACCAGCGCTCGTTTGCCCTTCAGGATGCCTTCGCCAAAGCGGAAATCGTTGGAGCCATTCTGATAGCCGTAGGCAAAGCCGAAGGCATAGACCCGCTCTATCCAGCCCTTCAGGATCGCGGGCACGCCGTACCACCACAGCGGGAATTGCAGGATCACAGCGTCGGCCTCAAGCAGCTTCTGCTGCTCGGCGATCACGTCGGGCGTCTGATGCCCGCTTGCATAAGCGTGGCCCGACTCCATGACGAACGACAGCCGTTCGGGATTGTCACGCACTGGAAAGTCATCGGCGTCATACACCGCCTTCCACTTCATGCCGTAGAGGTCCGAATGGATCACGGTGTGTCCCGCTGCCGACAACGTCTCGGCAGTCACGTCGACCAACTGCCGTGTCAGAGAAGTGGATTCGGGGTGCGCGTAAACTACGAGAATTTTCATGAATATCTCTTCCTGATAGTTGGGGGGGTTGCTAGAATTCGACGACAATCTTGCCGAAATGGCCGCCAGATTCCTGGAGCCGGAAGGCGTCCGCGATTTCGGCCAGCGGAAAGGAGCGGTCGATTACCGGGTGGCTGTGAACGGCGTGGATACCGCGGATCAGGTCCAATTGGTGCCGGCGACTGCCGACAATCAGGCCCTGGAGCCGTTGCTGCCGCGCCATGAGCATGGCTGTTGGCACGTCGCCCGCGCTCCCGGTCAGCACGCCGATCAAAGAGATGTGGCCGCCGACCCGCGCAGCCTTAATCGACTGCGCTAATGTGCCGGGGCCGCCTACCTCCACGACATGGTCCACGCCCCTGCCGCCCGTCAGGCCCCGCACCCGGTCGCCCCAGTTCTCGTCCTGGCGATAGTTGATGACATGCGCAGCGCCCATCGTGCGAAGCCGCTCCAGCTTCTCGTCGGAGGAGGAAGTGGCGATCACCGTGGCTCCCATGGCCCGCGCGATCTGCAACGCGAAGATCGACACACCGCCCGTGCCGAGGACCAACACGCTGTCGCCGGCCTTGAGTCCGCCATTGACCACCAGGGCCCGCCAGGCGGTCACGCCGGCCGTGGTCAGGGTTGCTGCCGCGGCGTGGCTCCAGCCGGCCGGCGCGTGCGTGAATGAGGTGGCCGGCGCCACCACGACCTCCCGGGCGTAGCCGTCGATCCCGTCGCCCGGCGTGGTGGCGAAGTCGGCGAGGGTGGCCTCGCCGTCCAACCATGTCGGAAAGAAGGTGGATACGACATGGTCACCGGGCTTGAACTCCGTGACCTTGGAACCGACCGCCTCCACCACCCCGGCGCCATCCGCCATGGGGATTCGTCCATCGGCGCACGGCAGCCGTCCCGTCACCACACCCAGATCGTGGAAGTTCAGGGAGGTGGCATGCACACGCACGCGGATGGCGGTCGGCCCGGGTTCGCCGGGGTCGGGGAGATCCACCAGCGTCAGGCCGTCGAGCCCTTGGTGCGGATAAGCCTGGATAGCTTTCATAGGCGAACTGGTATCCGTGTCGTCGATTGTGGCACCGCAGGATCTGACCTGCTCCCAGCTAAAGTAGCGCAATCACCTCGGGTATTGAAATCGAACCTTTTATGTGTTGTTATCGACGCGATGGATACTAGGAACCTCGATCTCGGACTTCTCGTGACGCTTGAGACCCTGCTTGCGGAGCGCAACGTCACACGCGCCGCGAGCCGGCTGAACCTCAGCCAGCCTGCTTTGTCGGCACGGCTGGCAAGACTCCGCGATGCATTCGGTGATCCGCTCCTGATCCCGGGCCAGCGCGGGATGGTTCTGACCCAGCGGGCACTCGAGCTGATGGAGCCACTGCACGAGGCACTGGAGGGTGTTCGCCGCGTCGTTGAGCAAGGAGCGCCGATCAATCCGGAGACCCTGCGTGCAACCGTGATGATCGCGGCGAGCGACTACGTCCAGTACGCGCTGCTGGCACGCTACTCGGTCGTTTTGCGGGCCGAGGCGCCGATGGTCCGCATCGCCTGGCGGGCGCTCGACGTAATGGCACTCACGACACAGTTGGAGCGTGGCGAGGCGGACCTGGCCTTGGCAAGGCCCGAAGAAGCGCCGGCGGCGATGCGCCAGCGCCGGCTCTACACGGAGGAGTATGTGGTCGTCGCGCGACAGGGGCATCCGGCCGTGCACGGTGTTCTTGATCTGGACTTGTTCTGCGCGCTGGACCACGTCGTCGTTTCGAAACTGGGCGGAGGCTTTGCCGGACCTACCGATGCGGCGCTTGAGGCGATCGGCCGCCGTCGTACCGTTGCCTTGTCCACGTCGGGCTTCCTGATCGTGCCGGAGATCGTGTCACGATCCGATATGATCGCGGTGATTCCACGTCGGATCGCAGACGGTTGGTCAGACCGGGTGCAGGTGGTGGAACCTCCACTCCACATCCCCGGCTTTGCCATCGCCAGTATCTGGCACGACCGGACCACCAACCATCCAGCACAAAGCTGGTTGCGTGACAGGCTCGCTGCGTTGGTATGACGCTCCGCCCAACGCCTAAGGATGCTCTGAACAAACCCGGCCAGATCGCCGATAATTCAATTTCCTGACAACGGGCGCGATGCAATGACGCAGTTGAGCTTCTCCGACGCCGAGCACGCCGGCAAGCGCAAGCAGACACGGCGAGAGGTGTTCTTGACCGAGATGGAGCGCGTCGTGCCGGATCCGGGGCGGCCGTGCCCCGGTCCGCGTCGCCCTTTACATGGCGACGCTCTCTGCCGTGCGTTGGGACCCGACCATGAAAGCGCATTACCAGCAGCTGCGAGCACGCGGGAAGCTTAGAAAGGTGGCCCTGGTGGCGTGCATGCGCAAACTGCTTGGGATCGTCAATGCCAAGCGGCGCGATGAGCTGCAGGCGGAGCGCGTGGCTGTGGCTTGAGCGGCAAGCTTCAAGACAGTTGCTGAATTAAGCCGACTTGCGAAGCAAGTTCGGCTTGAATGAATTGTTAGGCGCGATCATGCGACGAACTGTAAGGCCCGGCAAGTTGCCAAGCGACTGCGATGGACGCAAAGCCGCTTGGGGACGCAAATACAGATCGCTTGCCCCGGAAAGGGTCAGCGATGACCTGACTCGAATGTTCGCTTTTGTTTAAGTGCGAACTACATTCCGGGGCCGGCTGCACCCCCCCAACGTACAATGCCCAACCGCAACCCGTCTGTGCGACAGAGCGGTCATATCATAATGATGTGGCGGGTCTGGCTAACATTTTGGTATTACCGGGTTGCCAGTCATCATTATAAGGTCACAGGGCCGTGACCTTTTAAACCCCATCTCAAGCCGAAGCACTTGATAGCCTCTGGTTTTGCTTTCCAACAGGACCATGCATCCATGTTCTCCACGAAACGTGCTTATCTGATTCTCTTACTGGAAGGTCTCGCCAGCAGCGGTGTTCAAATGGTCACGATACGACAGACCGTCGCGTTCGTAGGCAGCTCGGTACTGTGCACGTCGATCATCATCAGTTGTTTCCTGGGTGCGTTGGCCCTTGGCTACTTCTTTGGCGGCAAGACCGCGCCTGAAAAGTTTTCCCGGGCACTGCTTTTCAACCTGGTTGGCGCCATCGCGTTGTTTGGTATTGGCCTCTCCTACCCCTTTGTCAGCATGTTTTTTCTGTCTATTGCCGACATCAGTTTTGGGCTGCCAATCCTGGGGAATCCCCTGGTCCATCTCTTCGCGTTCTGTTTCTTGGTCATGTCGCCATTGGTATTTTTGCTGGGGCAGACGGTCCCCCTGTTGTTGAACACTGCAGACCAGGAGACTCGCAAAAGCGAGGCTGCAGGGAGTGCGACTGCCATCAGTACCGTGGGCAACGTCGTCGGGTGTCTTCTGACTTCACTGGTGCTGATGTATTTTTTGGGCGTCGGGTATTCCATTCTGGTGAACTGCATGATCCTAAGCTTCTGTGTCTTGCTTGTGTTGCGTCCAGAAAAAACCGTCCTGAAGCCAATGCTGCTGAGCATCACAAGTCTGTCACTGGCGGTGGCGTTCGTCGCCAACGTCCGGATGCCAAACCAGCTTTTTGCAGCTACTACCCCATACAGCGACATCCGGGTTGAAGCCACAGACGGGGGTAAAAGGTTGGTGATCAACCGCAGCTCCGCTTCATTCATTGATGCTGAGACTCGCCAGGGCTGGCCATACATTGAGATGATCAAATCGGCGATATTTGCAGACGACGTAGCTGGCAAAGACATCCTCGTCCTGGGCGCCGGCGGATTCACCTTGTCTGCCGAAGACACCAAAGGCGCAAACTTCACCTACTTGGACATCGATCCGATGCTGAAATCCGTGGCAGAGGGCGACTTTCTGGGCGAGCCCATCAAAGGAGACTTCGTTACTCAGGATGCAAGAGCATTCCTGCTCACCAATGAAAAGCGATGGGATGTCATTGTGGTTGATCTCTACACCAATGCGGCCACTATTCCCATGCACACAGCCACCTTTGAATTTTTCAGCTTGGTGTCGGAGCGCCTAACCGAAAACGGGAAAGCTGTTCTGAATATTGCTGCCAATCCGCGGCTTACGGATCGGTATTCCCAGACGATGGACAATACAGTCCGGCAGGCATTCTCACGGTGTATCACGGATATCACCAGCTATAAAGACTCCCTGCAGAACCTGGTGTATTTGTGCGGAAAGCGGTCGTCCGGCGTGGACAGAGTTGCCCGTGCTTATTTTGATGATACAACAAGGGTAACCGTCGACGGATACCTGTCGGCACTTCATGGATCGTCGAGATAAGCGATGCGCCACGACAATTCAAAGAGAAATTCCGAGTGGATTTCAGCCTCAGACGTAGGCCGGAGCGAGTTTTGCCCGAATTCAGTCGCACTGAAATACGCCGGCGCCAAACCTTCGCGAAGGGCCGTTGCCGCTCAGGATCGGGGCAACCTGAAGCATGAGCAGTTCAATCGCCAGATCAGCACAGACAAACGCTGTTACGTGGCCTCTTACCTTTACGGAATGGAGGATCAGCGCACGGAAACTCTCCGCCAATTTCGTGACAACACACTGGATAACATGCCCGGCGGCCGGATCCTGATTGCAGTCTATTACCGGCTGTCTCCGATGGTCATCGAAATCAGCAAAAAGTCTTCCTGGGTTGACCTGGTGCTGAGGCGAATCGTGGACAGGCTTGTTCTGCGAGCTGAACGACGAGGAAAAGACCATGATTCATGAGCTGCTCATTTTTATCGCGGTTGTGGCTGTGCTGTTCATCGTCTGGCGACAGCGCCGTAACAGCCTCGTTGACGAGCTGGGCATTGAAGGCGACTTGATATGGATCGACGACGGCCGCCACACAAAACCCTTCTTCAACGGAGCTTTCAAGGTCTTTGGAAAGCCGGATGCGCTGTATCGGACTCGCACCGGTGTTCTTTCTGTTGAGTACAAGAGCCGAAACGGTCCAGTGTTTGAGAGCGATGTCACCCAAGCCTTTTGTGCGGCCCTGGCTGCCCGGGGAGATGGATACCGGGTGACTGAGGTTCTGATCAAGACCTCTGCCGTCCAGGAAATATTTAAGCTTCCTTCTTCCGACGAGGCGCTGTTCGATCGCATTCAGCCCGCTGTCGCCCATGCCCGACAAGCAAAGTTTGGTCATGCGGTACCGAGCCGTCCTGAGCTCAAGAAATGTCGCAGCTGTGGCTTCCGCGGGGACTGCGACGATTCGGCAGCCTGAAACCCAGAAAAAGAGGTGCAGCTCTCAAAATCGCTGAGGAAATTCGTTCAACATCAGGTTATTTGATGGCAGATACCCTTAGTCAGGGTAATCCCTCCAATAACCATCGCGACTTTGCACTCAACGTTAATCTTAACTCCAACTATCAATAGCGAGAAGTTGATAGTTTCAGGGAAGCAGTGGTTCTGAATTTCAAGGGAAGGACTGATGAAACGATTACTCACCTCAAGCTTGCTTGCCTGCTGTTTGATTGCGCCAATAGCCCAGGCCAGTAATTGCCAGATTCATTTCACGATCGTGGATGGCAATGTCCAGAGGGCACTAACCATTGGATCAATACTCCCTCAGTGGCAAGCCCGCGAGCAGATGTGCGAACGGCTAAATTCATTCGGTGGTGCGATCAACGTTGCGGGCGGATTCTCCACGGGAGCGGGAACAGTCTCGTACTTCGTCCATTTGACCGTCGGCGAACGAGTGACTGGTTTCAGCATTCCCGACCATGGCATCAATTTCGTCATGTCAGGACGTTTTCCCGACGCGAAAACGGAATCCGAACTCATAGACATCGCAATCCCAGCGTTCAGAGGTACAACAAAAAAGTTGCTACAAAACTGGTACGAATCGGGAGGGTTTGAAAAGGCTGTTGAAGCGTTTTTGAATAGCCGAAACATACTCAATCGACGCTGAAACAATGGAAAATAAGAGGCCATCAACTCCGTTGAGCTACAAGCTCATGACAATACCAATTGTCGTTTTCGCCGGGCCTCAAGTTCTGACCAGCTGGTATTCAATCTCATCGCAATGGCATTGAATTCACCAACGGTCCTCACGTCCCTCAATTTGATTTGGAATTCGCACCTGTCAGATGGGTAGTCACGATCCTCATTGATCGTGGCAACGCCCAGTGCAATTTCAATCGCCCAGGCGAGCTCGGACTTGTCGGAACAGGTGCTGATCAACAGAGGTGACATCAATTGAGCTGCAGCGAACCGGTGAACGTTGTGCACTTGTTCGGTTGTTCGTCCAGGCATGCCACATAGAGCACGTCGGAACTCTTGGGAATCACGTTCAGAAACGCGGAGGTGTCGACGGTCAGATCGTTGATGCCGTTGGTGCGGCCTACGGGAATGCTCGAGCAGGAAATCACATTTTGATTGCCTGGCGCGTAATCACAATCGAATGAGGCAAACTGCCCGCAGGCGTAGTCCGAGTCCGATGGCCACATGCAGGAAATGCTGAAGAGCTCGAGGTCATCTTCTTGTTGGAAAACACCGTCTTCACTCAGGTAGACCGACGCCGTATACGGAAAGGATTCATTGAATTCCGGGACGGACTGATCATCGTAGTACACCTCCATCTTCCAGGTAATGCTGATCGTGTCGTTCGGTGAAAAATGATCCTCAGGATCACCGGTGCCAGCAGCAATATTGAAGACGGTTGGCTCTAATGGGGCCTCAGAGAATTCGAAGACCAACTCCCTCTCTTCAACATCCGGTGCCGGCGCCGAGGGACCAGAGCTTGATGAAGAACCCCCTCCCCCGCAAGCAACGAGGGTCGAGCAGGCCAGAATCAGACAGAGCGATTGTTTTGTTTTCATGGTGATATCCGAGTCAAAAACCAGATCTTAGGCCTGGCTCATGCCGCGGATGAGATTCAAAAAGTCAGTGACCTATGACCGTTTAGAATGCGGGGACAAAAAAAGGCCTTCCCGCAAGCGGAAAGGCCAACCCTCACTCTCTCTCACCCAGGAGCCACGCTCGCTAGTCATTTCAAGATCTCATGGAAATCTTCGCGGCCAACCCCCGGTAAGAAGAATTTTCAGGTTTATTTCCGACCCAGAATATCTTTACCAGGTTTCCGTCGAAGCATTGGCTGTTTGCGATCCATCACGCCCAACACTGAGGATGAGTCTCCGAGACAGATGCCCACCATATACACCCCGGGCCCCAGGCGCTGATAAGGTTCAAGCAAGTGGCGGCGCCAAGACTCAATATCCAGAAGTACAGGACGGACCGAAGGTAGCTGCCGAACCACTTCACGATCGGCAATACCGATCCAATTACCTATCTCAATGCCATCAGCCGTGCAAAACCCAATCGGTTCGCAGCTCGCGAAGGCCCCGAGTTCTTTGTAAACACAATTGTGACGGCGTCTGAATTCCATGAAATATATACTGTTTGAATATACAGCATTATTGCAGATGGACTGCCTTCCAGGCTAACCAGAAAAAGATCAACATTTTATTGCGGACGTGTTTAGAGTCAGGGATGACCCATTACCGGACAACTGAGGAGGTCAACACGATGAATGCAACAACCAAGCAAGGTGAAATACTCGGCCGGCTCTGCGGAGTCCACATCCGAGACAAAAACGGAGAAGTTCTCTATTCCTTTACGGACATTCGCAATGGTGAAGTTTTCGGGCGAATACCTGCGGATGAGACCCCGTGCGGAAAGCGCGACCTCTGGGTAAGCGCAGGAACTCTGGAAGACGGAACGGCGACAAGCGATGAAGGAGAGGTGCTGTTCAGACTGGTCTGATTCGCTGACCAGAAAAGGGATCGTTGGTGGGATTCCATGTCCACCATCGACCCAAAATCGACGTTCAAAAAAGGTATTACGAATGGCTATGGAAGAGGCTTATTATATAGATATATTATTGTTATAAATAGCGTTTTCAGGGGTTGGCCGTGGTCATTTCCATGAGATTTTAAGAGTGAACACCAACGAAATTCACTCAGAGGAATCACGAAATGGAAACTCAAATCTCTCTCAAGAATCTGACCCTGTCACCGCTCAACGTCCGGAAAGTTAAAACATCGGCTGAAGAAGATGCGCAGCTCCGCGCTCTGATAGAGTCGCAGGGTGTTCTGCAGAATCTCATTGTCATTCCGTCACCCGATGCCGAGGGACGGTATGAGGTTATTGCCGGTGGACGCCGACTCAGCGCCTTGAACCACCTTCTTGCCGAAGGAAAGATCGATGCCGAATTTCCAGTCCGGTGCGTCGTGAAGACGGAATCTGAAGCCATCGAAGCCAGTCTGGCCGAGAACTATCGCTCGGATATGCATCCCGCTGATCGCTTTGTTGCCTACAAGGCCATGCTGGATGCAGGACGATCCATCGAGGACATCGCGAAACGATTCGGTAAGCCTGTCACCGAAGTTAAGAAACTCCTGAAACTTGGGGCTGTCTCGCCGGTGATTCTGGACGCCTTCCGATCACAGGAGATGAACTTTGACATGGTCATGGCCTTTACCGTCACGGACGATCAGAAGGCTCAGGATTCCGTCTTCGCAGAGGTAAAAGAGCAGTATCACCCTTCTCCCCGATTCGTGCGTCAAAAGCTGCTCAACACCGATGTTACGACTGAGGACACCACCTTTAAATTTGTCGGGCAAGAGGCTTACGAGGCCGCCGGTGGCACGCTGTCCGAAGACTTGTTCGCGGACAGCCAATACGTCAACGACGTCGACCTCCTGAATCGTCTGGCCGATGAAAAGCTCGAAAAGCTACAAGAGTCTTTCAAGGCTGAGGGCTGGGGCTTCGTGGAGGCAACTCTGGATGGTGGGTACAGCCACCCACTTCGGTTTGCTCCGTGTATCGAAGGTGAAACCATCACCGCACCAGACTCTGTAGTTCAGCATTATGAGGCGAAGGAACGGGAGCTTGAGGCCCTGATGGAGGCGGCCTCGGATCACGAGGACGAAGAAACCAACGAACGGTTCCGTCAACTGAATGAAGAACTGAGTGACCTGAAGGACACCATCGACGCTTCTCGTGCATTCTCCAACGAACAGAAACAGTCAACGGGCGTTCTGCTTTCCGTAGACTTCCGGACAGGCGAACTGGTGACAAAGGTTGGCATCGTTTTGCCAAAAAAGGAGTCCGAAAAGGCGCAAAACGGAGATGGCACTATAGCCGAGACACCTCAACCTACCGAGAGCAACGCGCTTAAAGTCGATCTTGAGGCATACCGGCTCCAGGCACTTGAAGCCGCGATCATGCAAAAAGCAGAAATCTGTCTGGACATGACCATTTTCACAATGGCCAAGACAGTGCTTGCGGGTTCAACGTGGTACCGGAGACCCCTTGGAATCGATCTGGATGTGAACACCTTCTCTGCCACCAAAGACATTGAGGAAACCTCCGCTGCTGCTGAAATTCGGAAGCATCGTGATGCCTTAGAACTGAACTGGCTGGCCCAAGAAGGAGACTTGGAACAGTTCAAAACATTCCAAAAACTATCCAGAGCGAGCAAATTGAACATCCTCGCCCATTGCAGTGCTCAAACGCTCCGCTGCGCTACCAATGAAGTTGAGCAATACGTTGCTGAACAGATCAAGTTCGACCTGAGTAAGCACTGGCAACCGACGAAGGCGAATTACTTCAACAGGATCAGGAAAGGCAAGCTCATCGAAATCCTGAAAGACCTGAAAGGCGATGAGTTCGCTTTGTCTCAGGCTGACGCCAAGAAAGGCGATCTGGCGACGATTCTGGATGAACTGGATGAAACGAAAGGTTGGCTCCCCGATTCACTCACCAAAGCAGCATAGGGGCGCAATCAGAGTGAAAAAAGGGAGCCTGATTCCGGCTCCCTTTTTGTTTCGGGCTTGCCAGTGAAGCATAGTCGTGTATACCTAAGGACTACAGCGGAAAAAAGTCATGACTTGCATAACCATAAACTGGCTTTGAAACCGAATGGATCGGCGACTTTTCCACAAATTCTGTGGATAACCTTATTGATAAAGTGCGCTGTCGGTCGTCCAGCGCAGACCTTACTTGGACCTGTCACAATCGATCATTTTTTGAGCGGGATTCAGCGTCATGGACAAGACAATCGTTCACAACGGAATAGCACGAAAGTGTAGCCTTGGCGCGGGCGTCGCGCTGCTGTTTCTGGTCAGCCTATCTGCCGGTGATGGTGTTTCATTCAAAGAGACTTGGGGATGGATTTGCGGTGGCATACTGTGCGGATTTGCTGCGATTCACCCGATTTCAAAGGTCTACGAGCGGTCTGCCCAGAAGTACCGCGAATACTGGTGGTTCAAAGTTATGGTGTGGCTGATCAGCGCTGTTTTCACTCTCGTTCTGGCTGGCATCTCAATCATCTGGCGAATACTGCGGGGTGATGGCTCTGATGAGCATCACGATCACCGAACTCCTGGATCTGTATTCAAAGATCCGCTGCACCCAACAGATGCTGTTTACGATCAATCGCACGAGGCTTACTACGGGCACGAACCACCCTCTCCTTTCGACAGATAACATACTGGGTAAAATCGCCGGCGATTAACTGATCCCTTTTAGAAGCAGAACTGTTCAAGATAGATATTTAACCGGTTCGCTATTCGCAATCAATGCAAGCTGGTCGAAAGCGAACATTCAGATTCCGTTTTGAGCTGACGCCAAGGTCGCAAAGCGAACATTCGAATTCTGTGTTTAGCTGGGGGCAACTACAGTCTGCCCTAATCACGTATCAGGCCCACCCAGAGTTGGAAAAATCCGGCTCCTGCGATCGTAAGAAAAAATTAGCGTT
>NZ_JBUPZY010000010.1:0-198379 GCF_055524115.1 Marinobacter sp. V34 | reverse complement strand
AAAGGGCCGAAACTGATGGCTGAACACCGGAATCGTGCTAATCGGCCAGTTGGTGGCCGCGACAAAATTTACAGGAATCAGGCGGTGGGAACAGCTCGAAATCGGGTTTTTCTACAGCCTCGTTATGCATACAAGGAATTTACGTGAATCGAATTATCATCATTTTTGCAGCCTTAGTTTTGACTGGCTGCTCGGCATTTTTGGTCCCCAACTCTAGTGATCCATATAAAAAATTGGCTCAAGCTGCTGAACTCTACCAAGCAGGACGGCCTCTTCCCTCAGAGCGTATTGCCAAAGAAGCATTACAAACTTTTGTAGAACAAAAAGATAAGTTCGGGCAGTCAGAGGCTAATTTTTTCTTAGGCATATTTTACAAATCGAAATCAGGTTGGGAAAACGCTCCCGCAGAAAAATACCTAGACAAGGCAATCGGAAGGTTAAAGCTCGCGAAATCCGGGTACGAGTCAATTGGGGAAAATATTCAAGCCTCTAAGGCGGCATTTGAAATAGGCCAAAGCTATAGAGGTAAGGGTCGCACTGATATAACTTGCCAGTATTATGAAGAAAGCCTTGAGCTATATAAAACAGGGCAAGGTGAACATAAGAGATTCAGCTTTAATCCTATATTCAAGTCGCCTCTCGATTTGTTCACGATACATATTGAGCAAGTGTGCGCTAAAAATGCATAACAAGGGGTTGTTGTCGGATGGTTCTTTCGTCGCTTCGCTCCTTCAGAACCGCTGCAAAGCCCGGCGCTATGTGTAGGGAGTGGGTCTATGTCAGAACTGATTGATGAACTCAGACAGCATGCACTCATGTGTGCCAATAATGTGCAAAACGCCAATCCTGACACCGACGCTTCCCGTGTTGCATACGCCAGAGTAAAGACTTTTTCTGGTATCAACTGCCCTGAATGCTGGGTAAGGGAAGAACACGCTTTCAAATTAGAAGTCGAGGCGCACGCTAATGATTCAGACCTATACCGGTGCAAAAATTGCGATTTTGATGGTGTATTTCCAAAAGCCGGGTAGCTGTAATCACATAACCAGTGCATTAAATTCGTTACGGCCCTATGGGCCTCCACCGGACGGCTTTTTCTCCGCTTCGCTGCGTAAAATCCGCCGTTTATGCAGGCGTTAAATCAAAGTTGACTGTATGTCTGAGATCGAGAACCAGAAGGATAACTATCAGTGGTGGCGGTGGCTTTTCGTTCCGGTCGTGCCGCCGATCGCTGGTCTAGCTGGTCTAGCTGGTGGCGCAGCGTTTCATCTTGTGCAGTGGTTTGGCATGAAAATGACCGGAGGTTATTCGGAAGATGGTTGGATTTTTCTGTATTTCATGCCCTTAGTTACAGCGGGTTTTGTAGGATTCGCTTACTCTTGGTCGGCAGCCATCATTGCACCATCCGCACAATTCAAAGCAAGTTTGGCTATGACTAGTCTCTTGTTCTTGTTCGCTCTGCTTGCCTGCTATGTCGCTATTGCTAGACCAGAACACTCGCGGTTCGAGGCAGTGAGTGTTGTTCTGATGAGTGTCGCCGTGGCAGTGGGAAGCATCATTGCATTGCACGGAAGTAAAAAGGCATACAACAGTGAGCCGTAAAGGTTCTGCCTTTGACTAAGAAGATTTAACAAATTGTTGTAGTACGTTCCGGCCGTTGGCCTCCACCGGACGCCCCTATCAGGGCGCCGCTAAACAAAAGCGTTATCCATCAAGGAGAAGACCGTGAGCGATTGTCCAGTATGTAAAATCGCCCAGACTGGGATTGAGGTGGAGGATCACGGTGAACAGTTATTCGTGCGATGCCGTAGGTGTGGAGATTTCAAAGTCACTCGCACAGCACTGAGAAAACTCGAGGTTTTGACGGAGCCGATGCTATTTTCGGCTTGGCTTCGATCTCAGAAAGAAATGGATAGTGTTCCACCGGACCTCCATAGTCGAAATATCGAAAATATTGTCAAAACGATTCCTGAATACTCTGTTTCAGAAAAACAGCTTCTTCTGCTGAAGGCGATTGAGCGGAGGAGCAAGTTTCCAGGTTCTTCCGTTGAAATATTAGCTACAACCGATCATGTACTGAACTTTTCAATTTCTGAACAAGAATTGAAATATCACATAGATTCATTGATCGAGCGGAAACTTTTAAACAACAAGGGTGAATCACGAACATCCTTCAGAAAACTGATAATTACTCCGGATGGCTGGAATTTTCTATCGGAAGAAAAAAGCAGGAACTCTCAGTCCTCGCGGTGTTTTGTCGCTATGTCGTTTTCCCCGGCTTTTGATGATGTATGGGCCGAGGCCATTCAGCCAGCGATTGAGAGTTCAGGGTTTGAGCCCCATCGAATTGATCAAACTCCACACAACGAACGCATTGATGTCAAGATCATGGCAGACATCAAGGAGTCCAGATTTGTTGTTGCAGACGTCACTGAACAAAAGGCCGGTGTGTATTTTGAGGCCGGTTATGCGATGGGGATAGGCATTCCGGTTATCTGGTCTGTCAGACAAGATGATCTTACAAATGTTCATTTTGATACTCGCCAATATTGCCACATAGTTTGGGAATCAAATGAAGACTTCAAACAAAAGCTAGAGGATTTTATTGTGGCTATTATTGGCCGAGGCCACGGGCAAGGATAACAAGTGGCTGTTGCCGGACGCACCTGCGCTGGCGCTTCGGCACGCCGCAAAGCCAAGCGTTGAGGCTGTAGAAAAACTCCGAATCCCGCCCCGGTTTTGTTAGGATCAGACAAACGGACAAGGAGTCGTCAGATGCCCAAAGCCAAGCCCCGTTTCAAGCCCTACAACCCCGACCAGAACGCCATGGTCGTGATCAACTACCAGGACCAGCTCCAGCCCGGCACCTTTGAACACGCGGTGCACTACCTGATCGAGCACAAGCTGGACCTGTCGATTTTTCACCCCAAGTACCGCAACGAAGACACCGGGCGTTTGGCCTACGATCCGGCCATCCTGCTGAAGATCATCCTGTTCGCCTACTCCAAGGGCATCAAGACCAGCCGCGAGATGCAGTGGTGCTGCGAGACCAACATCACCTTCAAGGCGCTGTCCTGCGATACCGTTCCCCACTTCACCACCCTGGCTAAATTCGTCAGTGGGCATGCCGATGAGATCGAAGAGCTGTTCGAGCAGGTGCTGCTGGTGTGCCACGAACAGGGATTACTGGGGAACGAACTCTTTGCCATCGACGGCTGCAAGATGCCCTCCAATGCCGCCAAGGAATGGTCCGGCACCTTTAAAGAGCTGGAAGAGATACGGAAGAAGCTGCGACGACTGATCCGCCATCACCTAAAAGAGCACCATGAACGGGACGAGGCGGAAACGGAAGCCGAACTGGACCGGGACATTCGCCGAGCCAAGACCGTCCTCTCCCTGGACGAATCCCTGAACAAAGTGAACCGCTTCCTAAAGACGAACCGCCCACGGATGGGCCGGGGGAAACGGAACAAGGAAGTGAAGAGCAACATCACCGATAACGAAAGCGCCAAGATGACCACCAGCAAGGGCACGATCCAGGGCTACAACGGCGTGGCCACGGTGGACAAGAAACACCAGATCATCATCGACGCCCAGGCCTTTGGCGAAGGCCAGGAACACCACACCCTGCAACCGGTGCTGGAAACGATAGAGACCCGATTCAAGAAACTGGGTATCGCCGAAAGCATTTATCAGCAAGGCACCGTCATCACCGCTGACACCGGCTTCGCCAACGAAGCGAACATGCAATATCTGCACGAACGGCAGATTAACGGCTACGTGCCGGACAACAAGTTCCGCAGCCGAGACCCCAAGTTCAGCCACCAGAAAGATAAATACGGCAAGCGGCATCAGAACCAACCAGACACGGGCTGGAAAGACATCATTCCGGCCAGTGAGTTCCAGTTTGATCCGGTCAATCTCACTTGTACCTGTCCGGCAGGTAAAGAGCTTCATTATGAGGCGACTCGTACGGATGGGAATGGTGTATCCCGAGCACACTTCAAGGGCCGCCTGCTTCAGTGCCGACACTGTCCCAAGAAACACCAATGCATGCAAAACCCGGCCTCGGCTGATCACCGTAAAGGCAGTGGTAGGCAGGTGACTTTTGCATTAGAGCGGAATCGTGGGCCCAACCACACCGACTGGATGAAGCAGCGGGTCGACAGTCAAAAGGGCAAAGAGATATACAGTCACCACATGTCGGTTGTGGAACCGGTGTTTGGCAACATTGGCACCAACAAACGGCTGAACCGCTTCAGTTTGCGAGGCCGGAAGAAGGTGCAGGGCCAATGGCAGCTATACTGCCTGGTGCACAATATTGAGAAGCTGGCGAATTACGGGCAGTTAGCGGCGTGATGCGGGGAGCAAAAGGTGGGAAATGTGGTCGCTGGACGCCAGCAATATCGGCACTGATATCGTCAAAGGGCCGAAACTGATGGCTGAACACCGGAATCGTGCTAATCGGCCAGTTGGTGGCCGCGACAAAATTTACAGGAATCAGGCGGTGGGAACAGCTCGAAATCGGGTTTTTCTACAGCCTCGTTAGGCATCAATAGGGAGTGCGGATGCATAATCGAGATATACAGGAATTACTGGAGCATGCTCAGAAGGAAATATCCACTATTTCAGCGCAGGCGAAAAATGGCATCATAAATAAAGTGGCGTTGAAAAACACACTGGAGAACTTACGGAGCGTACTCGACTATGCAGCTCAAGATATGCAAAATAAATTGAAATCGCTTACCAATAATAAAATTCCAGAAAAGGTGTATTTTCCATATGGGCAAAGGGAAAACCACTTCAAGAATAGCGTGAAACGAAATCTCCCTAATTTATCGGACCATATGCCATCAATCCATTCTTTGGTGCAAGCTATGCAGCCATTTAGAAGTGGTGATCCTTGGCTGGTTGATCTATGTGGTTTAACAAACGATGCAAAACATAACAGCTTAAGTAAAACCGATAACAAAAAGAGCAGGACTATTCATCAAGGAGGTATGCCGCTTGTTGAGGTAGGCGAAGGGTCACAAGTGACAATGAGAGGTAACCGAGTTAATGGTGTGCTTCAAGATGACGTTTTCATAGATCCTGATGGAACTACTAAGGTCGGGCCAGTTTCAGGTCAAACAATGATCACAGAAAATAACAAAATACAATTTCACGGTAAGCAAATCGAAGTGGTTCCTTTTCTAGAAGCATGCCATAAGAATCTATCAAGATTCGCTGGCGATCTGGCTTTGGAGCTTGAAAATTCCTAACAATCGGCTGCACAGCGACCGGTTTTCCGCCGCTTCGCGGCCCCAAACCGGCGCGTGAGCCGTGCGTTATCTAACTATGATCACCTACTATGACGAATCGCGATAACCACTTGGGAATCGATCGCACTGAGGACTTTGTCCTATGGCGTTACATGGATCTAACCAAGTTCATGCTGTTGCTGTTGAACAAATCGCTCTACCTACGTCGGGCGGACCTGTTCGAGGACAGATTCGAGGGCTCGCTATCTTTAGGTACGATAAATGCGATGGGGACATCTAACCTTCCACTGATGGCTAGAACCATGCTTCAGCAGCACTTCGAGTCTCGAATATACCAATGTTACGTGAGTTGCTGGCACGAGGCTCCGCATGAATCCATGGCCTTATGGAAGATCTACGGTGACGCGGGTGCGGTCGCTATACGTAGTAGCTACAGACGACTGCGATCTGCGCTCCCTTGCCTTAATGATGATGCAATCAGTTCTGGCCAAGGCGATGTAAAGTTTGATGAAACGGGTCGGCCACAGGTGGTGCAGAACTTAGATATTGGAAGGATCAGATACCTCGACTACGATGCAGCAGTAGTACCTAACGCCTACGTCTGGTCCTCTTTGCTTTGCAAACGGATTGCGTTTGAGTACGAAAAGGAGGTCCGTATTTTTGCGTTGGCCGATAGTGCTCGGGAAATGGAGGTTCTGAACCAAGAACGCATGAACGGGAATCATGATGGAGACTCTCATTCGGCGACTGCCAAGACAATGTATCCCCAAGGCATTGAGGTTCCGGCCAACTTGCATAACGTAATAGAGGCGATTTACGTGTCGCCGCTTGCCAAGCAGGAAATGATGACCGTTGTTCTAGATGCTTGTACGAAACACGGACTTAGCGCAGAACTAGTTCGTCCTTCCAGTCTCGCCGGAGAACCGCCGAGGATCTGATGATGGCGTTGGATAACAAGGCGCTCAAACTCGTTCTGCACTTCCCCCACTTCAGTAGACACGCATCGATAACTCCGTGGACTTACCCCGGTACAGTAGGCGTTCCTAGCCTATGATTCGACAACCATTTCAGAGCATTTTTTCCGGGGCCTAGTGGTTCTGGAACAAACTTCATCGCTTCGTCGCATTCGCCTGATTCCGAGATTAGCTCGTAAGCTTCCTGATGTTGTTGATCACCTCTTTATACCGCTCTTCAGTCCCCTGAATCACAATGTGATGAATGGCTGCCCTATCAAACACATACAGATACCCTGACCTGTGCTGTTTGCTGTAGGTACCGAGCAACCCGAATTCACCAACCTTCTGGCTGGTCACTTCCCCTTCCGGCAAACCAAACTCCCTGCCCTGCTCTTCCGCAAGCAGGCGCAGCCAGTTCGGCAGTACAGAACGCTTTTCAGGAATGAATATGGACTGAATAAACTCGCCAGTAACGCCGGTAAGGTCCACCTGCGAATACATGGATTCCCCATCGACAACCTGGTGAGACAGCACCCAATCATCGTATTTCAGGATGAGCATGTTGCTCGAATGAGAGATCAGTTCAGGCTCTGGATATTCCAAGGCCAGATCTTGCGAGACTACCAACGTGCCGGAATAGCCCAGGCTGGGGAGAGAAACTAACAACGCATAGGCTAACGCGCGGAATCCTTTCATGTTCGCCTCCATGTGAATTGGTGATAGCCTAGCGAAAGAGAAGCGATATTGAAATATCCATTGAATCCGACAGACGGTTCCTATTCCGAAGCCGAGCATGATGCAGGCCCTAGCTTTCAGTAGGCGATCTTATGACAATTGAATCCTGGTTTACCTTTGTCGTCGCGTCAGCGGTTCTACTGGTTATTCCTGGCCCGACGATTCTGGCCGTCATCAGTTATTCTGTTGCTCATGGTCGCCGTGCCAATATTCCTCTGGTGGCTGCGGTCGCGCTCGGTGACTCTACCGCACTGTTTGCTTCACTTGTGGGCTTGGGGGCGTTGCTTGCGGTATCTGCGTTTTGGTTCACCGTTGTAAAAATAGCGGGTGGTTTATACCTGCTTTACCTGGGTATCAAGTTGTTTCGGGCAGGCTTCTCTCCCACTGAAATGGCGGAGCCGGCGCCTGACTCATCCCATTTGAAGTTGTTCACCAACACGTATTTAGTAACGGCGCTCAACCCCAAGGGCATCGTTTTCTTCATGGCTTTTTTACTGCAATTCATCACGCCGGGTGGAAACGGGGTGTTCCAAATGTGGTTGCTTGCAGTCACCTTTGTCGCCTTGGCGACCATCAATGCCACGCTTTACACAGTTTTCGCATCCTCGGCACGTCGGCTGCTTGTCTCGCCCAAAGCGCAGCGTAGGTTTAATTTCGCAGGTGGTGCGCTACTTTCATCAGCAGGCGTATGGGCGTTGCTGGCCAAGCGTCCAGCGGCATAAAAGCCAACAAATGGCTGCTGTCGAACGGACCTACGCTGGCGCTCCGGTGCGCCGTGAAGCCAAGGCGTTCGAACTTTAAACGGATTGCTTTATGGACCTGTACAGTGATGAAAAGATTGTCGACTCGTGGCAGAAGAATGCCTCTCAGTGGTCTTCGGCCGTACGAGGTGGCCACATCGAGAGCCGCAAGCTGGTAACGGATAAGGCGATTGTCGAGGCTGTGTTGAGTCGTTCTCCTGCATCGGTCCTGGATATAGGTTGCGGCGAAGGATGGCTTATACGTGAGCTTGCTGCTCAGGTACCCCATCTAGTCGGGGTCGATGTAGTGCCTGATCTTATTGAACAGGCCCAAAATACCGGCGGTGGGCATTTTCTGGTCGCATCCTATGAAGGTATCGCCGCTGGTGCAGTTGAGGGTTTATTCAATGTTGTGGTCTGTAATTTTTCTCTCCTCGGAAAGGAATCGGTCGAGGCGTTGTTCGAAGCTGTACCAGCTCGCCTGAAACCGGGCGGGGCTTTTATCGTGCAAACACCCCACCCTTTACTTGCGGGAGACCTACCCTATATCGATGGTTGGAGGGACGGTTGCTGGGCGGGTTTTGGCTCAGAGTTTGTTGACCCGGCCCCTTGGTACTTCAGAACGCTCGAGAGCTGGGTCGCCCTGTTCTCGGGAAACGGGTTTCGGTTGCTGGAGATGCGCGAGCCCATTCACCCCAAGACCCATCAACCTGCGTCGGTCCTTTTCACCGGCGTCAACATGGCAACGCATGGGACTGTATGAGCGAATTCGTCGAGAACCTCAACGATGTATTTTGCCAGTTTGGCCCGGTTTCCGTTCGGCGTATGTTCGGTGGCTATGGTGTGTACCACGATGGCTTGATGTTTGGCCTTGTCGCAGACGATGTACTGTATTTGAAGGTCGATGGGGAATCGATGGGTCGGTTTAAAGAGCTTGATTTGGATCCGTTCGAATACGAGAAAAATGGCGCTAAGATTAAGATGTCTTACTACATGGCACCGGAGAGTATTTTCGAGGATTCTGAAGAGGCAAAGGAATGGGCGGCCCTGGCGTTCAATGCGGCGCTCCGGGCCAGGAAACCAGCAGCAAGAACCAAGGCAAACAAGAAATGACAGCCTACGTAATTGGCCATGGACTTACCCCGGTACAGTAGGCGCTCCTAGCCTATGATCGGAGCATAAGAGGAATTTTCATGAGAATAGGCTTGCTGATCTTCGTAGCATTCTGGTGCCTTCCAGTTTCGTCCCAAACGCTCGAGATTATGGGGTCGGACGAGGGTTTTCTGCCGTTTTATTACGGTGACAACCTTAACAAAGGCATTCTGGTCGAGGTGATCAATGAGTTCACTCTGGAGGCCGGTATTGCCGCCGGTTTCCGCCCGATGCCACGCAAACGCCAGGCCTGGGCCCTGAAAAAAGGACGAGCAAACGCGGTTTTTGCCAACCCGTTATGGATGCCGCTGCCGGGTCGGATGCACGCCGTCGGACCGGTGTTAACCTGGCGTGATCGTGTGTTCGCGCAACCGGGCCAACAACCGGCCTCCTTCGATGATCTTGACGGCAGCATCTGTCTGCGAAAATGGTTTGTCTACAGCGATCGACTTGAGCGGCGGATTGGTACCGACCTGGCCCGCCATGATTCTTACAATGCCCAACAGATGCTGGGTATGTTTCTGAACGAACGCTGCGATTACGCCGTCATGAACGAAATGGAGTTCCGGTTTCTGGCAAAGTTGGTGAAGGTCGATCCGGATCGTTACAGCACGGAACTGATCGACGCCGAATGGCCGGTCTATCTTGGCATCCTCAAAACCGAGGCGGCTCTGATTGAAGCGGCGGAAGCTTTTTTCGCTACCCACACGGTTGATGTGGAAGCCATGCTACTGAAACTGCCGCCGCCGGACTGGCACATCTCGATTCAGCCGGATAAGTAAGGCAGCTGATTACTATGACAACTGCCCTCACCATGGATCATTTACGCCGTTACGCCATCTCGCGCAGTCTCTTCAAGCCGACCACTTTGTCACGTGCGATTAATAGACTGGGCTTTGTCCAGCTCGACCCAATACGAGCGCCGGCACGAGCACAGGATTTGACGCTGCGCCATCGTGTTATCGACTACCAGGCGGGTGACCTGGAGGCTCGCTACCCGCGCCTGGCTGTCGAGGAGGATTTCTTTGTTAACTACGGGGTTCTGCCACGTACCACGCAGCGCCTTATGCACCCACGCGCGGCGCGCACCGAATGGCCACGCTCACGCTGGGAACAGGCGCAGGCCGTGCTGGAATTTGTGCAAAGCCGTGGTGTCGTTCACCCGCGCGAGGTGGACTCAGCCTTCGAGCATGGCACCACCAAGAATTGGTTCGGCGGTAATAGCCGTGCCAGTACGCAGCTCTTGGATGGCATGCATTATCGCGGGCTGCTCCGTGTGGCGAAGCGCGAAGCTGGGGTACGCCTGTATGCGCCGCCGCTCGCTGATGACCGCGACTCGGTGGACCCGGATACCACACTGGACGCATTGGTCGACGTCGCGGTCGCAAAATATGCCCCGCTGCCTGCGTCAACGCTCAGCCGCTTGGTAACGGGCGTGAGTTCTTCAGCGGTCCCGCAGTGGCGTGAGCGTCGTCGTGAAGCACTCGCGCGAGCAAAAGCTCGGCTGCCCCAGGCTACAGTGGATGGCTGTCGCTGGTTTTGGCCCATCGGCGAGAATCCTGGCAGCCGCCGCTTTGCGGGTGACAATGTGCTGGATGACGATCTGCGCCTACTGGCGCCCTTCGACCCTTTAGTTTGGGACCGCGATCGCTTTGAGCGCTTCTGGGGCTGGGCCTACCGTTTTGAGGCCTACACTCCGGCACCAAAGCGGGTGCGTGGCTACTATGCATTACCTATGCTGTGGCGCGGTCATGTCATCGGCTGGGCTAATGCCGCCGTACGTGATGGGCAATTGGAGCTGGAGCCAGGGTATGTGCGCGGACATGCCCCAGGCGACGCCGCGTTCAAGCCAGCGTTGCAGGACGAGCGGGTACGCCTCGAGCGCTTTCTTTCGCTGTGACGTTCGGTGTGCGGGCGCGAAATGAGAGCTGAAGAATGGCGCTAAGATTAAGATGTCTTACTACATGCCACTCTGGCAGAGGGTCTTTCGAATGAATAGGGATATCTCGATCCAGCAAGGAGCAGTTGAACACCTGTCTGGTATACATAGCCTTGTCCTCGAATGGGGTTATTCCGCCAACGAGTCTCAGACCACTGCATGGCTAGAGGCGCTACTCGCATCCCCAAACCATCAGATACTTGTCGCTATTTCCAATGCAGCAGTGGTTGGGTGGGCCGTCGCCGAGAGGCGTATTTCTATCCGTGAGCTGTTTACTTCTGAGATCACCGGGTTGGTCGTGAGCGCCAATGTACGACGGGCGGGTGTTGGGCGATTGCTCGTTGAGGCTGTTGAAGGCTGGTCCCGCGCCAAAGGGCTCTCACGGGTTGTGGTACGATCCAATGTGAGTCGTTCAGAGTCCCATGGGTTTTACCCGTCTATCGGTTTCGAGCATACAAAGACGACTCATGTTTATGTGAAAGACCTGGATGGGGCCACGCTATGAAATGCGCTCTCACCATACTTTTGGGCATCGGCCTTATTGGTTGCGCGTCGCAGCAACCAGCCGTCACTCTGAAGAACTCGGATTCCGCCATCGTTGGTGAAAAGCCCGAAGGTTATCCAAAAACCTTTATCAAGCGCCTTCCTGACCTGCCCGGCTTTTGTATTGAGGTGACAGAAGATTGGAGAGAACATCCGTATCAGGGTGATACGATCTGGCTGAAGGAAAAAACGATAAAGAGTCTGAACTGCCCTGGGGAATCCTTACCGGGCTCTACGAATGTATTGAAGAGATAGAAAATGATTGACCGCAAATATCACAGAATCGTGTTTTCGTTTTTCATGTCACTGTTGATGTCCTGCATCATGTCGCTGGTGATCAGTGTTTTTAACGTGGGTTGGGTCAGCAATATCGTTTCAATCTGGCTGAATGCCTGGCTTTTTGCGTTTGCGGTCGCCTTTCCTACCATCATTGCGGTGTCACCAATCGTTCATAAGCTGGTCAGTCTGGTTTTGAAGGAAGAAGCCCGATGAGTCTAAAGGAACACTTCCAATTATTGGCCGCTTACAATCAGTCGATGAACGCAAAGGTTTATGAAGCGGCCGGCCGCCTCTCCACACTAGAGTTGGCCAAGGACCGTGGGGCCTTTTTTGGCTCCATTCTGGGTACGCTCAATCATATCGTTGTGGCTGACACCGTCTGGCTGAAACGGTTTATCACTCATCCGTCCTGCCTGAACTCGTTTCAGTCGGTCGCTGATCTTGAAGACCCCACGAGCTTGGATCAGATCATATTTGATGATCTTGGTCGTTTAAAGGAACACCGAATCTGGCTGGATCGCCAAATTATCGACTGGATATCCCAGCTCTCCGAAGCGGATCTGGGTTTCATTCTCAGCTACCGCAATATGAGAGGCATTTCTGCCAACAAACGGTATTCGAACCTGGTTCTTCATTTCTTTAACCATCAAACTCATCATCGAGGGCAGGCTTCAACGTTGTTGTCGCAGGTGGGTGTTGATATAGGTGTTACCGACCTAATGGAACTGATTCCGGCTGAACCGCAAGGATAACTATGCGGGTCGTGAGCGCCCGTTCATCTGAGCAACCTCGGCCGTTTGCGTTTCATCTGCCAACGCCAGAGCCATTCCAGGGGCCCCTGGGTGAATAGCCGGAGCCAGACAGCGCTGAACATCATCTGGGCGATGAAGAACCCTGCTGAATACACCATCAGCGCCGCGAGGGAGAGTGAGGCAAAACGGTCGCCCCACATTCCATAGAACACACAGATGCAGACAGCGGACTGAAGAATGTAGTTGGTAAGTGCCATACGGCCGGTTGGAGCAAAGGCCGAGCGGACCACCCCGGTCAGACGCCCCCTTCCCCGCCACCAAAGCAGAAGAACAGCCCCGTAGCCCATGGCAAGCAATGGTGGAGCCCCCACCCTTCCCAGCAAGTTTACAAACCTCTGGGCCGCGCTCTCCTGGCCCAGCTTGACCTCTGCCATGGCCAGGGCGGTGCCGACCACCAGGCCAACCAGTGCGACCACAACCAAGAGCCGGGCATGCCCCGAATGGCGATCCGCCAAATGCAGGCGGGCAGCGGCAGCGCCGAATAGAAACATCGCCATCACCCGCAGGGGGCGCAGGTGTTCAATTCGATCCAGAAACACGCTGACGCTTAGGTACGCATTGGCTTCGACCACCTCCAGGTAATTCCCCCCGCTCAGGGCTGGTACATTCTCCTGCAGTAGTTGCAGTGAAAGGCCGCTCCCCAGGTTCGCCAAACCTGATTGGGGCGCAAACCAGAGCCCCACAGCCGTTAATACCAACAGCGCAGTGCCACAGACAGCCAGTGTTTGGGCGCGAACGTTCAGGAAGGCGCCAAGGAAGAGCCCCATCACGCCGTACAACATGAGGATGTCCCAGGGGGAAAAGAGCAGAGAATGGGCCGTGCCAATAACCAGCAGCCCCAGCATCCTTCTTGAATGGTAGCGAACGGGGCCGTGCTGCACGCGTTCTGCCAGCATCATGAAGCTGTAACCAAAAAGCAGGGAGAACAGGCTATAGAACTTGGCCCGCACCAGGATGTCCAGCCAGGTGGCGATGGATTCGTCCCATTCTGACCAGGTTAATGCTTGCCTGGTTTCGGCGGAGACGAACCCCCAGCCCGAGAACACCTGAATATTGATCAGCAGGATTCCGAAGATGGCAAATCCTCGAAGGGCATCCAGGCTATCAATACGTTCGCCATTGCTCGCCATGTCGGATGCTCCCTGGGGCTGGCGGTTGGGTTCTTTCCTTCCTCACGCCCAACCTTCGCATATCATGTCCGTCGGATATAGCCGAAGATCACCGGATAACTACCGGATTGTAACCGATGCTCCATTGACACCCCGCGGAGCCGACGATCAGCATTGGGGGTTGAGCACTCGTTACTTGGTGCAAACAGGGAGACCCCATGAATCTGCAATCTATCTGCTCGCAAGCCGGTGCGGCCCTGTTGGCCCTCTTCGCAATCAGCACAGGGTCTGTAGCCCAGGCCGATAGTTGGCCCCCGGCTCTGCAAAAGGAAATCGAACGCATTGACCAGGCCTTCTCCGGCGATCTGGGCGTTTACGTCCGCCACCTGGGAACGGGTGAGCAGGTTTCCCATAAGCTAGACCAGGACTGGTATCTGGCCTCTACCATCAAAATCCCGCTGGCGATCGTGTTGATGCAACGAGCCGAAAACGGCGAGCTGGATCTTGAGCAGAAACTCACACTCCGCGCTTCGGACTACGTGGATGGCACCGGCGATCTGCTGTGGGTGGATACCGGCGCCCGTTACAGCCTGGAAGAGCTCAACAGGCGGTCTATTGTCGACAGTGACAGCACGGCGACGGACATGTTGATACGTTATCTTGGCGAGAGATCTTTCGCGGAGGATGTGGCACGGCTGGTTCCCGAGGGGCTGGGGCCTATCACCACGATTCTTCAGGTACGCTACGACGCCTATCGCGAAGTGCACCCCAGCGTGTCGGTGCTGACCAATCGTGATTTCATCGATCTGAAAACCGCCAATACCTACAAGGCGCGGTACGAAATGTTGCTGGGAAAGCTCAACATCACTGCAAGCGAGGCGGGAGCCAATAGCGTGCACGAAGCTTTTGAACGCTATTACCAGCGGGGAATCAACTCAGGCAGCCTCAAAGCCTTCGGGGCATTACTGGAGCAACTGGCCAGGGGCGAACTTTTGAATGATGCCCACACGGATCGATTGCTGGGTTATCTTTCCGAGATCACCACGGGGGATCACCGTATTGCAGGCGGGTTGCCGGCAGGCACCCATTTTGCCCACAAAACCGGCACCCAGGTGTCTCGCTCCTGTGATATCGGCCTACTCAATCCACAGGTGCCCGATGAGGCGGTTATCGTCGCGGCTTGCGCACGCGATTACGCAGCACTGTCGGAAGCAGAACGAGCCTATCAGGCCATCGGCACGGCGCTGAATGAGTCAGGGCTAGCGGGGACCGTAGATTAAGGCGCGTCTCCCAATCCCTATATCTCCCAATCATGCTAGTCTGACCACAAACGATCTGAACCATCCAAGGCACAAGCAATGCGAAAGAACATTCTGATTACCGGTGCCAGCACCGGCCTCGGTGAAGGCATGGCCCGCGAATGGGCGGCTAAAGGCTGTAATCTCGCGCTGTGCGCGCGGCGGGCCGATAAACTGGAAGCACTGCAGCGGGAGTTGCAACAGGCCTACCCCAGCATTCGGGTGCTGGTTCGGGGCCTGGATGTGTGCGACTACGATCAAGTGTTCGAGGTGTTCAGGGGGTTCAAAGAAGAGCTGGGCAGTCTTGACCGTGTGGTGGTCAACGCGGGCATCGGCAGTTCCCAGCCGGTTGGGCGGGGGCATTTCGCCGCCAACCGCCAGACCGCAGAAACCAATTTCATTGCCGCGATAGCCCAAAGCGAGGCAGCCATGGAGATTTTCCGGGAACAGAACAGCGGCCACCTGGTGCTGATGTCGTCAGTCAGCGGAGTTCGCGGTTTTCGGGGCCCCATTAACGTTTACGCCGCCACCAAGGCCGCCGTGGCTTCGCTGGCCGAAGGCTTGCAACTGGATACCAAAGGCAAGCCCATCAACGTGAGCAACATTCTGCCCGGCTACATTCTTACGGATATTAACCGCGACACCAAGAATGCACCCTTCCGGGTGGACCTGGAAACCGGCGTAAAGGCGCTGGTGAAAGCCATAGAGTCCGAAAAACGCCGGGCCTACGTGCCCTGGTGGCCCTGGACACCGCTCAGCTATGTGTTGAAAGCCCTGCCCTTTGAGCTATTCGCAAGGGCCATGTAACGGGCTGCAGAAACACGATATACCCCACCGGGTTTGGCGGGGTATATCACAATCTACTCAACTATCCCGAAGCAAGAGCGCCGGGTTAAGCCGCATCGCCCTCAACGTAGGCAGCAACCCTCCCAGCAAAGCCAGCGCGCTGACGACGCCGGCCACCAGCGCGCCAATCCACCACAAATCTCCCGCTGGCAGTTTCAGCGCCAGGTCCGCCACTGGCAGAGCGATCAGCGAACCCAGCCCCGTGGCAAACACCGTCGCCAGCAAGGTCAGCAAACCGGTTTCCAGCAACATGGAGTTTCGAATCGCCTGGTGCCTGGCACCGAGGCAATGCAGCAGGTTGGCTTCGTAGAGTTGTCGCCTGCGGCTGACGCTGACCACGCTGGAGAGTACTAGCAGGCTTGCCAGCAGGCTGACGGAGGCAACCGCTGCGAGGCCGGCCGCCGCTTTGTTGAGCAGTTCACCGGCGGTTTCCAGCCAATCGGCCGTGCGTAGCGTGATCACGTTGGGGATGTTTCTGGCCAGCCACTGCTGGGAGTCCCTCGCAGCCTCATCGCTCTGATAAACAGCACCTACATATCGACCGATCAACCCTTTCAGAGCACCTTCCTGAAGAATGCCTTCAAACCAGAACCGGGTCTGCAGGCCTTTCTGACGGTAGATGGCACGGATTTCGACGGTGATTGGCTGGTCCTCGGCGGTAAACTCTATCTGGTCGCCAATCCCCAAGCCAAGCTGGTTGGCTTCCCTGTCCTCCATGGCCATATAGGCTGGCCGGCCTGCAGGCGCAGGTGACGACCACCAACTGCCCTCCACCAGTTCGAGGCCTTCCGGGTTGCCGGCCAGATACGTGAGTTTGTATTCATCCCCCATGGCTTCGCGGCGGGCTCTTGGGTCGTCAGCCAGAGCATCTGCGATGGACTCTTCGTTGATGGTTGCCATGCGGGCCCGAACCAGTGGAAGGAGTTCTACATTACTTGAGGGATCGAGAGAGGCAAGGCCATCCTCAAGAGAGCCCATTTGGTCCGGGAACACCTCATACAGAATCAACGCCGGTGACTCCGCGGGTATGGTGGTTTCCAGCGCCCTCAGGAGCGTGGTGACCATCAGAGTGCAGGCAACTACCAGAGTCAAGGCGGTGCCCAGCGATAGCAGCGTTGCGCGCAGTGGCGAATCCGGCCGGTGAAGGTTGGCCAGCGCCAGCCGCCGGGAAAACTTGCGGCCCGCAAAGCCACCGTTTTCCAGTGCTTTGGCACCGCGTCTTACCCCTTTGATCAGTCCTTCCAGTAATGCCCAGAGCACGACAACCGCCAGCAGGAACAGAAACCCAAGTTGCGGTGACGGCAACCAGAAAAGTGTGGCGGCAATATATACCGCTAGCAGTAAATAGCTCGCGATTCTCCACGTGCGGGGTTCGTTACTTGCAGCCTGTACCTGGCCCCGGAAAAGCCCCGCCGGTGATGCCGCGAGAGCTCTGGCCAGTGCCGGCAGCGCGAAGACGTAGGCCGTGAGTACCGCAAACAGCCAGCTCAGCAGCAAGGGGACAAACCACAGCGATAACCAGCCCCCTGCCCCGTCTGGCCCGGACAGCTCATAGGCATCGCCGGCCAGGGATATGGCCACGGCGGAAAACCCCAATCCGATTCCGCCACCGATCAGGCCGGCAAGGCTGCCCAACAGGCCGATCTGCAACAGGTAGATGGCGACCAATGGTTTTCGGCGCAGGCCCAGAGTCTGCAGGGTGGCAATGGTGCCCAGTTTTTCGTCCAGGTAGGCGTGAATGCTGTTGGCAACGCCCAGGCCGCCAATAAACAGCGTGGTGAACGCAATCAGGATGAGCGCTGTGGCAATCTGGTCCAGCCGTTCGGCGATGCGTTCGCTACGCTCTGCGAAGGTGGTGGTGTCCCAGTTCGGCTCTGGGAACGCCTGTTCGAAGTCAGCTAACCACACATCCAGGTTTTGGTCGGTCTTCACCCGGTATTCGTAGTCCACGCGGCTGCCTGGCCGGATCAGTTCCGTTGCTTCCACCGCCTGCTCGGAAATCATGATGGGCAGGCCGCGCCAGTTGGCGCTCAGGCGGCGGTCCGGCTGTTTCTGAATCAGGCCGCTGATACGAAACGTGGCTGCGCCGATCTCTATCTGGTCACCGATGGTCTGGCCCAGGCGCTCCGCCAGCAAAGGGTCGATCACGGCGCCCCACAGGCCATCTTTGCGTGCGGTTAACTCCGCACGTGACTGGCCCGGCGTCAGCTGTAACTCGCCATAGAGCGGATAGGCCGCATCCGGAATCAGGATTTCGGCGCGGAAGAAGCCGTCGCCGCTTTCGCCACTGACGATGGTGTCGAACTCCCGAACCAGGGATAGGGTCCCGGTGCGACTCACCCATTCGATCACATCGTCCGGTAGCGGCTCGCTGGCATCCAGCTCCACGTCGCCACCCAACAGCATACGGGTATCCGCCAGCAGGCTCTGTTCAATCACCCGGTAGAGGCTGGCCGTGGCCGCCACCAGGGTGACGCCGAGGATGAGGCACGCGAGAAAAACCTTGAGCGCGGAAATGCGTGACCGTAGATCGGTGATCGCGAATTTGAGCATCCATAGCGGTTTCGTCGAGGCACTACGCTTCATACAGGCGCCCACCATCCATCCGCACCCGGTGCTGGCAGCGCTCCGCGACACGTTCGTCGTGGGTGACCAGCACCAGTGTGGATTTGCTTTCCTTGTGAAGATCAAAGAGCAACGAGAGCACTTTCTCGCCGGTTGCGTGGTCCAGGTTGCCTGTCGGCTCATCGCCCAGCAGCAAGCTCGGTTGGTGGACCAGTGCCCTGGCAATGGCGACACGCTGTTGTTCGCCGCCAGACAGTTGCCCAGGATAATGCTGCAGCCGGTGGCTCAAGCCAACCGCGTCGAGCATGGCAAGCGCCTGCTCTCGTGCGTTGCCCTGCCCTGCGATTTCCAAGGGCAAGCTGACGTTACCCAGCGCGGTCAGTCCCGGCAGCAGATGGAAGGATTGGAAGATGATGCCAAGGTGCTCGCTGCGCCAGTCGGCCAGCGTGTTGGCATCCATGTCCCCCAGGCGCTGACTGCCTACCAGTATCTCGCCGCTGGTCGGGCGTTGGAGGCCGGACAGCAGTAGAAGAAGTGAGGTTTTTCCACTGCCAGACGGACCGGTGATGGCCAGTGTGTCGCCAGGCGGGATCTTGAGGGATGCATCGTTGAGCACTGCAACGGTACCGGATTCCGTTGGATAAACGAGGTTAATATCGTTCATTTGAACGCTGGTCGACACAGAGGCACCTTTTTTAGATCAATGTTGCTCCTACGGCGATTGCCAGTACCGCTGGCCGCCGCAAGCTCTTAAAAAATGGATGACAGTGCGAGCAGTGTTCCAGGCTGGCACACTGCCAGAAACGGTTCAGACAGGCTTTGACCTGGTTCGTTCAACGATTTGAGGACGCCGTTCGGATTGCTGCCCGTTCACAACACCAACGACGTTGCAAGAAAGAGCATCAGCCCCATACCAATAATGTCGGTGAATGTTGTCAAAAAGATGCTGCTCGCGGTCGCCGGATCGGCGCCAAAACGTTTCAGCGCTAACGGCACTGCTACCCCGAAGATACCGCTACCCATGCAGGCGCCAACCATGGCAATGAAGATAACAAGGCCGAGCATGGCCGGGTTGGCGGAATCGGTGGACAAGGCGTAAGCAAACATGGCGATGCCGGCAATGACCCCTACGGCAGCCCCATTAAGAGCGCCCAGTAGAATTTCCTTGCGCAGCAATCGCCTGATCGGATAGTCATTGATTTGACCCAGGGTAATCCCCCGCAGGGTTATCGCCAGCGCCTGACAGCCGGTGTTGCCACTTTGTCCGGCAAGGACAGGCAGGAAGGCCGCCAAAGCAACAATCTGCGCGATGGTGCTTTCGAACATGCCAACCACGAAGGCGGTAATCAGATTCACTTGCAGCCAGGGGTGGCGCATGCGGAAAGCCGCCAGAACCGGTGTGTTGATCTGTTCTTCCTTCGCCACACCGTACTGGGAACCGGCCTGGGCGCTTAGTTCTGATGCGATGCGCTCATAGAGTTTCCAACCCCGCACCTCGCCCACCACATACTGCTGCTCGTCCACCACCGGGTACATGCGGTAGTGTCGGTAAAGCACTTCACTGACCGCATCTTTCACCAGCGTACCTTCCTGGAACGCAAACGGTTCTCGCACCATGATGGCAGACAAGGCCTCGGAGGGCTTGGCCAGGATCAGGTCCCGCATGCCTACCACGCCCACCAGGCAATCATTGTCAGTCACAAATATGTAGCTGATTTCGGAAACATCGGCGCTTTTAACCATGAAGGTCAGTGCCTCCGCCACGGTATAGCTGTCCGGTAGCGTTGCTGTGACCGGCGTCATCAGTTCGCCGACGGTTTCTTCCATGCCGGATAGCACTGCACGGGTAGCTGCCTCTTCCGGTGCTGACAGATCTCCCAGGTGTGAAGCTATGACCTGTGCCTGTTCTGCAGGTAATCGCGATAGAATGAACTGAATATCGTCTACGGGTGACTGAATCAGCTCTTCAGCGGCATCCAGTGGATTGAGATCGCGTATACGCTCAATCCGCTCGATCAATTCCATATTCTGGGTCATTTTGCGCTCCGGTATCAGTGCTTGTTATCTGGCTATACCGGCTAGTTCGCGCGGCCGCCGCAGATGATCCACGTGCCGCATCCGTCCGGCTCGCCAACGATTTCAGGGCTGTGCTAACAAGCGGTTCCTGTTCAATCGCTCAACCATCAGATCCTCCGGCACCATCAACTGATCCGCTGGCAGCGTCAGTGAGTCAATTCCCAACCGCTCAAGAAAGACTTGATGGGGTGCATCAAGCAGCCCTTGCTCTTTGAGTTCCTGCATCACCCCTGTGAGTTCTGGCAGCAGGTTGCGGTGTTTCGACTGAAGGTAGTGATAAACCGGTAGGGTCCGCAGCGGCCGGGAGACAATCCTGATATCTTCCAGACCTTTATCGCGGATAAAATAGGCACCGACCGCGTCAACGTCGATTGCCACATCAATGCGCCTATGCTGAAGTAGTTCCATCAGCTGTTCAGTCGTGTTTGCCAGCATCGGTTCACTGAAGTCTTCGAGCGCCACCCCCACCGACAATCCCCTCAACAGCCCAACTCTGACCGGTCTCCCTTTACCGCTCCGCAGGCGTGCCACCTGATCCTCACGGGCAAAGGCGACCAGACTGATTGCTGTCAAAGACACAGGTACTTTGATTGCGCCGATGGCCTGCGATTGCGCCGATGGCCTGCCGCTCAAACCCTTCAAAACGCGCAAGCACGCCATCAAGCTGTCCGCGCATAAGCATGTTTGTTGCGCGAGCGGGCGGAATGGGGCGAAATTCCACAGCTACCCCCACCTTCTGGTATATCTGCTCAAGCAGCGGCATACCAACCTGGCTCAGCGGATTGTCAGGAATCGTCGCAATGATCAACCTGCGCTGTGGCCCATCCTCAAGGGGGGATGCATCCACGATGTCGGCCTGTAGCGCCAGCAATAGAAACGATAACGTCACTACAGCAAGGTGACTCGCTATCATGGTTGGCCTCCAGACCAATTGACCCGGAAAGCCGGGGCATGCCTTTAAAGCATAGTCCAGGCACCTGGTCGGAGCTAGCCACGGGGTAGTTGTAAGTCACGGGATAAAGGACTGACGCACTACTCAAAATCGGGGCGTCTCAGCCCGCCAGCTTCCCAGGCGTCGTATCATTGCCCGGACAAGCTCTTGCCGGGCCTGACGCTGATCCCGCCTCACCTGTTCAACGTTAATGCCTCCCCGGCCATTCTGGTATCTGGCCGGTATGGAACTCTCTGCAGACGCGCCAACGCGCAAGCCTGGTGCATCATCATTATCGCCGCGTACCAGCAGATTTCGGCCTCGAAGGTATGTCACCGCTTCTGAGTTCAACATGTCTCTGTCCTCCCACGCCGCGCCTTGTGACGGAGCGCACTGGTTGTCATATGAGTTCAGGTACATGCTAAACTTGTTCTAAACTGCAAACTATTCCCTAGAATCGAGAACAGACTTTGCAAAAACGAACAGGAAAACAACCCGAAAAATCCTCCGTTGCGGTACAGAGAACACGGAGCAATCTGGCGTGGAATGACTTTGAGTTGGTACTCGCCATTGCGACGGCGGGCTCGCTGTCAGGCGCCTCACGGGCATTGGGCGTGAGCCACGCTACGGTATTCCGGCGACTGGGCGATGTTGAACAGCGTCTTGGGGTGACTCTCTTTGAGAGAGGTCGTACAGGTTATCGGCCGACGCTGGCAGGGGAAGAGCTCGCAGACACGGCGAAGGTCATGGACGAGGCGGCCCTGGCCGCCGAACGCAAAGTGGCCGGCCGTGACCTTGAGCCCAGTGGAGAGATCTGGACCACTACGACGGATTCGCTGCTAATGGGCGTGCTGGCACCTTTGTTCACGCAGTTCCGGCACAAATACCCTGGCATTGTGTTGGACGTAGCCGTGTCCAACCAGTTGTTCAACCTCACACGCCGTGAGGCAGACGTAGCAATTCGCCCGTCCAACCGCCCACCGGAGAACCTGATAGGCAGGCCGCTGACCACCATCGGCCAGGCCGTCTACGCGCACAAAGACCTGGGCCTGTCACCCGGCACCCCCATCGAGGTCCTTGCCAATGAGCCCTGGATTGGCGACGGACCACGCCTACAGGATTCATCCGTGGACCAGTGGATGGATAACCACGCGCTGAAACAGGCCTGTGTTTACCGTGTGGATACGCTGGTCAGTATCCTCAGCGCCATTCGTTCCCGCATGGGGCTGGCCGTGATCCCCTGCTATCTCGCAGATGAAGACCCCGACATCGTCCAGCTCACCGACCCCATCCCCGAGCTGGGATACGGCCTGTGGTTTCTGATGCATCCGGACTTACGAGGCGTGGTAAGGATCCATGCGCTGATGGATTTTCTGACGGAGGCCGTCCGGGCGCAAAAAGAACGCCTGGCCGGGCGTCGTTTACGATAAACAGCTACGCTGGTGTCATCCATGATGAAGTCACCGGCCACGGCAAGTAGCCCGCTGTGGCCAATAACCATCCCGTACCCTTGCCTGAGCGCTGCCAATCACGAATACTCCTCCCATAATCAAGAGGGTTGAGCATGTCCAAAAATAACAAAGCTCAGGGATCGAGGCAGGAATTTGACTACATAATTGTCGGAGCTGGGACGGCCGGCTGTCTTCTGGCAAACCGTCTCAGCGCCAATTCGGATAACCGGGTTCTGCTGATTGAGGCCGGAGGAAAAGATACCTATCACTGGATTCACATTCCTGTCGGCTACCTATACTGCATCGATAATCCTCGCACTGACTGGCGTTTTCGCACTGATGCGGTTCCCGGGTTGAACGGGCGTTCGCTGATCTATCCGCGGGGCAAGACCCTGGGGGGCTGCTCCAGCATCAATGGCATGCTCTACATTCGCGGCCAGGCTCGGGATTACAACCATTGGGCGGAAGTGACCGGCGACGATGCCTGGAACTGGGACAACTGTCTGCCGTATTTCATGCGCCATGAGGACCACTACCGGCTTGACGAAGGCGGCAATGCCGACGCTGACCACAGAAAATTCCACGGCCATGGCGGCGAGTGGCGCATCGAACATCAGCGCCTGAAATGGCAAGTATTGGAAGACTTCGCCGAGGCGGCCGTGCAGGCAGGCGTGCCACGCACTTACGATTTTAATCGGGGCGACAACGAAGGTGTCGATTACTTCGAGGTGAACCAGCGCTCTGGCTGGCGCTGGAATACGTCGAAGGCGTTCCTTCGCAGTGCCGCCAGCCGCGGCAACCTCACTGTGTGGCACTCCACCCAGGTTCTGGCACTGAGTATGAGCCCCGAAGACGGCGATCAGCCCCGTTGCTCGGGGGTTCGAGTCGCAAAGACGAATGGGGATGAAACCCTGGCTCTGGCGGCGAAGGAAGTGATCCTGTCAGCAGGTTCGATTGGCTCGCCGCAACTGTTGCAGCTTTCGGGCATCGGCCCTGCTGATCATCTTGAACAGCTTAATATTCCGGTAGTAGCAGATTTGCCGGGCGTCGGCGAAAACCTGCAGGACCATTTGCAGATCCGTTCGGTCTACAAGCTCCACGGTGCCAAAACCCTCAACACCATGATCCACTCCCTGTTCGGCAAGGCGCAGATTGGTCTGGAATATCTGGCCAAACGCTCAGGGCCCATGAGTATGGCACCGTCGCAGCTGTGCGCCTTTACCCGCAGTTCTGACGAGTACGACTACGCAAACATCCAGTACCACGTACAGCCACTGAGCCTGGATGCTTTCGGCCAACCACTGCATACGTTCCCGGCGATCACAGCCAGTGTGTGCAACCTCAATCCAAGCAGTCGGGGCACGGTTCGAATTCGCAGTCGCGACGCCCGGGAAGCGCCGTCCATCGCCCCGAATTACCTGAACACAGAGGAAGATCGTAAGGTGGCTGCCGACTCTCTGCGAGTGACACGTCGCATTGCGCAGCAGGAAGCGTTCGCGAAATATCAACCGGAGGAGTTCAAGCCCGGCGTTGAATACCAGACTGATGACGAACTCGCCCGCCTGGCCGGCGACATCGGCACAACGATCTTTCATCCCGTTGGTACCACCCGCATGGGCCGGGCAGATGATGAGATGGCCGTGGTGGATTCCCACCTGCGGGTAAGAGGGGTCCGTGGATTACGGGTGGTGGACGCAGGCATAATGCCTACCATCACCAGCGGCAATACCAACTCCCCCACTCTTATGATTGCGGAGAAAGCCGCCGATTGGATACTGAACGGGAATTAATAGCGTGTTGCCAGAACTGAAAACCGTCGGCCTCTTTCTTGTTACCGCCCTGGCTGAAATTGTTGGCTGCTACCTGCCCTATCTATGGCTGCGAGAAGGCAAGACCATCTGGCTATTGATCCCCGGCGCCCTGAGCTTGGCGGCCTTTGCCTGGTTGTTATCACTGCATCCGACAGCCGCAGGCCGGGTGTACGCAGCCTATGGCGGTGTTTATATCTTTATGGCTATTCTTTGGTTGTGGGCGGTGGATGGGGTTCGGCCAACGGTCTGGGATCTGGTGGGTACAGCGGTGGCTTTAGCGGGTATGGCCATCATTATGTTTGCGCCCAGAGGCACATAACTCATTGCGAACAGGATCCCAGGCATGACCAAAACCACTGAGAGCAACCCCATTTTCTGGCGCGACGCCCGCCTGCCCCATGTGGAGTTACGCAAGGTCAACGACGGACGCAAAGTCTGCTATGCCCCTCACAGCCATACTCAATGGTCCCTTGGCGCCATTACCGGAGGCGAAAGTACCTATCGGTATCGGGAAGATCTTTTCCATGTCCGCGCCGGTGATCTGGTGCTGATGAATCCGGAGTGGGTTCATTCCTGCAACCCCATCGATAACCAGCCCTGGGCTTACCTGATGCTATATGTGGATACCGGATGGCTGACGGATCTGCGGTTCCGGGCCGGGCTGTTGCCGGGCCCCCGGTGGCAGGACATTACCACCGCAACCCTATCGGCCCCAATCTGGTATGAACGCTACTGCCGCATGGCGGAGTGTCTTCTGGATGCTCAGCGTGACCTGCTGGACAAGCAGACCGAGGTAGTGGAGTTCCTGTCGGACCTGATGCATGAGTTAGCCCTGCAACCAATGGTTCAGCAACCAAGGGCACCGGATACGTTGACTGCGCTGGCACGCTATCTGGATAACCATATGGCAGAAGACGTATCACTGGATACGCTCTGCGAAGTTTCCGGCCACAGCGCGGGCCATCTGATTCGTGCGTTCAGGCAGTATTTCGGCCTGACTCCCCACGCCTACCTGATCAATCGCCGCATCCAGCAAGGGCGCCTTGAGCTCGCCAACGGCATTCCTATTGCCGAGGCGGCATTAAACGCAGGTTTTGCCGACCAGCCTCATTTTCAGCGCACGTTCAAGCGGCTGATGGCGGCGACGCCGAATCAGTATCGACAGCCCTCAACCGATCACCAGATACAGGCAACTGATTGCAAGCAGTAGAGCCAGAGTGCGGTTGATGGTCACCAGCACCACTGGCCGCTGAACGTATCGCCGAAGGAAGGCACCCGCATATACCCAGCATGCCAAAGACAGCCAGCAGATAGGCAGGTAAAGCGAAGCAAACAGCAGGACCTGGTTCAGATCGTTTGCACTGGTAAAGGCGCCGATACCAGATGCCGAGGCCAGCCAGGCTTTGGGATTCAGCCACTGCATCACCGCCCCCGTGCCGAAGCCAGGAGCCTTATCGGTACCGTTCTCTGGCAGTTGGCCGCTGTCCATGGCCAGTTTCACGCTCAGGTAGAGCAGGAAGGCCACACCGGACCACCGCAGCAACGTTTCCAGCATCGGCACCATGGTCAGCAGCGAGTAGAGCCCCAACCCGACGGCAATGAACAATGCAATGAAGCCCAGCGTTGCCCCGGTAACAAAGATCAGCCCCCGCGCCACCGGATAACGGGTGCCACTGCTCAGACACACGAGGTTGACCGGGCCGGGGGAGATGGACGCTGCCAGGGCAAAGGCAGACATGGGCAGAATCAGCGAAAGGCTCACGATGGTGTTCTCCGTTCAGGTTATGGGCGGAGTGTGCCCTGAACGGTGGAACGGGTATTGAACAAAATTGAGGTTTGCGCGGGGTCCAGGTGCCATCGGGCTTGAGCTGTTCAAAGAAAAGCACATCCTCACTCATGATCGTTACTCCGGTCATTGATGGTTGTGCAGATCAAAACCTGAGTACCTAACCTGATTCCATTCAACCATAACCGGGCAAGGAAATCGCTGTCCTATATTATTCTGTCCGCCAGCGCCTGCAACCCCAACGAAAGGGCAACCAGAATTCCAGCGGCAGCAAGACTGGCAGTCACCGCATGACGGCGCCATACATGTTCCGCCCGACGGCCGAAGCGCAGAATCAACCATGCCAGCCCGTAATAGCGGATACCGCGGGCGATCAGAGCAGCCAGCACAAACAGGTGAATGGGGTAGCCGGAAACGCCCGCAGTGATCATGGCGATCTGGAAGGGAATGGGCACTATCCCGAGGGCAAGTATGGCTACAAACCCGTATTGATCGAAGAAGGACTGAAAAGCCTGGTAGCCACTCTGCATTCCCATGCTTTCAATGAACCAGGCGCCTACAGACTGATACAATGCCATGCCCACCCCATAGCCCACCAATGCCGCTGCCAGGCAGCCAAGTGTGGTTGCCGCGGCCAACCGCCAGATCCGGTCCCGGTTGATTGCCATAAGAGGGATGAGAATCACTTCAATGGGTATCGGTACAATAATGGTTTCCAGGAAGGACACCACTGCCAAAAGCCACATCATGTGGCGAGAACCGTTGATTCGTTGAAACCACTGCTGTACCCGTCTCGATTTGAAGCTCATGGTGCCAAGCTCTCTGGTCTAGGGATTGATGCGGCGGTATACCGCCTCCAGCATGCTGTAGATGCCAAAAGCAAACAACCCGAAGGCGACCAACACTAGCAGGAACTGGCCAAACGCCTGGCTCCGTAGCGTACTGAAAACTTCTGCTATTCCGCCAGCTTCACCGGGATCCACCTGGTAAGCCGCCATAATGAAAAAGCTCCCGACGAGCACAAATACCAGTCCACGGATCATCAGGCCAAAACGGCAGAGGGGATAGGCCCAGTACTGAATTTTCGTTGGCATCCGGAAATGGCGGTCAAACTTCGTTTTCACTGCCTTGACCGCATGGGCCGCCCCCGCTCCCAAAAGTAAGCACCCTACCGCCGCCACCAGCCAACGGCCAAAGGACTGACTCATGAGCCAGGCAACGGCTTCCTTGGCCCCACTTCCGGAGCCGTCGGATGAACCGACCAGGGGGAGAATCAGGCTGACCGCAAAGAACGCGAGCATGGTATGAGTTGTGGCGCTTATCAGGAGGGCGGAACGGATGACAACACCCTTGGCATCGACACCGTGATGATCGGTATCCTTGATCGCCTGGATGCAGCGCCAGAGGGCGAATCCCAGAAGACCAGCAACCATGATCCCGATAAGGACGTCACCCAAGGGCGCCATCATAAGGCGCTCCAGAGCACCACGGCTATTCGTAGTCTGTCCGCCCTGCCCAAACGCAGCCAGAGCAGCCAGCCCGCCTATCAGAAGATAGACAACACCTCTCGACGCATAGCCTGCCCGAGCCAAGACGTCGATTGCGTCGCGGTGATCTGGCTTGCGACCATTTGTTGCCATGACAATCCCCTGTTTACGAACGGGTAGTGGCGTCACTCAGATGCGTGATCTCCCAGTAGCCAGCGCCTCTACTCACACCGAACAACAGGGCCCACTATAGTTGAGAATTCTCCGGAGTGTCGGGTAACGCAAAGAGGCGCAAAAAGACTCAACTAATACGGAATAAATTCCGCCTCGTCCCCCACCACCTTATCGAACCGCCCTGCCCGCCAATCGTCCTTGGCCTGTTCGATACGTTCTTTCCGGGACGATACGAAGTTCCACTCAATAAACCGTCGGCCCACCGGTTCACCTCCGATCACCGCGATGCGGGTGTCTTCCGTAGCGGTGACAGTAACGCCCGGTTCGCGGGCAAACACCGTCATACTGTGGGTCGGTAGCTCAGAGCCGTGAGCTGTCAGCGCGCCCTGGGCAACGTATACGGCACGTTCGTGCGCGTCAGGCAGTTCAAGGGTCTGGCCGGCCTTGAGCATGGCTTCCAAGTACAGGGTTTCGCTGAACTTCTTTACCGGGGAAGCCACACCGTAGGCGCTGCCGATCATTACTCTCACGGGCACATCCTGGACGGTAATGGCCGGGATAGCATCACTCGGATAATGGTGGAAAGCCGGCTCGGTTTCTTCGTGTTCTTCCGGCAGCGCCAGCCAGAGTTGCAGGCCATGCAGCCGGTGATCCTCTACGGTGATGCTGGGGCACTCACGTTCAGAATGGGTGATGCCGCGGCCAGCCACCATCAGGTTAACGTCGCCGGGGCGGATGGGCTGCAGGCTGCCTACAGAATCCCGGTGCAGGATTTCGCCCTCGAACAGATAGGTTACGGTCGCGATACCGATGTGGGGATGTGGGCGTACGTTGATGCCCTGGCCCGCCGGGAAATCCGCCGGGCCCATTTCATCAAAAAATATCCAGGGGCCGACCATTTTCCGTTTTGCAGTTGGCAGCAGGCGGCGCACGGAGAATCCCCCGAGGTCCGTGATGCGGGGCTTCAATATGGTTTCAATCGCATTGCAGGGTGCATCGATGGCATCACAGCGTTGTTCGGCAGACTCCAGTACGTTACTCATGGCAGCGTTCCTTCAATGTATAAACTGCAGCAGCTCTGTGGTTGGCATAATTGAGTTTATACCATTCAGAGTGCCTTTATATCTTCCAGTACCCGATAAAGGTAAGGCACTATTTACAGGAATAATCATCGCGCAAAGAGGGAACTCGCATGAAAACCATTGGGCTGCTTGGCGGCATGAGCTGGGAATCCACCCAGACCTATTACCGGTTGATCAACGAGGGCGTGAAATCACGCCTTGGTGGGCTGCATTCCGCCAAACTGGTGCTCTACAGCGTGGATTTCGCAGAAATTGAGGCGGCCGGTATTGAGGTAATCACTCCGGATAATACACAACGGGATGAGATTCATCGTGTGATCTACGAGGAGCTGTGCCGGGGAGAAATAAAGACGGCATCCCGGGAGGCTTACCTGCGGATTGTCACCTCTCTGTCCGAACAAGGTGCGCAGGCCGTGATCCTGGGATGCACTGAAATTGGCCTGCTGATACGGCAGGCGGATACCGCCGTTCCGCTCTACGACACAACGGCGATCCATGCGGCGCAGGCAGTTAGTCAGGCCCTGTCAGAGCACTGAACTCGGTTCTAGCGCTCGGTAAGCGATAAACTGTTTAAGGAAGTTTGCCGATGCCTGCAGCCGCACTCGTGATTACTGAACCGTATAGGAAACTCAGCGCTCCCGGCTGGCAGAATTCGGTCTAAGGGCGCATCGTTATGAATCTCAGGTACCGAGGGGCGCCTACTTCAACACTCGATCAATGAGTTACCTATGACCACTGCTACCTGGTTTATCCTACTAGGCTCACTGCTACTGGTAGTTGGCTTTACAGCTTCCTACATCAGAACCGGGCCCGTCACCTCAGCCATTGTGTATCTAGTGATTGGTTTCGTGGTGGGCCCGATGGGCTTTGGCCTGTTTCATTTCAATCCGCTGAAAGAATCCGCACTGCTGGAGTTACTGACTGAAATCGCCGTGTTGATTTCGCTGTATTGTGCGGGCGTAAAAATGCCGGCACCGGTGACATTCAGGCGCTGGCGTAATCCCCTGCGACTCGCCGTAGTTTCCATGGCGCTGACGGTTGGTATCGTGACGCTCTTCGGATATTACTGGCTGGCACTGCCGCTTGGCGCCGCCGTCCTCCTGGGGGCAGTGGTGGCTCCCACGGACCCTGTACTGGCCACTGAAGTACAGGTTCGACATGCCGATGATCCAGACCGGCTGCGGTTTGCGTTAACCAGCGAGGCCGGCATGAACGACGGTAGCGCCTTTCCGTTTGTCATGCTGGGGCTTGGGCTGTTGGGCCTGCATGATCTGGGGAATACGGGATGGCGCTGGTTCGCCATTGATGTTGTCTGGGCCAGTGGCGCGGGGATCGTCATCGGTATTGCTGCTGGCTGCCTTGTGGGGTGGACCGTGCAGAAACTGCGTACGACATATATCCACTCGGAATTTCTGGAAAGCTTTCTGGGGCTTGGCCTGATTGCATTTGCCTATGGCATCAGCCTGTTGGTAAATGCCTGGGGGTTCCTGGCTGTGTTCAGTGCGGCGGTTGCATTGCGGCATACGGAACTGAAGCTGGCAGGCCTCAAACAATCCTACTCAGACCCGACGTCCGGAGAAACCCATCCAGGCGAGACGCCCCAGCCGATCGCACACATACATCAGAGCTCACTGGTCTTCAACGAGCTCCTGGAAAGGCTGGCAGAGATCGTTCTTGTCCTTCTGATTGGCGGTTCCCTGTTCTGGGACTCATGGAGTTGGCGCGCTGTTGGTTTTGCCGCATTCCTGTTCTTTGTCGCGCGCCCCATAAGTGTTCATCTGGGCCTGCTCGGCAGCAAAGCGCCGATACGGTTGCGCAACCTCGCGGGCTGGTTTGGTGTTCGCGGTATTGGATCGCTCTACTACCTCATGTACGCCATCCAGCATGGGTTGCCGAAAGACATCGCATTGGAGTTGATTCACCTGACCCTGGTAGTGGTTGCCCTGTCGATCCTGGTTCATGGCGTAAGCGTTAAACCGGCCATCGCCCGATTCTGGCGGGCGCGAAGATCAGAGCACTGAGGTGCCCGCCAGGATGTAATGCCGCGCCATTAACGAAGCAGTGGCAGCAACGTATTTCGCCATATCGACGTTTCGTACTGCTCGCGGAACCACCCAAGATGGCCTATGCGGTGCCAGCCTATTTCTTTTGGATCAACGCGGTGCATGGTGACTTCAGCCCGGGTGTAGAAACTGTGCAGTGAATCGACATTACGCCGGGACATCATTTCGTCATCGGTGAAGGCGACGGCGGAAATGGGCACCTGTACCGCTGCGAACTGTTCACGCAATGCCTGGCCTTCCTTCCCCACCGCATATTCGGGATCAAGGCACCATTGCCGCCACTGGCGTATCACATTGGGCGGTAGGTCACCCACGATGTTGAGGCGTTTTCCTGGAAAGTAGCCAACCATCCGTACGCAAACCGGTGCCATGAAATACCACAAAAACCAGGCAATACGTTTGGTGGGCGGTGAGTTCTCACGCCAATAACCGCTGCCACAGGCGACGGTGACCACGTGATCCAGATCGTTCACGTTGGGAGTCATGCCCAGCAACTGGCCGCCGACGCTGTGCCCAATCCATTGAAGACGCTGCCCTGGGTAATGCTGCCGAGCAAAATCTATAACCGCCCGGCAGTCCTCGCTCCCCCATTCAGTCACCTTGACGGGGCAGTCCCGCAGATGGCCGTTCAGGGAGGCTCCCATACCGAAATAGTCGAAGGTGATAGCAGTAAAACCCTGGCTGCTCAGGTAGCGTGCAAATTTTTCGTAACAATGCTGCCCCACACCCATAGCGCCAGCCACGATGACGACCGAACTGGACTGATCCGCAGGAAATACCCGAAGTTGGATTCGATGGCCACCCAGCGTCGTGACAGGCGCATCCTTTCTATTCGTTGGCGGTAATGAAGATTCCCTGGCACTCATAATAGTTCTCCTGATACTTGCCGAATACCTTGCCCTGGCGTCAAAAATCGTTGGCGAGATGGTTGAGGAACTTAAGGATGACGGTCACTTCTTCGTCACTGAAACCGTCGGTCATGCGGTTGTTCAATTCCGTGATCAGCGGTTTGGCGCTCTCTATCTTCTCGCGCCCAACATCGGTGAGATACAAGCGGGATGCACGGCCATCCCTGTCACAGGTGCGCCTTTCCAATAAGCCTTTACTCTCCATTCGCCCAGCCAGCCCCGTCAACGCGGAACTGTTCAAATGAAGACTGCGGGCCAGATCCTTCAGCAGACACCCCTCGTTGCCAGCAACCAACAACAGAGCTCCCACCTGGGTTACCGATATTCCCAGCGTTTCTTCGCTACGCTGGTCAGCGTGTTTGTATACCCGATGACGAGCCTTGTTGAGCAGATAGAAAAAACGTTTGTCCATTAGCCTGCCATTTACTTCACATGTGAAATAATAATACTACACATGTGAAATAACTGGCAAGTCCGTCAATTCGACGTTGGACATCCTGCGCCGTCAATTCCTATACTCGAAGTCCATTCCGCTGGAAGACTTTCTTTATGCGCGTTTTCGCCAACCCCGTCGGCTCCGGCTCTCTCTGGTTTGATAATCTTGCCACCGCTGACGGTACGCCGGTGGCCTACGACCCCCAGGCGCGAGCTTTCCTGCCGATGCCACCCTTCTGCGCTAACAGGGACGTGATTGGCTGCAACTGGATCGCACCAGAACAAGGTGCCTTCTGCCGCGCCTGTGCCATGACGGCGCTGGCACCGGACCCGTCTATCGCCAACGCCATCCCCAACTGGGCGCAAACCGAAGCCTCCAAACGCTGGGTAATCGACAATCTGGGTCGCTGGCATTGGTTTCGTCCGGAAGACCCCGGCGCTCGGCCGGTGTTCCATATGCTTGCGGAGGGCCCCACTCCGGTGCCAATGGGCCACGCTCAGGGCGTTGTCACCATCAGCGTGGCAGAGGCAGACCCTGTTCTGCGCACCACCCGCAGGGAGGCTCTGGAAGAACCCTACAGAACGATGATTGGCCACATGCGCCATGAGATCGCCCACATGCTCTGGTGGCGCCTGAGCTTGCGTGAGGACTTCCTGGATGCCTTCCGGGCGATGTTTGGTGATGAACGCATCAGCTATCCGGGCGCACTTCAGCATCATTACGAAAATGGTCCACCCCAGGACTGGAAGTTGTATTACCTCACTAGCTACGCCTCAGCCCATCCCCATGAAGACTGGGCTGAGACTGCTGCCCATTTACTACACCTGACGGACCTGACCGACAGCTTTGTGGCCTCCGGCTTAACCTCTCCGGAAGTACCAGGCCCGAACTGGGATCCCTATTCGGAGCCCGATGCCCAGCGATTGATCCATATCGCCGCGTCCATCGCCATGGGCGTGAACCATGTAAACCGGTCTATGGGCCTGTCGGATTTGTATCCCTTTGTGCTTTCAGACTTTGCCCGCCACAAGCTTGCTTTTGTTCATGACTGGCTCAGGCGCGGAGCCCAGGGGCTCTAGGATCGCGCCACTTCATCGGCCGCAAAGACACGCGGCCGATCAGCTATCGTCCTGATCTCTGACTTTGCCTTCGTGGATGTTTTCCCTGGCTTCCTGGACTTCTTCTCCGTCGGCTTCGGGAACGTCATGCTCATCCTTGCGTGAGGGACGAAAACACAGAGTTGTCAGTATGGGGAAATGATCAGATCCAAAAGCATCCAGGCGGTGGAGCTGTTTGAGAGTGAAATGCTCAGTGGTGAATACATGATCCAGGGGCCAGCGAAGGTACCAACGCTCCGCGTGGAAGGTATTAAACGTACCCCGGCCACGCCGCGGATCCAACATACCGCTGATACGACAGAATAAACGTGTAGTCCTGGACCAGGCGACATCGTTCAGGTCGCCGGCGACGATGGTAGGATAACCTCCCTCATCGACCTCCCGGCCTACCAGTAGCAGTTCAGCATCACGCCACAGAGACTCCTCACTCTCACTCGGCGCAGGCGGACGTGGATGAAGGGCATGAAAGCGGACCCGGTCACTACTGGGCAGCCTCAACCATCCATGGATGGAAGGAATATCATCCTGTATCAGGTACTTTACCTCTGCCTCCTCCAGAGGCAGGCGGGAGTATAGGTGCATCCCGTAGAGGTTGTCCTTTGGTATACGGATAACGGTATGCCAGTCTTCCAACTCAGCATCCAGCTGGTCACCCCACCACTGGTCTGATTCGAGCGTCAGCAGCATGTCCGGCTGCCAGTCCCGCACCTGACGGAGCAGGCCTTCGCTGTTGCGGTTCGGAGTCAGTACGTTCGCAACCATTAACGTAACGCAGCGGTCCGTATTTCCCGACTCGGCAGCCTGAACCTGCAGGGGCCAGAATCGCGTCCAGGGCAATATTCGGTACAACTGCAACACCAGTACCAGCCCACAGAGTGCGATCACCCATAGCCGCAATTCACCTTCCCCAAACACAAATGCAGCGACCGCGGTTACGGAAATAAGCGCAGCGATCTGAACACGGGGAAACTCACAGGCACGTATCCACCAGTCGTGGAGCCGCACCCTTCCGAGTGCGGTGACGGCGAAAAGCACCAGCGCTATCACAAATAATGTGTAGGTAATCAAACGGGCCTCCTGAACGTTGCCGACTTATCAACCTACACAACGAAGCCAACGGATGCACAGAATCTCTCCCCTGCATCCGCTGGCCACCGACTACGGCACTTACGACAGATCGAAGCGATCCGCGTTCATCACTTTGTTCCAGGCTGCCACAAAGTCCTTCGCAAACTTCTCCTTGGCGTCATCCTGGGCGTACACCTCGGAAATTGCACGAAGCTGGGAATTCGAACCAAAGACCAGATCCGCCCGGGTGCCTGTCCATTTAACATCACCGGACTTGCGGTCCCTGCCTTCAAACACATCCTCATCAGCCGACGTTGGCTTCCACTCCGTGTTCAGGTCGGTCAGGTTCACAAAGAAATCGTTCGTGAGCTTGCCCGGCGAGTTGGTCAGCACGCCGTGTTTGGATTGTTTGTAATTGGCACCCAGTACACGCAGGCCGCCCACCAGAACCGCCATCTGCGGTGCGCTCAGGTTTAGCAGCTGCGCCTTATCGACCAACATTTCCTCGTCGGAAACGATGAACGCCGCGCGGCGATAGTTGCGGAACCCATCAGCCTCGGGCTTGAGCCAGTCGAAGGCTTCTACGTCTGTCTGGTCATCGGTGGCATCGGTGCGTCCGGGCGCGAACGGCACGTCGATGCTGTGGCCCGCGTCCTTGGCAGCTTTCTCGACCGCGGCATTACCGCCAAGAACGATCAGGTCCGCCAGGGAAACCTTCTTGTTGCCCGACTGTGCATCGTTAAAGGCTTTCTGTATGCCTTCAAGGGCCTGCAGCACCTTCGCCAGTTGCTGTGGTTCGTTCACCTCCCAGTCTTTCTGGGGAGCCAGGCGAATGCGGGCTCCGTTGGCCCCACCACGAAGGTCCGAACCACGGAACGTCGACGCGGCAGACCAGGCTGTGTACACCAACTCGGAGACCGTCAGGCCAGCGCCCAGAATCTTGCTCTTAAGGTCAGCGATGTCCTGGGCATTGATCAGCTCGTGATCGACCTCCGGCACCGGATCTTGCCAGATCAGATCTTCAGCCGGCACTTCCGGGCCGAGATAGCGGGTTTTTGGGCCCATATCCCGATGTGTCAGCTTAAACCAGGCGCGGGCAAAGGCGTCCGCAAACTCGTCCGGGTTCTTGTGGAAGTGTTCGCAAATCTTGCGGTACTCCGGGTCCTGCTTCATCGCCATATCGGCGGTGGACATCATGATCGGAACCCGCTTGGACGGATCTTCCGAATCGGGCGCCATGTCTTTCTCTGCTAATCCTTTTGGCTGCCACTGCTGAGCACCAGCCGGGCTCTTGGTCAGCTCCCATTCGTAACCAAACAGCACGTCAAAGTAGCTCATATCCCAGGTGGTAGGGCTCGGTGTCCAGGCGCCTTCGAGGCCACTGGTAATGGCATCACGCCCCTTTCCGCTGCTGTGGCTGCTCTTCCAGCCAAGGCCCATTGATTCTATAGGGGATGCTTCCGGCTCTGGGCCTACCTTGTCCGGGTCGCCGGCACCGTGGGTTTTACCAAACGTATGACCGCCAGCAGTCAGGGCTGCTGTTTCGTAATCATTCATCGCCATTCGGGCAAAGGTTTCGCGAATGTCGCGTGCCGAAGCCAACGGATCAGGGTTTCCATCCGGGCCTTCCGGGTTCACATAGATCAACCCCATTTGTACCGCAGCCAGCGGATTTTCCAGGTCACGATCGCCGGAATAACGGCTGTTCGGCTTGTCGCTGGTGGCCAGCCATTCCTTTTCCGCACCCCAGTAAATGTCTTCCTCGGGCTGGAAAATATCTTCACGGCCGCCGGCAAAGCCAAAGGTCTTGAAGCCCATGGATTCAAGGGACACATTGCCGGTCAGGATGAACAGATCGGCCCACGACAGCTTATTACCGTACTTCTGTTTAACCGGCCACAACAGGCGGCGTGCCTTGTCCAGGTTACCGTTGTCTGGCCAACTGCTGACGGGTGCGAAACGCTGGTTGCCGGTGCCGGCACCACCGCGGCCATCGCCCGTTCGATATGTACCCGCGCTGTGCCACGCCATACGGATCATGAATGGACCGTAATGACCATAATCCGCTGGCCACCAGTCCTGAGAGTCCGTCAGGACCATCTCGATATCTTGTTTCACCGCAGCGAGATCAAGCTTCTTGAACTCTTCGGCGTAGTTAAAATCTTCACCCAGTGGATTAGACTTGGGATTATGCTGATGCAGAATCCCCAGATTTAGCTGGTTTGGCCACCAGAACCGATTGTCGGGTTCGCTGGCCCCTAGTTTGGTCATACCGCCGTGCATGACCGGGCACTTACCTTCATTACCGCTCATATCGCTCTCTCCGTCGGTTGCTAACATCGTTGTCGATGTTTTATAGATCGTTGTGGCACTGAGAAACTGAACCAATCAGCTACCAATCTAGTCAATGTACTCCCATTTTTCACTATTAGTTCAGGTTGTATTTTCGTACCAATGTAATAGTTTTTGATTATCACCATATAACCCGCGTGTTACCGGTTGATAACTGTGATCTGGTTGTTGAAGATCTATACTGAACACTCAGAGATATAAACGTTCACTGGCATAGCGACGGGAGTTTTGGATGAACACTCAGGAACAGCTTGAAAGCACCATCCGTGAACTGGTCTGCGAGGGTAAAGGCATTCTGGCGGCGGACGAAAGCAATCCAACCATCGCCAAACGGTTCAAGGCGGTGGGCGTGGAATCCACCGAGGAAAACCGACGACATTACCGCAATCTGATTCTTGGCGCGCCGGGGCTGGGAGAGTATGTCAGTGGCGTGATCCTGTTCGAAGAAACCCTGCGGCAGCACGCAGACGATGGCGCCACACTACCCTCGGTGGCAGCAAAACAGGGCATTGTGCCTGGCATCAAGGTTGATAAGGGCAAGGGCCCGATGATCAACGCGCCCGGGGATGAGATTACCGAGGGCCTGGATGGATTGGCCCAGCGGCTTGAAGACTACAAGCAACTCGGTGCACGGTTCGCCAAATGGCGGAACGTTTACCACATCACCGATACCAACCCCAGTCGCGCCGCGATTGAGGCAAATGCGGAGGTATTGGCACGCTATGCCGCCATCTGCCAGTCCTGTGGTGTGGTGCCCATTGTGGAACCGGAAGTGCTGATCGACGGCGGCCATAGCATCGAGCGTAGCGCAGAAGTAAATGAGGCCGTTATCAACGAGGTATTTCAAGCCCTGCGACGCCATCACGTTGAGCTTGAGACGATGATTCTCAAACCCAGCATGGTGACGCCCGGCAATGCCAATGGCCAGAAAGCAAGCCCGGAGGACGTAGCAAAACACACGTTAAGAGTGTTCCGGCGTGTGGTGCCGGCAGCGGTACCCGGTATCAATTTCCTGTCCGGTGGCCAGACACCGGCTGAAGCGACCTTGAACCTGAACGCCATGAACAGCGGCCCGGCTTTGCCCTGGACGCTCAGCTTTTCCTATGGGCGAGCACTGCAGGAGCCGGCCCAGAAAGCCTGGGCGGGCATTTCCTCCAACCGCGAAGCCGCCCAGGCGGCAATGGTTAAGCGCGCCAAGCTGAATAGCCTTGCCACCCGGGGGCAGTATTCGTCTGATATGGAGGGCTGACCGCCACGGCCAGCCTCCATTTCAACAACCGCCGGTGCAGTTGGCAGTACCATCAAAGCTCATGGTTTTGCCGCTCAAGGGAACGTGAACGGACACTGATGACAGGCCTATGAACTGCTTGGTGCGCGTTCCGTCCCGGACCATGCCATCCTGCGTGGCCGCTTCATTGGCGTGGGATGCGATCACCGCATTTGGCTTTATCAGGTCATTTACCACGTAGGCCGCCTCTTCCGGCCCCGTGGTGTAGGTGTCACCGATGTTGAGAACGACAAGGCTCACGCCGTAGTGGTCTTTGACAACCAGTTTCTGCTCAGCGGTGATACCGGTATCGCCGGACAGGTACACCACCAGGCCATTGGTGAACGTGAGCACGTAGCCGGTGGGCGGCCCAACACTGGCGCCAACGCCCGCCGCTTTCAGGTATTCCGCCAGCGGGCCGGTAAGGAAACTCGGCGACAGGCCGTTGCTGTGAACGGCGGGCACGGTTGTGATGGCCACACCGCCCACCACCCGTTCAGCCCCGAACCTTACCAACAGAGAATCCTCTGGATTACCTTCCACGCTTTTGAGCTTGCTGGCAAAAAAGGCCGGCATTTCGCTACCCGTTACGATCTTTGCTTTCTTGGCGGCGGTGATGTTCACGGAATTGGACTCCGGCAGCACCACCACCGGCACCTCCGGCCCACCACAGCTGCCCTGGTTGACCTCTCGGATGTGTCGGTCACCCACATGGTCCCCGTGAACGTGGGAGACCAATACCACATCAATGTCGCCCAATCGTGGGTCATCTGCGCCCGCAACGGTTCGACCGGCATCGTAAAGGATTCGGGTGCCATTGGGGTCTTCAAAGATGAGCGCCCGGTCCATGGCACAGAATTCGCCGTCATGGCTCCCAAGCGGGGTAACGTTGACGGTGTCGGCCGCAGCCGACAGCGATACGGCGCTTGCCAGAAAGGCAGCAACCAGACTCTTGCAGGCGATGTTCATTTCTCCCTCTCCACTGTTTTTGGCGATACCCTAACCATACGAAGCATTCGTCACTTCATAGCAGTGTAGCTGGAGATTGGGGTTCCCGGATGGTAAGAATGAACGGGCCTATGCCGCTTCGGTAACCCGGACGGGCTGCCGCAGGCAGGCCAGCATGGGTGCCACGTCACGGATTTTTCTGGCTTCGGGCCACAGCCACTGGGCCTCCGCGTAGCCGCCACGCAGATAGTTCAGCCATTGCTTGATACGGCCGGTCACGAACCTGTCTTCAAGACGTTCCTGCAGCGCAACAGCGTAGCCTTCTACCAGCCTGACCACCTCGGGCCAGGTCATATCCGCCACCGATTCCTCAAGTTGACTGGCACGAATTCGCCTTGCCAGATCCGGCCGGGCGATCAGCCCACGACCGATCATCACATCGTCACAGCCGGAGACCTCCCGGCAGCGCCAGTAATCAGCCACGGTCCAGATCTCGCCGTTGGCGATCACATGGGTCTTGACCGCTTCCCTGACCTTCGCCACTTCTTCCCAATACGCAGGCGGCTTGTATCCGTCTACCTTGCTTCGGGCGTGAACCACGATTTCGGACGCGCCGGCCGCTTCCAGCGCCTGACCACAGGCAACGCCCTTGGAACGGTCATCGTACCCCAGGCGCATTTTCGCGGTCACCGGCACATGCGCAGGCACAGCGGTACGAACCGCTTCCGTTATCTGTTGCATCAACTCGGGCTCGCGCATGAGTACACAGCCACCCTTGTGCCTGTTCACGGTTTTGGCGGGGCAACCGAAATTGATATCAACCTGTGTGGCGCCCAGTTCCACCGCCTTGGCGCCATGCAGCCCCATCTGGACGGGGTCTGAGCCCAGTAGTTGAACGGCCACCGGCACACCAACCCGGGTTTCGCATCGGTTGTGCAGTTCCGGGGCGTATTTGTAGAAAATACGGGGCGGCAGCATGCCCTGAGTCACGCGAATAAATTCCGTCACGCACCGGTCGATGCCACCAACGGCTGTTAGTGTCTCTCGAATGGGTGCATCAACCAGCCCTTCCATTGGGGCAAGGATTATTCGCATTAGGGCTCCACGAATTGATCAAGGAATAAACGGGTGGGAATTGTAGAGAAGTTTTAGGGGCGTTGGTAGGTCGGAATCACAGCCGCTCAACGCTGGCGAACTTGCCCTGGTCATCAAACAGGATACGAAAGCTGCCCTGGACACCGTCTCGAAGGTAGAACCGGGAGAGGATACGGGCCGGGAAGCGGACGGAACGCCCGTCCCGGGCCGTGGTGTGGACGTCCGTCGCCGAGCCCTGATAAAGCTTGATCCACTCATCAGGGCTGATATCAACGTCCACAATAATCTGCTGCATCAGTCGGCCTTAGTTGGCGAGCTCAAGCAGCAAACGGTTCAGGCGGCTGACGTACGCGCCCGGGTCCTGCAGCTGTTCACCACTAGCCAGGGTTGCCTGGTCCAGCAGTACTGCAGACAGCTCCTTAAAGCGATCCTCGCCCTGCTCTTTCTCAAGGCGTTGAACCAGCGGATGCTCCACGTTGATTTCGAAAATCGGTTTGCTGTCGGGCACTTTCTGGCCCGCCGCTTCCATGATCTTCTTCATCTGTGCGCCCATGTCGAAGTCGCCAACCACCAGGCAGGCTGGTGAATCGGTCAGGCGGTTGGTTACCCGCACTTCCTGAACCCGGTCGTCCAGCGAGGTTTTGATGCGCTCCAGCAGGTTCTTGTGCTCCTCGGCGGCTTCTTCCTTGTGCTTCTTATCTTCCTCAGTTTCCACTTCACCAAGGTCGAGATCACCACGGGCAACGTCCTGGAACTGCTTGCCGTCGTATTCGTTCAGGTAGCCCATCATCCACTCGTCGATCCGATCGGAAAGGATCAGCACTTCGATGCCTTTCTTGCGGAATACTTCGAGGTGTGGGCTGCTCTTGGCCGCCATGAAGTTGTCGGCGGTGATGTAGTAAATCTTGCTCTGGCCTTCCTTCATTCGGCCGATGTACTCATCCAGAGACACGGTCTGCGCCTGTTCACCAGTGTGAGTGGACGCAAAGCGCAGCAGGCCGCCAATTTTCTCGCGGTTGCTGAAGTCTTCCGCCGGGCCTTCCTTCAACACGGTACCGAACTCGTTCCAGAACTTCTGGTACTGCTCCGGCTCTTTCTTGGACAGCTTGGACAGCATATCCAGAACGCGCTTGGTGACGGCTGTGCGGATGCTTTCTACGGTACTGTCGTTCTGCAGAATCTCCCGCGAGACGTTCAGAGACAGGTCGTTGGAATCAATCACGCCCTTGGTGAAGCGCAGGTACAACGGCAGGAACTGCTCGGCGTCGTCCATAATGAACACACGCTGAACATACAACTTAAGTCCACGAGGCGCTTCCCGGTTATACAGGTCAAACGGCGCACGGCCCGGCACATACAGAAGGCTGGTGTAATCCAGCTTGCCTTCCACCTTGTTATGGGACCAGGTCAGCGGGTCTTCGAAATCGTGGGCAATGTGCTTGTAGAACTCCTTGTACTCCTCGTCCTTGATCTCGCTACGAGACAGTGTCCACAGTGCGGTGGCGTCGTTAACCGTCTCATACTCGCCCTTTTCGCCCTCTTCTTCGGATTCGGACTTCATCACTACCGGGAAGGAGATGTGGTCGGAGTACTTCTTCACCAGGTTACGCAGGCGGAAACCGTCCGCAAATTCCTTGGCTTCGTCCTTCAGATGTAGAACGATTTGCGTTCCACGCTCGGTCAGATCCACGTTCTCGATGGTGAACTGTCCATCACCAGCAGACTGCCAGTGAACGCCCTCTTCAACCGGGGTACCTGCTCGGCGGGTAAACACTTCCACGGAATCGGCAACAATGAACGAGGAATAGAAGCCAACACCAAACTGACCGATCAGTTTGCTGTCTTTCTTCTCGTCACCGGAAAGCTGCTTGAGAAACTCAGCAGTACCAGACTTGGCGATGGTGCCCAGGTTCTGGATAACATCGTCCCGGTTCATGCCGATACCGTTGTCGGTCAGGGTGACGGTGTTCTTTTCGGCGTCGTAGTCCAGGCGAATTTTCAGCTCTGGGTCGCTTTCGAACAGGCTGTCGTCTTTCAACGCAGCGAAACGCAGTTTGTCTTCAGCATCCGAGGCGTTCGAAATCAGCTCACGAAGGAAGATTTCCTTGTTGGAATACAGGGAATGGATCATCAGGTTAAGCAGTTGCTTAACTTCAGTCTGAAAACCCAGAGTCTCTTTTTGCGATTCAACCGTCATGGCTTGTTTTGTCTCCTGCTTGTTTACGTTCGGAGTAGTTCCTGTTTGAGCACCGAGCCCACCTGCTTGCTTGCACCAAGGCCAAGCATGTTGAGATGGGAAATGGGGTTCACACGGGGTATTTCAACCCCGGCAAGATGAATTCAGTCTTCCAGAAGGAAGTGCGCACGGGCGGTCGCGATGGGTTGGGAGCGGGACTTCTGCCAGGCGGTGATCATCACATTGGCCACGCGGTTGCCCTGTCGGGTGAGCTGACATTCAGCGAACGTCTCGCGGTTTAGGCCAGCACGAAGGTAGTCCAGTGAAAAATCGACGATGCGAGGCATACGCAGGGTTTCCTGGGACATCATCAGGTAGATCAACGCAGAAAGCTCCATGAAGCCACCAATCACCCCGCCATGGATGGCCGGCAGTATCGGGTTGCCAAGGTTTTCCTCTTTCATCGGTAGGCGGAAAATCAGGTCGTCGCCGAAACGATCGCACTCGAGGCCAATAAAACGAGCGTAAGGGATACTCTCCAGCATGCGGGAGAAATCACCGGTTTCCTGGGTGTAACGGAGGATTTCCGGATTGGTCATTCTTCGCCTCCAGTAATCAGGTCGCGGAACGACTTCGGGCTTGCTTCCTTGCCAATACGCATGAACGTGCCGACACAGTTGGCGATGGTTTCCCCTGGCTCCTGGTACGCCTCACAGCGGGTAAAAATAATGTTGCGGGTAACCTTATAGGTTTCAGCACGGGCGTACACCGGCTTGTGTGGTTCGGCAGGGCGCATGTAATCCACCCTCAGGTCCAGGGTCGGGCACAACTCAAAATCATCCAGACTGCACATGATCACGGAGCCGGAAGTGGTGTCCATCAGCGTTGTGATGGCACCGCCATGGATAACCCCCGTATCGGGGTTGCCAATAATGCGGTCACTGTAAGGAAGGCAGAGAGTCAACTCCCCTACTTTCGCAGATGTCACTGTCAGGCCCAATTCGCGCCCCTGGTTGAGGGTGTTTATAAACCGGCGAACCCGGTCCATCCTCATGGAGTCTTTCATAACGTTTGGCTCGTCAGGTCAGTTTTAGGTTTCTTTACCGGCTTCTTTTTTTCCGGTTTCAGGCTTTGGTGAAGGTTCCTCAAACACCTTGCCGGATCGCAGTGCCAACAGTGCGGTAGAGCGAAACTCCCGACGGTACAGAACGATAACAATCAAAGTGGAGGCCCCCATAAACACCAATGGATGGATAAACCACGAAACCACGGCCAAAGCGTAGTAGTAGGAGCGCAACCCCAGGTTGAAGGCATCGCCGGCCAGGTTGCAAACGCTTCCGGCACTTTTTGCAAAGGCTTCCCTGGAGGCAGGGCTGGCCTTGGTGTCAGTGGTCAGCGGTGCACTGCCAATCAGCACGGAAACGAAATTGTACATCCGCATGGACCAGGTGAACTTGAAGAAAGCGTAGATGAAAATCACCATCAGCACGACCATTCGCATTTCCCAGATTTCCCGGCTGGGCAGAGTGCCGAACGGCATGGTGCTGAATACTTCCATCACCTCTTGGGTATATCCGAGCGCCGTGATGATACCGGCCAGGATCAACAGGCAACTGGACGCGAAAAAAGCGCCATTGCGCTCAAGGTTGCCCACCACGGAGGCGTCGGATATGCGGTTATCCCGGCGGAGCATCACGCGCATCCAGTCTTCACGGTAAAGATCCAACGTGTTGGAAAGACAGGGGCGATCATTGGCCTTGCGCCTGGAGTACTCGGAATAGCCCAGCCAACAGATCAAAAACCAGACCAGGGCAATGAGTTCCAGATAGTTGCTCATGAAGTCGTTCCGGATGCGGTATAAAACGGGAAACAGAGCTTTCAATCATACCCCAAAGCCGACAAAGCCTCCACACAACAAGCTCTTACGGGTAGTATCACAGCCACTCACAGGGATATGGTATAAACATTCCAATGCCCAGTAACGGCAACCGCGGATATCCGCCAGGGTCTGCCCAGGTATTCAAACAAGGAGTTTATCGTGAACGTTCACACAGGCTTTCAACGTCTTACCGTTTTTGTTGTGGTGGCCTTCCTCGCCGGGTGTTCAGTCAATCCAGTTACCGGCGAAAAGCAGCTGTCACTGATTCCCGAGAGCCAGGAGCTTTCCATCGGCAGTGAGCAGTACAAGCCCACGCAGCAAACCCAGGGCGGCCAGTTCTACCTTGACCCGGAACTGAACCTGTACGTCAGCCAGGTAGGCCAGAAGCTGGCAAAAGTCAGTGACCGGCCCGACCTACCCTACGAGTTCGTGGTTCTGAACAGCAGTGTGCCCAATGCCTGGGCCCTGCCCGGTGGCAAGATCGCCATCAATCGCGGCTTGCTGATGGAATTTGAAGACGAAGCCCAACTCGCGTCGGTCCTTGGCCATGAAATTGTTCATGCCGCCGCGCGACACAGTGTTCAGCGCATGCAGCAAGGCATGCTGATCAGCGCAGGCGTAGCGGGATTGGGTTTTGCCCTGTCTGATAACGAGTGGGCAGGCCTGATCATGGGCGGCGCCGCCATGGGAGCACAGCTTGCACTCGCCCAATACAGCCAGGGCGATGAGCTGGAGTCTGACCACTATGGCATTCGTTACATGAAAGCGGCCGGATACGATCCACAGGCAGCGGTGGAATTACAGGAACTGTTTGTTCGGCTCTCCGAGGGCCGGGATACAAGCTTTATTGAAGGCATGTTCGCGACTCACCCACCATCGCAGAAGCGGGTTCGTGAAAACCAGGAACTGGTCAATAAAATTGGCGCCGGCGGCTATCGTGGCGAAGAAACCTACGAGAAAAAACTGTCGTTCCTTCGCAGCCGCCAGCCTGCTTACGACGCCTATGACGAAGCCATGAAACTCGCCAGCGACGACAAACTGGACGCGGCGCTTGCCAAGGTTAACGAAGCTATAAAAGTAGAACCCGAAGAAGCCGCTTTCTATTCTCTTCGGGGCCGTATCTACAGGGCTCAGGAAAACCTTGATAAAGCCTCTGCAGACTTCGACAAGGCCACATCGCTGTATCCGGAGATGTTCACCTACCAGCTTCACAGCGGTCTGAGCGCCCTGGAGCTGAACAACTATGACAAAGCCCGCAAACACCTCAGCCAGGCCAATCAGGTTGTGCCCACCTCCATAGCTTATTTGCGCCTGGGAGACGTTGCCGTTGAGCAGGGTAAACGCCAGGAGGCCATCCAGTATTACAGCACCGCGGCAGAAGCCGGAGGCGAGGTCGCAGAAGAGGCAAAACGCAAGCTGGCCCAACTGACGCAGAACTGACGTCATCGTCCGCATTGACTTTTAGAGCAATAACTCTAAAAATCGATGTACTTAAACAACAATCGGACGATTGCCATGCTTGCGAAACGTATCCAGCCGATGGTGTTCCAGGCCCGGCGGCTTTATGTAGAGCTGATGTTCCAGGTGATGGGGCGCGCGCTCCAGGCTGTCAGTGAAATTGATTCTGCGGTGCAACAGGAAGCCCGGGCGCTACCCGCTGGCTTCCTGTTTGAAATGATGGTGATGCCTGATGGGTCACGGCTCATTGTTGAACACACGGGGAATGGCCGCTTTCATTACCACGGGGACGCGGCACCACGCCCGGTGGATCTGTCCATTCAGTTCAAGCACATCGCTCACGCCTTCCTCGTGCTCTCGTTCCAGGAAAAAACGTCAGTGGCGTTCGCCAACGACCGCATGCTGGTGGATGGCGATATCAGTTATGCCATTCGCATGACTCGCGTCCTCAATCGGCTTGAAACCTTCATCCTGCCCAAGCTGGTGGCAAAACGTGCGGTAAAGGAATACCCCTCAAACCTTCATCTGCCTGAGAAACTTCTCAGCGCAGCCCGTATTTATCTCAAGGTTGCAACCCATTTTGTCGAGACGGTGAGAGCATAATGACGAACCAATATTACGAGTTTTTCTGCCCGGTCAAAGTCATCGCTGGCAAAGCGGCCCTGGAGCATATTCCCTACGAGCTTACCGGCCTTGCCGCCAAGCGCCCGATGATCGTGACCGACAAGGGTGTCAGAGCCGCCGGCCTTCTGGACCCGGTGGTCGCAGCCTGCGAGGAAAGCGGGCTGGAAATCATCAGCATCTACGATGATGTACCGCCGGACTCATCCACCGACGTGGTCAGGGACATTGCTGGCATCTATCGCAGCGAGAAATGTGATTCCATCATTGCTGTTGGGGGTGGTTCTGCCATTGATACCGCCAAGGCCGTGAACATTCTGGTGTCGGAAGGCGGTGACGACATTGCGGCCTACAGTGGAGCGGGCGTGATCAAACACCCCCTGAAGCCGTTCCTGGTGGTTCCAACGACCGCTGGTACGGGCTCGGAAGTAACCTCGGTAGCCGTCATCACCGACACAACCAAGTCAGTGAAGCTCCCTTTCACTTCGTCATTCCTGCTGCCTAACGCGGCAGTGATCGACCCCAGGATGACACTCACACTGCCGCCGCACATCACGGCTGCCACCGCCATGGATGCCATGACCCATGCCACGGAAGCCTTTACCTGCATGGCCAAGAACCCGCTTAGCGATGCCTATGCAACGGCGGCGGTCAAGAAGATCAGCACCTCGCTGCTGCAGGTGATGGATAACCCGAAGGACAGCGATGGCCGACTTGAGCTGGCGCAGGCCTCCACCATGGCCGGAATTGCGTTTTCAAACTCAATGGTCGGATTGGTTCACGCCCTGGGACACGCTACCGGTGCCATCTGCCACCTGCCCCACGGTTTATGCATGAGCCTATACCTGCCTTACGTGCTGGAGTACAACCTTGAGTCTATCCGAGCGCCGCTTGGTGAACTGCTGCTGTACCTTGAGGGCCCTGATGTCTATTCGGCCACTCCGGCCAGCCGTCGCGCGGAAGCCAGCATTTCAGCCCTGCGCAAGCTGCGTGACGAACTCCACAAACGCTGCAAATTGCCCCGCACTCTCAAGGAAACCGGCAGCGTTGAGGAACACCAGCTTGATACCATCGCCGAAATGGCCATGGACGACGGCGCCATGATGTTCAATCCGAAAGAGGTTAGCCTCGAAGATGCTCGCGCGGTTCTGAAGCGCGCCTGGGCCTGATCGGGTAACGCCCGACACCCGGCTCAGGTCGGGTGTTTCAGGCCATTCAGGGAATACAGGCCGACACTCAACGCTACAAAAACATTCAAATCATGTCATTGAAATTGACAGGAGAAACAGTGACAATTCTGCAGTAGCTGGCAGGGATGTAGCCGGGTTAGAAAATCTTCTTGAAACAGAGCCTCGCATCTATGCGCAACGACTCATTCAGTCGGCACATCCCGATCGCTATTGCGTCACTGGCACTCCTGTTTGCGCCTCTTTATGGCGCAACCGCATTCGCTACCGAGAGTGCGCCCTCGCAGGACGCCAAGCGCGCATTCCGATTTAACGTCTCACCGAATGGCTATCCTCCTTACCTGATTACAGAAGGCGATAAACAGTCCGGCATAATGTGGGATGTCGTCGTCCTGGTTGCTGAGCGGTTGAACTATCGAGTTGTCGCCGAGAAAATCCCCCGCAAACGTGTCGATCAGATGCTGATGGACGGCTACATAGACGGCACTACCCGGGCGAAAGAGTGGACTGACAACCCCGAGGATTTTGTCTTCACAGACCCAGTGGTTAACATTGAAGAAGTTCTGTTTGTACCGAAAGGCTCAACGTTTCAGTTTGAAGTGCCTGAGGATCTGCTCTCAAAAACCCTGGTTACCCATCTCGGCTATCACTACCCCCCATTGGAACCGTATTTTGAATCTGGAGACATCAAGCGCTTTGATGTTTCCAAAGACCGGGACATGTTCCTATACGTTCTTCATGGCGAGGATCTCGACGCCGCGGTCGCAGATCGCCTGGTTGGCAAGTGGATCCTGCGGAACGAGGGGCTCCAGAGAGAGTTCACCACTACCTCGACCAAGCTCAGCGAATACGGTTTCCGACTGATGCTCCGGAAGGAGTGGGCACCTTTTGCCAACGCGTTTAACCGGGAACTCCAAGCCCTCAGGGAGAACGGCAGACTGGATGAGATCCTCTCCAACTACCGTTAACTCCGGAACCGCCCCGGTTATTCAAGTCGCCTGAGCAAGAGCATCGGCGATACACTCAGTACTGGCTTCAATTGCCAGCGACCGAACAGCGCCAACACCAGGGCGCTGAGTAGTGGGATGGGCAGTATGGCCTGCCAGTGCCAACGGAACTCGCCCTCGAACATACGGAACTGCAACGCCCAGACAGCGCCCTCTGCAGCCGCAACGCCGAGAATACCGGCAAAGAATCCCAGTAGCGCGAACTCCAGCATGGTACTCCTTACCAGCAGTGTTTGCCTGCCGCCCAAAGTCCTGAGCAGAGCGCCTTCCCGTTGTCGGTCCTGCATGGTGGCACTGACCACCGCCGCCATCACTACCAGGGCTGCTGCCAGGATCAATGCCAATATCGCTTCGATGGCCTGGGTAACCTGCCGTACGATTTCCTGGATACGCTCAATCACGTGGTCGATCTCAAGCACGGAAACCGTGGGAAACCGGCGTGAGAAATCGTTGAGCTGGGATTTCAGGTCCGCCGGCAGATAGAACGCCGTAATCCACGTCGCAGGCATGTCTTCCAGCCCACCTCCCGGGGGAAATGCCATGTAAAAATTGGGTTTCATGCTGTCCCACTGGACCGTACGAATACTGGTAACCGTTTCCGTGATCTTCTCTGAGCCAATGGTGAATCCAAGCTCGTCTCCCACCTCAACACCGAGCTTTCCGGCCAGTTCAGCTTCAATGGACACGCCGTCGGTCTGTCCTTTCGTGAACCACCGGCCAGCGACAATGCCGTTGTCGTCCGGCAGCTCTTCCATCCAGGTCAGGTTCAACTCGCGGTTAAGGGCGCCGACCCGTTCGTCTTTGGTCACAGCCTCTTTCACCGGCTGCCCATTCAATTCTGTAAGCCGGCCACGAACCATCGGATACAGCTTTTCCAGAGGGTGCCCGCGCTCCGCCCAGAACTCATCCACCTCACCCACCGCCTCCGGGGCGATATTGATCAGGAAGTGGTTAGGCGTATCTTCAGGCAGTTGCGACTGCCAGTCGTCCAACAAGGACGTTCTGACGAGGATCAATGTGGCCGCCAGCATCAACGTCATGGCGAATACCGCAATCTGCGACAAGCTCGCCCTGCGATGCCGGTACAGGCCCACCAACGCCAGCCGCCATGCGTTTCCACCACCGCTGATGCGCCGCAGTGTAGTGACCATCAACCACCCAAGCAGGCCCAGAGTACCGAGCAGCAAGGCAAGCCCCCCGAGCAGAGACAGCACCAGGGACACTTCCCTGGCGTACATCCATACCAAGCCAAAGATTGCGACAACTGCAATCACAAGGTCGGGAATCGCTTCGCGGCCGGATTCGCCAGGCTGGCTTCGTAGCACCCGCATAGCCGGCACATTCCGCAGCCTGCGGATGGGCGGATACGCAAAGGCAAACAGCGACACTAGCGCCGTCAACAGCGCCGGCGCCAACGCATTGGGATCGATCTGGTAGTCTATCTGTCGCTCCAGCACATCCCCCAACACGCTGGACAGCAACCAATACAGGGGTAAGGCCACCAACAAGCCACCAACAGCACCAACAACACCCCACAGAGCCAGCCGACGCAGATACAGGCGACCTATTCCCTGGCTGCGAACCCCCAGGGTTTTCAATAACGCCACGGTATCCCGCTGCGACAACGCGTACTGACGGCTGGCGACCGCGACAGCAACCGCCGCCAACATGACCGCCAGGCTGCCACCCAGCAACAGAAAACGCTCAGCCCGCTCCAGGGAGCGGGAGAAGGTCTCGCCGTCACGCACACCCTCCCACTCGTGGCTGGGCTCCAGTTGTGGTTGCAGCCAACGGTAGTAGTCGTTGAGCAACGCTTCTTCACCGGCAAACAGGTACACATATTCAACCCGGCTGCCCTCCTGAATCACACCGGTCGCCCCAACGTCGTCAGCGTGCATCATTACCCGTGGTGCTAAAGCGGACATATTGAAGCCGCCGTCCGGCTCACGTACCAGCAGACCGGAAATAGTCAGGCCCTGATTACCAACCTCCAGAGTGTCTCCCGGTTCGAGCTCCAGAAGCCGCAGCAAACGCGGGTTGATCCAGACCTCGCCCGGCGCAGGGCCATGGGCGACCGTTTGCCTCGGCGCCTCAGCACCTTCCTGGTATTCCACTTCGCCCCGTAGCGGGTATTCGTTATTAACCGCCTTGACCGACACCAACTGGAAATTCCCGGCACCGAAAACCATAGTGGAAAACTCGATCATGCGGGCGGTTTCCAGCCCCCGCTGCTCGGCTTCCTGCATCCAACCCTCGGGAATTGGCCGGCCGTTTTCCGCTTCCAGTTGGCGGTCTGCGGCAAGAAAGGAACTGGCTGACGACACCAGAGTACGCTGCAACTGGCTGGCAAACAGAGCAATGGTTGCTACCGTGGCAACTGCTATGATCAGCGCCGAGAGTACGACACGAACGTCCCGTTCCCGCCAGTCTCGTTTGACCGACATGAGTTTTTTCGAGGCCGCCATCAATTCACCGCTTCCGGCTGCTGGGCGGTCTTAGGTTCGGTCAATACACCCGCCTCGATATTGAATTGTCGGCCACAGCGGGCGGCAAGTCGTTCGTCGTGGGTCACCATGACCAGTGTTGTGCCCTGCTCCCGGTTCAGAGCCATCAACAGGTCGGATACGTCAGCGCCGGTTCGGTTGTCGAGGTTGCCCGTGGGTTCGTCGGCAAACAGGATGGCCGGCTCGGAGGCAAAGGCGCGAGCAATGGCTACCCGCTGCTGTTCGCCACCGGAGAGCTGCCTCGGTGTGTGCGAAAGCCGCTCGCCAAGCCCGACCCGCTCCAACAACTCCTTCGCTTTGGCTTTTGGAGAATCGAAACCGCCCAATTCCAGCGGCAGCATAACGTTCTCCAGCGCCGTCAATGCCGGCAATAACTGGAATGACTGGAACACGAAACCAACCCGGCGGGACCGGAGTTTCGCGCGTTCATCCTCACTGAGCTGGCTGATCACTGAGCCATCAAGCTCAACGATGCCGTCAGACGGGGTATCCAACCCGGCCAACAGCCCCAACAACGTCGTTTTGCCCGAGCCGGAGCGCCCGACAATGGCGACGGATTCACCCCGGTTGATTTCCAGACTGACCCCCTGCAAGATCGTCAACGTATCTGTCTCAAGGCTGACCTTATGCGTCAGGTTACTGACTTTCAGCATGGGGCTAACATTATCCGGTTTGTGATCACTTAAGTCGCTCACGAACTCTCCACAACGGTTGTATTGAACACAGGACCTCTATGCATACGGTATTTTTACGCCTGAGATCAATAGTTTTTCTCGCTTTAATGTGTGTTGGTGCGCAGGCTCAGGCCAGCCAGAGCACACTGATGATCGTTGGAGACAGCCTCAGCGCAGCCTACGGTGTGCAAACCGGGGATTCCTGGGTGGCGCTGCTTCGGGAACGGCTTGGCAGCGAGGGCCTGGACCACTGGCAGGTGGTCAACGCCAGTATCAGCGGCGAAACCACTGATGGCGGTCTGCGCCGCCTGCCCGACCTTCTGGACAAGAACGAACCGGCAGTCGTTGTCATCGAACTCGGTGGTAACGATGGCCTGCGGGGATTTCCGCCCAACGTTATCCGCCGGAATCTGGCAAACATGATTGAGCAGGTAAAGGAGACAGGCGCCGAAACCCTGCTGGTGGGTATGCAGATTCCACCCAATTACGGCCAGCGATACACCCGCGCCTTCGCGAACATCTATCCCGAACTTGCCGAAGAGCACAAGACCGAACTGCTCCCCTTCTTCCTGGAAGGTATCTATAACCAGGAGGGCATGATGCAGGGCGATAGCATTCACCCGACGGCGGAAGCACAGGGGCAGTTGCTGGATAACATCTGGCCGGTGCTCGAGCCCATGCTCAGGGATTAGTCCTGCCTCAGGCTGCCAGCGTGCGGGCATGCGCCACGGCCCGCCGCTCCGACCAGTAATAGCCATCCTGGACGTGCTCAACAAAGCCGACGTGGCCGCCCCAACGAGGCGCCTCCAGCCGCACGTATGCCCCCAGCTGTGCTCGGGATTCCGGAAAACACTGCTGGGACAGGAACGGATCATCCGCAGCGTTAACCATCAGAGCCGGCACACGGATGTCTTTGAGAGACCACAGCGCAGAGCAGTTCGCCCAATAATCCCGGGCATCGCGAAAACCGTGTAACGGTGCGGTGTAGCGGTCATCAAACTCATGGAAACTGCGAATTTTTTCGAACCCGGTAACATCAATCAGTCCCGGGAACCGTTTTGACTTCTCTTCCATCTTCACGTGAAGGTCGCGCAGAAAACGCTGCATATAGATACGCCGGCTGGGACGGGCCAACGTATCGGCACTGCCGGCCAGGTCACAGGGCACCGAGTATGTGACAGCGCCGCAGATACGGCTATCCACCTGCTCCGACTGCTGCCCAAGATATAGGAGTGTGAGGTTACCGCCCATGCTGAAGCCTGAGAGCAGAACTTTTCCATATCCCTGAGCGAGTCCATGCTGCACCACCCTACCCAGGTCGCCGGTTGCACCGCTATGGTAAAAGCGGGGCTGGTGGTTCATCACACCGCCGCACGAACGAAAGTTCCAGGCCAATACGTCCCAGCCGTCATTCAACAGCGCCCGCGCCAAACCCTGCATGTATGGCCGCTGACTGTGCCCTTCCAGCCCATGAGACAATACCGCCAACCGGTCATTTCCCTGGCGATACCAATCCAGATGCAACTCGTCATCGTCCTCTGTTGACAGCGACTCCCTTACCGGCTTTTTCAATGATACCGTACGGAACAAGGTCGGCCAGACAGACTGGACATGGCCATTGCGCAACCAGAGAGGTGGCTTGTAATCCAGATTGTGATCGTACAAAATTTAACCTTTCAATTCATGGGGTTGACGCCGCCGGGCAAAGCCCCTATTATGCGCGCCATTCCGACTTTGTTCCCCGATAGCTCAGTTGGTAGAGCAACGGACTGTTAATCCGTTTGTCGCTGGTTCGAGCCCAGCTCGGGGAGCCACTTACAGCACCTCCCTTCGCTGCATGAACTCCCGCAGCACCCGAAACAACGTTACCCCATCTCTGGTTCCTGCCATTTCCCGGATTGAGTGCATGCCAAATTGCGGCACACCGATATCCAGCGTTGTCACCCCAAGGTTGCCAGCCGTCAACGGACCAATCGTGCTTCCACACCCCATGTCACTGCGCACCACAAAGGTTTGGTATGGCAAGTCCAGTTCGTCGCTGATGTGGCGATAGAACGCAGCGGAGCGACTGTTAGTGGCGTAGCGCTGGTTGTGGTTGACCTTGATGACCGGACCCCGATTGAGGATGGGCCCGTGGTTCTCGTCGTGCCTGTCCATGTAGTTGGGGTGAATCCCGTGTGCGTTGTCGGCCGAGATCATCATGGAACGGGCAATCGCGCGGGCCCGGCCCTTGCCACACCAACGGTCCAGCACCGCTGACAGGAACGGCCCCTGAGCGCCTTCTGCAGACATGCTACCCACTTCCTCATGGTCGTTGCATACCAGCAGCGCTGGCTCATCACCGGAGGATTCAATCAATGCCTGCAGCCCGATGTAGCAACTCAGCAAGTTGTCCAGCCTGGCCGAGGCAATAAAGTCATCGCGCAGCCCGACAATCGACGCCGGCTGGGCATCGTAAAAACCCAGTTCGTAACCCAGAATCTTGCGAACCCCGATACGCGGCTGCTCTTTGGCCAACTGCTCCGTGAGAAGATCGGCAAAACGCGTGGTGTCGTCTTCCGGTACCTGCATCAGTATCGGCGGCAGATCCGTTTGCGGATTAACGGTGCGATTGCTGTTGGCTTCCCGGTCCAGGTGAATGGCCAGGCTGGGTATGTAGGCCACAGCTTTGCGAAAATCGACCAGCGTGTCCTTCACCGACCCGGACTCATCCACATACGTCACCCGGCCGGCCAGGGACAGGTCACGATCAAACCAGGGGTTCAGTAACACGCCGCCATAGACTTCCACGCCCACTTGGAAAAACCCCTTGCGGCGCAGTTCCGGGTTTGGCTTCACCTTCAGGCAGGGGCTGTCCGTGTGAGCGCCCACCATACGAATGCCTGCTTCGGCGACATCGCGGCGGCCGGTGCGGAACGCCACAATGGATGACCCGTTACGGATGGCGTAGTAACCCTGCCCTGCCTCGAGTTCCCAGTCCTCTTTTTCATCCAGGGCCCTGAAACCCGCCTGATCAAGACGATGCTTCATACTGGCTACGGCGTGCCAGGGGGTCGGTGAGGCGTTCAGAAATTCGAGCAAATCGGTGTTAAATTCAGCGTGTTCCATGATGTCCCTGATAAACTGATAATTGCGGCGCCAGTATGGCATGATGGCGCCCGACGTCATATCCGTACAAAACGGCTGCCCGCGCAGCCCGGCTACCCGGAGAGTGTACCTTGCCCGCACCGCGTTTTCTCGATATCGAATACTGCCAGACCGACGACGTTCTGTTCCCCGTGGCCATGGCCTGGTCACTGGAAGACGGGCAGATGAAAACCGTTGTTATCGCCCCGGCCGACGAGTGGATACCGGAAGACGCCGACCTGGGCGATATTGACCTGCTTTATCTCGAAGAACAGGGCGTGCCGCTGATCGAGCTGGCCCAGGAGCTGCATCAGGACCTGCCAGACCAGACTGTCTATGTTGACGGCATGGACCCGGACGAAATCCTGGTGGATTTGATCTTTACCGCCGTCGCCATGGACGCGCCCTTCGAAATCGCTGGCATGGAGGAGCTGATTACATCCATGCCTCGCGAGGAACTGGACGACCGCCGCAGGCAACTGCTGTCTGACGAAGGCCTCGAACCCCAACTGCCCGAAAACGGGGTCTATGCACTCTTGTTGATTGCGCGTGAGGAAGGTTTCTTCGACTAAGCCCCATCCTACAACGTCGCTGGCAATGCGAACTGTGACTTGTGTCGACGTAACAAACAGTTACAGAAGGCAGAATCTGTCGGAATCCGACAACGCCAGGAAGCTCGATACCAATGAACACGCTGTTGCGACAACTCTTTACGGCCGCCGTGCTTACCGCAGCCCTGCTATCGGTTACAGCCAGCGCGCAGGAAAAAGCTCCCCGCGAAGGCATGACCTACGTTGGCATTCTGGCCACTGGCCTAAACCACCGGTCTGTCGGCCAGAACACCCTCGAAACAGCCTGGTCAACCACTGGCTCCATGGTGCTTGGCACGCATATTTCAGAGTATTTCCATGTGGAAATCCGGGCCGGTGCCGGCACCACCACCGCCGAAATCGACAATGAGCTGGAACTGGATATCGAATACTTCGCCAGTTGGTACATCGGCGGCCATTACCCGATCACCAACTACGCCAATGCCTATGGCCAGTTCGGTTTTTCCCACGTTCAGGGCGTTGCCACCCTCACCCCGCTAGGCAAGGCCCGGGAAGCCGATCCCGACGATGGTTCTCCCTACGCAGCAATCGCGGACGAATATCCGGACAGCTCCTTCAGCGTGAGCTGGTTGCTAGGCCTGGATTTCGAGATCATCGATAACGGTTTCATTGTCCTGGAAGGCGGCCGGCTATTTGAAGACACCGAAACCGGCGCGAACACCTTCCAGTTCTCAACCGGGTTCAAATACGAGTTCTGACCTGCCAGCACCGGTGAATTCGCGCGTTGCGCTGGAAATCCCGGTCCAGGGTGTCGCGAGTCACTTCTTCGATGGCAAATTCCTCTTCCAGGCTGTCATCCAGCTTAAAGCGCCGGAAGTTGGTCGAGAAAATCAGCAAGCCTTCTGAGGTCAGCCGCTGCATCGCCTGGCGTATCAACCTGCCATGATCTTTCTGGATATCCAGTACACCGGCCATACGGGCGGAATTTGAAAAGGTGGGCGGGTCCATGAAGATCAGGTCGAAACGCTGGTCGTTGGCTGGTTTTCCTGCCAGCCAAGCCAGGCAGTCCGCCTGCTCCACCAGATGGTGGGAAGCATCCACACCATTGAGCGCCAGATTCTCCTGCGCCCAGTTCACATAGGTCTTTGACATATCCAGGCTCAGTGAGCGGGTCGCGCCACCAACCGCTGCGTGAACGGTCGCCGCACCGGTATAACAGAACAGGTTCAGGAAGCGCTTGCCAGCCGCGTGTTTCTGAATCCAGTGACGAACCGGTCGATGGTCCAGAAAAACGCCGGTATCCAGATAATCCTTCAGGTTCACCTTCAGCACACAACCATGTTCGTGGACATTGAAGAATTCGCCACTGGCAGACTGCTTTTCATACTGGCTGGTGCCGGCCTGACGCTGGCGTTGCTTGCAGACCATGTCTTCCCGTTCGACGCCGATGGCGTCAGGAATTACCGCCAGAGCTTCCGCCAGACGCTCCCGCGCAGACCGCTCGTCTACCGACTTGGGAGCAGCGTACTCCTGGACGTGGACACGGCCCTCGTAGACATCAATGGCGAGCGCAAACTCAGGCATATCGGCATCATACAGGCGGTAACAACCAATACCCTGCTTGCGAGCCCACTGCCCTATGGTCTTCATATTTTTTTTCAGACGATTGCGCAGCATGGCCGCACGCTCTTCGTTGGCGATACGAGGCGTCACCTCTCCGGGAACATCCGGCTCCCGGGGTGTCATTGCACTGGCGTCGTCTACGTTGAACAGCAGCAACTGGGCCGGCAATTTGCCGTTGTACAGGCGATACTGCTTGTAGCTGCGCAGGCCTAAGGATTTGCCGTACTCGGGCGCACCGGTGAATACGCCAAACCTCCAGCCTGGCAGCGCCTCTTTAACAGCTTCGCCGAGGCTTCGATAAAGTCCTCCGAGTTCCTTACGTTCGCTCAGGCGCTCACCATAGGGAGGGTTGACCAATACCAGACCGTTTGCGGCCCACGCTTCTTCACGGCTGAACTGGTCAACTGCCCGCTGTTTGACGATCACGACGCCTTCAAGACCGGCACGTTGCACGTTGTTCCCTGCGGTTTGTATCACACCTCGATCCTGGTCAAAGCCCAGGAAGGCAGGGATGCGACCGTCAATGCCTTGCTTACCCACGTAGGCGCGCTTCTCGGCTTCCTGACGCAGTGATAACCATAATTCCGGTTGATGCCCCAGCCAACGCTCAAAACCGAAGCGCTCACGCTTACGGCCAGGCGCAAGATCCAGAGCCATCATCGCTGCCTCAATCACCAACGTGCCGGAGCCACACATGGGATCAATGAAATCACCGCCGTTTTTCGCCAATTCCGGCCAACCGCATCTTGTCAGCAGAGCCGCTGCCAGGTTCTCCTTCAATGGCGCAGCGCCCTTTTCCGTGCGGTAGCCACGCTTGTGGAGACTGTCGCCGCTCAGGTCAATGCCTACCGACAGTTTGCCGCGATTCAGGCGTGCCGACACGGTGACGTCCGGGTTCTTTGCGTCCACGGATGGCCGCTGACCACTGGCATTGCGCAGGCGATCCACGATGCCGTCCTTGACTCGCTGGGCACCATATTGCGTGTTTCGGATGGCTTCGTTCTGCCCCACAAAGTTGACGCGAAAACTGCCATTCATCGGAATATGCTGCTGCCATTCCAGATCCGTCACGCCACCCAACATCTGGTCACCGGAGGTGGCATCCACATCCGCCAGATGAAGGATGACGCGGTTCGCCAGCCTCGACCAAAGGCAGGCGCGATAGCCGCTCTCCAGGGTGCCGTTGGCCCAGACACCTGCCGGCGCATTCCGGACCGGATCCATGCCAAAGGTACGCAGTTCGTCCTCCAGCAAATACTCCAGGCCCTTGGGGCAGGTTACGAAAAAGTTAAGGTCTGACACGTTCGACTCCTGAGTCATTTCTACGATGGCTAAGGTCGTGGGATTAGCGCATTTTCCGAGGTTTTCACCGGCTTGTTATGTCACACAACTATAAGAGAAGCTTCATATAGATGAAATAAATAGTGTACAACGACGCAGAGTTAGTCTTACCTTGTAGGTGACGCGTCGTTCCGGGGAGCCAAGGGCTCTCTGTTAACAGGATCCTGACTGCTCTGGCCTTACCTGACAATAGTGGGTTACCCCGGAAGGGTTGCCCCAAGTCCCGGCCACGGCAGATGTGTACACACTTGTTCTGTTAATCCATCAGTGAGGAACGGCATGAAAAGACAGAAAAGAGATATGTACGCTCGTGCATTCAAACGGGGTTACCTGGCCGGCGTGTCCGGTAAAGCAAAAGACAGCTGCCCGTTGGAACAGCCGGAAGTTCGCCAGGAATGGCTCAACGGGTGGCGAGAAGGCCGCACGGATCAATGGGAGGGCATGACCGGCGTATCCGGCATCCACAAACTGGCAAACGTGACAGCGTAATGCTGACTGTCAGGACCCCAAATCTTTAATCTGATCTTTCAACGACACACAATTTGACGCAGTACCCAGAAAAACCCAAACGGGTCCTCCCGACCCGTACCATGCGATGAAACGCCACGGGGTTTATTCCCCGCACGGGCCCGCTAAGCGGGCCCACTTTATTTCTGGCCTCACCTCCTGGCACTGTTCTCACCACCGCATCATGTCAAACGCCGAATCGCGTCGACCGAGTCCCGGATCAGTGCTGGCCCACGGTAGATAAAACCGGTGTAAATCTGCACCAATTTTGCGCCGGCGCGGATTTTCTCAGCCGCACTGTCACCGTCAGTGATGCCGCCTACGCCGATAATCGGTAACGACTCTCCCAATTCCGCATACAGTGCCTGAATCACCCGCGTGGAAGACTCCCTTACCGGCGCCCCGCTGAGCCCCCCGACCTCTTCCGCATACCGGTGCCCCACGACGGCCTCGCGGCTGATGGTGGTATTGGTGGCTATGACACCGTCCAGCTCCGACTCTTTCAGGGCATTGGCTACAAAACGCACGCCGTCGTCGTCCATATCCGGGGCGATCTTCACCGCCAACGGCACATACCGCCCATACTCTTTCTCACAACGTGCCTGCTCATCCTTGATGGCGTGCATCAGGCCTTTGAGCGAGTCACCAAACTGAAGATCCCGCAGACCGGGCGTGTTGGGGGACGATACGTTTACTGTGATGTAGTCAGCCCGGGAATACACCGCCGCGATACCTTTGCGATAATCCGACTCGGATTCCTCGTTGGGTGTCGCCTTATTTTTGCCAACATTGATACCCAGTACGCCGGCGTACCGACGCTTGTCCACCTGATCCAGCAGGTGTTCAAGGCCATGGTTGTTGAACCCCATCCGGTTGATAATGGCGCTGTGCTCGGGGAGCCGGAACATTCTCGGCTTCGGGTTACCGGGCTGGGCCAGAGGCGTAACAGTACCCACCTCGATAAACCCAAACCCCAACGCACCCAGGGCATCCAGGTGATCAGCGTTCTTGTCGAGGCCCGCGGCCAGGCCTACCGGATTGGGAAATTCCAAGCCCATCACCTTGGTGGGCAGCAGGTCAGGCTGGCTAACGAGCGCGTGGAGCAGCCCAAGCTTTCCAGCCATATCGAGCCCCGACAATGTCAGATTATGAGCAGTCTCCGGTGGCAGCCGGAACAGCAGTTCGCGCATAATGCCATACATACAGAATCTCCCTGATCGAGAACGATGCGGAGTATACCGGAAGTTTTCCACAGCATCGCCCTACACCTAAAATATGACGGCTAAATGTCTGTAGCGTTAAGCTCTTGTGACCTTTTCCACGGAATCTGTGGATAACCCTGTTGAAAATCGCGGGGCAACGCGGCCGAACCCTTGATATTCGCGCCAGCCTACAGATTGTTCAATTTTTGATCAGTTTATTTATCCTTAAATATCAATATCTTAAATACAGTTTTCTGTAACAAAAGACGGATATGTCACAAGATGTTACGTAGCCCAACGATTCCGTCCATGTGCATAAAACATACAGTGATAGGTTCGTTATACTGACTACCGGACCCCTGGAGAATCTCGATGACGGACCAGCAGACCTTTTCCTCCCATGAACACAAGGGACTCCCCCAGGAGCGCAAGGCGGCATCGCGTGTAACCGTTATCGGAATGGTACTGGATGGCGCTCTGGGCCTCGTCAAAGTTATCGCCGGAATGCTGTTTCATTCACAAGCGCTACTGGTGGATGGTATTCATTCATTTACCGATGTGGCATCTGACCTGGTGGTGCTTGGTGTCATGCGGGTTTCCCGGCAGGCGCCGGACCAGGCCCACCCGTATGGCCATCAACGTATAGAAACCATGGGCACCATGGTGCTCGGCAGCATCCTCATTGCGGTTGGCGCAGCCCTGGCCTGGGACAACACCCTGAGACTGCTTGATGGCGGCACTGCAAACATTCCGGAATGGCCGGTGCTGGTCGCAGCCTTTCTATCCGTTGCCAGTAAGGAATGGATCTTTCGCTACACACGCCGGGTTGGCATAGCGATCCGCTCGGACCTGATCATCGCCAATGCCTGGCACAGTCGCACTGATGCCCTCTCCTCCGTGGTGGTGCTCTTTTCGACCATGGGCGCCATGCTGGGCTATCTGTGGCTGGACATTCTCGCGGCGGTGATTATCTCCGGGATCATTGTCCACATCGGATGGCGATTCACCTGGGACAGCGTGAAAGAGCTCGTTGACACAGGCCTGTCCCCGGAAGATACCGAAGCACTGAAACAAATCGCCAGTAAGACCGACGGCGTGCGCAACGTGCATGAACTTCGCAGCCGCCGAATGGGGCATGACATTCTGCTGGATGTGCACCTGGTTGTATCGCCGGAGATCAGCGTTTCTGAGGGGCATCAAATAGGAATGCAGGTGGTCAAAGCCATGCGTAATGCGCTGGACAATATTCTCGACATCAATTTCCACATCGATGCCGAAAACGACGAAAACCATCCCCAGACCTCCGAGCAGCTTCCCGCCCGTGCGGAAATCCGCGAGGCACTTCACCAACACATAGAAAACCTGCCGCCCAACAACCGGCTACGACTGCACTATCTCCGTAACCGGGTCCATATGGAACTGTTTATGGAGATTCCTCAGTCCGAGGCTCTTCCTGACGCCCGCCGGATCAGCGAGGATCTGGCCGGCTATCCGTGGTTTGGCAGCCTCAGAATCTGGCACGCTCATACTGAGAACTGACCGTTCGCTTAGCGGCGCCGCTTTTCCTCCATGCGCGACAGGAATTCCTGCATGATCAGGGTGTACAGCTCGCCTCCCAGAAACCGGTCTTCAACGCCTGCGTCAATGCTGGGGTTGTCGTTCACCTCAATGACAGCCACACGGTTACCAGACTGCTTGATATCCACACCATAGAGGCCATTGCCGATAAGGCGTGTGGCATTGAGCGCTGCCTGGATCACGTTCCGGGGCACCTCGTAGGTGGGCATGGTTTCGAAACCACCGCTGTCCACTTCCGCACCCCCGTGCTGGTAGATCTGCCAGTGCCCCTGCACCATGTAGTATTTACAGGCATAGATGGCTCGGCCGCCAAGCACACCAATACGCCAGTCATAGTCGGTGTAAAGGTATTCCTGAGCCAGTACCAGGGCCGACTGTTTGAACAACTCTTTCAGGCCCGCCCGCAGCGATTTTTCGTCTTCCGCCTTGGTCACTCCGCGCGAGAAAGCGCCGTCCGGGATCTTGATGACCGCGGGAAACCCAAGTTCGCGAATCACCTGTTCTGCACTGTCTTTCTGGTCTTTCGAAAGAATCAGGGTTTTTGGTGTCGGGATCTTGTTGTTCTTCAACAGATCCGCCAGATAGACTTTGTTGGTGCAACGCAGGATCGACACCGGATCGTCAATCACCACCATGCCCTCTGCCTCGGCCTTGCGGGCAAAACGATAAGTGTGATGATCGATGGCTGTGGTTTCGCGAATAAACAAGCCATCGTATTCCGGTAGCCGCATGTAATCGCGGCGGCCGATCTGCTCCACGTTGATGCCCAGCTTGCGGCCAGCTTTCTCAAATTTTTCCAGGGCCTCCTTGTCGCTGGGAGGCATTTCCTCGTCCTCGTTGACCAGCATCGCCAGATCAAACCGATAACGACGGCGGGTGCGGGGCTTGCGCCAGACCATGCTGCTGAAACGGTCAAACGCAGCCGCGAAGTCGTCCTGCTCCTTCCCTCTCAGATCCGCCGGACAACCTGGTTTCATGGAAGCAATCTGCCAGGTTTTCCCACGGCGGAACACCACCTCCAGGACCGGGCAAGGGAAACGGTCAAACAGCGCACGTGCAACCGGCTTCAAATCCCCATGTTCCGCCTGCCCGAAATAGGTACGGACACGCACTTCGCGCGTGGCGTGGTTATTGTCACCAGCGGGCTCAATCTCCGCCCCGGCTGCCTCAAGCCAATTGAGGACGCTGGCATCCAGTTCCTCCAGCTGCAGCGAAAACAGCCCCTTGCGGCTGAGGTCGTTGAGCGTCATCACAGACGGCACTACATGATGACCACGAGCCTCGGCCAGCAGTGAACAGTAATAGCCACGGCTGAGATAACGGGCGCTCTGGCACAGGTTGATCACCCGTACCCGGCTGGAGGTGGGCGCAGAAAACTGCAGATACTGATCAAAGGTCAGCACGTCTTCACTGGGGTAATACGGTGCCCAGTCCTTGGCACGGTCAACAACAATCAGCAATCGTGACATCAGTGGCATTCCTCCATGAAGGCAGTGCCGGAAACTCGGGGAGGACAGGCCGGTCGCGCATCGACTGTGCCTGTACAATCTCGCAACAATACGCCGGAACGCTTTAGCCTACAATTAGCACGGAATGCGTGCTTTTACGCATGATTGCATGCTATCGGCAATGTCGGCACTCACTCATAATAGCCGCCAGAGCTGAAGCCGGTTAAGCCGTCACATTTGCGTTATCCAGAGCCTTGAAATCATGACCTCAATTCAATTTCGTCACGCCATCGGCGACGACCTGGACGCATTGATCAAGCTTGAAAATCGCTGCTTCACCGAAGACCGCATCTCACGCAGAAGCTTCCGTCGTTTCCTGGATATGCCCAGGGATCGACTGATTGTCGCCGTAGATGGAGAAGCATTGGTGGGGTATTGTCTGGTGCTGATGAGCGCGGCTACCCGGCTGGCTCGCATCTATTCAATTGCAGTCGCGCCCTCTGAACGCGGCCGAAACATCGGTGAACAACTGGTTCGGGAAGCCGAAGCGGCGGCTGTCGACGCCGGCCGTATCGTGATGAGACTGGAGGTCCGGGAAGATAATGCCCCGGCAATACACCTCTATCAACGCCTGGGCTATCGCCAGTTCGGCACCTATCGGGACTACTACGACGACCACGGCACCGCCCTGCGCTTCGAACGTCGTATCCTGTTCTACGAACCTTCCCGGGAATTTCCGGCGGTGCCCTATTACCCCCAGACCACGGAATTCTCCTGCGGCCCGGCAGCCCTGATCATGGCCATGGCGACCCTGGATGAACAGCAGCCAATGACCACCCTGGAAGAACTGAAACTCTGGCGCGAAGCCACCACCATATTCATGCTGGCTGGCCATGGTGGTTGCGGCCCCCACGGCCTGGCACTGGCTGCCTGGCACCGCGGGTTCCACGCCAGCGCCTATATCAGTAAAGAGGGTGCGTTATTCAAGGATACGGTTCGCAACGACGACAAAAAGCGGGTTCTGGAGTTGGTGCACGAAGGCTTCCTGCACGACATCGGCCAGACTGGTATCGAACTCCATCACGACCCACTCACCCTGGATGGCATGCAGGCTGCCCTACACGATGGCCGTGTGCCGGTAATCCTGATCAGCACCTGGCAATTGAATCGCAGCCGCGTGCCCCATTGGGTGACAGTGTGTGCGATGGATGATCAGTTTGTTTACCTGCACGACCCCGAAATCGATACGGACGTCGGTGAAACCGTCGCAGACAAGCAATACCTGCCGATAGACCGCCGAGTGTTCGACCGTATGTCCCGATACGGCAAGAACCAACCATTGCAGGCAGCCGTCATTGTAGGACCAAGGCGTTAGCCAGTCCGCAAGGCCGCCTCTTTAAGCTCGGAAATATCATCGCGTAACCTGGCAGCCGTCTCGAAGTCCAGATCCGCGGCGGCCTTGTACATATCGTCCTCCAGGCGGGTGATCTCCTTGAGGACTTCTTCCGGTGAACGATTACCTGCCCTGGCACGGTACTTCTCCGCCTCCTCGGCCGCCTTCTCGCCCGGACGCTCGGCCTTACGGCGACCGCAACCACCACCACCAGCGCCTTCCATGATATCTGCAATCTTCTTGTTCAGCCCTTGGGGTGTGATGCCATGTTCTTCGTTATGGGCTGCCTGTTTAGCACGGCGACGTTCGGTTTCGTCGATCGCTCGCTGCATTGAACCCGTGATCCGGTCGCCATAGAGAATCGCCTTGCCATGCAGGTTTCGGGCGGCCCGGCCAATGGTTTGGATCAGAGAACGTTCGGAACGCAGAAAGCCTTCCTTATCAGCGTCGAGGATGGAAACCAACGACACTTCAGGCATATCGAGGCCTTCCCGCAGAAGGTTGATTCCCACCAGCACATCAAATTCACCACGGCGCAGGTCGCGGATAATTTCTACCCGCTCCACTGTGTCGATGTCAGAATGCAGATAGCGCACACGGATGTCGTGCTCCATCAGGAAGTCAGTCAAGTCTTCCGCCATGCGTTTGGTGAGCGTGGTAACCAACACCCGTTCGTTAACGTTGGTACGCAAGCGGATTTCCGAAAGCAGATCATCCACTTGGGTAGAGGCCGGGCGAACTTCGATTTCCGGGTCCAGCAGGCCGGTTGGTCGCACCACCTGTTCAACCACCTGCCCGGCGTGCTCAGCTTCATAGTTACCGGGGGTGGCCGAAACAAACAGCATCTGCGGTGCAATTCTCTCCCATTCATCAAAGCGCATAGGCCGGTTATCCAGGGCCGATGGCAGCCGGAAGCCGTATTCCACCAGGGTTTCCTTACGGGAACGGTCGCCCTTATACATGGCGCCAATTTGGGGAATGGTGACGTGGGATTCGTCCACCACCAGCATCGCATTGGCTGGCAGGTAATCAAACAGCGTTGGAGGTGCCTCACCTGGCTGGCGACCGGACAGGTACCGCGAGTAGTTTTCGATGCCGTTGCAGTAGCCCAGTTCCAGCATCATCTCGATGTCGTAACGGGTACGTTCTTCCAGACGCTGCGCTTCAACCAGGCGGTTATTGTCCCGCAATTGCTGCAAGCGCTCATCCAGTTCCACCTTAATGCGCTCAACGGCATCAAGCACCTTCTGCCTTGGCGTGACATAGTGTGATTTCGGATAAATGGTGACACGGGGGACACGCCGCAATACCTCACCCGTCAGGGGATCGAAGTAACTGAGGTTTTCCACCTCGTCATCAAACAATTCAATGCGGATGGCTTCTTTCTCGGATTCTGCAGGGAATACGTCAATTACGTCCCCCCGTACCCGATAGTTGGCCCGATGAAATTCAACGTCGTTACGGGTGTACTGCAACTCAGCCAGGCGCCGGAGGATGTGACGTTGGTCAACCTGATCGCCCCGATCCAGATGCAGCATCATTTTCAGGTAGGACTGGGGGTCACCCAGGCCGTAAATGGAGGATACGGTAGCTACGATGATGGCATCCGGCCGCTCCAGAAGGGCCTTGGTGGCAGACAGACGCATCTGTTCTATGTGCTCATTAATGGAGGCGTCTTTTTCGATGAAGGTATCAGAAGACGGCACATAGGCTTCCGGCTGGTAGTAGTCGTAATAGGAAACGAAATACTCCACCGCGTTGTCTGGGAAAAACTCACGAAACTCACCGTACAACTGCGCTGCCAGGGTTTTGTTGTGGGCCATTATGATGGTCGGCCGCTGCACCTGCTGGATGACGTTGGCAATGGTAAAGGTCTTGCCCGAGCCGGTCACACCCAGGAGCGTCTGATGTGCCAGGCCGGAGTGAATACCGTCCACCAGCCCATCAATGGCTTTGGGCTGATCCCCAGCTGGCTGAAACGGGGAATCCACCTTGAAGGCGCCGTCTTTCATGAGCGCGCCGGTTTCTGAAGTGGCCATAGTCTGGAGACATCCTTCATTCAATCAAAAGTGATCTGGGCAACGCATCGCACCACGAATATCAAAAGGTGCAATCTGCAGAGAAACTTATCGTCACGCGGGCTTCATGATACCATCTGAATCGTCAAAGGCGGCCTGAACATGGTGAAAACCACTACCCCCAAGCCGCCGGAGCCCTATCAGACGCAGCTTTAAGGAGCGCAAGTTTGGACCTTCAACTTTCCAGCCGAGTACAGGCAATCAAGCCCTCTCCCACCCTCGCAGTCACCAACAAGGCAGCGGAACTGCGCGCTGCTGGCCAGGATATCATCGGCCTCGGTGCTGGCGAGCCGGACTTCGATACCCCGGATCACATCAAACAGGCGGCCATCGAAGCCATCAACAACGGCCAGACCAAGTACACCGCCGTGGATGGTACGCCCGCTCTGAAAAAGGCGATCATTGCGAAGTTCAAACGAGACAACGGCCTGGAATACGAAGCCAACCAGATCCTGGTAAGCGGCGGTGGCAAGCAAAGCTTTTTCAACCTCGCGCTGGCCACGTTGAACAAGGGTGACGAAGCCATCATCCCGGCTCCCTACTGGGTATCTTATCCGGACATGGTGCTGGTGGCTGAAGGCAAGCCAGTGATCATCGAAACCGGCGCCGAAACCCGCTTCAAGATCACCCCGGAACAGCTCGAGAGTGCGATCACCGAGCGCACCCGCCTGTTCGTGATCAACAGCCCGTCCAACCCCAGTGGTATGGCTTACAGCCTGGACGAGCTGAAGGCGATTGGCGAGGTGCTGAAGAAGCACCCGCAGATCATGATTGCCACTGATGACATGTACGAGCCGATTCTGTGGACCGGCCAGCCGTTCTGCAACATCCTGAGCGCCACGCCGGAGCTGTATGATCGCACTTTTGTGCTCAACGGTGTATCCAAAGCCTACTCCATGACCGGCTGGCGCATCGGTTACGCTGCTGGGCCTGCAAAAATCATCGGCGCGATGAAGAAAATCCAGTCGCAAAGCACGTCCAACCCGGCGTCAATTTCCCAGGCGGCTGCGACCGCAGCTCTGGATGGCCCCCAGGGCTGCGTGCAGGAAATGGTCACTGCGTTCAAGGAACGTCACGATTACCTGGTGGAAGCCCTGAACGCCCTGCCCGGCGTAGAATGCCTGCATGGTGACGGCACGTTCTATGTGTTTCCGAGTTTCCAGGCGGCCATCGATGCCGATTCTGACGTCAGCAATGATGTGGAGTTTGCCGAGAAGCTGTTGAAGGAAGCCGGCGTGGCTCTGGTACCGGGCTCCGCTTTCGGTGCGCCGGGCCATATGCGCCTGAGCTTCGCCACCAGTCTGGATACGCTGAAGCAGGCCATTGAGCGTTTGCAGAAAGCGCTGGGGTAAAAATCCTGGCAAGGGGTTGACGAGGCGTTGGGGTAACCTTAATATACGCGCCTCGTCACACGACGACGTTCCCCGATAGCTCAGTTGGTAGAGCAACGGACTGTTAATCCGTTTGTCGCTGGTTCGAGCCCAGCTCGGGGAGCCACTATTCCGAAAAGCCGCTAGTCCTCTGGATTAGCGGCTTTTTTCGTTTCGGATCTTAGTCCCAACCTAGCCTTCTAATGAGGTGCCCTACGGCGGGGTAGGACTTCTTTCCCAAAAATGTGCGGAGCCATGGATGACGGAGCCCAAGCGCACATGGATGTGCTCGTAGCGGTTTTCGAGAGGGAGGCCCCACCGTACCGAAGCACCACACCATCAGACTAGAACAGAATCAGACCAAGAACCAAAGTTAAAGGCCAACCACCTCAGAGTGAATTGCCTCCAACGCAGCCAGAGGATCAGCGGCCTGCGTAATCGGGCGACCGATGACCAGGTAGTCGGAACCGGCTTTGAGGGCATCTGTAGGCGTCATGATGCGTTGCTGGTCGCCCTTGTCGGCAGACAGCGGACGAATGCCTGGGGTGACCAGTTTGAAATCCTTGCCTTGCTCCGCTTTCAGCGCAGGCGCTTCCTGAGCGGAGCAGACGACGCCGTCCAGGCCGCAGTTGCGGGTCAGGGTTGCCAGGCGGGATACCTGGGCTTCCGGGGAATCCGTGATGCCAATACCGGCAAGATCCTCCGGCCCCATGCTGGTTAGCACAGTGACAGCAATCAGCAGTGGCCGATCCTTGCCAAAACTGTCCAGACGGTCTCGACAGGCGGTCATCATTTTCCCGCCGCCGGAGGCATGTACGTTCACCATCCAGACACCCAGGTCTGCGGCGGCCGCTACGGCTGCAGACGTTGTGTTCGGGATGTCATGAAACTTCAAATCCAGGAAGACATCGAAGCCGCGGCTCTGCAAGTCACGAACCAGAGTCGGCCCTGAACGGGTAAATAATTCCTTGCCGACTTTAAGGCGACATTTCGTGGGGTCCAGCTGATCAACCAGAGCCAATGCAGGCTGGTCAGAGGGGAAATCCAGGGCAACGATGATTTGGGGATTATCGGGGGTTTGCACGGTCAGGTTCCTGCAGAATGTCGTATTTTCGGGTTACTCAGCTTCCACGCCCTGGATTGGGCGAACGGTTTCCCACTGCTTACAGCTGGGGCACAGCCAATGCAATTGCTGACCGGAAAAACCGCAGTTTACACATCGGTATACCGGACGATTGGCGAGTATCAGGTGGCCGATGCGGCTGACCAGGCGGCCCTCGTCCGTCGTCATGCCTTTTTCATAGCCCGCCAGTTCCACCAGGCGAAGCAGACCGCGGACGCTGGGGCGAACCTCCAGCTCCCGGCGCAGTAATTCGATTGCGGCCATACGGCCAGACGTGCGCTCTACGGCTTCAACCAGCGCCAGCAGCAAGCTCGTACTCGGCCAGGCTTCGTAGAACTTGCCAAGCTTTTTAACCAGACGCCCAACGTCGCCATGCTCGCGTTCAAGCTTCATCAGCCGGTCCACCGCCTCAGAGCCGAACTCAGGATTTTGATCGAAGACTTTCAGGCTTTGGCTGGCCGCGTCCCGGTAGCTGCCCTGGCGAATGAGCAGCTTCATCATGATAAACGTGGCCCGGACACAGGAACGATCGTACTCCAGTGCTTCCTTGGACAGCTTTTGCGCCATCCAGCGGTCGTCGTGCTTGAGGGCATCCTCAGCCTGCTCGCAGGTTATATAGGCCAGCATTTTGTACATGCGGGCATCGTGGTCGCCCGTCGTCAAGGTTCGGGCGACCTGCCCCGCCTTACCCCACTCTTTTTCCTGCTGATACAGCTCAATCAGTTGCAATGAAGACTTGCGGCCGTACTCCCTGTCACCCATCAGTTGATGAAGTAACGCTTCAGCTCGGTCCAGAAGACCCGCATTCAGGTAGTCAATGGCCAGCTCGTAGGTAACTTGTTGAGAGTAGCGCGGCGGCAGTTCCGGACGGGCGAGGAGGTTCTGATGAATCAGGATGGCACGGTCGGTTTCGCCCTTGTGGCGAAAATGAGCGCCGATAGAGAGGTGTAGACCTACCGTGTCCCTGTTCACAGCCAGGGACTGAACGAAGTTCTCAACTGCCTGATCAGAATAGTTGGTGAACAGGAACTGAAGACGATCCTTGACGGACTCCTCATCGGAGATGGGCGTCTTGGAGCGCTCCCTGGTGCTGCCCATCCGCCCCACAAACCAGCCAGCGGCCACCGCAACTGTTAACAGCAGCCATTGAAGCACTATATCCATTAAAGCGTCCGGTCGTTCTGGGCCCTGGATTTCTCCAATGCCTGCTCGGTACGAGCAAGTCGTTTTTCGAGGTTACGACGGGAAACCGATGTGCGAACGGTTGCAAGCATGGTAATCAGAACTCCGATCAAAGCGCCGATCACAAAAGACAGAATAATCCAGACGGCAACACCGTGAGGCTGAGTCTCAAAGAGCAGGAAATTGAGGGAGACTGCCATCTGATTATTCAGGGAGAAAACAAGTGCTACCAGAACCAGAAACAATACCAGCAGAATGAGAAGGACCTTCTGAAATCCGGCCATAGTCGCAATGCTCCACACGGACCTGGTTGTTTATCTCAGGACCTGGTTAACGTCTTTCCCCAAGAGGGTAATCAGAAGCCCTTTTTAAGGCTATCGTTTACCTGCTCACGCAACTCCTTGCCTGGCTTGAAGTGCGGAACAAATTTGGCTGGTAATTGCACAGCTTCGCCAGTTTTCGGGTTTCGCCCGGTTCTGGCGGCGCGATGGTGTAATGAAAAACTACCAAAACCCCGGATCTCGATTCGCTGGCCATCCGCCAGTGATTGGGACATGTGTTCAATAATCGTTTTCACAGCCAGTTCCACATCTTTCACTGAAAGCTGCGTCTGCTTGGACGCAATCAGCTCTACCAGTTCAGATTTCGTCATTGGGCTCATCCCTCTTCACATTATTATCGGATAGCCGGTTACCAGCTCCTTGCTCCTAGTTTAGCCAAACCAGAAAAAAACACAAAAAAAACGGGCTCTTAGAGCCCGTTTTTTTCATACCAACCGGAAATGTTATTCCTTGTTGGCGTTTTGCTGCTGCATCTGCTCCTTGATGAGATCACCGATGGTGGTCGCACCAGAGGAAGATTCAGCCGTTTTGGCGCGAACACCTTCCAGCGCCTGCTTGTCGTCTTCAACGTCCTTGGACTTCACAGACAGGTTGATGACGCGGTTCTTGCGGTCGATGCTGATGATCTTCGCTTCGACTTCGTCGCCTTCGTTCAGTGCGTTGCGTGCGTCTTCAACACGATCACGGCTGATTTCAGAGGCTTTCAGAACAGCTTCGACTTCGTCGTTCAGGGTGATGGTGGCGGCTTTTGCGTCAACCGCAGAAACCGTGCCCTTCACGATGGAACCCTTGTCGTTCAGCTGAACAAACTCGGCGAACGGATCGCTTTCCAGCTGTTTGATACCCAGGGAGATGCGCTCACGCTCGGGATCAACAGACAGGATAACGGTTTCAACTTCGTCGCCTTTCTTGTATTCACGGACGGCTTCTTCGCCTGTCTCGTTCCAGCTGATGTCTGACAGGTGAACCAGACCATCGATACCACCGTCCAGGCCGATGAAGATACCGAAGTCAGTGATTGACTTGATCTTGCCGGAGATACGGTCGCCTTTGTTGAACTTGCTGGAGAAATCTTCCCACGGGTTAGCAACACACTGCTTGATACCCAGGGAAATACGACGACGCTCTTCGTCGATATCCAGAATCATCACGCCCACTTCGTCGCCAACCTGAACGACTTTGGACGGATGGATGTTCTTGTTGGTCCAGTCCATTTCGGACACGTGAACCAGACCTTCAACGCCTTCTTCCAGCTCAGCGAAGCAGCCGTAATCGGTCAGGTTGGTTACACGCGCAGTAACCTTGGTGCCTTCCGGATAACGACCCTTGATATCTACCCAGGGATCTTCGCCCAGCTGCTTCAGACCCAGTGATACGCGATTGCGCTCACGGTCAAACTTCAGAACCTTGACGTTGATCTCGTCGCCGACATTGACGATTTCGCTCGGATGCTTGATGCGCTTCCAGGCCATATCGGTAATGTGCAGCAGGCCGTCAACACCGCCCAGATCTACGAACGCGCCGTAGTCGGTCAGGTTCTTGACGATACCCTTGATTTCCAGACCTTCGGTCAGGGTTTCGAGCAGAGCTTCACGCTCGGCACTGTTTTCAGCTTCCAGAACGGCGCGGCGAGAAACAACCACGTTGTTACGCTTCTGGTCGAGCTTGATAACCTTGAATTCGAGTTCCTTGTTCTCCAGGTGCGCGGTATCGCGAACCGGACGAACATCTACCAGAGAACCAGGCAGGAAGGCGCGGATACCAGCCAGATCGACGGTGAAACCACCCTTGACTTTACCGTTAATAATACCCTTAACAACCTCTTCCGCTTCGAAGGACTTCTCAAGTACCTTCCAGGCTTCGGCACGCTTGGCTTTCTCACGGGACAGACGGGTTTCACCGAAGCCGTCTTCAACAGCATCGAGAGCTACGTCAACAACGTCGCCGATAGCAACTTCCAACTCGCCTTTTTCGTTGAGGAACTGGGAGGCGGGGATAACGCCTTCGGACTTCAGTCCGGCGTTAACAGTGACCCAGTCGCTATCAACATCAACTACGGTTCCCTGAACGATGGAACCTGGTTGCATGTCAATTTCTTTTAGGCTTTCTTCAAAAAGATCCGCAAAGCTCTCGCTCATTATGTGTCCTATGTGATCAACGCAAGTTTACTCCGTGCTACCAGCAACACGGTCTGTTAGTTTCAATCCGAATCCAGCCAGTGGCTGGCCGATAACGCCGAATCCGGAATTTCAACAACAAAAAGGTGTCGTCAGGCCTGGCCTGCTGCGGCCATAACCCTGACTAGCACCTCTTCTATACTCAACCCCGTCGAATCAATGACTTGCGCATCGACTGCAGGTTTGAGCGGGGCGGCGGCGCGGTTCATATCCCGCTCATCGCGCACCCGTATCTCCTCTAAAAGGGCGTCAATGTTAACATCGACCCCTGCGTCCTTCAACTGGCTGTAGCGTCTTTGCGCACGCTCTTCGGCACTGGCTGTCAGGAAGATCTTCACCGGCGCGTCCGGAAACACCACCGTTCCCATGTCACGTCCGTCCGCAACCAGCCCGGGAGCCTTCTGGAAGTCGCGCTGACGCTGCAACAGCGCGTCGCGTACTGGCTGCATGACAGCTACCTTCGAGGCATTGTCGCCACAGGTTTCTGTACGTATATCTGCGGTGACGTCGACACCAGCCATCAGCACCTTTGCCGGCTCACCTGGCGGAGTTGGCTCAAACGCCACATCGAGGCTGGCGGCAACTTGTACCAGTGACGGTTCGTCGTCCAGGCGCACGCCTTGTCGCTCCGCAGCCAGCGCGGTTAAGCGATAAAGCGCACCACTGTCCAGCAGGTGCCATCCGAGCCGGCGGGCAAGCATCTGGGTAATGGTGCCTTTACCGGAACCGCCCGGGCCGTCCACGGTAATAACCGGAGCCTTGCTTTCAGCCATCATTCAGCCCCTTCGGCGGCAATATTGATGCCGGTCTGCTTCGCCAGCTCCACAAAGCCCGGGAAGGAAGTAGACACATTGGCACAATCGGTTACCTCAATATTCCCTTCAGCCCGCAGAGAGGCGACAGAGAACGCCATGGCAATGCGGTGGTCTCCGTGGCTATTCACGGTTCCAGCGGTCATCGTTTGGCCACCGTCAATGATAATACCGTCTGGAGTTACGGTGGTTTCCACTCCGAGCGCGGTCAGGCCATCCGCCATCACCTGGATGCGATCGCTTTCCTTGACGCGAAGCTCCTCAGCGCCGCGCAGAACCGTCCTACCCTCGGCGCACACGGCCGCGATAAACAGTACGGGAAATTCGTCGATTGCCAGGGGCACCTGGTCTTCAGGGATGTCGATACCCTTGAGTTCGGCGGAGCGAACACGCAGATCCGCCACCGGTTCGCCACCAATAACCCGCTCTTCCAACACTTCGATATTGGCACCCATCATTCGCAGGATATTAATCACACCAACTCGCGTCGGGTTCATACCAACGTGGCGGATAGTAAGATCAGAATCCGGCGCGATACTCGCCGCGACCAGGAAAAATGCGGACGAGGAAATATCCGCTGGCACATCGATGGCCGTAGCGGTCAGTCGCCCGCCACCGGTCACACTGGCCGTCGCAGTGTCGCGATGGACGTGATAACCAAAGCCTTCCAGCATGCGCTCAGTGTGATCCCGGGTGGGTGCTGGCTCAGTAACGGACGTTACGCCTTCGGCATAAAGACCAGCGAGCAACAGACAGGATTTAACCTGGGCACTGGCCACCGGCATTTCATAATGAATGCCGGTTAGCGCGTGCCCACCCCGGATTTTCAAAGGCGGTCGCCCGCCTTCGGCAGTGTCAATCACCGCACCCATTGCTCGCAGCGGATCCGCCACACGCCCCATAGGACGCTTGGACAGGCTTTCGTCGCCGGTGAGCTCGGAGTCAAACGGCTGCGCTGCCAACAAGCCCGAGAACAGGCGCATGGCGGTACCGGAATTGCCCAGATACAGAGGGCCCCGCGGCGCCTGGAGACCATTAATACCAACGCCGTGGATACGGACAAACCCCGCGTCCGGCCCTTCAATGGTCACCCCCATGTCGCGGAACGCCTGCAGGGTTGCCAGGCTATCCTCCCCTTCAAGGAAGCCTTTCACTTCCGTGGTGCCGTCGGCAAGAGCACCCAGCATGATGGATCGGTGGGAAATGGATTTATCGCCCGGCACGCGTATCTCGCCGGAAATCCGGCCGCCGGGTTGAAGACGGAACGTTACCTGTTTCTGACTGTTGTTTGTCACGTAAGCCTGTCCTGAAAGCATCTTTGAAAAATGTTCCCGCGCCGCCTTGGCGCGACTGAAAACCCGCAGCAGGGTTGCACTGTCCTGATCGGCGATGGCGGTACGAAGCTGGTCCAGATCGTGGGTAAAATGATCAATGACCCGCAGCACCGCATCCCGATTGGAAAGAAAAATGTCATGCCACATCACCGGGTCGCTCGCGGCGATGCGGGTGAAGTCCCGGAAGCCGCCTGCTGCGTAGCGGAAAATATCCAGATTTTCATCCTCGCCTGCCAGGGTATCCACCAGTGAGAAGGCGATAAGATGTGGAAGATGACTGGTGGCCGCCAGCACCTCATCGTGATAGGCCACTGACATGGTCAGCACCGTCGCACCACAGCCTTCCCACAATGCCCTGAGCTTCTCCAGGTCGGGCTGACCAACGTTCTCCGCTGGCGTAAGTATTACCTTGTGATTGGTAAACAGTTCAGGGTTGGCCGCGCGGATGCCGCTTTTTTCCGAACCGGCGATGGGGTGGCCAGGTATCACTTTCGCGGGCAACTCGCCAAACACCTCACGCACATCGTTGACGAAGCTGGTCTTAGTGCTACCGACGTCGGTCAACACTGTGTTTTCGCCAAGATGCGGCCTGATTTCCGCCAGCACTGCCCGCGTTGCCTTGACAGGCACCGCCAACACCACGAGATCACTGCCAGCCACCGCCTCAGCAACCGACCCGGCCGCTTCATCAATAATGCCCAACTCCGTGCCAAGCGCCAATTCGTCCGCGCGCCTGTCAGCGCCCACAACGGTAACAGCGAGTCCATTATCACGGATCGCCCTGGCCAGAGAACCACCGATCAGGCCAAGGCCAATGACGGCAACACGCTGGAACAGAGGCTGAACGTCGGGCACGTTACGCTCCCCGCCCGGTGGATGTACCCAATGCACGGGCCAAAGAATCGATGAACCGTGTATTTTCTTCGGGCAAACCGATCGACACCCGCAGATGTCTGGGTAAGCCGTAGCCCCCAATCGGCCTTACAATTACGCCCTGCTCCAGGAGCGACTGATTGATTTCAGCCGCCCGATCGCCTACATCCACGGCAATAAAATTGCCGGCGGACGGGATGTATTCAAGCCCCATTTCGTTGAAAGCGGACTCAAGTTGCTTCATCCCAGCCGCATTCACTTCGCAGGAGCGCCGCAGGTAATCCTCGTCTTCCAGAGCAGCCGTTGCCGCCGCCAATGCCAGAGAATCCACATTAAAAGGCTGTCGCACTCTATTGAGAACATTGGCAATATCAGGAGAGCTCACGCTGTATCCGGCTCGCAGCGATGCCAGCCCCCAGGCCTTGGAAAATGTCCTGGTAACAATCAGATTCGGATAGCGCCTGAGCAAAGACAAACCATCCACATAACCCTCGCCCTGCAGGTATTCGCAGTAGGCTTCATCCAGAACCACCAAAACTCTGGAAGGAATTCGAGCCAGAAACGCCTCGATCGCCTCGGCACCATGAACCGTGCCCGTGGGGTTATTGGGGTTGGCCACGAAAACCAGCGCGGTACGATCCGTTATCGCTGCCACCATGGCATCAAGGTCATGGCCGTAGTCCCTGGCGGGCACAGACACGCCTTTGGCGCCTATCGCCTGGGTAACCAGTGGGTATACCGCAAATGCATACTGGGAGAACACGACTTCCGAGGAGGCATCTGCAAAGCACCGCGTGATCACTTCCAGAACATCGTTGGAACCGTTGCCAAGGGTAATCTGAGCGGGCGCCACGCCGTATCGGGCCGACAATGCCTGCTTGAGATCAAACCCATTGCCATCGGGGTAGCGGCAAAGCTCGTTCAACGCGCCCTTCACCGCAGCCAGCGCCTTCGGACTGGGCCCCAGCGGGTTTTCGTTGCTGGCCAGCTTAATGATATTTTCGGGCTTCAGGCCCAACTCCCTGGCCAGCTCATCAATGGGCTTGCCCGGCTGGTAGGGAGATAGCGCCTGCACACCTTTAACGGCCAGACTCTGATAATCCATCGACATTAAACCCTTCTTCGGTAATTCACGCGTCTTTACAGCACCCCAATCGGGTAGGACCCAAGCCGCTTGAGTTCAACCGCCTCTTCATCGATCTCGGAAAGCACTTTGCTCACCTGGCTGTCCTCTACATGACCCTCAAAGTCGATATAGAACACATACGCCCAGGTGCCACTGGGCGATGGGCGGGTTTCGATACGGGTCAGGCTCAGACCATGTTTGTGGAACGGCTCAAGCAATTGATACAAAGCGCCAGGCTTGTTCCGCATGGACACCAGAATGGACGACTTATCGTTGCCACTGGCCGGCACTTCCTCACGGCCGATGATCAGGAAACGGGTGGTGTTGTCCGGTCGGTCTTCGATACTGGTCGCCAGCATTTCCAGGCCGTAGAGTTCCGCTGCCATGTCTCCCGCGATCGCGGCCGTGCCCGGCTCTTCCGCTGCCCGCCTCGCGGCTTCGGCATTACTACTGACCGTGACCCGCTCGATACCGTAGCGATGGGTATCCAGCCACTGCCGGCATTGGGCGAATGACTGCTGATGGGAATAGATACGGACAATGTCCTGCCCCTGGTGCTTTGGCGATACCATCAGGTGGTGATGTATCCGCAACTGGACTTCGCCGCAGATCTTCAGTGGCGAAGACATAAACATATCAAGGGTATGGTTAATCATACCTTCCGTGGAGTTCTCCACCGGAACCACGCCATAGTGGGCCGAGCCGGACTCCACTTCACGGAACACCGCATCAATGGCTGGCAGCGGAACACTGACCACAGAGTGCCCAAAATGCTTGAGAGCCGCTGCCTGGGTGAACGTACCAATCGGCCCCAGAAAAGCGATGTGCATCGGCTTTTCCAATGCCAGGCAAGCAGACATAATCTCCCGGAACAATCGGGCCATTTCCTCACCGGAAAGCGGGCCGGGATTGCTCTCCTTTATACGCCGCAATACCTGGGCTTCGCGTTCCGGACGGTAGAAGAAAACGTCCTCACCCGGATTGGCTTCCGTTTTGACGCGAGCCACCTCCTGAGCACATTCCGCGCGCTTGCTGATCAGGTCCATGATCTCCTGATCCACGCGATCAATCTCGTCCCTCAACTGCCCGAGACGGGCCTGCTCATCACTCATGATCAGCCCTGCTCCTTCGCAAATACGGTCATATAGTCAATCAACGCATCAACGCCTGCTTCTGGCATGGCGTTATAGACGCTGGCCCGCATGCCACCCACGGAGCGATGGCCCTTGAGATTCAGCAACCCCCTTTCGTTCGCACCTTTCAGGAAAGCACTGTTGAGCGTGTCGTCCGCCAAGGTAAAAGGAATGTTCATCCAGGAACGGAAGCGCGGGGATATCGGGTTGGCGTAGAAATCATTCTCATCGATAAAGCCATACAGCTTGCCGGCTTTACGACGATTGATCTCACCCATGGCGGTAACACCGCCCTGCTCTTTCAGCCATTTGAACACCAGGCCTGCCAAGTACCAGGAGTACGTGGCGGGCGTGTTGTACATGGAGCCATTATCCGCAATCACCTGATAGTTCATCATCGTCGGCGTGATCTTGAGCGCTTTGCCCAGCAGATCCTTGCGAATAATCACGACCACCAGGCCGGATGGACCGATGTTCTTCTGGGCGCCCGCATAGATGAGGCCGAACTTCGAGACATCCAGTGGGCGTGACAACATGGTAGACGACATATCCGCCACCAACGGCACAGAACCACTCTCTGGTACGAAATCGAACTCCAGACCACCAATGGTCTCGTTGGGCGTGTAATGCAGGTAAGCCGCGTCGGCATTGGTAGCCCAGGCATTCTGATCGGGAATACTGGCAAACCCACTCGACTCGCTGCTTGCCACTACATTGACCCGGCCATAACGACTGGCCTCGGCGATGGCTTTCTTCGACCAGATACCCGTGTTCACGTAGTCCGCAGACGCCTTATCACCCAGCAGGTTCAGCGGTATGGTCGAAAACTGGCTGGAAGCGCCACCCTGCATGAAGAGTACGGCGTAATCATCTGAAACGCCGGCCAATTCCCGAAGGTCTTTCTCGGCCGTTTCAGCAATTTCCACGAACTCGTCACTGCGATGGCTCATCTCCATCACGGACATGCCAGTGCCGCGCCAATCCAGCATTTCTTCCCGTGCCTGTTGCAGCACGGGTTCCGGCAAGGCTGCCGGACCTGCACAGAAGTTATACGCCCTGGTCATTGTCCTCACCACCATCAACGCTACCACCTTCGACGCTTTCGCCCTCGACACTTTCACCCTCGACGCCATCGCCATCAACGTCTTCCGCATCGGTTTCTGCGATACGTTCAACGCCTACCAGTCGCTCATCCTCCTGGCTCAGCTTGATCAGACGAACACCCTGGGTGTTACGGCTGAGAACCGATACTTCATCGGTGCGGGTCCGCACAAGCGTGCCTTTGTCCGAGATCAGCATTATTTCATCGCCCTCAAACAACTGCAGCGCGGTAACCAGGTTACCGTTACGCTCTGAGCACTGCATGGCGATAACACCCTGGCTGCCCCGGCTGTAGGTCGGGAACTCATCGAAGGTGGTGCGTTTTCCGTAACCGTTCTCACTGGCGGTCAGCAACACGGCGTCTGCCTGTGGAATAATCAGCGATACCACATGATGCCCTTCCGGCATCTTGATACCACGCACACCACGGGCCGTACGGCTCATCGGGCGTACCGCTTCCTCGTTGAAACGAACGGCCTTGCCTGCTGAGGAGAACAGCATCACTTCCGCGTCGCCTTTGGTAATGGCCGTACCAATCAAGGTATCGCCTTCGTCCAGCGACAGCGCAATCAGGCCATTGCTGCGGGGACGGGAGAAATTCGGCAACGGCGTCTTCTTGACCACACCAGCCGAGGTGGCCATCAGCACGTACTGGTCTTCCGGATAGTCACGAACCGGCAGGAAGGTGGTAATACGCTCCCCTTCTTCCAGCGGCAGGATGTTGACCATCGGGCGACCACGGGACGCACGGCTGGCACGGGGAATCTCGAACACCCGCAACCAGTACACCTTGCCCCGGTTGGAGAAGCACAGGATGGTGTCGTGGGAGTTCGCAACCAGCAGCTTCTCGACAAAATCTTCGTCTTTCATGGACGTGGCGGCCTTGCCACGACCACCACGGCGCTGGGCCTGATAATCTTCGACGGCCTGAGTCTTGGCATAACCACCGTGAGAGATGGTTACCACCAAATCTTCTTCGTCGATCAGATCGGCGATGGTAAGGTCACGCTTGGAGCTGGTGATTTCGGTCAGACGGGTATCGCCAAACTCGCTCACTACCGCTTCCAGTTCTTCACGAATAACCTGCATCAGGCGGTCCGGATCGCCCAAAATTTCCAGCAGGTCAGCAATCTTCTCGAGAATGTCCTTGTACTCGTTCTGCAGCTTTTCGGTCTCAAGACCGGTCAGGCGGTGCAGGCGCAGGTCCAGGATCGCCTGGGCCTGTTCTGGAGACAGGTGATAAAGGCCGTTGCGCAGGCCAAAGATCTCCGGCAGATCGTCGGGGCGGCAGGCATCGTCACCTGCCCGCTCGAGCATCGCCAGAACGTCACCTGGCGACCAACCCTGGGCCATCAGCTTCTCTTTCGCCTCGGCCGCCGCGGGAGATGCCTTGATCAGCGCGATAATTTCATCAATGTTCGCCAGTGCAACCGTGAGGCCTTCCAGGATATGGCCACGCTCGCGGGCTTTACGCAGTTCGTAAATGGTACGGCGGGTAACCACTTCGCGACGATGCCGGACAAACGCGTCCAGCATTTCCTTGAGGTTCAGGATTTTCGGCTCGCCGTTGATCAGGGCGACCATGTTGATGCCGAAAACCGTCTGCAACTGGGTGTGGGCAAAGAGGTTATTGATGACCACGTCCGGGTTTTCACCGCGACGCAGCTCAATCACTACCCGGATACCTTCCTTGTTGGACTCATCGCGCAGTTCGGAGATGCCTTCGAGGCGCTTCTCTTTAACCAGTTCCGCGATTTTCTCGATCAGCCGGGCCTTGTTCAGCTGGTATGGCAGCTCGGTAATAATGATGGCGTCGCGGTTGGTTTTCTTGTCGTGCTCGATTTCATGGCGTGCGCGGATGTAGATGCGCCCACGACCGGTACGGTAGGCCTCAACAATGCCGGCGCGACCATTAATGATGCCCTGGGTGGGAAAGTCCGGCCCCGGAATGTGCTCCATCAGATCGTCGATGGTCATATCCGGATTATCAATCAGCGCCAGGCAGCCATTCACAATTTCCGTCAGGTTATGGGGCGGAATATTGGTGGCCATACCCACAGCAATACCGGAGGAACCGTTTACCAGCAGGTTGGGGATTCGAGTGGGCAGCACGTCCGGAATCTGTTCGGTGCCATCATAGTTGGCCACGAAATCCACGGTTTCCTTTTCCAGATCCGCCAGCAGCGAGTGGGCAATCTTCTCCATGCGAATTTCGGTATAACGCATGGCAGCCGCGTTGTCGCCGTCGATGGAGCCGAAGTTACCCTGACCATCCACCAGCGGGTAGCGCAGGGAAAAAGGCTGGGCCATACGAACAATGGTGTCGTATACCGCCGAGTCACCATGGGGGTGGTACTTACCGATGACGTCACCCACCACACGGGCGGATTTTTTGTAGGCCTTGTTCCAGTCGTTGTTGAGTTCGGACATGGCGAACAACACGCGGCGATGCACCGGCTTAAGGCCGTCGCGCACGTCTGGAAGTGCCCGCCCGACGATGACGCTCATGGCGTAATCGAGATAGGACTGTTTGAGCTCGTCTTCAATATTTACCGGCAGGATCTCTTTGGCTAACTCACCCATCGAGAAAGGTTCCTTTGCATTTGCTGGAAGTCGTTTCAGGGCCCTTCAGAGCACCCCATAGTTATTCTTTAACAAGCGGCCAATACTACCACATTCAACCCCTTAGCGGGGGATATGGCCGTGGCCGTCAGTCAAAAACCACAGTCTTGTTTTCGTAGGTAATCACACGGTCTTCAATGTGTGCCCGCAAGCCCCGTGACAGCACGTTTTTCTCCACATCCTTACCCAGCCGAACCATGTCTTCAATGGAATCACTGTGGCTGATGCGGACCACGTCCTGCTCGATAATGGGGCCTTCGTCCAGATCCTGAGTCACGTAATGGCAGGTGGCACCAATCAACTTCACACCCCGGCTATAGGCCTGATGGTATGGGCGGGCGCCTGCAAACGATGGCAGGAAGCTGTGATGAATATTGATCACCTTGCCTGGGTACTTCTCGCAGAGGCTGCCCGGCAGAATTTGCATATACCGGGCGAGAACCACTACATCGGCTTCGTAGCCTTCTATCAGACCATCCACTTCACCGAAAGCCTCGTCGCGATTGTTCTGTTTCACTGGAATATGGTGGTAGGGTATCTCGTGCCACTCCACCATTCGCCGGAGGTCTTCATGGTTAGAAATAACCGCCACAATTTCGGCATTGATCTCACGGCTATGCCAGCGATGGAGCAGATCCGCCACGCAGTGGGATTCCTTGCTGCACATCAGGATGACTTTCTTGGGCTGGGCCGAATCAGCGATGTGCCAGTTCATATCGAACTCGCGCGCAATCGGCTCAAAAGCCGTACGAAACTGGTCCAGTCCGAACGGAATCGAGTTGGCCTTGATCTCATGCCGCATGAAGAACCACCCGGTCTGGGTGTCGGAGTGGTGGCTCGCCTCAGTAATCCAGCCATTATAGGTCGACAGAAAGTTACTGACCTTGGCAACGATCCCCACCCGATCCGGGCAGGAAATCACAAGACGATAGGTATGCTCCATGGAAGCCTTTCCTTAATCTGATCCGGGATCGTGGGCGCGCAGGTTCACACCCTCAAAAATGACCGGCTATGATAGCTTATCTGAGCACCAGAAACGAGGCACAGAAACATGGATAGACTCCCCCTACAGGTACGTACCCGAAATGCCTTCGCGGGCCGCTCACTGGCCGCGAGAATGATGATCGCCGTGACTCTGCTCTTACCTCTGCAACCGGCGGGTGCAGACGCCATTATAGAGGGAGAGCGCCACCACCCGGTGCAGGCGAGGAACGGCATGGTGGCCACCAGCCACACCCTGGCAACCGAAGTCGCACTGAACGTGCTGAAAAACGGCGGCAATGCGATGGATGCCGCCGTTACCGCCGGATTCGCCCTGGCGGTCACCCAGCCGCGTTCCGGCAACATCGGGGGCGGCGGCTTTATGCTCTACGCTCCGGGCAACGGCGAAGCGGTTGAGGCCATCGACTATCGGGAGAAAGCGCCGGCCGCCGCCACCGAAACCATGTTCCAGGACGACGATGGCAACGTGGTCCAGAATCGCAGCCGTTTCACCCACAAGGCATCCGGCGTACCCGGCACCGTTGCCGGCCTTGCGATGGCCCTTGAGCGCCACGGTACGCTATCACTGGAACAGGCCCTGGCTCCGGCGATCAAACTGGCACGGGAAGGCTTTATTGTACCTGCCCGCTTCACCGAAGGCCTGGAACAGGCTCGGGAACGACTGCAGCGCTGGCCGGCGACTCTCGCAACCTTCTATAAAGAGGATGGCTCTGCGTGGCAACCAGGCGAGCGATTTCGGCAACCGGAACTCGCCAATACCCTTCAGCGCATTGCCGATCAAGGCATCGATGGCTTCTATCAGGGCAAAACCGCGCAACTCATCGTAGACGAAATGGAACGTCACGACGGGCTGATCACCCTGCAGGATCTGAAAAACTACCAGCCCCGGATTCGCCAGCCGGTTCATGGCACCTACCGGGGCCACGACATCTATTCCATGTCGCCGCCCTCTTCCGGTGGCACTCATATCGTGCAGATTCTTAACATTCTTGAAGGCTACCCGCTCGGCGACTTGGGCCACAATTCCGCCGCCAGCATTCACCACATGGCAGAGGCCATGAAATACGCCTATGCCGACCGGGCGCAGTTTCTCGGCGATACGGATTTTGTGGAAGTGCCACTGAACGGACTCACCAGCAAGTCCTATGCAGAACGGCTGCGACACGACATCGATCCACACAAAGCACGACCGTCCTCCGAGATCCAGGCCGGCAATCCAGGCGCCTATGAAAGCCCGGAAACCACCCACTTCTCCGTTGTCGACCGCTGGGGCAATGCGGTTTCCAATACGTACACCATCAATTTCAGCTATGGCTCGGGCATCACGGTGGCCGGTGCAGGATTCCTTCTGAACAACGAAATGGATGACTTCAGCGCGAAACCCGGCGAACCCAACGCCTACGGACTGATCGGCGGCGAAGCTAATAAAGTGGAGCCCCGTAAACGCATGCTGAGCTCCATGTCTCCGACCATTGTCAGGCGTGATGGTCGTAATTATATGGTTACGGGAAGCCCCGGTGGGTCCCGAATTATCACTACAACCTTGCAGGTACTGCTGAATGTGATTGACCATGGCATGAACATTCAGTCTGCGGTAAGCGCCCCAAGGATTCACCACCAATGGCTGCCAGACGAGATCCGCATCGAACAGGGCATCAGCCCGGATACCGTGCGGCTGCTGAAAGAAAAGGGCCACAATGTGGTGACGGGCAGAGCCATGGGCGCCATCCAGAGCATACTGATAGATACTGAGGGGACCCTCTATGGTGGCGCAGATCCGCGCCGCAGCACATCCTCAGCCATGGGCTACTGAGGGGCACACAGCCCCGGGAGGTTTTATGTTCTTATCCGTTCAACTGAGTTGCTACCCACTTTCCGATGATTACAAGCCGCCCATTCGCGCCCTTATTGAACGGCTTGAAAAAACAGGCCTGGAGATCTATCCGGGCCGTATGAGCACTGAAATGTTCGGTGAGTACGATGAGGTAATGCGTGTGCTCTCAGACACCATGAAATGGTCGTTCGAAGAGTACGGGAAGGCGGTGTTTGTAGCCAAGATCATGGAAGGCGACCGCAGGCCACGCTAGGGCATTTTGGCGCCAGACCTGGACACTCGCACTAGTCTGGCGTGACTTTCAGAACACGCCCGTCAGCGTTGTCCGTTAGCAGGTAAACCGAACCATCAGGGCCCGTTACTACGGCCCTGATGCGTTCGCCCAGATCGCCGAACAAGGTTCCCACTTCCGCTGCTTCACCATCCACCAACCGGACACGATGCACCTGCCGGGTCACCAGCCCGCCCACCAGCAGATCGCCTTGCCACTGAGGAAACAGATCACCTGAATAAACGGTCATACCCGACGGGGCGATGGACGGCGTCCAGTGCAACATTGGCGCTACAATGCCCTCACGCTCCTTGAACGGCGTTACCCGGGCGCCGGTGTAATCCAGCCCATGAGTGGTGACCGGCCAGCCATAATTGGCACCCGGACGGATAACATTGATTTCGTCACCACCACGAGGACCATGTTCGTGGGCAATGAGCTTGCCACGTTCCCGGTCATAGGCCAGCCCCTGCACATTGCGGTGTCCAAAACTGTAGATTTCACCCTGGTACGAATCGTGCCCTGCAAAAGGGTTGTCATCCGGAACGCTGCCGTCGGGGTTCAGGCGCACAATACTGCCAATGTGGTTCTGGGGCCGTTGGGCCTGTTCCCGGTAATCAAAGCCATCTCCGAGAGTTAACACCAGCGTATTGTCCGGCAACCACGCCATCCGCCCACCATAGTGGGCATTGCCCTTCTTGGCCGGTTGTACCCGGAATAGTTCGCTCACATTCTCCAGGCCCTGCTCGCCAAGCCGCCCCCTTGCCAGGCAGGTGTGATTGGCGTCCATGGTGCCACAGGCATAGCTTAGATAGATCTGGCGGCTGTCCTCGAAATTTCTGGCAGGAAGCACTTCAAACAAACCCGCCTGGCCGGATGCGAAAACCTCCGGCACACCGCCCAGCGGTTCCGGCATCAGGTCGCCGTTGGCCGCCAGCATTCGCAACCGCCCCGGCCGTTCGGTAACCAACATTCGCCCGTCGGGCAGGAAGGCCAACGACCAAGGGTGTTCGAGGCCACTGGCCACGGTTTCAATCGTGTAACCCGGCGCCTGATCCGCCAAGGCATCAGAATCAGGCAGCGCCAGCCCGCCAACCATCAGCAACATCGCAACAGGTGCGGCTGAGGCTTTGCCATTTCTACGGGGCAGACGCGAAACCAGAACAGCAAACAGCCAACCCGAAAAAGCAGCCGTTGCCAGCATGGCGAACAGGCCGACCAGATCACGTGTGGCAGCGATTAACGTAGGCATGGGCGCCAATACATCCACAATCCGCAAGGTCGCCCAGAGTCCCACCGCCGCGGCAAGCGGGCACAACCATAAACGGCCGGAATGACCAATCAGCCGGGCCACAATAGAAGCAGCCCCCTGGGAAAACAGGAAACTGAGCCCAAAGAGGATGGCGTACAAGGGTGCAAAGTTCAGCAAATCCTGAATTGTGGTTTCCAGACGGGCTCCCATACTGATTTCGACCCCCAGGCCTTCCAGCGCCTGGAGATTGAACTGGGTCTGCACGAGGCTACCCAGCACAGAGCCAGCAATCAACGCTACGATGAACGCCAACACCACTGCCCTCCAACCGACCGATGCTGCCATTACTTCTCTCCGGAAGACTCCAGCTTATCCTGGGTGCGCAGTTCAAAGTCACTGGCGTCGTGCCGTTCGTGCAACTGCCTGTGCTCCTCGCCCCAGGTGCGGTTTACCATCAGTCCGCGCTTGACCGCCGGGCGTTCTGCGATTTCATCGGCCCAACGCATCACGTTCTTGTAGGTGTGCGCTTCCAGGAATTCCGCCGCGTCGTATACCTTGTTTTTCACCAGCGCACCGTACCAGGGCCAGATCGCCATATCCGCGATGGTGTATTCATCACCCGCGATGTAGCGGTTATCAGCTAGTTGGCGGTCCAGCACATCCAACTGGCGTTTCACTTCCATGGTGTAGCGGTTGATCGGGTATTCATATTTTTCCGGTGCGTAGGCGTAGAAATGGCCAAAGCCACCCCCCAGGAACGGCGCACTGCCCATTTGCCAGAACAACCAGTTCATGGTTTCCGTGCGCGCCACAATGTCCGTCGGCAGAAATTCGCCAAACTTTTCAGCGAGGTAAAGCAGGATGGAGCCGGATTCAAACACGCGGACGGCCGGCTTGTGGGTGTGGTCCATCATTGCCGGGATCTTGGAGTTCGGGTTTGCCTTTACGAAACCACTGCCAAACTGCTCACCCTCGGTGATACGAATCAGCCAGGCGTCGTATTCCGCTTCCTTGACGCCCTTGGCCAAGAGTTCCTCAAACATGATCGTGGCCTTCACGCCATTCGGGGTCGCCAGTGAATAAACCTGAAACGGGTGCTCCCCTACCGGCAATTCTTTCTCGTGAGTGGGGCCGGCAATCGGGCGATTGATTTGCGAGAAGGCTCCGCCGCTCTCGGCATCCCATTTCCAGACTCTCGGGGGCGTGTAGGTATCATCGGTCATTCATTCTTCCTCAATTTAGTGGATCTATGGGTAACAAGGCCTCACGCGGCCAGTTCCTGGCGCATCATGTTCAGCAGTCCGCCTTCGATAACCATACGGACCTGACGCTCGCTGAGTTCATGCGTCAGTTCATAACGTTCGCCGTTCCGGGTATTTTTCGCAACAATCCTGTCCCCGGCTTTTAACGCTTCAACCAGCCCCTCAATCGATAACTCATCGCCTTGCTCGATGCTATCGAAGTTCTCCGGAGTGACAAAGCTCAAAGGCAACACACCAAAGCTGGACAGGTTCTGCCAGTGTATGCGCGAGTAACTCTTGGCAATCACTGCTCGCACGCCCAGATAACGGGGCGCCAGCGCCGCATGTTCACGGCTTGACCCCTGGCCGTAATTGTCACCGCCAACGATCAGAGACCCGGTGCCCTGATACTCTTTTGCCCGTTCCGGATAGGTTGGGTCCAGCCGGATATAAGTGAACTCGCTGATGGCAGGAATGTTACTGCGGAACGGCAGTATCCGGGAGCCGGCAGGCAGGATGTCGTCGGTGGAAACATCGTCACCAACCTTGAGCAGAACCGGTGCCTTCAACGAGTCAGGCAGCGCCTCAAACGTCGGCAGGGTGCTGATGTTCGGTCCCTTCTCAACCACCGTCAGTTCCGGATGCTTCGCCGGCGGACGGATATTGCGATCGTCCACATAAAAGGTGCTGCGCTCGTCGAACACAGGATAGGCCATGTCCAGATCACGAGGGTCTGTAATCACGCCGGTCAACGCAGACGCCGTGGCTGTTTCAGGGCTGCAGAGACAGACCTTGTCTTCGTCGGTACCCGAACGGCCCGCAAAGTTCCGTGGAACGGTGCGCAGGCTGATCTGATCCGTTGCCGGTGCCTGACCCATGCCAATGCAGCCATTGCAGCCGGTCTGATGCAGGCGCGCCCCAGCGCTGAGCAGATCGGTAAGATGACCCAGTTCTACCAGGTTTTCCAGAACCTGACGCGACGTGGGGTTGATATCGAAAGATACTCCCTCGCGAACCTGACGGCCCTTCACCATCATCGCAGGAACTGCGAAATCCCTCAGGCCAGGATTCGCGGAGGACCCAATGTAGGCCTGGTAGATAGTCTCGCCAGCCACTTCCCGCACCGGGAACACCTTCCCGGGACTACTGGGGAGTGCAATCAACGGCTCCAGCTTGCCCAGATCGATCTCGTCATGCAGATCGTAGGTGGCGCCGCGGTCGGCTTCCAGCCTTTGGAAGTCGTCTTCCCGCTGTTGCTGCCGGAGAAAATCCCGCACCGCATCGTCCGCCGGGAACACCGTAGCGGTGTGTCCCATCTCCTGCCCCATGTTCGCGATCACATGGCGGTCCATCGCGGACAGCCCTTTCAGGCCCGGCCCGTAATACTCGATAATTTTCCCGGCACCGCCCTTCACTCCGTGGCGGCGAAGCATTTCCAGAATCACATCTTTGGCGCTTACCCAGTCAGGCAGTTGACCGGTCAGCTTCACGCCCATGACCTTAGGCATGTTGAGATAGAACGGCTCTCCACACATGGCCATGGCCACAGCCAGACCGCCAGCCCCCATTGCCAGCATCCCGAGAGAACCGGCTGCGCAGGTATGGCTGTCCGAACCAAGAAGGGTTTTGCCCGGCTTGCCAAAGCGCTCCATGTGTACAGGATGACTTACCCCTGACCCGGCCGGGCTGAACCAGATGCCAAACCTTTCGCAGGCGCCGCGCAGAAACACGTGGTCGTCCGGGTTGCGGTTGTCGGTCTGCAGCAGGTTGTGGTCAACATACTGCGCGGACAACTCGGTTTTGACCTGGTCGAGGCCCATGGCCTCCAGTTCAAGCATGACCAGGGTGCCGGTCGCATCCTGGGTCAGCGTTTGATCGATCTTCAGCCCGACTTCCTCGCCAACATTCATCGTTCCCGACACCAGGTGTGACTCGATCAGCTTAGTGGCGACGCTACGCGGTTGCTTCTTTGTCTGTTTCGTCATCGGATGACCTCCATGCGAGCCAGATTTCAGACCTTCATACCGTTAACTATAGATCCCGTGGGCCAACCCTGTCGTCAGGACCGGGGGAAACACAGCTCCTTGCTTCGGGACGTCAGGCTGCTCCACTTTGGTTTGCTGGTGTTGCGTACTTTTTTCAGATAAGTGTTCACATCGCTGAAGTTCTTTTCAGTGGCGCCCATCCCGGTTGCCTCGTCCCGGTGAACACCGGACATAAACATTAGCGCCTTATATTCATCGCCTCCATCATCAAGCGTGCCGCTGAGCAACTTCAGATGTGAGGCGCAAAAGATGTGCAGGTTGCGTTTATCGTAATCCACCTCTTGGGCCCAGCTATTAACGCTAAGCGCCGCCAGAAAGACAAAAGTGCATAGGGTTGGCTTCATGAGGTTTTACTCCCGAAAACACCAAGCGTTGTTGGTGCGTGAATTGCGTGGTCGTCCCGGACGGATTGGGCGTAAACGCTAGCCCAGATGGACCATATCAGGAATCGGTGCAGCCCTGTTGACTGGAAAGGTTAACTCCAATCAACAAGGCTAACCAGTAGATCAGGCAAGTGCCTTGCGATTGCGGAATTTCAATGCGGCCAATGGTAGCAGTAACAACAGCCAACCGGCTGCGCCACCGCCACCGCTTCTGCCACTGCCACTGCCATTGCTACCGTTTGTCGCCACCTCTTGTTCCAGAACCTCCAGCTCATTTTCAGCCATGGTCATCAATGCTTCGATTTCATTCATCCGAATCTGTTGCGCCTGAAACAGTCCCTGATCCAGTTGCTCTTTGATCAACACATCGCTATCCGCAATCGCTCTGGCCACATGGACCAGTCGACGCTTGAGATCATCGTTGCCTAAGCGCACTTCACCATCCGCAATTTCCGCGCCTGCACCTAGGGAAACTCCACCGTTCAAGCTACCATTCATGGCGAGTACGTTTAACTGTAAAAACTCACTATACGGTGAGCAATTTAATGAGTCCTCGGCAGGATCACCTTCGGGAATGGTTCCGATAATGGGTCTCGGGTTAGCAGAAGCACCAGAGCAGTCATAGTCAGGTGCACTTCCATCACTGTATACCGGGTAATCCACAAGGCTCATCTGACTGATGTAAAGCCCATTATCGCCTCCATTCGAAGTCTGATTTGCGTCCAAGCGCCAGGATTGACCGACTTCACCGTCTATATACGTGCCGGGGAACGTTTGCCGAACCGGCCCTCCAGTCGTTGCTGTTGAATCGTACCAGCGTATACGGAGGTTGTTTTCCTTGAGTTTAAGAACGCCACTGGAGAAGTCCTCGCCATTAACACAATCCGTACCGATGCACAGATTGCCCTGCACGACCATATCATCCGCCGTGATTTGATCAGCATTAGACGCTGAAGCCATGGCTGCACACACTACAAGAAAGCTGTATTTGAACAATTTCATGATTGATGGTTCCCAGCTGAGCAAGTGTTGTTAGTCAATCTGGGCCGCAACAGCCTCAAGTCGATCAACCAGGTCAGTCAGGCGGGATTCTAGGCCGGCCAGACGAGCATCCAGGGCATCCACGTCATCAGACACCGAGTCTGTCGCTGTCGCTTTGAATGTGTTGAACTGCGCCAGTGTTACCGCATCACTATCGTCCACAGCATCCGCCACAAACGTTACCCGGCGCTCGGTGCCCAAATCACCGACCGAGATCGCATCCGCCACCACTTCCGCGCCGGCTCCCAAGGCTACGTCGCCTTCTGCAGAGAGCACTACAGAATCAAGCTGGCTGGTTAAATTCCTGATAAAGAACGACGACGGCAATGCCGAGCCACCGTCCGTGATGCCCAACAACCAATCCTGTGTCGGGAAACTCGCCGATACGCTGGTGTCCTGTAGCAGGATCTGGGGCGTTGGTGAGTGTAGCCGGAGCGTGTCGAAACCAAACTCAGCATCGGCAACACAGTCCTCGCCTGCACACAGACTTCCCTGCACGATCATATCATCCAGAACGACCTCATCCGCGTGACTCAAGACAGGTAACGACACCGCAAGCGTAGACGCCAGAACAAAGAACTTTCGCATTCCATAATCCCTATTTGATAATACAAAGCCAGTTATATGTGATTCGTTGCATTTCAAACTCAGGCGTCCGCCTCACAACGAAGACTATCCAGAAAAGACAAACTACTGAAGTTTATGTCAGGAAGTTAATAAAGCAATAAAATACTGCCCGACACAAGGGGTTTGTGGCAGCTAAGGTTGAGCTAATATGATGATTGTCAGCCTCGGTTTCCGGAGCTGACCAAGCCCGAATTGGAATCAGGGAGACAATAGACAAGGGGAACTGCCATGAAACGAATTGTTCTCGTGCCTGCCATCGGTATCGTGGCCGTTGCGGTCGGTGTTTCTTTTTGGCTGGGCCAAACTGACTCCCCAACCGACAACACAAGATCCATCAGCACCCCTCAAGCTATCCAAGTACGGCCTCAAGAACCTACATCGTCAAGCCAGAGCCAAAACAGCAGGCTCACACCCGAGCAACAGGCCTTGCTGGAGAACCCGGAAACACTGGAACTCGCCAACCGGCTCGACTTTGAGGAAGAACTACACACTTTTTTCGCGAACGCTGAGGGCCTGTCTTCGGAAGAGCGCGCAGCGGAGGCCGCAATGCTGGAACAGCGCCTTACCGAGTATCAGCGCGAGGGACAGGTCAGCGCAGCAGAGAGCCTGATGGTTCGCATTGCCATGACGAAACTCACCATTGAGGACGAAGCCGAACAAAAGCGGGCGCTGCAAGGCCTGATTGACCGGCAGAATGCCGCTGCGAAGGCTCGCAAGGAAGAGTGGCTGGCCAAACCCAAGCCGGAGTTTGAAGCCTATAAGCAGCAGGAAAAACAGATCGTAAAAGAGGTAATGGCTATGGCCAAAGTGCCCTCCGGGATGACCCGCAACGAATACTTACGCCAGCGATTGCTGGAAGCCCGCGTGGCCGCTCACAAAAACGGCGATGCGCCACAATAACGCATCGCCGTTCCAGTCAGCTCCCCGATTCCGAAGAACCTGAGACCCAATTTGCTACAAAAGCTGATCAAGTGCCCAATAGAGCGGATTGAACGGCTTGTTATAGTCAGCCTGCTGATCGGTTTCAGAGGCCTGCATCACAGCGCCACTTCCGTTCAACACGTTGGCCACAAAGTCATCCAGTTCCAACCCGACTTCCTGGATGTCCGAATTGGCGAATTCGATGATTGTGGTGCAGTGGCTCTCGTTCACATCGCGGAACCATGGCAGGTAGTACCCAAAGTTACTCAGATTGGACAGAGTGCCTTTCAGGCGCTCTGTATCCGTATACCAACGCTCATGAATCAACGCCTCCTTCGTGGCCTGATCCGGCGCATTCTCAATCTCCGGATAAAAGCGTTCATAGGAGTATGAAGAGTAATTCAGGTCCTGCCAGAAATGTGTGTGCCCCATCCGATCATTCGGCAGCTCCGCAGAAAGGGCCGTATACAAAGAGCCGAGATCATTCAGGTTCATCAGTGGCAGCCCGTCGCTGAGGTATTCCAACGGACCGCTGGACTGGTCCAGGCCCCAGGCATCACGGATAAACGACTGCAGCAATACCGAAGGATAAACGTCTGGATCCGCTCCGGAAGGTGCACTGAAAGCCGGCCCCGAATCGTTGATCATGTACCCCCGGTTCGGCTCCATATCACGACGGGTCGGGTGGTAATTGGTCAAACTACCCAGGCCACCGGCACTGCACCCCGTCGTCAGCAACTGCTTGGGCCGCTGCAGATTATCCTTCACCCACGAAATGGCTGCGCGGGTGTTGCGAAGGCCATTGTGATGCCAGATCAATGGCTCCGCCTCCCCTTCGGGGTCCTCGTACACGGCCACCTTGTCACCAGAGTAGACGTCGCCCGTACAGTACGGAATATAAACCATGTTCCAGTTCTGGGTCTTGACTGATGTCAGTGGATTCAGGCGCACCACAAACGGGCTGACCAGGCTGGCACTCGGGTTCGTCAGGCTCATGTAGTCATCGGGAATACCATCCGGGTTGCGAGCGCCTCGAATCCCCGTCTGGCCAGAGCAGCTTTCATAATCCCAGCAGGCACCGCCCCCTTCCAGATAGATAATTGTATTGCTGGTATTCGGTACCCGATTCACGAAGAACTTGTACTCAGAGCCGTTACCGCAGACAGCGCCGGTTTCAGGCGCCAGAGGAATGGTTTGCCAGGCGTAATAGTTGCCTGGCGAAAAACCATCGTTAAACCCCGGAGGGTTGGCAAGTAAAGGGTAGTCACCCTGACGCTGTGCTGCAGTAACCGGGTTATCCGCAGACGGCGGATTAACCAGGTTTCCGAGTGTTCGCCAGAATCCGTAGTCGCCCAGTTCCGCCATTGCAGGGCCAGTGACGCCCAATAGAATAAGAACAGCTAGCAGTTGGTTCTTGATGCTGGTTTTCACAGGTATCCCTCCTTGATTGTTGTTATTGGGGCGTACGCCGTCATCGAACTTAACCCCATCTTATCGAAGCTAGACGTGACACTCTGTCATTTCAATAAATGCCCGTAGAACAAATTGTCCTAAAAATTGATAGGTAATAGCGTTATTGGAAAACATAAAGGAAATGATTGAATTGGAAAGAATTGCCGCCCTACTGCTTACTTAATATTGGCCCGATGGGACTAAGAGCACGCTCATCACGACATAAAACGTAACAATTTGGCACTATTTAGAAACTAAGCTTCTGAAATAAAATGGATATTTAGGCAACAACTGGCAGGCGGCGCTCAACATCAGGCGACTGCAATTCACTTAACCCGCCAATACATTAAGCGAGTCTTCGATGTTAGAGAGCAGTTACAATGAGGCGTTGGTCGCCTGCTCTATTATAATTGCCATCCTTGCATCCTACACGGCCCTGAATATGGCCAGCCGTGTATCCAGCGCATCGGGGCGATCTGCCGTTCTATGGCTGATTGGCGGTTCCATCGCCATGGGTTTTGGCATCTGGTCCATGCACTTTATCGGCATGCTCGCCTTTCGCCTTCCCATCGAATTAGGCTACGACGTTCCCCTCACCCTGATTTCATTGCTCATCGCCATCGCGTGTTCTGCTTTCGCACTGTATCTGGTCTGCCAGGACACCTTGCCCTTGAGCCGGTTGGTTTCGGGTGGCCTACTGATGGGCCTGGGTGTAGCCAGCATGCACTACATCGGTATGGAAGCATTGCTCATGCATCCGTACATTTTTTATGTACCCTGGCTGGTTGGATTGTCCATCGTTATCGCTATCGTTGCGTCAACAGCAGCCCTTTGGCTGGCCTTTCGTCTGCGGGAGGAAACCAAGCGCACTACCTTCGGCCGCATTGGAGCGTCCCTGGTTATGGGATGCGCCATTATCGGCATGCACTATACGGGAATGGCAGCTTCCAAATTCCCGATCAACAGCATCTGTGGCGCGGCCAACAGCGGGATCGATACAAAGTGGCTGGCTGTTCTGGTCATCATTGTCAGCCTTGCGGTGTTCGCCATTGCACTAATCGTGTCAATGCTTGATGTGCGCACAAGCCAGCTGTCCAACTCACTCGATGACGCCAATAACGAACTCATCAAGCTCGCCCTTCAGGACAACCTGACCCGCATACCAAATCGTGTTCTGTTGGGCGATCGATTGGAGCAGGCGATACACCGAGCTGAGAGAAACAACAGTGGGTTTGCCGCACTGTTTTTGGACCTTGACGGCTTTAAGGCGATCAACGACATGCACGGGCACCATGTCGGAGATCAGTTACTCAAAGAAGTGGCGAATCGCCTGCTTGCAAACAAACGTGAGGGAGACACTGCCGCGAGGCTTGGAGGGGATGAGTTTGTACTCTTGTTGGAGCCCTGCTCACCGGAAACTTCCGCCGTATTTGCGCAGCGGTTAATTGATTCCATTGAGCAGCCTTACGAAACCTCTAGTATTCCCCTTCACATCTCCACCAGTGTCGGTATCGCGATTTACCCCCAGGACGGTAAAACCGAACATGAGCTGATGGTGAATGCAGACGCAGCCATGTACCACGCCAAAAAACAGGGCCGCAACGGCTACTGCTTTTTCGAACACGGCATGAACGCCGATGTGCACCTACAGATGCAAATGCAGCAGAATCTGCGACAGGCCGTCAGCCGCAACGAGCTGGTTCTGCATTATCAGCCCAAGTTTGTTGCACCAGACGGCCCCATGACTGGACTCGAAGCCCTACTGAGATGGCAAAGCCCCGATCACGGATTCCTGCCACCCGACCGTTTCCTCCCGCTAGCGGAGAGCTCGGGGCTGATCGTGCCCATTGGCAACTGGGTCATCGAAGAAGCCTGCCGGCAAATGCGGGCCTGGTACGATCAGGGCCATCGAGAGTGGAGTGTGGCGGTAAACCTGTCAGCGGTTCAGCTGGAACATCACAGCCTGGTTGACGTGGTTCGCGAGGCATTGAGGAAACACTCCCTGGCCCCTTCGCACCTGGTGCTCGAAATTACAGAAACAACGGCCATGTGCAACGCAGAGACCAGCCTCACCGTATTGAACAAACTGTCAGATCTGGGCGTGTCGATTTCCATCGATGACTTTGGCACCGGCTACTCAAGCCTGCTCTATCTCAAACGTCTGCCAGCCAACGAACTGAAAATAGACCGCGGCTTTATTACCGAACTGGCCCAGGATAATGATGATGAAGCAATCATCCAGGCGATCATTGCTCTAGGCAAAACGCTGGACATGAGGATCGTCGCAGAAGGTGTAGAAACAGCAGAACAACAAGCGTTACTGACCCAGCTTGGTTGCAATACCCTTCAAGGATATCTGTTGGCCAGGCCTGCCCCACCCGAAGCGTTGCTCGAGAAGATTGCTCACATGACCAAACGTACGGAATCGGCTCTGGTTACTTAGGTGAGCGAAGCTGCGTGACGACTGTTGGCATCGCTGACAGAAGAATGCTGCTGCCAACTATGTTGAGCTATGAAAACGACGGTGCAGATCACGCACCTGTTCGGCAAGACCGGGAACCGGGCCATCAACTGCCACGTTTGAAACGACTTCTCGGATTGGTAACGCTCGTACGGGAGGTGCTGGAACTCCAAGATCGATAAGCCATGCCGCCAATTGCTCGGAAGAGCTCACATACACGATACGTCCCAGGCCGACCCAGCCGTGGGCGGCGGAACACATTGGACAATGCTCACCAGAAGTATAGACAGTTGCTTCTGCTCTGGCCTCCGGGGTCATATTCGCTGCAGCCCACCGCGCAATCTCGAACTCCGGATGGCGGGTTCGATCACCTGAGGCAACGTGGTTGTGATCTTCAAAAAGAACTTTCCCGTCTGCTGCCACAAGCACCGAACCGAATGGCTCGTCACCTAGCTCTAGAGCCTCAGTTGCAAGCTCTATACACCGACGCAGGTGCTGTATCTCTCCATCGTTCACCATGACGTGCTCCTCGAATCCTGGGGCCAATATCGACGTAGAAATGCAGATGTCGTCCAACGTCCTTGGCGTTGCAGCGTGCCGGCGGTCTTTTTGGAGCTGCAGTGCAGCAGGGTACGTCCAGTAACGCTAATTAGGCGTCTACTGTATCAAGAGCTTGCCACCAGGCGCGATTGATGTGAATTCATGCTTTGCCTTTTAACTGTGGATTTGATGGCCAGCGGTGAAACGTTCGAGGAGGCCCGCCCGGCAATCAACACCGACGCAGGCCTGGCGAACTAGAGGTTATAACTGAACCGCAGACCCCATGTCATCAGATCCTGACCGGAAACGTTGTAGTTCCGGATTTGTATACCGGTGCGCAGACCATCCCGCAGTTCGTAATTCAGGCCTAAGCCAAAGAAAACGTCAGTTTCGGCATCAATATCACTGCTGAGCCTATCGTTGCCCACGTCCACTTCGCCATCCCAGCGTAACAAGCCCAGCTCCAGACGCGCGTTCAGGCGCTGAGTCACGGGATGAGCGTATGCCTGCGCCAATGTCCAACCATCACCGCTGATGGGGTAAGCATCCCGAATCGCGCGACGCAATGCGGCGGTGTCATTGCCTTGGGTGTTGAAGTCGACGTCTACGTCGCCGAAATCGATATAACCGGCGGTAACGGAGAATCGGTGCCAATAGCGGTAACCCACCTCCAGGCTGTAACCGAACCGGTTTTCGCCATAGTTGCGTATCTCGGGATCAAACGTACCGTTGCTCAGATCGCTGCGAAACTCGTCCTCACCTTGTGACGTCGTCACATACATGGCCTGCGCTGATGCGCTGAAGCGATCCGGGGAAAACCACGAAGAATCAGCCTGTGCCAATGCACTGCCGGCCAACAGGGCTAACGCCAGCAACGCTCGCCCCCGCAGGCGGATAGCGCCTGCCAGGCCCAGCAGGAGCCACCAGGGGCTCATAGCACCACCACCGCCACTGCCTGACGACAGGCTGTAGTTCGCCTGGGTACCCACACCACCTGGATCTTCCACCACACTGTTCACGGTGCCGTCCGCGTCATTCGGACCGCCATCCTCAATGGTGAGCTGCACACACCAGTGCCCTGCGGTCAGGCCCGGCTCGTAGGCATCAGAGCCCGGCGGCGGACAGATGCCTTCTTCACCCGCGGAAGAAGCCAGCAGGTTGCGCCCGTTTTCAATGAAGGTGATCCATTCACCAGCGATGAATTTACGGTATAACGGGTTCTCCGGTACCTGCAGGCGCTGTGGAAACACGATGTTAACGCTGGCGCCCGCCGTCGGCATCTCCCGCACGATCATGTCGAAGTAACCCCCGACGTTCATTACGGTGTCTTCCGGAATTGTTGTGTCTGCGCTGACTTCTTCATTCAGCAGAAGAGCACCGTCAGCGTTGTTGGCAAGAGCACGCTCGCCAAGTTTCAGTTCAACGCCCGGATCGGCTTCTACCAGGAATCGGTTATCATCTCCCGCCGCCTCGTTAAGCACATTGGCGAGAGGAATCGCGTCCAGGTAATCCGGCTGACCATCTTTATCGGTATCCGTCAGCCCTTCCGTGGCATCATCAATGCCGTCGCCATCGCTATCGTTGGTACTGCTCAGCGTCGGTGCTACCGCAATGATGCGGAACGCCTGGACGGTTGACGAGCTCAAGGCAGGGCTTCCGTCGTCATAAACGGTGACCCTGGCGCGATAGACGCCCGGTTCCAGACTGGAGGGGTCCAGCACCTGCATGGGATCGTCGTCGTTGGTAGAGTCCGCACCCTCCGGGAACGTCCATTCGAAGGAGTGGCTGTCGGCCGGGTTTGCATCAACAACCGTGGCATTAAAGACCAATGGCTCGCCGCCACGAATGGCCAAGCGGACTTCCTGACCGTCCTGGGTCACGGAGAGATCGAGCCGTGGCGCGATATTCTCCTCGACAACGGTCACCACATGCTCGCGCTTGGCGCCAAAATTGCCGTCGTCTACCAGGCGCACAATCAGCGTTTCGCGTCCTTCCGGCTGACCGTCATCGGTGATAGCAACCGCCACAGAGGTTTCCAGCTCACCGGCAGTGAACGTCACTAAACCTGCAGTCAGGTCGTGATCGCCTGCGTCCGTAGTTCCACCCACGCCGTAGTTGACGGTGAACGGATAATTCGGCGCATCACCGTTGAGCAGGAATCGGACTGACGCCGTGGCACCTTCCACCTGCACCTGATTTTTCGCCAGGGAAACAAGTGGGTTGACCTCAAGACGCTGATCAATAGTGGCGCTGTTGCCTGCCGCGTCCTGCGCTGCCCATTTGAGCGTGTGCACGCCGGGGCGGAAGCGCGCGCGCGTGGTCACCAACGTCACGTCAACAGGACCATCCAGCGCGTCGGCTGCCTGCGGCGGTGTTGGCGTGCCTATCGCTGTCAGCAGGCCAGTCGCGTTAACGACCAGCGTATCTGGCTGGTTCAGCACCGGCGGCTGATCATCCCGTGTCGGGTCGGTTCCGGCTTGCTGCTCGCCAGCATTGTCCAGGCCATCGTTGTCCAGATCACCGGCAGCATCGCTGGCATCCTCCGGATCCAGGCCATACTGATTCTCAAAGTCATTGGAAAGGCCATCGCCGTCAATGTCATCATCCTGGCTATCCCGGGTGCCATCGCGATCCAGATCCGGGATCACTGTCAGCGTATAAGCGGCCAGTTGCGCACTGGCACTGCCATCAGAAACGGTCACGAGAATGCTGCTGCTTGTGCCGGCATCCTCCCGCTGCGGTGTCCCCTCGAGCAAGCCGCTATCACTGTCCAGAGACAGCCATGCCGGCAGGCCTGTCGCCGTTGTTGTAAGCGTATCCCCTTCCTGATCAGCCATATTGGGTGTAAAGCTGTAGGCGACACCTTCGAATACCTCGTTGGCCGGCGAGCCACTGATCGTCGGCGCGTCGTTCACCGGATCAATCGTGAACACCACAATTGCCGGGCTGGACACAGCGCCCGCAGCATCCGCCACGGTGTACTGTAGCTGGTCGCTGCCATGGTAGTTGGCATCCGGCTGGAAGCTAAGCTCGCCAGTGCTATCCACGCTCGCCAAACCATGAAACGGTGCCGTGGTGATGACGACGGTGGATACATCGATGTTGCCATCGACGTCGGTATCATTATCGAGAATTGAGACCGTTACGGACTGGTCTTCGTCCAGCGTTGCCGTGTCGTCAGTCGCCTGAGGCGCTTCGTTCAAACCTGCAAGCCGGAGCGTGAGCGTCGCCTTCTCTGAAACGTTGCCATTATCGTCCTGAACCGTGTAAGTCAGGCTGTCTTCGTTGGCAAAGCCACCACCCGGTGTATAACTGATCGCACCGGTGACCGGATCAATGGCTGTGGTGCCTTCTACCGGCACATCAACAATAGCAACAGTGGCGGCGTTCAGAGTGCCGTCGACATCGGTATCGTTGCCCAGCACATTCACTTTATGGGCAACCTGGCCCAGGATTCTGGCCACATCATCTGCGGCCCGTGGGGCATCATCTACCGCATTGATGGTTAGTGATACGGTCGCGATGGCAGACAGCGCACCAGCGTCATCAGCAACAACATAGCTGAAGCTGTCATTGCCACTGTAATCGGCGTTCGGCGTATACGTCGCACTGCCACTGTTAAGCGTTACCGCACCATTGCCGGGGCTGCCGACCAGGCGTACCGATTCGCTGTCCAGGGTTCCGTCGGAGTCGCTGTCATTGGCCAGCAAATCGATCGTCACCGGATTGTCTTCGTCCACGCTGTCGCTGTCGTTAACCGCCGTCGGCCGACTGTTGGCACCACTGACATTGAGGTAGACAGTGGCCTCGTTGGAGTAGGCGCCGTCGTTGTCGCGGACACGGTACTGGACGCTGTCACTGCCGCTGAAACCGGTGCCCGGTGTATAGACAATCATGCCGGCCTGAACGGTTGCCAATCCGTTTGACGGCGTCCCGGTTAGCGTTAATGTGCTGCTGTCCGGTGCGTCACCGGCATCCACATCACCGTCGTTAGCCAGAACATCAATGGTTTGTGCACTGTCCTGTGCCGTGTTGGCCAGGTCGTCAACCGCCACCGGCGAATCATTCACGGCGTTCACGGCAATGGTGACGGTCGCGGTGTTCGACACGGTTCCGGCCAGATTCTCAACGTTATACGTGAAGCTATCGCTGCCGCTGAAATCAGCGTCCGGTACATAAGTGAGCGTACCGGTCGCCGGAGTCAGTGTCAGACTACCATTGGTTGGCTGACTCGCCACGAAGACGCTGGCTGGGTTGATGGTGCCAGCGGCATTGGTGTCGTTGACCAGCACATCTATCGCCAGTGCGGTGTCTTCATTCAGGCTGACCGTGTCCGCCACGGCACTGGGCGGCGCGGTATTCAGGGTAATGGTCAGCGATTCTGTGGCACTGTTACCGGCATCATCCGTCGCGCGCACCTGAATCGTTTTGTCACCGTCGGCGCTGTATGCCGTACCGAGTGTAACTTGCTGACGGTTACCCGTAGCGGTTCCCGCGTTTGCAAAGCCATTTCCGTCGTCCCAGTCAATTTCAAGGGAGGCGTCGTCAGCCGTAAAGCTGATGGTCGGCGTGGTATCCCGGGTCACATCGTCGTTATCGACGCCAGTATCCGAGGCAGCCACCAGGTCCACAGCGGAAAGCGTGGGGTTTGTGACGTCATAGCCTACTGAGAACTGAACAGCAGCTTCGTTGCCGGCATCGCCTGCATCCGTGGCGCTATTGGCTGGAATATCCACCGTAACCGAGTTTTCAGTCGTGGGTGCGATCGCAATCGTGTACGTGGTACCCGCACCGGTAACACTGTCGATGCTGCCATTACCAACCACGACATCGCCGCTATCAAAGCCGGTCACTGATTCACTGAACGTGGCCGTTACCTCAAAGGGTGATGCATTGGTCGAACCGGACTCCGCGCTGGTCAATGCAACCGTGGGTCGTGGATTGATGGTGACATTGACCGTCAGCGTGTCGGTGTTCAGGCCATCGCTGACCTGAATCACGAAACTGTCTGCACCTGTGGCATCTGCCGTCGGGGCGTAGGTCACGCTACCCGGTGTTACCGAGCCACCCGTAGACGTTGCATTGGCGGGCAATCCGGCAAGTGAGCCCTTGCTGGGTGACGATGTCGCCGTCCAGGTCAGCGTATTACCGGAATCCCCATCGGTTGTCGCCAGCAAATCGCTGATACTGGTGGCGCTGTCGTCTTCATTAACTGCCAGGTTCGTACTGGCGCCTTCGTCAAACGAGGGTACCTGGTTGGTGGTGAGCTGGGTACTGTCTGCCGTCGAAAGCCCGCCCGACGAAGCACGCAAGTTGAATGTCTCGCTGCCCGCCCCGCTCGCGGTATAAGTGATCTGAAGCCCTGTGAACGCGGCGACTCCCGCCGTTGGCGTCAAAGAGACGGTACTGCCACTGCCGTCCGTATCCCCGGTTCCCGACAACAAAACCGAGCCCGCACTGTTAACTTCGGACAGCGTCACACCGGTGCTGTACCCCGTATCAACAACGTCGTCGGCATCCACAGCGTTTACGACAGGTACCGTGGTAAAGCTGGTAGCACTGCCGCTGGGAACATAGGTTGGGCTGGGTTCAGCACTGAACGCCAACTTGGTGGCAACCACATCAGCAGTAACTGAGCTGGCATTTACTGTGGCCAGGTTGGCACCAACGCCATCCTGATCATTCGCCGTCAGCGTAAAACTCTGCTGGTCCGCCGTAGCGCTGTAAATCACATCCGTAAACGTCGCGACACCATTAACCGCCGTAACATCCACATCACCTGACAGGCTACCGGCACTAGCTTCCGTCAACGTGACAGTTTCCGAGAAATCCACATCAATGTTGCCGAAACTGTCCCGGGCCGTCACGACCGGCTGGGTCGTCAAAGCACTGCCGGAAACGGAACCTGAAGGCTGGGTGGTAAACACAAGTCCTGTCGCGGTCACGCCAATCGTGCTGCCGCTGCCATTATTGACGGCGACGGTCGACCCCATGGCCGTACCCGACCCGTCCACGGTTACGCCTGTATCGCCATCCACTGATAGAACAACAGTATTGCCATCCATAACATTGGTGTTGTCGTTATAGTAGGCGTTGACGGTGTAGATTTCGCTGGCGCCATCAGCAACAGAAATGCTGAGGCTTGAGAACGTAACCGTGTCGGCACCCGCATTGTAGGTACCCGTTACATTGGTAGCGTCGTTGCCGTTCAAGCGCCAGGTAATCTTGTTGCGGTCCGCATCGCTGCTAGTACCTGAAACGTTTACCACAACCTGCGACACTGCCAAGGCAAGCCCGTCGCTGGTGCCGCCATCGCTCAACGTAAAATCAAAGACGCTGACGCTGTCACCCACGGTGTTTGCGGTTGTAGGCAACACGACCGGCTCGCTGACACCGCCTGCGGCCGTCAGATCGCCATCGCTGTCTGGCCGAATGTCAGTCGTCACATTGACGGATGTAGGGCTGGCCTGGAGATTCGGCGTTCCCTCATCGTCCTCTGCCACAACGTATATATCGTAAGCCGTTGCGGAACTCAGACCGGTGACGGTACCTGTAACATTCTGGCCGGCGCTCGATACGCTAATGCTGCCGCTGACCAATGCGCCACTGCCGCTGCTATCCTGCCCGGCTTTGGTCTGAGCACTCGACGGCGCCCCGGCACCATCGGCTACAACAACGTAATAGGCCGTACCAATTTCATTGAGCCTGACCGTTAATGTTGTCTGGCTGTCTGTTGTCCCGGAGACAGATGGCGTGCTGTTCTGATAACCGGGCGCGACATCATCCACAACCGTAATCGCGAAAGCTTCCGCATAAGTGCCGCCGGCGCCATCATTTGTTTGGATGCGAACGGCGTAGTTGCCTGGCGCCAATGACGAAGCATTATCAGCCCTCAGGCTACTGCCACTGATATTAAAACTGGCGTTGTCGCCATCGCCGGTGCCAGACACCAGTGTGTACGTCTGGCTGTCTCCATCCGCATCTGTCGCGCTGAGATTGCCTACTGTCGCGTTGGAGCCGCTGCTTTGATTAACACTGGTGGAGCTGAGGGAAATGTCGGTTGGCGCCGAGTTAGACACGCACGCGCCGATCGTGAAGTCGACGTCCTGTAGATCGAGCCCCCCGCTGCTGCTAGCAAAGCGATCAACAATGCGGATTTGATCAGCGCAGGCTGCAACTGTCTGGGTACCGCTAAGATTTGGCCCGATGGTTTTCTGGACAGAACCACCGGAGAGAAATTCGATCACGACGCCCTGAGCATTGGTTTGGAATGAAATGCTGACACTGTTAATTGTGACTTCCTGACTCAGCGCCACAGAAAGGCTCGTACCACTCCCTGTAAGCGGTTGAGAAGCACCGCTGCCAACACTGAGTGCATCAAAGTCAAAGCTTCCGAAAATGGAACTAGTGATATCTGTATCAAACGTTACACCCCCGGCGCTGACCGGGTCGCTATTTAGCCTCACCGTTTGTGCGGAAGCAGCACCCGCGTAACCAACAGCGAGCAGAAGAAATATGAGCAGGGGACGCAATGCTAGCCAAACTGGCGTGGTGAAACGAACAGCGCGGGACATATTTTTTTCCTTGTTACAATAAACTGGCGAACGTGTCAGATTGCTGAGCCACCAATCACCAGGGCGAGGCCGCCGCTCTCGGCTGAACCTTCCGACCACTCATGTCTGGCCAATATTCGACCAAACACATCCTGCCATTACATGGACTTAATATAGGTCGTGGAAGATTAGTTCATATTACGAACGAATAAATAATATTTTTGTTAAAATTTTTAGTTATTACGTAGCGTTGATCGCGAACTAGGTAAGAACGCTCAGAAGGGTTGAGGCAGGGTTGGATAAAATTTTGAATTGTAGCGGTATTGAGGATGCCGTTCGGTGAAGTTGAGGTTATGGAGAGGGGGTTCAAAACTCTGCCAAGCAGTCATACCTTCAGGCATAGCTTCGCTACTCGCTTGCTTGAAGCTGGGTATGACATTCGCACAATCCAGAAATCACTGGGCCATGCGGATATCCGCACCACAGAGATCTACACGCATGTCGTGTGCAAAGGAGGCTTTGGGGGTAGACGACGCCTTCTAACTTTCCCAACGGCTTTCGGGGATACGCTGTACGTGGATATGTCCGATCAGGCGAATGGTGGGGCGAATCAGGAATTGGAAACTGCCAATAATGAACAGCCAAATGGCCGCCTTCTCATGTTCAGGAAACAGAAAAAGGATGCTGCCCACCAGAAACCAGATGGCGATCAGAAAATCATTGATGATACTGAACACTTCGTAACGGCGCCGTATAACCAGTTCTTCATGGCCAAATCGAAGGGTTAGTGGGTTGTCTGTACGGTCTTCAGCCATTACACATCCTGTTTCCGATGGGGTTTGCTGAGTTATTGCATTTCTTTGTAGGCTGCGTCGGTGCGTGCCGCCATGATGTAATCGTTTTTGTGCAGGCCGCCGATCTTGTGAGTCCACCAGCGTACGGTGACTTTACCGTATTCCAGCAGGATGGCAGGGTGGTGCCCTTCCTCTTCGGCCAAGTCGCCCACCTTGTTGGTGAATGCTTGGGCCTGGGCAAAATTCTTGAGTTTGAACACTCGTTGTAGCTGTTCTTCCCCGTCCAATTCAACTAACTGCCAGTCTGGTACGTCCTTGCCCAGTGTTTGCTTCTGGTCAGCAGTGGCTTTAGGTGCATCTGCGCTGCAGGCTTCGCAGCTTTGTTTCGTCAGTTCACTCATTTCAACCTCCATGGTTGATGGCTGTACTACAAGCGTGGGTCCGTTCCGCCACATTATCAACCCACCGCTTGAAATCCTGCCTTTTTCAGAATACTGTATATTTAAACAGTATACAGAGAACTTTCCATGAGCGAAATTCTGAACACGCTGATGCAGGACGCCCGTGTGTGGCAGGGTCAGCACCATGTCCGCACTAGCCGACCAACAGAGCCAACCGGTTATCAGGTGCTGGACAACCAGCTCGGCGGTGCTGGCTGGCCCCGTGGGGCGTTGAGTGAGTGCCTGCTGGATGAGCCCGGCATTGGTGAACTGCACCTGCTGCTTCCCCTGATGCAACGGCTTTCCCAAGCGGGCAAAACCGTATTCTGGCTGAACCCGCCCCATACACCCTACGCCCCTGCCCTGGCCCGTGAAGGGGTCAACCTGGATCAGGTCATACTGATCAACACCGAAGACGATGGCGACTTCCTGTGGACACTGGAAAACTGCCTGCGCTCACCGGTCACTGGCCTGGTGATGGCCTGGCCTGGAAAACTGGCAGCCCGGGACATACGGCGTTTGCAACTAGCTGCGGAAGCCGGTAGCAATGTGTGCGTGCTGTTCCGCGAACGTCGCCATGCCGAACAGAACTCTCCGGCGGCGCTACGCCTGGATCTGACCGCGGGAAGTCAGCAGGCGCTCAAGATCAATGTCCTGAAACGTCGCGGCAGCTGGCCCGGCCAATGTTGCTCAGTAGCCATGGATCACCGGGCAGACCTGGCCTTCCGGGAAGCTCCCCGGGTGGTCCAGGGCCCCTGGGCCGGCAAGTCCGGGTAAGGCGTACCATGCTCTGGCTGTATCTGCACTTTCCTCACCTGTTGCTGGACCATATTCGCCGCTCCCATGAAACTCAGGAGGCGTTGGCTATTGTGGAAGGCTCTGGCCAGAAGGTTATCCAGGCCTGCCCGGAAGCCTGTGCCCAAGGAGTACAGGCTGGCATGCGCCTGAAAACCGCCATCAGCTTGGTACCGGAACTCGGTATAGTAAGGGCAGATCACCAACAGGAAGGCCGGATACTGGAAGACCAGGCGCGCTGGCTATACCGGTATGCGGCTCATATCGTACTGGTACCCCCGGATGGCCTATTGGCGGAAGTGGGTAGCCTGAAGCGGCTTTATGGCGGGCTGGCCGCCGTCTGGCAGACTGTGGAGCAAGGGCTGGATGAACGCCAGCTTAACGCCTGGATAGGCATCGGCCACACACCACTGGCCGCCCGGCTGATTGCCCGGGCCGGCAAAGGCGAATGCACGGCAGACAGAGGTCATATCCTTCGCACACTGGGGCAGATGTCCCTGCTGGCTGCGGAGTTTGATGACAAAACCTGCACACGTTTGCAACGAATCGGCCTGAACACTCTTGATGAGGTCTTCGCGCTGCCTGTCGGTGAACTGGCCCGTCGTCTGTCGCCGGAAACCCTCGCGTATGTGCAGAAAATCCAGGGTAACCGCTCAGACCCACAAACACCCTGGCAACCGCCCCACACCTTTCGCCAACAAGCGGATTTTGTGCAGGAGATTGAGCAGTCTCAGGGACTGCTGTTCCCCCTGCAACGCATTCTGTCAGAACTGGAGGAAGACCTGTGCTGGAGACAGCAGGATACCGACAGTCTGTTGCTGGTCCTGCAGCACCGACACCAGGAACCTACCCGCATTCGGATTCGTACCTCCGGTCCCGAGCATCGAGCCGAGGCCTTCCTGAACCTCTTTCGTCTACGGTTTGAGCAGCACCCGTTAAGGGCCCCGGTGATCTCATTGGTGCTGTCGGTTAAACGCTTCCTGGGGCGGGAAGAGGCCTCTGGCCAGGATCTCCTGGGTGAAACGCAGGATCTGAACGAAGCCTGGCATACTCTGATCAGCCGCTTACAGGCAAGGCTTGGTGGACATTCATTGCGACAGCTATCGCCGCAGGCGGATCACCGGCCCGAACGGGCCTGGTCGGCCTCCGAGGTGCAGCGAAAAAATCATACCCGCCTTCTTTCTCCCAGCCAGTTACCCCGTCGCCCTTTATGGTTACTCAAAGGGCCACAACCGCTGGCCGAAGCTCCGGCCATGTGGTTTGCGGGCCCGGAACGGATCAGTGGTGGCTGGTGGGATGGCCAGCGGGTACACCGGGATTATTACATTGCCCAGCTGTCCACCGGTCAGCTTGCCTGGGTGTTCCGGGATGTGCGGGATGGCTGGTTTGTGCATGGGTGGTTTGGCTGATGAGCGAATTCATCTATGCCGAACTCTTCTGCTTCAGCAATTTCACCTTCCTGACCGGGGCCTCACACCCCCATGAACTGGCCGAACGTGCGCTGGAGCTGGGCTACTCCGCACTGGCAATCACAGATGCCTGCTCTGTGGCTGGCATTCCTCGAGCCTGGGCCGCACTGAAAGACAGCCCGGTTAAGCTGATCACCGGCAGTTGGTTTGAACTTGAGGATGCCCCGCCCGGAGCGGCCACACCCCGCTTTATCCTGCTAGCCCGCACTCGCAAGGGGTATGGCCAGCTTTGCCAGTTGATCACCACTGGCCGCCGACAGGCAGAGAAAGGCCAGTACCGATTGTTCTTCCGGGATATTGAAACCCATTCACTGAATGATTGTGTGTGCCTGTGGCTGCCCCCCTCACCCATCGTGGCAAATGCAGACCAGGCCCTGGCCTGTGGTGAATGGCTCCAGCGCCTGTTCGAGCCGAACCTCTGGATAGCTGCAGCCCGCACCCTTGAATCCGGAGAGGAGCAGCAACTGGCCCGGGCACGCTGGCTGGCAGACTATTTGCGCTGCCCGATAGCCGCCACCGGTGAGGTGCACATGCACAGCCGCGAGCGACAACCGCTGCAAGATGTACTCACGGCCCTGCGCAATCACACCAACCTGGAGAACGCCGGCCATTGTCTGTTCCAGAACGGGGAGCGATACCTACGGCCATTGCCGGTTCTGCAGCGCCTATTCCCGGCACCATGGCTTAGGGAAACCCTGGCGATTGCACAGCAATGCACGTTTCAGCCTGGCAGCCTGCGGTATGAGTACCCACCCGATCTGGTGCCGAGCAACGAATCACCGGCGGCCTACCTGCAAAGGCTCACCCGGGAGGGCGAACGCCGGCGTTATCCCGGAGGCACACCGCTGAAGGTTCAGGGGCTGATTCGAAAGGAATTGGCGCTGATCTCGGAAATGCAGTACGAGCACTACTTCCTCACCATCCAGGACATTGTCGCCTTTGCCCGCAGCCAGGGCATTCTGTGCCAGGGTCGGGGCTCTGCCGCCAACTCTGCCGTGTGCTACTGCCTGGGCATCACCGAGGTCAACCCGGCTCGCGTGGAGTTGTTGTTCGAGCGTTTCATCTCCAAGGATCGCGGAGAACCACCCGATATCGATGTGGATTTCGAGCATGAGCGGCGGGAAGAGGTTATCCAGTACATCTACCGGCGCTACAGCCGTGAACGCGCAGCCTTGGCCGCCACTGTGATCCGCTATCGGCCACGCAGTGCCATCCGGGATGTGGGCAAGGCCCTGGGCTTTGATCCCGCCATGGTGGAACAGCTGTTGGAAGGCATCGATTGGCGGGACAAGGCCAGCAACTGGCGCCAGCAGATTCTCGACAAACACCTCACCCGCAACCCGAAAGTGGCCGACCAGTTCTTTACTCTGGTGAATACCCTGTTGGGCTTCCCTCGCCACCTGTCCCAGCATGTCGGTGGTTTTGTCATTAGTGCCGGGCCATTGGCCGAGTTGGTGCCAGTAGAGAACGCCGCCATGGCTGACCGTACGATTATCCAGTGGGACAAGGATGACCTGGAAAGCCTGGGCCTGATGAAAGTGGATGTGCTTGCCCTGGGCATGCTCACGGCCATCCGCAAGGCCCTGGACCTGATCAGTGAGGAAAAGGGAGCCCCCTTTTCCATGCAGGATATCCCCCAAGAAGATCCGGACACCTATGCCATGTTGCAAAAAGGCGACAGCATCGGCGTCTTCCAGGTGGAATCCCGTGCCCAGATCAATATGTTGCCGCGCCTGAAACCGGAAAAGTACTACGACCTGGTGATCGAGGTGGCCATCGTCCGCCCCGGCCCTATTCAGGGAGACATGGTTCATCCCTATCTGCGTCGCAAGCATGGTCTGGAGCCAGTGGACTATCCCAACGATGCCGTACGGAACGTTCTGGAACGCACCCTGGGCGTGCCTATCTTCCAGGAACAGGTGATCAAGCTGGCCATGGTGGCCGCTGGTTTCTCTGCCGGTGAAGCCGACCAACTCCGCCGTGCGATGGCTGCCTGGAAATCCCACGGCGACCTGACACCGTTTCGGGACAAATTGATCAACGGCATGCTGGAACGGGGCCACGATGCCGATTTTGCCGAACGGTTATACCTGCAGATCTGCGGATTTGGAGGTTACGGTTTTCCAGAATCCCACGCCGCCAGTTTTGCGCTGCTGGTGTATGTGTCCTCGTGGATTAAACGCCACTATCCAGCCGCTTTCTACTGCGCCCTGCTTAACAGCCAGCCCATGGGATTCTACTCACCCTCACAACTGGTCCAGGACGCCCGTCGTCATGACGTTACCGTACTACCACCGGATGTAAACCACAGCCAATGGAATCACACCCTGGAGTCGCCCAACCGCCATTTGCGTCTGGGGCTCAGGCTCATACAGGGCCTCTCTGCCAGCGGCGCCGAGAGTCTGCACAACAAGCGCCCTGCTGAAGGTTACCGGTCCACCGCTAAACTGCGTCACCTGGCCGGCCTGAACCAACGCGACATGGAACTGCTCGCCGGCGCTAACGCCATGCCAGCGTTCACCACTAATCGCCATCAAGCTTACTGGCAACTGCTTGAGCATGAACAGCCCGCAGAGCTCTTTGCCAGAGAAGCACCGGCTCATTACCAGACAGAACACTGTTTCCAATTGCCCGAACCCACGGAAGGCCAGAACGTTCTGGCCGACTACGCCAGCCAGGGTTTGACCCTGCAGCGCCATCCACTGGCCCTGCTCCGGGAACAGGGCCACCTGAAGTTTTGTCTTAACGCCGAACAACTCAAGAATATCCAGCCTGGCCGACCGGTTCAGGTTGCAGGCCTGGTTACTGGCCGCCAACGCCCCGGCTCCGCCTCCGGTGTTACTTTTGTCACCCTTGAGGATGAAACCGGTAATGTAAATGTGGTGGTGTGGCTGGAAACCGCGCGGCGGCAGCGCAAACCGTTAATAACCGCTCGACTTCTACATGTGAAGGGGGTTCTGGAAAGAGAGGGGGATATTGTTCACGTGATGGCAGGAAGGTTGTCGGATTTGAGCCATCTGATTCAGGCGTTGCCCGTTAACTCGCGGGATTTTCATTGATGAGGCGCCATCACTCAAATCACAGACCACGAAACAAGAAAGCCCCGCAAAGGCGGGGCTTTCTTAGGTGCTTGAGTAAAACAATCAGCTAAGCAGCTTGATCATCACACCCGCAGCCACCGCAGAGCCGATAACACCGGCCACGTTCGGACCCATGGCGTGCATCAGCAGGAAGTTCTGCGGGTTGGCCTCAAGGCCTACCTTGTTGGACACCCTCGCTGCCATCGGTACCGCGGAGACACCAGCGGAACCAATCAGCGGGTTGATAGCCTCCTTGGTGAAGCGGTTCATCAGCTTCGCCATCAGAACACCACACGCAGTACCCACAGCAAAGGCCACAATACCCAGACCCAGGATACCCAGTGTCTGGCCATCCAGGAACTTATCGGCCATCAGCTTGGAGCCCACGGACAGGCCCAGGAAAATGGTTGTGATGTTGATCAGAGCGTTCTGAGCAGTGTCACTCAGGCGTTCGACCACACCACACTCACGCATCAGGTTACCGAAGCAGAACATACCCAGAAGCGGTGCAGCGTCCGGCAGGAACAGAACCACGGCAATCAGTACCACCAGCGGGAACACGATCTTCTCTTTCTTGCTCACCGGGCGGAGCTGGGACATTTTGATGGCCCGCTCTTTCTGGCTGGTCAGTGCCTTCATGATGGGCGGCTGGATCATCGGCACCATCGCCATGTAAGCGTAGGCTGAAACCGCGATTGCGCCGAGCAGATGCGGTGCCAGAACACTGGACACATAAATGGAGGTAGGACCATCCGCACCACCGATAATACCGACTGCGGCGGCTTCAAGGATGGTGAAGTCCAGGATACCCAGCCAATCGAGCAATGCAGCACCCAAAACGGTTCCGAAGATACCGAACTGAGCAGCAGCGCCAAGCAGCATCGTCTTGGGGTTAGCCAATAGCGGGCCGAAGTCCGTCATCGCGCCGACACCCATGAAAATAACCAGAGGACCAATGGTGCTGCCGATAACCACCGAGTAGAAGTTATACAACATACCGTGGCCGTAGCCGAAGTCCTGGGCAAGAGCGTTTGCCATCGCCATGTCAGAGTAGCTGGCTTCTTTGACAGCAACCTTGAAGGCTTCTTTCAACTCGGGCGTTACCGCCTGTCCGGCCTGATAGGCAACATCCAGCGGTGCAGCCAGCGCGGCCAACACCTGCGTAGCGTCACTCTTCAGGGCAAAGTGGATAGCGTTTTCCGCCGCAGTCAGGGCTAACCCTGCCTCAGGAATATTCGCCAGAATACCGCCAAACCCGATGGGGACCAGCAGCAGTGGCTCAAACCCCTTGCGAATCGCAAGGAACAGAAGAAGAAGGCCAATGGCGATCATAATCACCTGGCCGATCTCTATATTGAACAGGCCACTACCTGTCCAGAGTGTCATTAATTTATCCATGGAATGCTGGCCCTTATGCGATTGTCAGCATTTCATCATCAGGGGAGACGGCATCACCGACCTTGATGAAGACTTCGCCGATGGTACCGGCTTTCGGTGCCCGAACCTCGGTTTCCATTTTCATGGCTTCGAGAATGATCAGCACATCGCCCTCTTCCACGGCGTCGCCGGGAGATACCAGAACCTTAAAGATATTGCCGCCCAGGGGCGCCACCAGAGGTTCACCTTCACCCGCAGCCGGTGCCGGTGCGGAAGAGGAGGCAGCTGGTGCGGATGCAGCACCGCCTTCACCCTGAATCTGGCTAATTTCACCGCCTTCGGATACCGCAACAACATACTTCTTGCCATTAACGTCGACAGTGTACGTTTCCGGGCCTTCAGCTTTCTTCGCAGGCGCTGCATCTTCAGCGCTCGGAACCGGCTCAAATGCATCCGGGTTGTCACGGTTTTCGAGGAACTTCAGACCAATTTGCGGGAACAAAGCGTAGGTCAGCACGTCATCCTCAACGTTATCGGCCAGCTTGATGCCCTTCTCGTCCGCCAGCTTCTTCAGCTCGTCGGTCAGCTTGTCCATTTCCGGCTCAAGCACATCCGCCGGACGACAGGTCATCACTTCCTTGCCATCCAGAACGCGCTCCTGCAGTTCCTTATTCATGGGTGCCGGCGCAGCGCCGTACTCACCCTTGAGGATGGCGGAGGTTTCCTTGGAGATGGACTTGTAACGCTCACCGGTCAGAACGTTCAGTACCGCCTGGGTACCCACGATCTGGGAAGTCGGAGTGACCAGCGGAATGAAGCCCAGGTCTTCGCGAACCTTGGGAATTTCATCCAGAACTTCGTCGAACTTGTCGCTCGCGTTCTGCTCTCGCAGCTGGTTTTCCATGTTGGTCAGCATGCCGCCTGGTACCTGAGCAATCAGGATGCGGGAATCGGTGCCACGCAGGCTGCCTTCAAATCTCGCATACTTCTTGCGCACCTGGCGGAAATAGCTGGCGATTTCTTCGAGCAGGGTCAAGTCCAGGCCGGTGTCACGGTCTGTACCTTCCAGAATGGCAACGACCGCCTCGGTGGGCGAGTGTCCATAGGTCATGCTCATGGAAGAAATCGCAGTATCCACGTTATCGATACCGGCTTCCGCGGCCTTGATGGCGGTGGCGGTAGACATGCCAGTGGTCGCGTGGCACTGCATGTGGATGGGGATATCCAGCTCTTTCTTCAGACGGCTGACCAGATCAAAAGCCACATAAGGCTTAAGGATACCGGCCATGTCCTTGATGGCGATGGAGTCCGCGCCCATGTCGGCAACTTCTTTCGCCATCTCAACCCACATCTCGATAGTGTGCACGGGGCTGGTGGTGTAGGCGATGGTGCCCTGGGCATGCTTACCAGTCTTACGAACGGCCTTGATGGCACGATCCAGGTTACGCGGATCGTTCATTGCGTCGAAAATCCGGAACACGTCTACGCCGTTCTCGGCGGCACGCTCACAGAAATGGTCGACCACGTCATCGGCGTAGTGACGGTAACCCAGCAGGTTCTGGCCACGCAGCAGCATTTGCTGTTGGGTGTTGGGCATGGCCTTTTTCAGTTCACGGATGCGCTCCCAGGGATCTTCGCCCAGGTAACGGATGCAGGAGTCGAAGGTAGCTCCGCCCCAGGATTCCAAAGACCAGAAACCAACCTTGTCGAGTTTCTCGGCAATGGGCAGCATGTCGTCAAGCCGCATGCGGGTGGCAAGCAGGGACTGGTGGGCGTCACGCAGGATAACGTCCGTAATCCCCAGCGGTTTCTTTGTGTCAGTCATCGTGTCAGCCTTCTGTTTAAAGGTTCTAATCTATCTGCCAGGTCACTTCTTGTGGCGTGACCGGTATTGTGCAATCGCTTTTTTAATTGCTTCAGCGGTGTCAGGATCAACCGACGATGGCGCCGAAGGCCTTGCACGTGGAGTACGGGCCGGAGCAGCAGGTTCAGGCGGGCCGAACCGGTGGACCAGTTTTGACATGAGCAGGGTTGCAAACACCAATATGACCAGGAATACGAAGACAAACCCCATGCCTGCGACCATCAGATCGATGGCTTGTGACATTAGCTCACTCATAACAAATAGCTACCTGTATTGAGTTGTTGATTTTCCCGAGCCGTTGGCCAAGCCGCGCCAGGAGCGTGGTTTTACCAGCCATCCAGACGGTTCGGGGGGCAAAATCCCGCGTAATTTACCGTTTTCCGACTCACTGAGCAACCTAATTGGCGGTTTCAATAGGTGGTTTCCGAGCTCTCTGGCCCGTACTGACGGGCTCCCGGCAGGCAAAAATCATTCTCATTCATGCATAGCGCACACGCATTTTCCGGCCCTTTATACGCCCCTGCTCCAGCCTTTTCAGCGCCGTCGCTGCTGATGCCTTCTCCACCGCCACAAAACACTGGAAATCGAAAAGATCGATCTTTCCCACAACTGCCCCGGGTAGCCCCGCCTCACCCGTTAACGCGCCAAGCACGTCACCCGGCCTGACTTTGTCTTTTCGCCCACCCGCGATACACAGGGTTCTCATTGCCGGCTTCAGCGGATGCAACGCTGTTGTCAGCAGCTCTCCCGTATCACCCCAGGCCACGGCCTGCTTACGCCCGGATTCCAGCCGGTTGATCTTATGGGCCTGAGACGGTATGCAGAAGGTGACCGCCAGCCCTTGCTCCCCGGCCCGGCCGGTTCGACCGACGCGATGGGTATGCACTTCCGGGTCCCTCGCCGGCTCCACATTAACCACCAACGGCAAAGACTTTATATCCAACCCGCGGGCCGCCACGTCGGTTGCCACAAGCACGGAACAGCTTTGGTTGCCGAAACGGACCAGAACACTGTCACGATCCCGTTGCTCCAGATCACCATGAAGCGGCAGCGCCGAAAACCCAAGGTCGTTCAGCTCACTGGCGACGTCGTCACATTGTTGTTTCGTGGTACAGAAGGCAATACAGGACGCTGGCTGGTGCAACGACAATAACGCGGCAACAGCCTGAACCTGCTGCCCGGGCGCAATCTCGTAGAATCGTTCGGTAATATCGGACTCAACAGCCTGGCTCTCAATCCGGACATCCGCGGGCGCATGCTGGTACTGCTCGCTGAGCTTGCGGATATTGTCAGGCCAGGTCGCCGAAAACATCAGGGTCTGCCTTTTTTCGGGCGCCTGGCTGATGATGTCTTCCACCGCGTCCTGGAACCCCATATCCAGCATCCGGTCAGCCTCATCCAGGATGAGGGTTGTGAGCTGGTCCAGCTTCAGCGTGCCCTTGCGCAAATGATCCTGAATACGCCCTGGAGTACCTACCACGATATGAGCACCATGGCTGAGGGACCCGATTTGAGGGCCAATAGCCACGCCACCGCAAAGCGACAGAATCTTTACATTGTCACGGGCCCTTGCCAGCTCTCGCAGTGACTTCGACACCTGGTCCGCTAGCTCACGCGTGGGACAAAGTACCAACCCCTGCACCGAAAAGCGGCGCGGATTCAGCCGTTCCACGAGGCCGATACCAAATGCCGCCGTCTTGCCACTTCCGGTCTGCGCCATGGCGATCAGGTCCTTACCTGCCAAAGCATGAGGCAAGGCGCCAGACTGGATCGGTGTCGGATTTTCAAAACCAAGCCTCGACAGGTTCGCGAGCATTGGCTCGGAAAGGCCCAACTGACTGAATGACGGCATAAAGGAAATTCCCGGGGGCAAATGGATAATAAAGGATGGGTTCGACCAGCAGCGCTGCGGGCGTATACTTAGCGCAAAGTTTACCAGAAATAGAAGACACTCACGGAGCCGTTCATGCCATCACTACAGGATCAGTTGTTAAAAGCCGGCCTGGCCGACGAAAAAAAGGCTAAGGCCATTCGCAACGAGAAACATAAGAAGCGCAAACAACAGCCCAAAGGGGCCGTTGAGGTCAACGAAGCGGAAATCCGTGCCCGCCAGGCACGGGAAGAGAAAGCAGAACGGGACCGGCTATTGAACCTCGAGCGCCAGAAACAGGCCGAAAAAAAGGCCATCCAAGCCCAGATCAGGCAACTGGTGGAGACCAATCGCCTTGATCGCTCGCGAGGTGAGACTTCTTATCAGTTTGTCCACGACAAGAAAATCAAAAAGCTCTTCGTGGACGACACTATGGTAGACCAGCTGTCTCGGGGACGACTGGCCATCGTTTTCGTGAACGACGCCTACGAGGTTGTTGCCGAAGGCGTGGCCCGCAAGATCATGGAGCGGGACGAACGTGCCGTTGTGGTACTGCATGATCGCAAGAGCGACGACCAGGGGGATGATGACCCTTATGCGGGTTACGAGATTCCAGATGATTTGATGTGGTAATGCAACAAAAAACCCCGCTCAAGGGCGGGGTTCTCTGTTTGATATGGCGCGGCTGGGAGGATTCGAACCTCCGACCGCCTGGTTCGTAGCCAGGTACTCTATCCAGCTGAGCTACAGCCGCTAAAAATTGTGCCTACTGAAAACGGGAAACTTGGTATAAGTGGCGCGGCTGGGAGGATTCGAACCTCCGACCGCCTGGTTCGTAGCCAGGTACTCTATCCAGCTGAGCTACAGCCGCGCATTCATACTTCCAGATTCAGCAGTGTTCTCTTTTTCTCCGAAAAGAATGGCGGAGAGGGAGGGATTCGAACCCTCGATACGCGCAATGCGTATGGCTCCTTAGCAGGGAGCTGGTTTCAGCCACTCACCCACCTCTCCTTGAGAACGGGGCGTATACTACCATAATATTTCTGTTTTCATAGGGTTGACACGAGTTTTTTCAAACCCCGCTCCTATAGGCTCAGAAAAACCCTTCGGGAGGCAAAAAATAAGCCGCCTGGGTTTCCCTCAAACGGCTTTTGGTCACTCTCAGCTGTTGCCGGGCTCCGGCTCTCCAGAGCCTTTCTCGCTCTGAATCCGCTGATAGATTTCCTCGCGGTGAACCGCCACTTCTTTGGGGGCGTTTACACCAATGCGAACTTGGTTCCCCTTGACCCCAAGGACGGTTACGGTGATCTCATCACCGACCATCAGGGTTTCGCCAACACGGCGGGTCAATATCAACATGTCCTTTACTCCCTTATCCAGAGCTACCTGTTCCGACAAATGTATACTGCTTACTTTTATAGTGGGATCACTTGCCAATCAAAAGCCGCACAATCACTTATACGTACTTACGAAAGCAAAAGCCTGCAAATGGTGCCCTTTTTCGGAAAACCAATGCGAACCGACTTTTTAAGTCCGCGTATTTTCAGGCTTCCTCTACCCCGGGCTTGTCCAGTTCGAACGCACTATGCAGCGCTCGAACGGCCAGCTCAAGATATTTTTCATCAATCACCACGGAGATTTTAATCTCAGACGTGGAGATCATCAGGATATTGATCCCTTCGTTGGACAGCGCTGCAAACATTTTAGTTGCAACACCGGCATGAGACCGCATGCCAACACCCACGATACTGACCTTTGCTATTTTGCTGTCACCACTAACTTCGCGGGCACCAAGTTCATCCGATACCCTCTGGAGAATAGCCTGGGCACGCTTGAAGTCGTTGCGATGCACTGTAAAGGTGAAGTCCGTGCGGTTGTCCGCACCCACATTCTGAACAATCATGTCGACTTCGACGTTAGCATCACTGACAGGCTGAAGAATGCGCAATGCACTGCCCGGTGTATCCGGCACGCCGGCAATCGTTAGCTTGGCTTCATCACGGTTAAAGGCTATGCCGGAGACAACCGGTTGTTCCATGGCGTTTTCATCCTCAAGTGTAATCAGGGTACCTTCGCCTTCCTGAAAGCTGGAAAGCACCCTTAAAGGGACATTGTATTTACCTGCAAATTCCACAGAACGAATCTGAAGGATCTTTGAGCCCAGGCTGGCCATCTCAATCATTTCTTCAAACGTAATCCGCTCCAACCGACGCGCGCTGTCCACTACCCGTGGATCGGTGGTATAGACACCGTCTACATCAGTGTAGATCTGGCACTCGTCAGCCTTCAATGCCGCAGCAAGGGCAACGGCGGTGGTATCAGACCCGCCACGACCAAGTGTAGTGATGCTGCCGCTCTCGTCGATGCCCTGGAATCCTGCAACCACAACCACACGGCCGGCGTTGAGGTCTTCCCTCATGCGCTGCTCGTCAATCTGCTTGATGCGCGCCTTGGTATGGCTACTATCGGTCAGAATTCGAACCTGGGAGCCGGTATAGGAGCGCGCATCACAGCCACGTTTTTGCAGCGCCATGGACAGCAGGGCAATGGTCACCTGCTCACCGGTGGAAACCAGCACATCCATTTCCCGGGGCGTGGGTTCTTCCATGATGTCGTTGGCCAGACCAATAAGGCGGTTGGTCTCTCCACTCATGGCAGACACCACAACCACCACGTCGTGACCTTCCTTGCGGAAGCGGCATACCTTCTCAGCAACCGCTTCAATCCTTTCCGTGGTGCCCACCGAGGTGCCACCAAATTTTTGAACCAAGAGCGCCATTTCTTTCCCGATACCAAACGTGGACAAACGGCAGGGCTACCCCCCCACCTCAGAGGACCAAACGGGCGAGATTATATACATCTGCCCATTTTCGATACAGTTATCTAAGCAATATTTTTCTCAACCCAGGCAGGAACGCCAGCAAGGGCATCCGCCAGTTTGGAGGGGTCGTTGCCGCCACCTTGAGCCATATCCGGACGACCACCCCCTTTACCGTCAACCTGAGCCGCCAGATGCTTCATCAGGTCTCCGGCTTTGATCCTGCCAGTCGCTGATTTTGTTACGCCAGCCACAAGAGTCACTTTGCCGTCTTCGACACTGGCCAGCACCACAACACCCTCGCCCAGCTTGTTCTTGAGTTGGTCGGCGGTTTCCATCAGCGCCTTGCGATCCGCGCCTTCCATTTCAGAGGCCACCACTTTAAGGCCAGCCACGTCCACGGCGGAGCCTGCCAGATCGGTACCAGCAGAACTTGCCAGCTTCGCTTGCAGCGCATTGATGTCTTTTTCCAGCTGTCGATTACGATCCAGGGTCTGCTGAACTTTCTCCAGTAGCGTCTCCCGGGAACCTTTAACCAGCTTCGCAGCCTCCCGCAGGGTTTGCTCGGTTTCCTCAACCCATTCAAGGGCACCAAAACCAGTCACCGCCTCAATACGGCGAACACCCGAGGAGATACCGCTTTCCGACGTAATCCGGAATAGCCCGATATCACCGGTGCGCACGACGTGGGTACCACCGCAAAGCTCCACCGAATAGGCATCAGAGCCCATGCTAAGCACCCGAACAGTATCGCCGTACTTTTCACCGAACAACGCCATAGCCCCTTTGGCCTGGGCCTGTTCCATATCGGTGACTTCGGTCTCTACCGGGGTATTCTCCAGTATCTGCTCATTAACCTGGCGCTCAATTTCCCGCAATTGTTCCGGTGTTACCGCCTCAAAATGGGAGAAGTCGAACCGCAGTTTTTCCGGGTCCACCAGCGAGCCTTTCTGCGTAACGTGTTCGCCCAGCACGTTGCGGAGCGCGGCGTGCATCAGATGGGTCGCCGAGTGGTTCTTCTTGGTCCGTTCGCGGCGGGCGTGATCAATGCGGGCATCCACTTCCAGCCCGGGAAACAGTTCGCCTTCGATCACGGTGCCGATATGCAGGTGGTTGCTGCCCTCTTTCTGGGTATCTGTCACCTTAAAGCGGCCACCGCTCCAGGTCAGCAGGCCGGTATCGCCCACTTGGCCGCCAGACTCCGCGTAAAATGGCGTGCGTTCCAGCACCAGAACGGCTTCATCCCCTGCTTGGGCCGTCTTTTCCTCACCACCCACGATCACGGTGCGAATGGTTTCATGGCCGTCGATATGTTCGTAACCGGTAAACTCAGTAGAACCGTCAATGTTCAGACCGGCGGCGTTGTAATCCATACCGAACTTACTGGCTGCACGAGCGCGCTCACGTTGACGCTCCATGGCTTTTTCATAGCCGTCGTAGTCAAGTGTCAGGCCGCGCTCACGGGCGATGTCGTTGGTTAGATCAACCGGGAAACCGTAGGTGTCGTAAAGGGTGAAGATAGTTTCACCCGGAATCTCGGAACTCTTGAGCGCTGCAATGTCCTGCTCCAGCAGGCGTAGGCCTTTATCCAGTGTTTTGGCAAACTGCTCTTCTTCCTGCAGCAACACTTTTTCAATCTGCTTGCGGCTGCTGACCAGTTGCGGGAAGGCGTCGCCCATCAGCTCAACCAATGCCCCAGTCAACTTGTGGAAGAAAGGCTGCGAGGCACCCAATTTGTTGCCATGGCGAGCAGCGCGGCGGATGATGCGGCGCAGTACGAAGCCACGTCCTTCGTTGGATGGCATCACACCGTCAGAAATCAGGAAAGCACAGGAGCGGATGTGATCCGCCACCACACGTAAAGACGCTTCCGTGGTTTCAACGCCACCGAGAATGTCGGAAGCTGCGTTAAGCAGATCCTGCATCAGGTCGATTTCGTAGTTGCTGTGTACGCCCTGCAGTACGGCTGTTATACGCTCAAGCCCCATGCCGGTATCCACCGAGGGCTTGGGCAGGGGCAGCATCTCACCGTCCGCCTGTCGGTTGTACTGCATGAACACCACGTTCCAGATTTCGATGTAGCGGTCACCGTCTTCTTCCGGGCTACCGGGAGGACCACCATCTACATCGGGACCGTGGTCGTAAAAGATTTCGGTACAGGGACCACAGGGACCGGTATCGCCCATTTGCCAGAAGTTGTCAGATGCGTATGGAGCGCCTTTGTTGTCGCCAATCCGTACGATTCGATCTGCCGGAACGCCGACTTCCTGATTCCAGATATCAAAAGCTTCATCGTCAGAGGCGTAAATAGTGACCCAGAGCTTTTCCTTGGGCAGCTTCAGCCAGTCATCGCCGGTCAGGAAGGTCCAGGCGAAATTGATGGCTTCACGCTTAAAGTAGTCACCGAAGCTGAAGTTACCCAGCATCTCGAAAAAAGTATGGTGGCGCGCGGTATAGCCCACGTTCTCGAGGTCGTTGTGCTTGCCGCCGGCACGCACGCATTTCTGTGTGGTGGTTGCCCTGCTGTAGTCACGCTCTTCACGGCCCAGGAACACATCCTTGAACTGATTCATCCCCGCGTTGGTAAACAACAGGGTCGGGTCGTCCGCCGGCACCAGTGAACTGCTCGAAACAATGGTGTGGCCCTGCTGTTTGAAGTAATCGAGAAACGCCTGTCGCAACTCTGCGGTTTTCATAGCCCTTTGATACCCTTCTATAAACCCGTCGGGGTCCACGTTTAAAGACACATACTTACATGCGCTTGCAAATCCGCTACTCTAGCACACGCCGAGAACAGGAAAAACGTGAAACATCACAGGAGAAGCCATGCCCCGCCGCTTTCATACCGCTGAGGAACTCCTTCCTCCCGCTGCATTCATCAAGCGACTGATGGCGGTGATTTACGATTCGTTGATCAGCATAGCGGTGCTACTGGTGACCACCTGGATGTATACCCTTGTGGCGGGCTGGGTGACCGGGTGGGATCAATATGAAGCGATGGCGGAAGCGGGTACTCTGAAGGCAGACCCACTACTTACATTCGTACTATTCCTGGCACTGTATCTGTTCTTTGGTTACTTCTGGACCAGGAACGGCCAGACACTGGGCATGCAGGTGTGGCGCATTCGCATCGAGAATATGGACGGCACTTCCGTGTCCTGGACACAGGCTCTGAAGCGCTATGTGGCCGCAGCGGCCATTCTGTTCGTAGCGCTGCTGGGTGCTTATTACCTGAACGCAGCCACCCTGTTTGTGACCATCCCGGCGATCCTGGCTCTGTTTTATCCGATCAACGGGCTATCGCTGACCGACCGCGCTTCCGGCAGTATCGTTGCCACGATCCCCAAAGAGGTAAAAAAGAAGTAGCTAACCGGCCCTCTTCATCAGCACCGCCCCAACCATCGCATTAATCGCTATTGGCAGGATGATTGCCAAAACCGGGTTGAAACCGAACACCAGGCTCATGGGGCCCAACAGGTCCTGCATGTACTTGAACAACAGCCCCACGATCAGGCCAGTGAAAACCCGGAACCCCATGGTCACCGACCGGAGCGGGCCGAAAACGAACGAGATGGCGACCAACACCATGACCGCGGTGCCCAACGGCATCAGCACCTTCTTCCAGAACGCCAGCCAGTAATTGGCGGCATTCAGGCCCTGCTCTCCCAGATAGCTCGCGTAAGTATAGAGGCCGGAGATCGCAAGATCCTCGGGCTTTACAATCAGTACACTGAGAACACTGGGTGACAGACCGGTTTCCCAGCGCAGGGCCCGGTGCGTTTCCTGCGTGGTTTTTTCATCGCCAAGCCTGGTGGTGGCCACATTTTCCAACAACCAGTGATCGCCCTGATAGATCCCTCTTTCTGCGAAGCTGGCGGAGACCAGCCAGCGGCCCTCATCGAATCGGAACAGCGACACCCCGTGTAGCACACCATTGGGCTGAACCGCATTCAAATGCATAAACACATCACCCTCCCGGTGCCAGATGCCCGAGGCAGACGCAATGCTTTCGCCGGCACCCTGAGCAACGGTCTTCTGGCTCTGAGCCATGCGCTCGGCCGGTGGCGCAATGTATTCACCAATCAGCACGCCGAGGATAACCACCACCAGGGTCGGCTTCATAGCGGACCAGACAATCCGCTTGAGGGAAACGCCCGCGGCTCGAATAACCGTGAGCTCCGACGAGCTCGCCATGGTGCCGAGACCAACCAGGCAGCCCATAAACGCGCCAAGGGGTAGATAGTCATAGATGCGCCGCGGCAGGGTCATGAGCACGTAGAGCAAAGCCTGCAGCGTCTGGTAGTCGTTCTCAGCGTCGTCCAGTTCGGCAATAAACGCGAAGATCAGGTCCAGGGACAGCACCACAAGCATCACCAGGAACATGGCGCCACCCACTGTGCTCATCACATAGCGATCAATCTTACGCATGTTGCCGCGCCTCCTTCAGCAGGCGCCGACGGTAGAGCCAGGCCGGTCCGAACTGCAGCCACAGCCCCAGAGCCAGAAATAGGGCGTGCACCCATAGTAGCCCGATCCATTCTGGCACCTTGCCCCCTTCCAAGGCATCACGGGCCACGATGAGCAAGCCAAGGTAGGTTATATAGACCAGCATGGCCGGCAGCAGGTGGAAAAATCGTCCCTGACGGGGATTGACTCGGCTCAGGCGCACCGCCAGCAGCGTCACTATCGGCACGATAAGCGGCAGCGTGAATCGCCAGTGCAGCATGGCGCGATGTTCCGGATCGTCCGACGCCATCAGGGCCGAGGTCGCGAGCCCTTCCTCCAACTCTTTGTCGCCCGCGCTGCCACTGCGGATCTTGAGCCCATAGGCTTCGAACCCGGTTACGTCGTACGCCAACTGACCCGGCAACCCTTCAAAACGGGCACCATTTTCAAGAACGAGGAAGCGACTGCCCGTTTCCTCGTCAACAAGCTGAGAACCTTCGCGGGCTGTAATGATCGACAGGCCCTTGCCATTGTCACTGTGCTCGGCAATGAACACACCCTTGAGCCGACGCTTGTCTTCACTCAACGCCTCCGTATAAGTCACACGTTCACCAGACGACAACGACTGGAAGCGACCCGGCGCCAACATTTCAAATTCCGTCGCCTGGCGCTGTTCGTTGAATATTCCCTCGACTTTCTTCATGCCCCAGGGAGACACGTAGAGGCTCATGGCACCCACCACCAACATCACCGGGATACTGCCAAGAAGTGTTTTCATCAGCAGCTGTTTGTCGCTCACACCGCAGGCAAACAGCACCGTCATTTCACTTTCCAGGTACATGCGCCCATACGCCAGCAGAATGCCAATGAAAAAGCCCAGGGGTAGAATCAGCTCCAGGAAACCCGGGAAACGGTAGGCCATAATCTGGAACAGCACGTCTCCGGCCAGTTCCCCGGCAGCAGCGTCAGCCAGATACTTGATAAACCGGCCGCTCATGAACACCAGCAGCAGAATGCCGGATACGGCAAGCATGCTGATGATCACCTGACGGGTAAGGTATCGAAAAACGATATTCAAATCGGTCTCTCAGAGCCGGATGCGACCGGAATCGATGGAAATCGGGATTCGCCGTATTCTAAGTAACCTTGGGGCCGAATGACAGAGCACGGAAGTTAACAAAGAGGTTAACAAGCTGTCAGCGCTTGATAATTTACCCCCGAACCCCAATGCTATAGGCATTCGGACAACAAGCCCGGGGCCGGGCCTGTCCTCCACCAGAATAACCAACGGGAGTTGCTATGAACTTTACTCTGAGCAGTAAGCCCATTTCCGATACCAAAGCGGATTGCCTTGTTGTTGCCCTGCCCGAAAAAGGTGACTGGCCCGCCTCCACCACACAAGCGAACGAAGCGCTGGGCGGACTGATCAAAACATTGCAGAAAAACGGGGACGCCACCGGTAAAAACGCAACTACCCAACTTATTCCTCTTGAGGGTCAGCCTTGGGCTCGTCTTCTGCTGATTGGCACCGGAACAGACAAGGACCGCACGCCAGCCAGCTATCGCAAGGCCCTGATTGCCATGGCCGGGCAGGTCAAGGACGCCCCTTCCAAGCACGTACTGATTGGTTTGAGCGACACTCTCATTTCTGGCGATGACGCCACCAGTTCGGAAGCGGCACGCCTGAACCTGATCGGCCGCACCCTGGAGGAGCAGTTCTACCGTTTCAACGAGTTCAAGAGTGAAAAGCCGTCAGATCGCAAGCTTGCGAAAGTCACCGTTGCCGTATCATCCGCCGGCAGAGCTCTGAAGGACGCCTTCAATCTTGGCCTGGCTACGGGGCGCGGCATGAACTTCACGCGCGATCTGGGCAACACTCCACCGAACGTATGCCACCCTACCTGGCTCGCCGAGCAGGCAGAGCAGTTGGCCAAGGACAACGACGTCATCAAGACCGACATCCTTGACGAAAAGCAGATGAAGAAGCTGGGAATGCACAGCCTATTGTCAGTGTCTGCCGGAAGCGCCCAACCCGCCAAACTCATTGTCATGGAATACCGCGGCGGCAAGGCGAAAGACAAGCCCTACGTCCTCGTGGGCAAAGGTATTACCTTCGACACCGGCGGTATCAGCCTCAAGCCCGGCGAAGGCATGGATGAAATGAAGTACGACATGGGCGGCGCCGCCGCTGTGTTCGGCGCCATGAAAACCATCGCCGAGACCAAACCGAACATCAACGTGGTCGCCGTTGTTGCCGCCGCCGAGAACATGCCCAGTGGCACCGCGACACGCCCGGGTGACATCGTCACTTCCATGTCCGGCCAGACCATCGAAATCCTTAACACCGACGCCGAAGGCCGTCTTGTATTGTGCGACGCCCTGACCTACGTCAAGAAATTCGACCCTGAAGTGGTCGTCGACATGGCCACGCTCACCGGTGCCTGCATCATTGCACTGGGCAGCCACGCCACCGGTCTGCTGAGCAACAACGATGATCTGGCCAACGACTTGCTCGCTGCAGGTGAGCGAGCGGGTGACCGCGCCTGGCGTCTGCCTCTGTGGGATGAATATCAGAGTCAGTTAGACAGCAACTTTGCCGACATGCAAAACATCGGTGGTCGCCCCGCCGGCACCATTACCGCCGCGTGTTTCCTGTCCCGATTCACCAAGGACTACCCCTGGGCCCACCTGGACATTGCCGGCACCGCGTGGAACTCCGGCAAAGCCAAAGGCTCCACCGGCCGCCCGGTACCCATGTTGGTCGACTACCTGATGTCTCATGCAGGAAAGTAATCCGGGCTCACAGGATGAACGGAACCAGTCCTACTGGTTCCACATCCTCGCCCAGAACACCCCTGCGGCTCGGAACCTCCATGCCGCCAAGCTGGTGGACAAGGCACGCCAGCAGGGAGACCGCGTAGGCGTCGTCTGCGACACTATGCAACAGGCTCAGGAACTGGACGACCTGCTCTGGAACTTCAGCCCCGAAGCCTTTATCCCCCACAGCATCGTGCCGGACTCCGCCGCGACCTGTACCGATCCCGTCGGGATACTGCTGTGCCAACCGGTGGCGGAGGACTGGGACACCGTGATTATCCTCTCGGCTACCTTGCCGGCGGATGCGGACCGCTTTAAGCGGTTAGCTCTGGTGGCCCACAACGACGAGGCCGTTCTTGGTCAGGCGCGGTCGCATTTTAAGCAGTTGCGGGCGCTGGGAATTGAGCCTCGGGTGCATGATCAGAGGAAGCGGTGAGATTTTTCCTTTTAGCTTTTGTAAGACGGCCGGTTTCGGTGGAGGAGCGGGGTGGTGATATTTATTTCCCTTGGAAAAGAACTCGCTGCGCTCGGACACCTTTTCCTGGCGGGACATAAATATCACCACCCCACTCTTATAGGCCTGCCGGGTATCTCCAGAACGGCGCGGGATCTGTCTGTGTTTTATCTGAAAGCGGGATAGGTAAAAACAGACTCACAATCAAACCCAGGTAAAACCATCGAACACAGCCGAGACAACTCGGACTCCATAAGGGTATGGGGGTGGTTTGAATTTCAGGCGAGAAAAGGTGTCTGAGCGAAGCGAGTTCTTTTCCCGCCTGAAATTCAAACCACCCCCGTACCCCTCCCCCTTGGTTCGCCGAGAACCCAAGGAGCATGTATAATCGAGCATCTTAATTTTCCCTTGTGAATCAACCAAACGGTCACCAGCAGAAACCCATGGAAAAAACCTACCAGCCAGAAAACATCGAGCGCCAGTGGTACGAAAACTGGGAATCCAAAGGGTACTTCCGCCCCCGTTCAGAAAAGGCGGAGGGGGGCGAAGGCGAATCCTTCAGCATCGCCATCCCGCCGCCCAACGTCACCGGCAGCCTCCACATGGGTCATGCGTTCCAGCACACCATCATGGACACGCTCACCCGCTTCAAGCGCATGCAGGGCCGCAACGCCCTTTGGCAGGTAGGCACCGACCATGCCGGTATCGCCACCCAGATGGTGGTAGAACGCAAGCTCGCGGTCGAGGAAGACAAAACCCGTCATGACCTGGGCCGGGAAGAATTCATCAAGCGCATCTGGGACTGGAAGGCACATTCCGGTGGCACCATCACTGGCCAAATCCGCCGCCTTGGTAACTCGGTGGACTGGGACCATGAACGCTTTACCATGGATGACGGCTTCTACAAAGCGGTACAGGAAGTGTTCATCCGCCTGCACGACGAAGGCCTGGTCTATCGCGGCAAGCGACTGGTCAACTGGGACCCGAAACTTCACACTGCCATCTCCGACCTGGAGGTCGAGAACAAGGAAGAAAAAGGCTTCTTCTGGCATCTTCGTTATCCTCTGGCTGACGGCGAAAAGACGCAGGACGGTAAAGACTATCTGGTTGTGGCCACTACCCGCCCGGAGACCATGCTGGGCGACACCGCCGTGGCCGTACATCCTGATGATGAGCGTTACCAGCACCTGATCGGAAAATTCGTTGACCTGCCCCTGGTGGGCCGCCGCATTCCGATCCTCGCAGACACCCATGCCGACCCGGAAAAAGGCAGCGGTTGCGTCAAGATCACCCCGGCCCATGACTTCAACGATTACGCCGTAGGCAAGCGCAACAACCTGGTGATGATCAACGTCATGACCCAGGACGCCTGCATCCGCGATATCGCCGAAGTGATCAACGCCGATGGCACTGAAAACACCGATGTGGACGGAAGCTTACCGGCTGCGTACGCCGGCCTTACTCGCGAACAGGCCCGTAAGCAGATCGTGGCCGACATGGACGCCGAAGACCTGGTACAGGAAGTGGAAGACCACGTGCTGAGCGTGCCAAGGGGCGACCGCTCCGGCCTGATCATCGAGCCCATGCTTACCGACCAATGGTTTGCCGATGCCAAAACCCTGGCGAAGCCGGCGATCGAAGCGGTGGAAGATGGTCGTATCCAGTTCGTGCCCAAGCAGTACGAGAACATGTACTTCGCCTGGATGCGGGACATTCAGGACTGGTGCATCTCTCGCCAACTGTGGTGGGGCCATCGAATTCCCGCCTGGTACGACGCCGAGAGCAATATTTATGTCGGCCGCAGCGAAGAGGAAGTCCGCCAGAAGCACAATCTTGCCGCCGACCTGCAGCTGAATCAGGACGACGACGTGCTCGACACCTGGTTCAGCTCCGCCTTGTGGACCTTCGGCACCCTGGGCTGGCCGGAAATCACCGAGCGGCTGAAAACCTTCCACCCCACCAACGTTCTGGTGACCGGTTTTGACATCATTTTCTTCTGGGTGGCCCGGATGATCATGATGACCATGCACTTCATGAAAGATGAAGACGGCACGCCTCAGGTACCGTTCAAAACCGTGTATGTGACCGGCCTGATCCGTGATGAGCACGGCGACAAAATGTCCAAGTCCAAGGGCAACGTCATCGATCCCCTGGATATGATTGACGGTATCGGCCTGGACGAGCTGCTGGAAAAGCGCACGGGCAACCTGATGCAGCCCAAACTGGCCGAGAAAATCGGCAAGCGCACGCAGAAGGAGTTCCCGGAAGGCATTTCCGCCCACGGTACCGACGCCCTGCGTTTCACGCTGGCAGCCATGGCCACCACTGGTCGCGACATCAACTGGGACATGAAACGCCTGGAAGGCTATCGCAATTTCTGTAACAAGCTGTGGAACGCCGCCCGTTATGTACTGATGAATACAGAGGGTGAGGATTGTGGTGTTAACGGTGAGGCCGTGGAGCTGTCGCTGGCAGACCGCTGGATCATCAGCGAGCTGCAAACCTGCGAGCAGGACGTCATCCGTCATCTTGACCAGTATCGTTTCGACCTGGCCGCCTACGCCCTGTACGAGTTCATCTGGAACGAATACTGCGACTGGTACCTTGAGCTCTCCAAGCCCGCACTGAGCGACGACAACGCCAGCACAGAAGCCAAACGCGGAACCCGCCGCACCCTCGTCCGGGTGCTTGAGGCGGTTCTGCGCCTGGCGCACCCAATCATGCCCTTTATCACCGAGGAAATCTGGCAGCGCATCGCGCCCCTGGCGGGTAAAACCGGTGAAAGCATTATGCTTCAGCCCTACCCTCAGCCCGACACTAACAAGCAGGATGCCGCCGTGGCCGCCGATATTGAATGGCTGAAAGGGGTGATTGTAGCGGTACGAAATATCCGTGGTGAAATGAACATTTCCCCGGCGAAAGCCATCCCGGTCCTGCTTCGCGGCAAGGATTCGGAGGACAAGCGCCGGCTGGATGAGAACCGGCAGTTTCTGTCATCGCTGGCGCGCCTGGACAACCTGGAGTGGTTCACCGAAGGCGAAGCCCCCATGTCGGCCACCCAATTGGTTGGCGAGATGGAAGTGCTGGTACCCATGGCCGGCCTGATCGACAAGGATGCCGAACTCAAGCGACTGGACAAGGAGCTAGAGCGACTGCAAAAAGAAGTCGGTCGACTTGAAGGAAAGCTCGGCAACGAAAAATTCACGGCCAAGGCACCAGCCGAGGTGGTGGAAAAAGAGAAGGAAAAGCTAAACGACGCCCAAGGCAGCATGAGCCGGCTTAGCGAGCAGCGAGCTGCCATCGAGGCCATGTAGCCCATGACCGGGCCAGCGAAGAATAAAGATCTGCCCGAGAATGGCCACATCGCCATTCTCGGAGCAGGCTCCCAGGGGCAACTCTGGGCGGGTTACCTGACAGCCGGCACGGTCATGTTTCTTCCTCGTCACGAGGTTACCCCAGAAGCAGATCACCCCCCCTCACTGACCTACACGTTCCAGCCGTTCGAGGGCCCGGAGGTAACGGTGACGGTTCCCTATCTGCTCGCCGCAGAGGCACGCCCTTCACTGTTGATGGTCACCACGAAGGCGGGCGATGCACTTGGTGCCGTTGAATCCAACCTCCATTACGTTTCTCCGGACACCCCCATTGTCCTGTTCCAGAACGGCATGGGCTGCCAGCAAGCTGTCGCCGAACGTTGGCCACAACGACCGATCCTTGCCGCCAGCACCACCGAAGGGGCGAACCGACCAGCACCAGGCTGTACAGTTCACGCCGGCAAAGGCGAAACCTGGGTTGGTCCACTAACCAGGAGTGCGGAGACGCATCTGAAACAGGTAGTAACGGCGCTTGGCAGCAGTGGGTTAACCGTTCACGCGGAGCAAGACATTCAGAGGAGGCTGTGGGACAAACTGATCATCAACGCGGGCATCAATGCCTTTACGGCAATCCTCGACTGCCCGAACGGTGACATCCTCACGGACCGGTTCTATCTGGAACACATCGATGAGCTATGCGATGAAATCGCAAAGGTGATGAAGGATGACATCGGGGAAGCTCTGTCCTCAATCACGGTCCGCGAACGCATTGAAACCGTTGCCCGCAGAACAGCGCGGAATACCTCGTCCATGCGCAGCGACAGGCAGCAACGCCGCACCACCGAGATTGACTTTATCAATGGGTATATCGTCAGGCGCGGGCATGCGCTGGGCATTGACGTTCCGATAAACCAGATGCTGACGGACCGGATCAAACAGCTGTCGCCGTAGATGTCAGGAGGCACATCCTTCAGACTCTGAACGCTTCCACAAGACGTTGCAGTGACGCTGTCAGTTGTGACATTTCCCGTGACGACGCCAGGGTTTCCTCAGCGTTATCTGCCGTTTTCTCACCCAAGACACTGATCTGTTCAACGTTGGTATTGACGTTCTTCGCCACGGCAGACTGTTCCTCCGCCGCCTGTGCAATCTGATGGCTCATATCAACAATGGTCGAAATACCCTGAGCAATCCGATCCAGCGCTTCCGTCACTTCCGCCGACTTCTTGACCGTTGTTTCAGTCACCTCATGGCTATTGGTCATGGCAGCAACGGCTTCCTTAACACCACTTTGCAAGCGACTGATCATACCCTCGATTTCTTCTGTCGATTTATGGGTACGTTGTGAGAGCGAGCGCACTTCGTCTGCCACCACCGCAAAGCCACGACCCTGCTCACCTGCACGCGCTGCCTCGATGGCCGCATTCAATGCCAGTAGGTTGGTCTGCTCCGCAATGGCCTTGATTTCGACCAGAACCTGACTGATGTTATCGCTATCGGCGTTGACCCGGTTGATGACCTCAACCGCACCGGAGATTTCGGTGGCAAGACGGTTGATGGTGGCAACGGTATCCGCAACCACTCCGCGACCTCTCTCGGTATCCTCTTCAGCCGCGCCAGCGCTGTCGGACACTCGATGGGCACTCTCGGTGACCTCGTTGACCGCTTCCACCATCTGGTTCATGGCTTCGTTGATCTGGCCGGACTCCTCCATCTGCCGCGCAACGGCCTCGCTGTTCGCAGCTGCCGTATCGTTGACACGAGTGGCCTGCCGGTCCACGTCTGAAGTCGTACTGGTCACCGAGCGGATCAATTCGGCAATCCGGTCCGTCATGTTATTAAACTCGGTGGTCAGCTCACCCAGCTCATCACGATTATCCAATTGAATGTGAGTCGTCATATCGCCTTCAGCCACGGATCTTGCGGCCGTGCTGAAACGGTTAATAGCCGTGCGTACCGACATGAAGAAGCCGACATAGAGGTAAACCACCACCAACAGAACAATCACCAGTGCGGCAATAATCAACTGCCGTTGCTGCAGTTCACCTACCAGGCGTGAGTTAAGGTTCGCGCCAACGACGTCGAAAATTCCGGCCTTGAGCGCATCGTAATGGGCAAGCTGGTTTTCGATGGTACGGTTGAAATCCTGCCAGGGTAACTCCAGGCGCATGGGCGTAATGATATTGATATCCAACTCGTCACGCACAATCACCAGACTCTCGAGAATGCCCTCCACAGCATTACCTGTCGTGTCTTCCAGGGTCTGCGATGCGTCCATCGATACGGTTAATGCAGGCCCAAGCAACGAGGCGCGGTTGGTCAGCTCATCATAGATCTCATTGAGCCCGTCACTGAGGTTGTAGCCCACCTGCCCATCAAGGAGCGCAAATATTCCGAAGGTTCTTGCACGACCAATAATGCTACGGGCATCAGGCAGCGATTCACGTAATAGTCCCAGGAGCAGTAGGTTTTCCCGGGATGCGTCCTGCCCCAGGCCAGAAATTTCAATGGTCGCGGACAAAAGCGCCCGCACTTTCTGGACGAACTCCTGATAATACTTGAACTGGGGATCGATATTACCCTGATAACTGTCAGTCGATTTGAGCGTTTGCCACTCTTCCAGCAGCATCGTTACCTGCTGAGACCAGTTACCGGAAGCATCAAAATGAGCCTCTGCGCTAACAAGTTCCTCGAGAATTCTATCAATCGTTTCTGACGACTCTGCAGATTTCGAAAGCAGTTCATTGTCATCCTTGATCTTGCCAGGGGCGCGAAAGTCCCGGTACGCCATGGACTCTGCCAGCAGAGCATCCACCTTTTCGAGCTGCTCCAACCCCTCAACGCCCCGGGTCATGGTATCAACCGACCGGTTCAGCTCACTGATGACCAACCAGGAAAGGGCAATAATGGGAAGCAGGAACAACACACTGATCAGGCTGAACTTGTAGAACATCGGCAGCCGATTCATCAGCGCTACTGCAGGCTTGATAAGCTGGTTCACGTGTACCCCCACAGAAAGCATCGAAAGGATGGAACTTTATTCTATTTGTTTATATTGACGACTAAAGTACTACAAACTTGAGTGTTTTTTGGCGTAAATATGTAATTTTTGTCAAAATGTTGCGATCAGAGCACACCAGCAATAACCAGCAGCGCAAGGATGCAGATCCAGACCAGCATGCTTCGGTTCAACAAATCCCGCATTGCCTCCAGGCTGCGGCCACCAAAACTGGCCCATTCATCTGGATGGATTCTGGAGAACCGTTCCGGGTCGAGCGCATAACCCGTCAACGCCGCGCTCGCAGCTCCCATCAATAGCTGGCTGGTTCTGAGGCTGGAATCAAACAGCATCCGTTTTCCTTCTTTCATCCAACCAGCGAGGTCACCCGCAACTCCGAACGTGAAGGACAGTAGTCGTGAGGGAAGCCAGTTGAGTATCTCCGCCAGCACGAAAAACCCCGGCCTCGCCGCCGCATGTGGCCAGTGATCCCTCAATGCGATAATCCCCCTCGCAAAGAAGGCTGCCGCAATACCGCCAACGGCATACCAGAAAGCGACCAGAAAAAAGCGCTCAAAGACGTTGACCATCAGCGTACGTGACAATACCAGATGCATTTCATCAGGCGACGTTGCCGAGCCACGCTCCTCGGCCGGCAAACTATCCCTAACGTGATGCCACGCGGACTGCATGTCGCCCCTGGCCCAGGATTGACTGTATACCTCCAGGCGCGCACGCCAACCCGGCGCACCCATCAACAACACCATCAGCAAAAATTCCAGTGGATACGCAGTCATGCGCCAGCCAATGGTGTGCAGATAGTACTCCCCAACCGCCAACATCAGCGAAGGCACAAGAATAATAACCAGCCCTTTCCACCGGCTCGCCTCGCTACCAGATCTTCCGGCATCCTCCCGGTTAAAGGCGGAACGCCACAACGGCTCAGACGACCAGGCGTTCGCCGCATCCAGCTTGCGCCTGACCAGGTAGGCGAGTAGGAAAACCACCAATACCATCAGTTATCCGCTCCGTTGCCATGCCCGGGACCAAGCAGTTGCCGGTATCGGGGCCAGTCAAAAGCCGGGCCAGGATCGGTTTTGCGACCGGGTGCGATATCGCTGTGCCCCGTGATCCGCTCTGGCGTGATGGTCGGCCACGACTTCATGATCAGTACTGACAAATCAGTAAGTACCTCATACTGAGCCGCGGTGTAGGGGATGTCGTCTGCGCCCTCCAGCTCAATACCGATTGAGTAATCATTGCACTCCTCTTGGCCCTGAAAGCAGGACCGCCCCGCATGCCAGGCGCGGTCCAACAAGCTGACAAATTGAAGGCATGCGCCATCCCGTCGTATCAGCAGGTGTGACGAAACCTTCATATCGGCGATGGTCTCGAAATAGGGGTGTTCTGAGGGGGACAGTTGGTTGCAAAAAAACCGTTCGATGGCATCGCCTCCGAACTGCCCAGGAGGAAGGCTGATGTTATGAACAACCAGCAGGGATATTGCCGCCCCTTCGGGGCGTTTGCCAAAATTTGGAGACGGGCACCAACGGGCGCCGGCTACCCGACCGGTCGTCCGTAATCCGGCGACAGCCGGTGGCGAAAGGTCAATGGTGTTACGGGAAGGAATGGTTTCAGACAATGTCGTTCCAACAGGCCGGTGTCGAACGGACCGTATAGTCGATACGTTCGTCATTGTTGCTTTGATGCTCCTGATTGAAGCACAAAGTCCCCGGTCTTGCTATACGATCAGTCCTTGCGGCTACTGCGAAGGTTGTCGATGATGGATTCCAGCGCTCGATCGAATATCAGACCGTCGTCCAACATGGAGATCTCATCCGCTGCGAGTGCCAGTGCCAGGTTTTCACGCTGATATTCGGCCACTTTGGCACCACTGCGATTTACGAAGATGTACTTGCCCGTCGCCTTGATAAACGCCGCCAGCTTGCAGCGGGTTTTGCTGCCATCACGGGTCAGCTCGATCCAGGAACCAACACGAAGGCCGTCAGCCCGCTCCAGCCACTGAGGCTCGACACTTGCCCCGGAGGTCTCCACCGGGGCCGGGGCCTCTGTCGCCGGCTCTTCAGGGCTTGCCGCGGGGCTCGCTGATGCAGACACGGCGGTATCCAAGGGCTCGGAGGCGCCTGACACTACGCCCTCAGTAGGTGGCTCCACTTTTTCCGGAGCTTTGGGCGCTGCATCCGGCACACCCCTGGAGATCACAGGCGGTTCTGCCGCTACCTTTTCGGGCGCAGTCTGAGGTTCAGGTTCGGGCGCCACGACAGGTCGTGTCGTGGTGACAAGGCGCTGGAACACGTCCACGTGGGCCAGCTCAAGGTCTCTTATGGCGGCGTCGGTCGCAAACGGGTCCCACGAGATTTCCTGCAGGGCACTTCTCAGACCGTCGACGATTCCTGGAATCGACCTCAACAGCTCGCTGCGGGTGCTGTCCTCAACGGGCCTGGGATCAACACTCCATATGAGTTTCCGGGTAAGATCACATGCTTCAGCCCAGCGTTCACTGTCTTCACCCTCACGCAGCACAATCCACTGCAAATACTTGGCCCACGCCTCATTCAACAGCGTGACAACCGGTGGAGACAAATCCCGACCGGTAATCTGTTCATTCAGCAGGTTCTCAGACGCCTTGGATGCCCTCTCCTGCTTTGCCCTGCCTTCCTCTGCATCACGCAGGCGCTGCTCCACAAGCTCCCTGCGACGCCGGTCCAGATCCATGAAATGACCGAAATCGCTGAGCAGCTCACTGAAAATATCGACGTTGTCGGTGAATTCATTCAGCACGCGATCGACCACCGACTCGATCTTGTCCCTTAGCGGATCACGCTGGCCGGCCTTCTTCTCGGTCCAACCGATAGCGGACATGGCCAGCTCATTCAACAGCTTCCGTACAGGATGCCCACCCCGATTAAAGAAATTATTGTCGCTCAGAGCCACCTTGAGTACGGGAATCTGAAGGCGCCCGATCACAGCCTTCATCACCGGGTGGAGCTGACGGTCCTCCAGGATAAAATCAAACAACATGGACACCAGGTTGATGACGTCGCTGTCCACCTGGCCGACGTCATGTTTTCTCCCGGTTTCCGACCGGAACACCTGCTGTAGTTGCTCTGACAGGGGCACAACCTCACCCTGCCCCCAATGGACAGACTGAGACTGGATTTCGTGAAGCCTGGTCATCAGTGTGCGGGTATCGAGCGCGCCGGCGCTCGGCACACCACCGCTCTCCGTGCCGTGCTCCGTCGAGCTCTGCCCCTGGTGCAACAGAGCACTCAGTTCGGAAAATGTTGCCCGCACATCGTCAGACGGCGCAGTGAGAGGCCCAGACGCATCCGATTCCGAGCTTGCTGACAGCGCGCCGGTGGTCCGTCCCCCAGCAGGGGCAGACTTGCCAGACGCACCCTGGCCACCAACCGGCGGGCGACGCATGTCGGGCAGCACCCCTTCGGCGATCAGTGTTTTGTTGGCGTCCTTGTAAAAATCGCCCAGGACACCCACCAGCAAGCGGTCGAACAGTTTAAGCACCACCAGCTTGGCACGGATATCGATATCCAGGTCAGAACAGGCTTCCGCAACCCCCCCGCAGATTACCTCCGGGCTCAAGGGCATCTGGCTGTCCTCCAGACGCACCGAGGGCAGCAGGTGAGCTACCCGCACATTCAGTAGACGTATAACGTCCGCATGCTGGTTACGCAGTTTGTTTATCAGGTTGTCGATGGCGACCTGTTGCTCCAGATCGGAATGGTCCAGCAACTCCAGCGAGTCCTGGTCCACTTCATCCAGGGTGCCACTGCCACCGCCCGGCTTGAACGAGCCAATGTCATTGAAAGCGCGGCTGACATACTGCAGCACCGACACTGTCATATTCTTGCGACGCAGCCTCAACTCACGCATGGCGTCAAAGTACGCGGTCTGATCCTGGTTGCTTCCAGCCTTGTCCGCCAGCTCAAAAAGCGCGTCATCTGCCTTGTCGAAAAAACCAGACAGCACAGACTTCAGTGATTGACCCGATACGTCACGCAGGCGTACCAGAGAGCCCGGCAGGGAAAACCTGTCAGGAAGCTTCTGGCTTTTGAGACTTACAACCTTGTTATCCTGCGCCATTCGGCTGCTCCGGGTGGTATCTGGAGAAATGTGTTATTGCACATCTTAGGCCTTACACACGTCACCTTGTGTCAGAATTTGTCACCTTTTGTGTTTAAGTGATGGTCGTCACAGTTTAGCACCCCCACCCATCCACGTTTGGCGAATCTGGCTGTGGCCTATAGAATCACATCCGCGCATAAAATGTGCCTCCAAACCGCCACTGAACGACCGGAAACTCTGCCATGATCCCAGCCGAACTGCTTCGTCAGTCCCGCATCGAAACCGTTGCACAAAGCCTGCGTGAAGACATTGGAGATGGCGACATCACTGCCATGCTGATTCCACAGGAGCGTATCAGTCGCGGCCATGTCATTACCCGTGATGCCGCAACCATTGCTGGGCGGGCATGGGTAGAAGAGGTGTTCAGGCAGGTAGATCCGGGAGTCAGCCTGAGCTGGCACGTGCAGGACGGAGACGAAGCGAACCCCAATCAGTCGTTGTTCGTCATGGAGGGCCCCGCCCGGAGCCTGCTCACCGCCGAGCGCTCAGCCCTGAACTGGCTGCAGTTGCTGTCCGGCATTGCCACCACGTGTGCCAGCTATGCCCGCCGGGTAGCCCATACCGATGTTCAGCTACTGGATACCCGAAAGACGCTGCCAGGCCTAAGGCTTGCGCAGAAATACGCGGTCACCTGTGGTGGCTGCCATAACCATCGCATTGGCCTGTGGGACGCCTTCCTGATCAAGGAAAATCACATCGCCGCCTGTGGCTCCATTGCCAATGCAGTCAGGGAGGCCCGCCGCGTTGCCCCTGGCCGACCGGTGGAAGTGGAAACCGAAAACCTGAACGAACTGGACCAGGCCCTGGCCGCAGGCGCGGATATCATTATGCTGGATGAGTTTTCACTGGAGGACATGCGTCAGGCGGTTATCCGCACGGCCGGCACCGCAAAGCTGGAAGCGTCCGGCGGCATCAACAGCAAGACGCTGGTACCGATTGCCGAGACCGGTGTTGACTATATCTCTATCGGAGCACTCACCAAGGATGTCCGGGCAGTGGACCTGTCCATGCGCCTGGATACCCACGACTGATTCTGCCGGGGAACCAGCCTATCCACTCAGGGCTGACCGGACAGCAGGCGGTCCATTTCCGCCAGCTCACCAATCAGGCCGGCCCCGGACTCTCCCCTGCCCCGGAAGTGCTCTTCCGCCATCGACGCCATACCCGACACCTGAGGCAGGGGGTGACCGCCCTCAATCAACTCTTTCATCCGGCTAACAAAGACGAACTGCAGCCACTGGGTAAATTCCAGGGTGTCCACGGCAAACGGCTGGGCGCTCTGCAGCGCCTCTGGCGGTGGCGGCTCACTCTCCCATGCATCGATCCGACGCAACTCAATCTCTATCTGAAGCAGGCTGTCCGCGACACGGGTGGTATGGTCGGACGAATTCGCCATAGTTACGCTCACTCTCAATCTGCCAGGGGTTCCAGTTCAACGGATTCGCCATGAAGCACTCGGTACAGGTCTTCATACTGCCGTGTCAGTGGGTGTTTCGGTGCCATATGGATCAACGGTTGCCGGCTCTGGTGCGACTCCTTCATCTTCACGGAACTGGACAACCTCACCGGCAGTACCGGTAGCCCCTCTTCCAGCAGCTCGCGTACCAGTTTCTTTGGCAGGCTGGCGCGTGGCTGGAACTGGTTTGCGACAATACCTTCGACCACGAGGTCTTCGTTGTGGTCTTCCTGCAGCTCCTGAATCTCGTGAAGGATGCTGTAGAGGGCCTGACGGGAAAAATCATCGCAATCGAAGGGTATCAGGCAACGCTGCGCCGCAATCAATGCCGATCGAGTGTAGAAATTGAGCGCCGGCGCCGTATCAATGTAGATTTCGTCAAACGACTCACCGAGTTTCTTCAACGCTTCCCGCAGCTTGTAGATCTTGTGCTTGGCTTCCAGTTTACGCTCCAGAAAATCCAGCTCCGGACTGGAAGGCATGACAAAGAGGTTGTCGAAGGGAGAGGCGTGGACAAATTCGTCAGCGCGCCGATTAAACACGGTAAACGCCACCGTCTGCTCAAGATAGTCGGCGACGGTATCTTTGAGCTCACCTGCTGGCTTACCCAGCAGGTAGTGGGTGGAATTACCCTGGGGATCAAGATCGACAACCAGTGTTCGTTTGCCCCGGGCGGCGCTGATCGCGGCCAGGTTACAGGTGATACTGGACTTGCCGACGCCACCTTTCTGGTTAAACACTACTCGTCTCATGTTGCTTCCTCTGACAGTTTCCCTGCGAATATAACGCCTTACCAGCCCAACACCGACTTAACGAACGGAATCGTCAGCCGCCGCTGGGCGCGTAATGAGTTCTCATCCAGACGATCCAGAATCGCCAGTAGATCAGCCAGCTTTCGGGGTGCTCGCCTGAGTATGAATACAGCCACATCATCACTGAGGACAAGGCCGCGCTGCTCAGCCCGCGCCATCAGTATCCTCAGGCGATCATCGTCGCGATGGATCCCCAATTGAATGGTCAGCCCATGGCTCAACCGGGACACCAGATCCTGCAGCCCGAATGGCAGCGACGCCGGGAGCTCCGACAGGCTGACGACCATCAGATTACCGTGGTCACTCACTCGATTGTACAGATGGAAGATGGCCTCTTCCCAGTGTTCCTGGCCCGCTATGAGATCCAGGTCATCCAGGCAGATGACGGACTGGCCTTCAAGCCCTGAGAGCGAGTCAGGGCCCAGGGGCAACAACTCCTCCATGCTGACACAAACGGCGCTCCGCTGGTTTTGCTCCGCGAGATGGCAGGCCGCCTGTAACAGATGGCTTTTGCCGGTATCAGCGTCGCCGCAGACGGCGATGACGGGTACAGCGCCAACCTGTTCGCAGGCGGACTTAAGCCTCGCCGCAGCATCTGCATTTCGGCTGCCATGAAAATTGTCGAAACGGGCGTCGTCTCGAAGCTTGACCCCTAACACCAGCTGTGACGCACTCACTGTCTTTTTACCCTCCATGCTCTCAGGCTCCACACGCCAATGTAGTGAGCGCCGCTGAATATGGCTGAAGCCGCCACCAGCAGAATGCCAACCTCCATAACCCAGGGTTGCATCGGCAGATCCGCCAGCAGAATGATGATCGCGAGGGCGACCAGAATCTGGATCAGAGTATTGAGTTTACCGGGTAGGCTTGGCTGCATCTCGAAGCGACCGACACCGTAATGAAACACCAGCCCGCCACAGACAATCAGGAGATCCCGGCCCAGCACCAACCAGAACAGCCAGGCTGGAAGTACGCCAGTCAGCACCAGCATCAGATAAGCGGTGATCAGCAGCGCCTTGTCGGCGAGTGGGTCGGCAATGGCGCCAAGCCGGGTTCGCCAGTTGTAATGGCGAGCCAGGAACCCGTCAAAGGCATCCGTTGCGGATGCCAGAAAAAATATCACCAGAGCAAAACGGTATTCCTTGGCCATCAGGGCTGCGGCAAAGGGAGCAATCAACAAAATGCGCAAAAAAGTCAGCGCATTTGGAATCCAGCGCCAGCGGTGCGTCATGACATGACTCCCCCAATACCGAACACCGCGATATTATTCCCCGTCTCCCGACTCGACGATGGAGGCAGGCTGCCAGCGATAATGAAGCACCTGATAGAGTGACTCAAACGCCTGCTCTGATTCTTCCTCGTTTGCCAGCAGAGGTTGGTAGACGAACAGCGGGTTTGCTGAGGCCGCAGCGCTTTCCGTGCTTTGTTCCGCCAGTGCAATACCACCCTCCGGCGACCGCTGTACCGGTTGCGCCTGCGGCTGACCGCCGGATTGACTCTCATCACCGGTGGGCATGCGGGAGATCTCGGCGTCTGAAAGCGGAACCAGCCGCGGGTCCAGGGCAATGTACTGCTTCAGCTGCTCCATTTCCCCTGAAAACGCGACCCGGAGTGTCAGTTGGTCCTTCCTCGCTCTGGTTGCTCCCGCATCAACCACCGGCGACAGGTTTTTAAGAATGCCATTCACCCGGGCATAGTCCCTCAGATTGCTGACTCCGTGCACAACGATGTCTACCTGTGGAGACTCACCGACATCACTGCCAGCAACCGCATAACGATCTGCGAACATTTCCGCCCAGCGCCCGACAACGGCAGCGGCCAGAGCTTGCGGAGTCTCGGCGGTCACCGATTGCTCTGTACTATCCAGCCCCATACCGTCAAACACCCATCCGGCACGCCACTGTGATCCTGAACGGCTGACCCGTACCAATGACATCAGGTCATGTTCCATATCCTCGGACGATCTACGGACACTGGACGTGAACTGTCCCCAGATGTCCGACAACAGTTCACGGTCGTCCCGGTATTTTGCTGGAGGAAGGCTCACGGGCAAACCGCGGTCGACCGCCGCGTCCTGAAAGACTCGACGCCACTGCTCACCGGCGCCAGTCCCGGCGTTGTCGTTTCCCTGATGGACCAGGGTACGGCGGCCACCCTGTTCGACCGCAATCCACGCCAGGGTCAGTGGCCGGTTCGCGCCCCAGACCGGCGCATCCGCGGAAGCCAGCGCTCGGTTAACGCCAACCGCGCCAAAGCTCATCCGCAGCCTGTGATTTCCCGCGTCGGAACGCAGGAACTGGTAGGACTGAAGCAGCGACTCGGCGTTCGCCAGAAGCTCCGCAACGCCTTCGTTGCGCAGCACGTCGCGGGTGCCGGAAACGCGCACAAACACCCGGCTCAGCCCGTCCGCGTAGCCCTGCTCCAGCTCCTGTGACTGGGAGCCCGCAACAGGAACTTCCACCGAGTAAAGGCCTGTGACGGTAACAGCTGCCGCTGGCGCGGCCATCAACGCCAGAACGCCAAACAATTGGAGTGACTGACGGATTATCCGCGCTGCCTGCATCGAGATTTTTCCTGAGTCTGGCATGAAACACCCTGCGATTCGTCTTAATGGCGCATAGGATACACCAAGCCCCCTGGTGTGAGTAGCTAACCGGGATTGCAGAAAGTCAATGCGGTGCCACACTGCTTAAAGGGTGACAAACGGGGCAATTGCATTTGGAGCGCCGTTCCGCACCTGTTAAAATCCGCCGCCTGTCCCACTGTCCAAACGGTTAAGCACACCATGAGCGAACAGAAGCCCTCCCTCACCTATCGTGATGCCGGCGTTGATATTGATGCCGGTAACGAACTCGTCGACCGCATCAAGAACACCGCGGCGCGCACACGCCGCCCAGAAGTACTTGGTGGCCTCGGTGGCTTTGGCGCCATGGTGGCCATTCCTCCTGGCTACAATGAGCCCGTGCTGGTGTCAGGCACCGACGGCGTCGGCACCAAGCTTCGACTTGCTATGCAACTCCAGAAGCACGACACCATTGGCATTGACCTTGTAGCCATGTGCGTCAACGATCTGGTAGTGGGCGGGGCCGAGCCCCTATTCTTCCTGGACTATTACGCTACCGGCAAGCTGAATGTGGACGTGGCCGCCCAGGTTGTAGACGGCATTGGCGCTGGCTGTGAACAGGCCGGCTGCTCTCTGGTGGGCGGTGAAACGGCGGAAATGCCGGGCATGTACGAAGGGGACGACTACGATCTGGCCGGTTTCTGTGTGGGTGTGGCAGAGCGCAGCGAGATCATTGATGGCAGCCACGTGCAGGCAGGCGACGTTCTGCTCGCCCTGGGTTCTTCAGGCCCTCACTCCAATGGTTACTCCCTGATTCGCAAGATACTGGAAGTCAGCAACGCGGACCTGAACCAAACCGTTGCCGACGTTACCCTCGCAGATGCCCTGATGGCGCCCACCCGCATTTACGTGAAAAATCTGCTCCAACTCGTCCGCGAAGTGGACGTTCGTGCGCTCTCCCACATTACCGGCGGAGGCCTTCCAGAGAACATTCCCCGGGTTCTGCCTGACGGCATAATCGCAGCCATCGACACGGACAGCTGGCAGCTGCCCCCGGTTTTCCAGTGGTTGCAAGATGCCGGTGGCGTTGCCAGCGAAGAAATGTACCGCACATTCAACTGTGGCGTCGGCATGGTTGTGTGCATCCCGGCCAACCAGCGCGAACTGGCCCTTGATACGCTGAACGCTCTGGGCGAAAAAGTCTGGCAGATCGGAATCATTGAAGCCTCTGACGACGCCACGGCCTCTGCATCGGTACGTTATGCGCCGGGGCTGTTGTCGGCATGAAGGCAGATTCCGTAACCGCACCACGCATCCTGGTCCTGGCCTCCGGCAGCGGAACCAATCTCCAGGCCCTGATTGACGCCAGCCGGGAGCGGGACTTTCCCGGCCAGATCGTCGCGGTAGGATGCAACCGACCGGGCGCCTTTGCTTTGGAGAGGGCAGCCCAGGCCAATATCGATACTTTTACCGTGGATCATACCCATTACGGTTCCCGCGAGGAGTTCGACGGCGCACTGATGGCGGAAATTCGCCGCCACAACCCGGACCTGATCATCCTGGCCGGCTTCATGCGCATCCTGACCACGGATTTCGTGCGGGCACTGCGTGGCACCATGCTGAACGTGCACCCGTCCCTGCTCCCCAAGTACACCGGGCTGAGGACCCATCAACGGGCGCTGGACGCTTGCGAGACGACCCACGGCGTGTCCATCCATTTTGTCACCGAAGAACTGGATGGCGGGCCGGTGATTGCCCAGGCAGAAGTGAGCATCTCCCCGGACGACACCCCGGAATCCCTGGCAGAAAAAGTTCAGGAGAAGGAACATGTGCTTTATCCGATCGTCGTGCGATGGTTCTGTGAAGGACGCATTCAGCTGGGCACCGACTACGTAGTGTTCGACGGCCAGCCATTGAACCAACCTCTGGTGCTTCCCGACGAGAACGCAGACGCCTCGGCCTGATAAATTTATCGTCATCTCCGGGAGCAACCAGTCGCGCTAGACTGTTCAGTTATGGGTGAAGCCCCTATCTGCCATAGCAACCGGAGGAGTCGCATGCCACTGAAACACAGTCCCACAGCCTTGACCGCCCTGTTGACCGGGGCGTTGTTTTTCGGCGCTACGTTGGTACACGCCTCGGATGAGCAGGAGAGCGTCGCTCTCCAACCCATGAAGCTCAGCTACAATGCATCCCTGGACAAAGGCATCTCACTCAATGGCGATGCCCGCCGCATTCTGGAGCAACGGGACGATGGCACCTGGCACTTCCGTACCGACGTGGACTCTTTCGTCGCCGATATCGACGAATCGTTGATTTTTCGATGGGAAGACAACCAAGTTGTTCCCCTGCGATACCGCTATGAGCTGTCCGGCCTCCTGATCAGGGACCGGAAGGAAGCGATCGACTTTGACTGGGACAACATGGTGGTCAGCGGGCATCACGAGGGCGACAAGTTTTCGATGAAACTGGAAGAAGGCGCCATGGACCCGATGGGGTACCAATTGCAACTGAGCCAGGACATCAAGGCGGGCAAACGCGAGATGGAATACCGCGTCATCGACAAGGGCGACTACGACACCGATCGGTTCGCCGTCGCTGGCGAAGAGACCGTGAATATCGACGGCAACGACGTCAAGACGCTCAAGGCTGAAAAAGTCCGCGACAGCGATAGCAAACGCGAATCCCTGATGTGGTTCGCACCGGAGCGTGACTATCTGCTGATTCGATTCCTTCAGGTGGAGCCAGACGGCAGCGAGTATGAACTGACCATCAGTGACGCCAAGGTGGGTCACTAGAGCGGTGGTCTACTGGCTGGCGGTCGCCCAGACCGTCTTCACCTCATCCGCAATGATTCGCAACCCCTCAGCCACGCGTTCATCATCCTGTGAGTAGGTCACCCGCAGGCATTCGTGGCGATGCTTCCAGCCGTCTTCAGGCAGACCCGGGAAGAAGTAGTGCCCGGATACCACCAATACCCCTCTTTCCTTAAGCCGCTGATAGAGCTCGAAACTGGTAATGGGCAGATCGGGAAACCACAGCCAAAGGAACATGGCACCCTCTGGTTTGTGAACGTACCAGTGGCAGCTGCCCTCCCCCATGGCATCCCGGAACACCGCGACAGCTCGCTCCATTTTTGCCTTGTAGAAGGGGCGGACCACGTCCCGGCTGAGTGACAGGATTTCCCCGGAGCGCACCAGGGGCTCCGCCAGCATGGCACCGAAACTGCCTGTCGCTAGGTTCATGATTGCGTTGATTCCCGACATCGCCTTGATCACCGGCTCCGCCGCAATCACGATACCGGTACGCGCAGCGGGCAAGCCAAGCTTGGATAGACTGAGGCACAGGATCACCTGATCATTCCAGTGGGGTGTCGCATCCACAAACAGCAGGCTTGGAAAGGGCGTTCCGTAGGCGCCGTCCACAATCAGCGGGATGTTGTGCTGGCGTGCCATGGATTCGAGTCTCGCCAGTTCCTCATCAGTAACCACGTTGCCGGTGGGGTTGGTGGGCCGTGACACGCAGATCGCGCCGGTTTCGGCTGTTACTTCAACGGCATCAAAATCCACGCGATACTTGAACTCATGGGCATCGGTAAAGGAAATATCCGGTTGCACGGCATGAAACAACCCCGGCTCGATTCCTGCGTCGGCATAACCGATGTATTCTGGCGCCAGAGGCAACAGGATGTGCTTGTGCACGCCATTTCCATAATCGCCGCCGAACATATTGAACAGCATGAAAAACGCGGCCTGGCTGCCGTTGGTCAGGGCGATGTTCTCCGGCTTCAGTCCCCAGCCGTACTCCCGGTTCAACAGCTCCGCCAGCGAGGCAATAAACTGCTTTTCGCCCTGGGGCGGGTCATAAATGCCGACCAGCCTTCGCATGTCACCATCATTTTGGGTGATGTCAGCCAGGATCTGCTGAAGTCGTTCCTGGACTTCGGGTATATGGCCGGGGTTTCCGCCACCCATCATGATCATGTCGTCGCCGGATGCGAGGGCGTTGCCCAGGTCGTCCATCAGCGAGGTAATGCCCGCATCTGCAGTGAACTTTCGGCCGAATGAGGAGAGTTTCATGGTGTGCATCTATACCAGTTTGGAACGGGTTGCGCTTTCACAGTTTACACAGTATAGGACAGAGCCGGCAGAGCCGCCGGTCAGTCGTTCAGGGAGATGCCCAGGTTGCTCACGCCATCATTCGCGGCGTCGGCGCGGATGCGTTCGACGAACTGGCTTGTGGGGGTGCGCTGGCGTTTGAGGGCCAGGACCAGGTCGCGCTGGAACACTTTGTCTTCTTTCATCAGAGGATGCTGATCCAGCAGCCGGACCAGTTCGTCCTCCGCCAGGTCTTCGCCTTCGGATAGTTCAACAAAGTTCATCACGGTGGCGGTGGCCATCTGCGAGGCGTCGGTTGCGCGATGCTTGCCCGGATTGAGCCGGTTCAGCAGCGCCTGCTCCAGCAGCTGGCAGACGTCAAAGGCCGGATAGACACCGTAGGCGTCGTAGGCGTTAACGTCAGGCGACAGCGCTTCGAGTTTCGCCAGCAATTGGGGAATGGCCGCTTCGGAAACGTCTTTTTGGAGCATTTCCCAGCCGAGATCGAGCAACTGGCGCATTTTCGCGCCGGTTTTCAGCTCAACGGCGTCCGCAAACAGGGCGTAGTTGGGAAAGGAGCGTTCAGAGAGGGCCATCAGGAAGGTGAATTCCCGCCAGCCCTGCAGTTGTGATACCGCTTTCAGAAACTGATTGGCGTTCACTGTGGCTCTCTCCTGAGGGTAACGCTCATGTTCGCGGCAGGGTCACGCCTGTTTGTCCGAAGTATTTTCCGCCCCGGTCTTTGTAGCTGGTTTCGCAGATTTCGTCGGACTCGAAGAAGAGCATCTGTGCGACACCTTCGTTGGCGTAGATTTTAGCCGGCAGGTTGGTGGTGTTGGAAAACTCCAGGGTAACCTGCCCTTCCCACTCGGGTTCCAGCGGTGTGACGTTGACGATGATACCACAACGCGCGTAGGTGGATTTGCCCAGGCAGATGGTCAGTACGCTGCGGGGGATACGAAAGTATTCCACGGTGCGGGCCAGGGCGAAGGAGTTGGGCGGTATGATGCAGACGTCGCCGGTGTAGTTGACGAAGCTGTTGTCGTCGAAGTTCTTCGGGTCCACGGTGGCTGAATGGACGTTGGTGAAGATTTTGAATTCGTTGCTGCAACGGACATCGTAGCCGTAGCTGGATGTGCCGTAGGAGATTACGCGGCCTTTTTCGGTTTCGCGGACCTGATCGTATTCGAAGGGTTCGATCATGCCCTGATCCCGGGACATCCGGCGGATCCAGTGGTCGGATTTGATGCTCATGGGTGACGTCTCGTATCCATAAAAAAGAGAGGCGGTAGTTTACCTGTTCACTTAATGACTGTCGAAGGCTTGCCCGCTAATTTTGACCGGTCCCGGAATCGCGGCATTGGGGGCTGCGGCTGCGGAGAGGACGGGTTTGAAACACGCCGTTAATACGTCCATGTAGGCTTGAGAAAAACATCCATGTTTTTCACAGTTTCAAACCGGTCCTCTCCGCAGCCGCGATTCAGCTTTCGAGATGTTCGCCTAGTGCTCTGTTACCGAAACACTGGAAATTGAACCGGTTAGATTTCTCTCCCTCGTGGACAGTTCAGCGCCGACCCGGCGGGCTATGTCCTTGTAGCGTCTTGCCACTTCCGAATCGGGTTCTGCCACCACAGATGGAGAGCCGCCGTCGGTCTGTTCGCGGATGGTCATGTGCAGGGGGAGCTGGCCCAGAAGCGTGGTGTCGTATTCTTCAGCGATGCGTTCGCCGCCGCCGTGGCCGAACAAGGGCTCTTCGTGGCCGCAGTTGCTGCAGATGTGGACGCTCATGTTTTCCACCACGCCCAGCACGGGGATTTCCACCTTGCGGAACATTTCGATGCCTTTTTTACCGTCCAGCAGGGCGATGTCCTGGGGCGTGGTGACGATGACGGCGCCGGTGACCGGGACTTTTTGGGCGATGGTGAGCTGGATGTCACCGGTGCCCGGGGGCATGTCGAGGATGAGGTAGTCCAGTTCATTCCACAGGGTCTGTTGCAGCAGTTGCATGACGGCGCCACTGACCATGGGGCCGCGCCAAACCATGGGGGTTTTGTCGGTGACGACGAAGGCCATGGAGTTGGCTTGCAGACCGTGGGCGTCCATGGGGACGAAGTATTTGTTTTCCCGGGTGTCGGGGCGCTTGCCTTCGGGGACGCCCAGCATCATGCCGATGCTGGGGCCGTAGATGTCGGCGTCGAGAATACCGACGCGAGCACCTTCGGCGTGCAGTGCCAGAGCGAGGTTGACGGCCGTGGTGGATTTGCCCACGCCGCCCTTGCCAGAGGCCACGGCAATGATGTTTTTCACACCGGGCACGGACTGGATATCCTTCTGGCCTTTGTGGGAATGGATTCGCTGCCCCACGTGAACATCCACGCTGTCAACGCCATCAACGTCGTCCAGGGCGTTGGTGAGCAGTTCTTTCAGGGCGCCGGCGATGCCTTTGGAAGGGTACGGCAACTCGATCATCACGGTGACTTTTCCGCTGTCGTCCGCGGTCAGGGATTTCACCGCATCCAACTCGTACAGGTCCTTGCCCAGGTAGGGGTCGCGGTACTGTTGTACGGCGGTTTTCAGTGCCTGCTGTGAAATCTGTGTCATCGGAATCTCCGGTCTAACGTCGCGCGCATTTATTAGCGCGGAAACAGGTGTTTCGGGTGAAAATTATCTGCTCGGAAGGTATCATTTGTGCCCGTTTCTGGCCATAAGGGTTCTTTACCCGGAACAAGGTCGGTAAACGCGAACGCCCAACTCCTGACGAATGAAGGTTCGGACCACAACATGACGCAAGCGAGTTCAAAGCAACAGCGCGATATTCTGGTAACCAGCGCCCTGCCGTACGCCAACGGCCCCATCCATCTGGGCCATCTGCTGGAATACATTCAGACGGATATCTGGGTTCGCTATCAGAAAATGCGTGGCCAGAACTGTTACTACGTTTGCGCGGACGATGCTCACGGTACCGCCATTATGCTCCGTGCCGAGCGGGAAGGCATCTCTTCCGAGAGTTTGATCGACCGTATCAAAAAGGAGCACCAGGAAGATTTCGGCGGTTTCCATATCCTCTTTGACAACTACTACACCACCCATTCCGAGGAGAATCGCCAGTTCTCGGAATACATCTACCGTCAGTTGCAGGAAAACGGCCACATCGCCACCCGCAAGATCACTCAGGCGTTCGATCCTGAAAAGAACATGTTCCTGGCGGACCGGTTCATCAAGGGCACCTGCCCCAAGTGCAAAACCGAGGATCAGTATGGCGACAACTGCGAGGCCTGTGGCGCCACCTATACCCCGGCAGAGCTGATCAACCCTCGCTCAGCGGTTTCCGGCGCCACTCCAGTGGACAAGGAATCCGAGCATTATTTCTTCCGCCTGCCGGAATTTGCGGACTTCCTCGCGAACTGGACCCGCAGCGGCACGCTCCAGCCCCAGGTGGCCAATAAGCTGGCCGAATGGCTGGATGCTGGCCTGCAGGAGTGGGACATCAGCCGCGATGCGCCCTACTTCGGGTTCGAGATTCCGGATGCACCGGGCAAGTACTTCTACGTCTGGCTCGACGCGCCCATCGGTTATCTGGCCAGCTTCAAGAACCTCTGCAACCGGGAAGGCATTGATTTCGAGCATTTCTGGAAGGCGGATTCCACCGCCGAGGTGTATCACTTCATCGGCAAGGACATTATCAATTTCCACGCCCTGTTCTGGCCGTCCATGCTCCACAGCGCTGGTTTCCGTACTCCCAGTGCTGTCTGGGCTCACGGTTTCGTGACGGTGAATGGCAAGAAGATGTCCAAGTCCCGGGGCACCTTTATCATGGCCCGTACCTATCTGGATCACCTGAATCCGGAATACCTGCGCTACTACTTCGCCGCCAAACTCACCGGCAGCGTCGACGATATGGACCTGAACCTGGAAGACTTCGCCGCACGGGTGAACTCGGATCTGGTGGGCAAGGTGGTCAACATTGCCAGTCGTAGCGCCGGGTTCATCACCAAGCGCTTTGACGGCCAGCTCGGTACCGTTACCGAACATGAAAAGCTGAAAGAATTTATCGAGGCCGGCGATGAGATCGCGGACTTTTTCGAGGCCCGGGAGTTCGGCCGTGCCATGCGTCGAATCATGGAGTTGGCGGACATCGCCAACCAGTACGTGAATGACGAGCAGCCCTGGGTCATTGCCAAGCAGGATGGCCAGGACGACAACCTGCAGGCCATCTGTACCAATGCCATCAACATGTTCCACCTGCTGATGACTTACCTGGCGCCGGTTCTGCCGGAAACCGCCAAGGCTTCGGAGGCGTTCCTGAATGCGCCGCTGGACTGGAATAAGCGTGAGCAGCGGCTGGAGAACCACGAGATCAACAAATTCAAGCCGCTGATGAACCGCGTGGACATGGCCCAGATCGAGAAAATGCTGGACGCCTCCAAGGAAGAAATGCCCGCAGCGACAGGACAGAAGGCGCCGAAAGCCAATCTCGAGCCGATTGCCGATGAAATAGAATTTGGCGATTTCGCCAAAGTGGATCTTCGGGTGGTCAAGATTGTGAAAGCCGAACACGTGGACGGCGCCGACAAGCTGCTACGCCTTACCCTTGACGTAGGAGAGGGTGAGCGCAACGTCTTTGCCGGTATCAAGTCGGCCTACAAACCTGAAGACCTTGAAGGGCGTCTGACGGTGATGGTGGCCAACCTCAAGCCCAGAAAGATGAAGTTCGGGATGTCCGAAGGCATGGTTCTGGCCGCTGGCCCCGGTGGTAAAGACATTTTCATCCTGTCACCAGATTCGGGCGCCACGCCCGGCATGCGGATTATGTAATGGGCCGGATGTGTCGTTAATGACGGAGCAGGCCGATGACTGAGTATCTGCTGATTCTGGTCAGCACCATACTGGTGAACAATTTTGTGCTGGTTCAGTTTCTTGGACTGTGCCCTTTTATGGGTGTGTCCGGGAAGCTGGAAACCGCCATGGGCATGTCATTGGCCACCACCTTTGTGCTGACCCTGGCCTCGGTGTGCAGCTACCTGGCGTATACCTACCTGCTGGAGCCACTGGATCTGGCGTTCCTGAAAACCATCACGTTCATCCTGGTCATCGCCGTCGTTGTACAGTTCACGGAGATGGTAGTGCGCAAGACCAGCCCCCTGCTCTACCGGGTACTGGGCATCTTCCTGCCTCTGATCACCACTAACTGCGCGGTTCTGGGCGTTGCCCTGCTTAACCTCAACAAGAACAATAACTTCGTGGAATCTGTCCTGTACGGTTTCGGTGCCGCTGGCGGTTTTTCGCTGGTGCTGGTGCTGTTTGCGGCCATGCGGGAGCGCATCGCCGTGGCCGATGTTCCGGTTGCCTTCCGTGGCGCCGCCATTGGCATGGTCACCGCCGGGTTGATGTCTCTGGCCTTCCTGGGCTTTACTGGTCTGGTCAGCGTCTGACGGAGCGTTTGTATTATGTGGACGAGCATACTGATTGCCGTAGTGGTTCTGCTCGCGCTGGCGGTTGTATTCGGTGGTCTGCTGGGGTTTGCCGCAGAGCGCTTTCGGGTGGAAGGCAATCCTCTGGTGGACCAGATTGACTCCATGCTTCCTCAAACCCAGTGCGGCCAGTGTGGCTTTCCCGGCTGCCGCCCCTACGCGGAATCCATTGCCAACGGCGATGCCATTAACAAGTGCCCTCCGGGCGGTGAAACCACCATCAAAGCGCTGGCAGATCTGCTGGACGTCGAGCCACAACCGCTTGACGCGGAACACGGGGTGGAACAGGCCAAGCGTGTTGCGGTGATTCGTGAGGACGAGTGCATCGGCTGCACCAAGTGCATCCAGGCCTGCCCGGTGGACGCCATCCTCGGCGCCGCAAAGCACATGCACACGGTAATAGAGAGCGAGTGCACTGGATGTGACCTGTGCGTGGAACCCTGCCCGGTGGATTGCATCGATATGATAACGGTGGAGCCCGACATACGCTCATGGACCTGGACACCGCCCAAGCCTGGTGTGATTGCTACCGATCGTCAGGGGGCCAACGCCTGATGACACAGCTCTGGGACTTTTCCGGCGGCATTCATCCTGCCGAAAACAAACACCTTTCCACGGCACGCCCCATCATCGATGCCGGCCTTCCAGAGGTACTGGTGCTGCCGTTGCAGCAGCACATTGGCGAATCGGCTGAGGCCTGTGTTGCGGTGGGCGATCGAGTTCTCAAAGGCCAGAAAGTTGCCGACGTGATCGGGGGCATGGGTGTACCCGTGCACGCGCCGACCTCCGGTACTATTGAGTCCGTCAGCCTTCAACCTGTTCCCCATCCTTCCGGGATGAGCGACTGGTGTATTACTTTAAGACCCGATGGCAAGGACGAGTGGACAACCCTCAGCCCAGTATCGAACTACCGTGAACTGGAAAGGGAAACGGTGCTCGAGCGAATCCGCAACGCCGGCATTTCTGGAATGGGCGGTGCAGGCTTCCCCACGAATATCAAGCTACGCCCGCCCCGGGACCGCAAGGTGAACACGCTGATTCTCAATGGCGCCGAATGCGAGCCCTATATCACCGCCGACGATATGTCGATGCGGGAGAACGCGGGCGAGATTATTGCCGGGCTGCGAATCATGGCGTGGATACTGCGCCCCGAGCGAGTTGTGATCGGCGTCGAGGACAACAAACCAGAGGCCATCTCAGCGCTCAGAAAAGCCGCGGAGGGTACTCAGACAGAGATCGCGGTGGTTCCCACCAAGTATCCTTCTGGTGGCGAAAAACAGCTGATACAAATCCTGACGGGCATGGAAGTACCCAGCGGCGGTATCCCGGCGGATATCGGGGTCATGTGCCAGAACGTAGGCACGGCCATCGCCGTATCTGCCGCCATTCACCGGGGCGAACCGCTGATTTCCCGCGTCACCACGATCACTGGTTATGCCGTCACCGATCCCGGTAATTTCGAGGTCTTGATCGGCACACCTATTGACTACCTGCTCGCGCGGGCCGGGCTGGAAAACAGCAGGGTCCACCGCCTTGTGCTGGGCGGGCCAATGATGGGCTACACCCTGGAAACGCCGGCCGTACCGGTGGTCAAGACCACCAACTGCGTGATTGCCGCCACCGCCAAGGAGTTACCCGACCCAGCCCCGGAGCAGCCCTGTATCCGCTGCAGCATGTGTGCCGAAGCCTGCCCAATGGAGCTTCTACCCCAGCAACTGTTCTGGTACTCCAAAGCCGGAGAATTCGACAAAGCCGAGCACCTGAACCTGTTCGACTGCATCGAATGTGGTGCCTGTTCTTACGTCTGCCCCAGCTCCATTCCGCTGGTGCAGTATTACCGGGCGGCCAAAGGCGAGATACGGGTACAACAGGCTGAACAGCTGAAAGCGGATCGCGCCCGTGAACGCTTTGAAGCCCGTCAGGCGAGACTCGAGCGGGAACAGCAGGAGAAAGAGCAACGTCGCAAGGAACGGGCGAAGGCAGCCGCCGAGGCTCAGGCCAAGAAACAGGCCGAGGCCGAAAAGGCGGAAGCAGAAGGCCCGCCAGCTAATGACCGCGCCGCCAAGGCCGCCCTGGTGCAGGAAGCCCTGGCCCGTAAAAAGGCCAAGAGCAAACAGCAGGCCGAAACGAACGCCGGGGCCTCTGAAACCAAAGCTGCCAGCGAACCGGCGCCCGATATTGACGCCCTGGAGAAGCAGCTTGCCCAGGCCACCGCCAAGCTGAACACCATGCAAAGCATGCTAAAGGACGCCAGGGCAGAGAGTGCGGACAATGTCGAAAAACTCGAGCGAGCCGTCACCAAGAACCACGACCGGGTGAAGCGGGCGGAGGAGGCTCTGGCTGAGGCCCGTCAATCCGTGGCGGCCACCGATACCCAAACGACAGACTCATAATGAACAGGCCCCAACGATAATGGCACTTGCGCAACAGTCATCGCCCCACGCCCGTAATGCCCGCTCCACGTCGCAGGTGATGTTATGGGTGATTCTGGCAGCCCTACCCGGCCTGCTGGCGCTGACCCTGTTCTTTGGTTGGGGTAATCTGATCAACGTGGTTTGGTGCATCGCTGTGGCACTGACCGCCGAGGCTGCCATCCTCAAGCTTCGCAAGCGCCCGGTGGCCTTCTTCCTGAAAGACAACACCGCTGCCGTCACCGGCCTTTTGCTGGGCCTTTCCTTGCCGCAGTTTGCGCCCTGGTGGGTGTCCGCCGTTGCCGTCATCGCCGCCATCGTCATGGCCAAACAGCTCTATGGCGGCCTGGGCTCCAACCCGTTCAATCCCGCCATGGTGGGTTACGCCCTGGTGCTGATCTCGTTCCCCGTGGCCATGACCACGAATTGGGCGCAGCCCGGTCTCCTGTGGGAGACCGCTCCGGGGTTTGGCGACACCCTCGGCATGATCGCCTCCGGCCAACAGACAGCGGTAGACGCCTTCACCATGGCCACGCCGCTGGACGAGTACAAACACAAGATTACCACCCACACCGCAGCGGAAGTGCTTGCTCACCCCACCTTTGGTGACGGTGTTGCCCGGGGCTGGGAATGGGTCAACGCCGCGTTCCTGGCAGGCGGCCTGATTCTTATTAGCCTGAAGATCATCACCTGGCACATCCCTGTCAGCATGCTGGCGGGCCTCGCTTTTATGAGCCTTGCCTTTGGCAGCAACGCGGACCAGTATGCGCCGCTGTCCATGCATCTGCTGGCCGGGGGTACCATGCTGGGTGCGTTCTTCATTGCCACGGACCCAGTGTCTGCCGCCTCCAGCCATCAGGGCAAGTTAATCTACGGAGCGGGTATTGGCATCCTGATCTATCTGATCCGCACCTGGGGTGCCTACCCCGACGCGGTGGCCTTCAGTGTTCTGCTGATGAACTTCTCGGTGCCCTTTATCGACCACTACACGCCACCCCGTACCTACGGGCATCACAAGCCCCGGCGTGGCCTTCCCGGCAAGGGGCAGGGGTAAACCATGGCAGCACTCGCGAAATCCATCCGTCGCAACGCCATTGGTCTTGGCCTGTTCGCCATCATTACTGGCGGTACCATCGCCATCACCCAGGTCATGACGGCCGAGCGCATACAGGAGCAGGCAGCCAGGGCGGAAGCTCAGGCACTGTTTGAGATCATCCCGGAAAGCCGGCACGACAATAATTTGCTGACCGACACAGTGCAGCTTCCGGCGGATAACGGAATGAATGCTAACGACCCCGTCACGGCCTGGGTGGCACGTCGCAATGGCCGCCCTACCGGATTGATCATGCCGGTGGTGGCCCCTGACGGTTATTCTGGCAACATTCACCTATTGGTGGGTCTGGATATGAAAGGCACGGTGCTGGGAGTTCGGGTGACCAGCCACCGGGAAACCCCTGGCTTGGGCGACCGCATTGAAACCAAGAAGTCAGACTGGATCCACTCGTTCACCGGCCGGTCCCTTGGCAACCCGGAACCAGAACGCTGGGCTGTCAGGAAGAATGGCGGAGCATTTGACCAGTTCACCGGGGCAACCATCACCCCGAAAGCCGTGGTTAATGCAGTGCAAAAAACACTCATCTATTTCCGTGAGCACCGCAGCGACATTCGCGACATCCTCAATGAACCCGCGTCGCCAAGGAGCACGCCGTTGACACCCGAGGAAATCGCCGGCCAGACACCAGAACGGGAGCATTCGTAATATGGCGACCAAATCCAGCGCAGAGATCATCCGTGATGGGCTTTGGACCAACAACCCTGCCCTGGTCCAGGTGCTGGGGCTATGCCCCCTTCTGGCGGTAACCAGTACCGTCGTCAACGCCATCGGCCTGGGCCTGGCAACGCTGATGGTATTGATGGGCTCGAACCTGGCAGTGTCGCTGATCCGCAACTTTGTCAGCGAGTCGGTGCGCCTGCCTGCCTTTGTGATGATCATCGCCTCTTTCGTCACCTGCGCCGAACTGCTGATGCAGGCCTATACCTATGAGCTCTATCAGGTCCTGGGTATTTTCATTCCGTTGATTGTGACCAACTGTGCCATTCTGGGTCGGGCGGATGCGTTTGCCTCCAAGAACCCACCCTTACCCGCCCTGCTGGACGGAGTCATGATGGGTATCGGTTTTCTGATCGTGCTGGTTGCGCTCGGCGCCATGCGCGAACTCGTGGGCCAGGGCACCCTGTTTACCGATATGGATCTCCTGCTGGGCCCCATGGCAGCGGACTGGGGAATTCGCCCGCTGGAGCAATACCCGGACGTTCTCTTCATGGTACTGCCGCCGGGCGCCTTTGTCGGACTGGGGTTGCTCATTGCTCTGAAAAACGGCATCGACAATCATCTCAAGGCCCGTCGTACAGCAGCGGAGCCAATCGTGGCCGGTAGCAAGCGAGTACGGGTAACAGGCCATGTGTCCTGAACACCCAATGAACATTATTTTCTCAGCCAGCGGATAACCCATGAACAAGGCAAAACGTACGGAAATCTTTACCCGTTTGCGGGAAGCCAACCCGACACCCACCACTGAGTTGAACTATACCAACCCGTTCGAACTGCTGATTGCGGTGATCCTCTCGGCCCAGGCCACGGATGTCGGCGTGAACAAGGCAACAGCGAAACTCTATCCCGTTGCCAATACACCCGAAAAAATCCTGGCTTTGGGAGTGGATGGCTTGAAGGAATACATCAAAACCATCGGGCTGTTTAACAGCAAGGCGGAGAATGTCATCAAGACCTGCCGCGCGCTGATTGAAAAGCACGACGGGGAAGTTCCTGACAACCGGGAAGATCTGGAAGCTCTTCCGGGAGTGGGCCGTAAAACCGCCAACGTGGTTCTGAACACCGCGTTCGGACATCCGGCCATGGCGGTGGATACCCACATCTTCCGGGTATCGAACAGAACGGGGATTGCGCCGGGCAAGAACGTGCTGGAAGTGGAGAAACGCCTGATGCGGCTGGTGCCGAAGGAATTCCTGCTGGATGCCCATCACTGGCTGATCCTGCACGGGCGCTACACCTGTACAGCCAGGAAGCCAAGATGCGGCGCCTGCATCATCGAAGATCTGTGCGAATTTAAGCAGAAACGGGATTACATGGACTGACACCGGCCCCGGATAACCGGAACCGGTGCCCCTACCGGGCGCTTACCGCTGGCCTAGCATCTTCTCTTTCAGGTCTTCCTGGGCTGGCTCATCTGACAGCCAGATGCCGAACAGGGCCTTCTTGAACTCCAGGTCGCCAATAGTGGCGCGTTCCTCACCATTTTTTAGCACGCGCACGCCCTCACCCGGCAAGTAAACGAGATCAAACACGTCACCGTCCTTGATCTCTTCTGAAAACACATCCAGGAACGCATCCACATCGTCCTTGATCGCGGCCAGGTCTCCTTCTGTGGAATTCTCAAACCCTTCCATTGTGGCGGATTTCATTTTGTCGCTGGTGATCATCCCGGAAATGATGTGCAGGGTGATGGCCTGGGGCTCGTCCGCGTTGATAATGGCCTGGCCATCGTCGATGGTCTCGGGCACATACAGACCGCCGATGTAGAGGTCCATGAACCACTTGGAACGGGTACCCGCACCATTGAGCTTGAGCTCGGTATCCATCGCCGAGTAGGTATCCGGCACGTCAACGCCTTCTACCGTCAGGGCGGCGACCGGTGTTGTAAGGGCTGCCGTCAGCAGCAGTGAGGCAAATCCTGTTGATAGGGCCTTTTTCATCGTCCTTTCCTTATTGATCGTTATTATTGAATGTCTGAGTACCGCTGGAGTTCGACACCCTTATCCCCTCCAGCGATCCAAGTTTAACAGGGAGGAAACGAACGCTTACGCCGCCTGGTTCTCATTTGGCAACGCAAAAAAAAGCGGCCCGCTGTCTGCGGGCCGCTTTTTGGTTGTACGGAACCGATTACTTGAACAGCATGGTTCCCGACAGGCCTTCCTTCTCCAGAATTTCGCGAAGGCGACGGAGCGCCTCCACCTGGATCTGGCGAACCCGTTCACGGGTCAAACCAATCTCCTGGCCCACTTCCTCAAGCGTGCTGATGGGGTAACCCCTCAAACCAAAGCGGCGGGACAGCACTTCCTGCTGCTTGTCACTGAGCTGGTCGATCCACTTTTCGACACAGGAGCACATGTTGTTGTCTTGCAGCAGGTCGGCTGGATCGGAGGCACCTTCATCAGCAACCGTGTCCAAAAGGGACTTTTCACCACCGGTACCAATGGGCGTATCCATGGAGGCTACGCGCTCATTCAGGCCCAGCATCCGCTTTACGTCCGCAACTGGCTTATCGACCATCCGTGCGATTTCTTCCGCTGACGGCTCATGATCCAGCTTCTGGGTAAGCTCCCGTGCCGCTCGCAGATACAGGTTGAGTTCCTTGACGACGTGGATGGGAAGGCGGATGGTGCGGGTCTGATTCATGATCGCCCGCTCGATGGTCTGGCGGATCCACCAGGTGGCATAGGTGGAGAAGCGGAAACCCCGTTCGGGGTCAAACTTCTCGACCGCGCGGATAAGCCCAAGGTTACCTTCTTCAATCAAGTCCAACAGTGTCAGACCACGGTTCACGTAACGCCGTGCAATCTTTACCACCAGGCGCAAATTGCTCTCGATCATACGTTTGCGACCGGACTCCTCTCCCTTGCGGGCGAGCCGTGCAAAGTAGACTTCTTCTTCGGGTGTTAAGAGAGGAGAAAAACCGATTTCGTTGAGATAAAGCTGGGTGGCGTCCAGTTGTTTCTGGCTGGTGAAGTATCGGCCCTGGGCCGGAATGTCTTCTTCTGTTTCAACGGCTTCCACTTCCGCCGTTTCTTTTGCTTCTACTTTGTCTTCCGCTAACAGCTGATCGTCTGCGTCTTCAACATCTGATACACGATCAATGATGAGTTCTTCATGCTCTGCTGACATAACTCTTTGCCCCGCCTTTCAATGATCCTGGAAATTCGCTCACGTCTTTTTATTATTGCGAGCGCCTGCTTTCTTCGCGTTCTTGTTCAGGACATTTATTGCTAGCTGTTGACGGTTGCCGGAACCGTCGTTTTTATTGTTTGTTTCGACTATTGTCTTTCGTTGCCTCTGATTTTCGGTGCCGGACGTCAGGTTTATCCTGCAAATCCGTTTCATCGGGCCGGGAGGTAGTGGGCGGGGTCGACCGGGTTGCCATTTTTCCGGATTTCAAAATGCAACTTGGGTCTGTCCGTGCCGCTGTTTCCCAGTTCAGCGATGACCTGTCCGGCTTTAACGTCCTCCCCTTCCTGCACCAGAATCTTCCGGTTGTGAGCATAAGCACTCAAATAGTGCTCGTTGTGGTTCACTATGATCAAGTTGCCATAACCGAGCAACCCACTTCCGGCATAAACGACATTACCACTTGCCGCCGCCCTTACAGAGTCACCCGCTTTTCCAGCAATATCAATACCTTTATTGACTTTCCCGGATGTAGAATATCCTGCAATTACGGTGCCAACGTGGGGCCAGCGCCAGTTGACATTGGATACTGTCTGGCTTTGGCCTGTTAGTGGTGACGACGTATCGGGCCGCCGCGAGACCGTCGGTTTTGGCTCCGGTTTGGGAGCAGGCTGTCGCGACGCTGTGCGGGTTGGTGGTCGCGAGACCGACGCTTTGCTACTTCCGCCAGTCTGCGCAGTGGATGTTACATTTCCGCGAAGGTCCAGCCTGAGAACCTGCCCTGCTTTGATGTGGTAAGGCGGGCTTATACCATTGGCATTGCCCAGTTCCCGGTAGTCACGGCCGTAGCGCCAGGCGATGCTGTAGAGCGTTTCACCGGATTTGACGACATGGCGCCCCCAGTACACTGGCGGATTGTAGAGGTCATCACGGTAGATTGCCTGCGTGTTACAGCCAGTCAGTAACATGGCGCCAAGAAGCACAAACAGAAAGGTGTAGAGACGCGTCCGCTTTTTTGAACACGGAGAAGCAGGGGCACCGGAGGGGAGCCGCGGGAAGACTGCCGTCGCAGCAATGATGGACCCACGCACTAATCTCAAAAGAATAAAAATACGCCCGTTATTAGTAATTCGTATAAAAATTTCGGCGGTTTATAAAGTGTTTTAAGTAACTTGCTAATTTATTGCACATTTTGGGCATGAAACCAAGTTACCCATCTGTTGCATTTGTTACTGCTCGAAACAACCTTACGGATCAAAAAGTAACACTTAGTCTCGATACGCCTGTGAACACCTTCACAACCCCGAGTAAAAACCAAGCTAACGGGAGGAGCCAGGCCGTTCTTTCCTACCCATCCATTCCACCAGCAAAACCAGCAACAGGCCGGCCAACGCACAGGTCACCGCCAGCAGCAATTGCGAATCCTCGCCGGTCAACTCAGCATAGCCCATAGGGCTGACGCTTGCTTCGTTCAGCGGCACTTGCTGGCCGGCACTGTTGGTGCGCCAGCTAAGTGTCTCTTTCCAGGGCCAGACCTTGTTCAGCGCCCCCACCATAAAGCCAGTCAACAACGCCAGCACAAGGTCATGGTAGCGATGGAACGCCCAGGTAATGAGCCGCGCAACCGACAGCAAACCGACCAGGCAACCAACAGCAAAAATCCCGAGGATGCCCAGATCCAGGGAACGTATGGCGTCCAGCACCGGGACGTACATACCCAGAATCACCAGAATAAAACTGCCTGAGATTCCTGGCAGGATCATGGCGCAGATGGCCAGGGCCCCGGCACCGAAAAACACCGGCATTGAGGGCGACAACGGGCTGCCAGACAAGGTCGTTACCCACCAGGCAAAAACGGTCCCCACCGAAAATGGCAACAGCAGCAACAGCTCATAGCGGCGAACCTGGCCGCCAACGTGCCACACCGAGGCGACGATGAGGCCGAAGAAAAAGCTCCAGATAAGGATCGGATAGGTGGCAAGGGCATGACTGATCACCGACGCGAGGGTGGCAATACTGCCCAGGATCCCCACCAGCAGGCACAGTAGGAAGGTGCCGTCACACGCCGCCCAGAATTGCTTTACCTGCCCACGGATCAGTTGGTGGAAGAAAGCTTGCGGAACGGCATTGATGGCTTCCAGCAACCGAAAGTAGATACCGGTAATGAATGCAATGGTGCCACCGGACACGCCGGGGACAATATCAGCCGCCCCCATGGCCATACCTCTCAGGAATACCGCAAAAGGATGATGGGAGTGAAGTGCGTCAGCAGAAGATTCAGAAGGGTGTTCAGCCGTCACCGTACAACCCCGCCCAACAGGGGCACAAAACGCACCGGTTCTATATCCCTGGTCTCGAAACGGTCGCCCTGGCGTACCATTTCCACCAACATCTGTGTGCCCTCGCCGATCGGCGCGACAATAACGCCCCCATCCGCCAGTTGGTCTTTCAGTTCCGGCGGGATCTCACGGGGTGCTGCGGTCACGATGATACCGTCAAACGGCCCCTGTTCTGGCCACCCCATACCTCCGTCTGCGTGCTTGAGCATCGTGTTACGGTAGCCAAGCTGGCGAAGCCGGTCACGGGCCCGGTCCTGGAGCGGTTTGATACGCTCAACGCTGAAAACCTGATCCACCAGCCTGGCAAGGATCGCGGTCTGGTAGCCCGACCCGGTTCCCAGTTCCAGCACCTTCCGGGGTTTGTGGCGCATCAGGGATTCGGTCATTCGCGCGACAATATAGGGCTGGGACAGGGTCTGACTGTAGCCAATGGGCAGTGCCGTGTCTTCGTAAGCCCTGTGGGAAAGCGCTTCATCCAGGAATATGTGGCGCGGCACGTCGGACAACGCTGTCAGCACCTGCTCATCGGCTATACCAGCTTCCCTGAGCCTTTGTATCAGCCGCATACGGGTTCGGCGGGACGTCATTCCAATACCGTCAATCGCTGCCACCATTAACGTCCCTCCCGTCCTGACAGCAACTCAACCCATTCTCGCAGTGGCGACAGCACCTCATGGCGCGTCATATCCACATGGACGGGAGTGATCGAAACGTAATTCTCGCGCACCGCGTTGAAATCAGTCCCCGGCCCGGCGTCGCTGCCCTTGCCCGCGGCACCGATCCAATAACGGGCCTTGCCTCGGGGGCAGGTCATCGGCACCGCGCCCTCGGCCCGGTCGCGATGGCCAAGCCGGGTAACGCGGAAGCCGGCAATCTCTTCCCAGGGAACATCGGGAACGTTCACATTGAGAATGCACCGAGGACCAAGGGTTAACGGCTGATCGCTTTCCAGCAACGCGCGCACAACCCTGGCCGCCGTTTCGTAGTGGAAACGGCCTTCGTTCACCAGTGATACCGCAATTGCTGGCAATCCCAGGTTTCTGCCTTCAGTGGCAGCGGCCACCGTACCGGAATAGATGATATCGTCGCCGAGATTGGCGTGGGTGTTGATGCCTGACACGACGCGATCAAACGGTTCATCAAACAGCCCGTTAACCGCGAGGTGAACGCAATCTGTCGGGGTTCCGTCTACAGAGCGGAAGCCATTGGGATGATCTTCGACCGTTAGCGGGCGGCTCAACGTCAAGGCATTGCTGGCGCCGCTATGGTCCCGATCCGGCGCCACGATCTCAAGATGGCCCAGCCCCTGGAGCCCGTCGTGTAGGGCCTGAAGACCAGGCGAGTGAACGCCATCATCATTGGACAACAGAATTCGCACAATTTTCTCCAATAAACGTGGTTGCGTCCGTTATATCAAACACATCGTCCAGCAACGTCGTTGCGTACTGCCCCGGCGCAAGCCGGAACGACAGCCGCAACTGGTCATCGCCATCCCAATGCCATTCCAGATCTTCCGGTTTCAGGTTCAGCGGCCTGCGTTCAGGCTTCATGCGAGTGGTTGAAAACACCGCCGCAATTTGCGGGTGGTCTGCAACCACGGAACGTTCGATCTCGCCCTGGACCGACACCGCCTCGGTGCCACCGTCGCCCCAGAGAGGCCCCGTCACCATCAGGTTCTGATTTTCACAGGCACCTGGCTCCCCCTCCAGAGGTTCCAGCCAGGTGCCTGTCTCAACACGATGGGCAAGCACCTCGTTGAATAGCCAAGAACGTGCCGCCGAAAAGTACAATACGTTCTTACTGTCGCGACTGCCAGAGGTTGACCGCCCTCGCCCACGCTTTTTGACATTGCGACCACTCCGACGGTTCAATGTTGTCGGGTCCATGGTCAGAGCCCTATCCAGGTTGGCACCGCCATGGCCAAACCGTTGCGAGCCGAAATAATTCGGGCACCCTATGTCCCGCAACCGGGCTAAAGCCTCATCAATAGCAGATGCGTTGCCGACCACATCCTTTAACACCAGTTCAAACCGGTTACCCTGATGATCGCCCCGCCTCAGCTTTCGTGCCTGACGGTGTCGTGCCAATACCGGCCAGTGTTCTTCCACCGCCTGGATGAACGCTGTGTCTTCGTTTTCCAATCCCGGCCGATAAAGGCTAAACCACTGACGCGTAACCGCATGACGGTCCTTCAGCCCGCAAAAACCCACATCGTAATGCCGACAGCCGCAAATACTAGCAAGCTGCCGCGCCACGTAGTCGGTGTTGTCCCCGACCTTTTCCAGACGCAGGCACAGGTGCTCTCCTCCACCGCCACTGTCATCGGGCATAGACAGATCTTCATCCACGAAAAAGTCGGCGGGGAGGGATTTGATACGCGCCGAAGCCACCCGAGAGCCCGAGGAGGTTGGCCAGTCGAGTCGCCAGCCGTTGGAAGCGTGCTGAGCATCCGTCATGATGAAACCGGCTCCAGCAGACAAACCGCCTGGCATGCAATGCCCTCACCGCGGCCGGTAAAGCCCAGCTTTTCGGTGGTGGTCGCCTTGACGCTGACCCGGCTCGCCGGGATGGCAAGATCCTCGGCAATGGTCAACCGCATGGCCTCAATATGGGGCGCCATCTTCGGGGCCTGGGCAATAATGGTGGCATCCACGTTACCGACACCAAACCCTTCACCGGCAACACGGTCCATCACGCGGCGCAGCAGGTCCCGGCTGTCCGCCCCCGCCCACTCATCACTGGTATCGGGAAACAGATGGCCGATGTCGCCCAGGGCCACGGCACCCAACAGGGCATCTGCAAGGGCATGCAAAAGCACATCCCCATCGGAATGGGCCTTGAGGGAATGGGTGTGCGGAATGGTCACACCGCCAATAACGACTTGATCGCCCTCGCAGAAAGCATGGACATCAAAGCCCTGCCCGATTCGCATAGTGCTGTTTCCTTTTCAATCAGTAACGATGCAGGCTCGCCGCTAGAGATGGCTGAGGATAAAACCGGCCAGTGCCAGATCAGCGGGTACCGTAATCTTTATATTATCCGGTCGCCCCTCCACGATACAGGGAACATTGCCTGCGTATTCCATGGCCGAGGCTTCATCGGTCACCGGGTAACCTGATGCAATGGCAGCTTTCAGAGCCCTCCTCAAGGCGCCACAACGGAACATTTGAGGAGTCAGTGCGCGCCAAAGATGACGACGGTCGATGGTTGTCTCCACCTGATCGCTGTCACTTGCCACAAGTTTGAGCGTATCGGCCACCGGCGTCGCCAGCAAGCCACCCACAGGGTGGTCCTGAAGTTGGGTCAGCAATCGCTCGAGGTCATTCGGGTGCAGGCAGGGCCGGGCAGCATCGTGCACCAGCACCCAATCATCGTCACCCGCCTGATGGGCAAGTGCCTCAAGCGCAGCCAATACCGAATTCGCGCGTTCAGCGCCTCCGACACAGGTATCGATACGTGCGTCCAAACTGGCCGCGGTTTCCGGCCACCAGGGGTCGTCCGCACGAATAGCCACCACACAACCTGAAAAATCAGCGTGATCCAATAGCCTGGAGAGGGTGATATCAAGGACATATCGATTGTCCAGCTTGAGATACTGCTTGGGACAGTCTGCCTTCATTCGCTGGCCGGAACCGGCAGCGGGAACAATCAACCAATAGCGGGGTTTACTCATGGACGTGGTCAGCTTTGATCGGCCTGGCTTGCCGCTGGGTTACTGTTCGACCACCAGGAAGAAGGTTTCATCGTTACGGATCAGGCCCAGATTCATACGGGCACGTTCTTCAACCGCACCTTTCTCGCCGCGAAGGTTTCGAACTTCCGCATAGAGACGCTCATTGCGGGCTGAAAGCTTGGCGTTTTCCTCGCGCTGCTCGGCAATGGAGTTCTCCAGCCCCCATACCTGGGCAAAACTGCCTTCCCCAACCCACAGGCGAACCTGCAACAGGAGAATAAGAATAATCATGATAGACCAGAGCAACTTCATTGCGAATTCCGCTTACGATGCATCAACCGGACAGTAAGTATAGACCTTAGTGTAGTTTAGCAACAAGTTCTGCTAACCAGTTGTACAAAAAGGCCATCATGCCTCACATTCTGAGGGCCACGATGGCCTTTCCGGATCTGCTACCTGTCAGCATCCCGCCAACAGAGTATCAACAGGCGATTAGCCCTGACCTTTGATCTCGCTTAGGCCACGATAGGGCGCCTTGCCATCCAGCGCTTCTTCAATGCGAAGCAACTGGTTGTACTTGGCAACCCGGTCAGAGCGGCACAGCGAACCGGTCTTGATCTGGCCGGCGCAGGTGGCAACGGCCAGGTCGGCGATGGTGGTGTCTTCGGTTTCACCGGAACGGTGGGAAATCACCGCCGTGTAACCTGCATCCTGGGCCATCTTGATGGCGTCCAGAGTTTCGCTCAGGCTGCCAATCTGGTTGAATTTGATCAGGATGGAGTTCCCGACGCTCTTGTCGATGCCCTGCTTCAGAATTTTGGTGTTGGTCACGAACAGATCGTCACCCACCAGCTGGACCTTGTCACCCAGCTTCTCGGTCAGCACTTTCCAGCCATCCCAGTCGCTCTCGTCCATACCGTCTTCAATGGACACAATCGGGTAGCGCTCGCACAGACCTGCCAGGTAATCGGCAAAGCCGGCGGAATCAAAGGATTTGCCCTCGCCGGACAGCTGGTATTGGCCATCCTTGTAGAACTCGGAAGACGCACAGTCCAGAGCCAGAGTCACATCGGTACCCAGCTTGTAGCCGGCCTTCTCCACCGCTTCCTGGATCACCGCCAGGGCGCCTTCGTTTGACGGCAGGTCCGGTGCAAAGCCACCTTCGTCACCGACGGCTGTGTTCAGGCCTTTGCTGTTGAGGACCTTTTTCAGCGCGTGGAAAATCTCCGCACCGATGCGCAGCGCCTCGGAAAACGACTTCGCCGCCACTGGCTGCACCATGAATTCCTGGATATCCACGTTGTTATCAGCGTGCTCGCCACCGTTGAGGATATTCATCATCGGCACTGGCATGCTGTACTTGCCGGAGGTGCCGTTCAGATCCGCAATGTGGGCATACAGCGGCTTGCCCAATGAAGCGGCAGCGGCTTTGGCAGCGGCCAGGGAGACAGCCAGAATAGCATTGGCGCCCAGGTTGGCTTTGTTCTCAGTGCCGTCCAACTCAAGCATGATGTTGTCGAGAGCACGCTGATCGGCTGCATCTTTACCAATGAGAGCATCGCGAATCTTGGCGTTTACCGCCTCAACAGCTTTAAGCACACCCTTGCCCAAATAGCGGCTCGTATCCTTGTCGCGAAGCTCCAGAGCTTCGCGTGAACCCGTCGACGCACCAGAGGGCGCGCAAGCACTGCCAATGGTCCCGTCCTCAAGAATCACATCCGCTTCAACCGTAGGGTTCCCGCGAGAATCCAGTACTTCACGGCCTTTAATGTTGGCAATCTTGGTCATTCTTCTCTGTCTCCAAGTTTGATTTCAAAATTGGGAGTAAGAGCGAGCGGGAACGGCCCTACGAAAAACGCTACAAGCACATCCCTGTGCGCTTGGGCTCCGCCATCCATGGCTCCGCACATTTTCGTAGGGCCGTTCCCGCTCACTCCCATAGTCCTTCTGGAACGCAAAAAACCGCCAATCAGGCGGTATCAATAGGTTTGAAACTCTTCACAAGGTCATCAACGGCCTTCACCCGGGCCAGGAACGGCTCAAGCTGGCTCAGGCGGAGAGCACAGGGCCCGTCGCACTTGGCTTGATCCGGGTCAGGGTGTGCCTCAAGGAACAGACCCGCAAGCCCCTGGGACATACCCGCCAGGGCCAGGTCGGTTACCTGGGCGCGGCGGCCACCGGCAGAATCCGCGCGACCACCGGGCATCTGCAAGGCGTGAGTGACGTCAAACATCACCGGCACATTCATGGACTTCATGATACCGAAGCCCAACATATCCACCACAAGGTTGTTGTACCCGAAGCTGGTGCCGCGCTCACACAGGATCACCTTGTCGTTACCGGCTTCCCCGCACTTCGCAATGATGTGCTTCATTTCCTGTGGCGCCAGGAACTGGGCCTTCTTGATGTTGATGACCGCTCCGGTTTCTGCCATGGCAACAACAAGATCCGTCTGTCGGCTCAGGAAAGCCGGCAATTGGATGATATCGCAAACTTCTGCCGCAAGTGCAGCCTGCTCGGGCTCGTGAACATCGGAAATGATAGGGACACCGAACTTGCTTTTGATGTCCGCCAGAATCTGCAGCCCCTTCTCCAGGCCGGGGCCACGGAAGGAATGCACGGAAGAGCGGTTAGCCTTGTCGAAAGACGCTTTGAATACGTAGGGAATCCCGAGCTTGCTGGTAGCCTCAACATACGCCTCGGCCACTTCCATCGCCATTTCGGCAGATTCCAGCACGTTCATGCCACCGAACAACACGAACGGCTTATCGTTGGCAACCTCGATTCCCGAGACGTTCACCGTACTCTGCGCCATGATCAGGATTCCTCTTTACGGGCCAGGGCTGCCTCAACAAAGCCCTTGAACAGCGGGTGGCCGTCCCGGGGTGTGGAGGTAAATTCCGGGTGGAACTGGCAGGCCACGAACCAGGGATGATCAGGCACTTCCACAACCTCAACCAGTTTGCCGTCGGTAGAGCGACCTGAAATTCTCAGACCGGCGCCTTCCAGCTGTGGCAGGAAATGATTGTTCACCTCGAAACGATGACGGTGGCGCTCGCGAATGGTCTTGCGACCGTAGCAGTTGGCAATGGTAGAGCCTTCTGCGACCACGCAATCCTGGGCACCCAGACGCATGGTTCCGCCCAGGTCCGACTTTTCAGTGCGCTCTTCTTTCTCACCACTGGCATCCAACCACTCCGTGATCAGGCCCACAACCGGCTCCGGGGTGTGTTCGCGGAATTCGGTGCTGTGGGCATCTTTCAGGCCGGCCACGTTGCGGGCGTATTCAATAACAGCCACCTGCATACCCAGGCAGATACCCAGGTACGGGACTTTGTTTTCGCGGGCGTACTGCACCGTGCGGATCTTGCCCTCCACACCGCGCTCGCCAAAGCCACCGGGAACCAGAATCGCGTCGGCGCTGGCCAGCGCACCGGTACCATCGCGCTCGATGTCTTCGGAGTCGATGTAGTTCATCCGGACTTTGGTGCGGGTTTTGATACCGGCGTGCAGGAGCGACTCGATCAACGATTTGTAAGCGTCCAACAGCTCCATGTACTTGCCGACCATGGCAATCGTAACTTCACCTTCCGGATTCATCAGGGATTCAACGACCGCATCCCATTCACCCAAATTGGCCGGACTGGCATCCAGACTGAAACGCTCAATAACCAGCTGGTCCAAGCCAAATTCATGCAGCATGCGAGGAATGGCGTAAATGGACTTGGCGTCCTGCAGCGGAATAACCGCCCGCTCTTCAACGTTGGTGAACAACGCGATCTTGCGACGGGAACTGGCGTCGACTTCATGCTCCGAACGACACAGCAGGATATCCGGTTGCAGGCCGATGGAACGCATTTCCTTTACCGAATGCTGGGTAGGCTTGGTCTTGATCTCACCAGCCGTGGCAATGTAGGGAACCAGGGTCAGGTGCATGAACAACGCACGCTGCGGGCCGACTTCCACCTTCAACTGGCGGCAGGCCTCAAGGAATGGCAGCGATTCAATGTCGCCCACCGTGCCGCCGATTTCGATCAGTGCCACATCGGCACCGGAAGCGCCCTCAACCACACGACGCTTGATCTCGTCCGTGATGTGAGGAATCACCTGAACCGTACCACCGAGGTAATCACCCCGGCGCTCCTTACGAATCACTTCCTCGTAGACGCGACCGGTGGTGAAATTGTTCCGGCGCGACATCGGCGTGCGAATAAATCGCTCGTAGTGCCCCAGGTCCAGATCGGTTTCCGCGCCATCTTCGGTGACAAAAACCTCACCGTGCTGGAACGGACTCATGGTGCCGGGGTCCACGTTGATGTACGGGTCCAGCTTGAGAATAGTGACCTTCAGGCCGCGTGCCTCTAGGATCGCAGCCAGAGAGGCTGATGCGATACCTTTCCCCAAGGAGGACACGACACCGCCGGTGACGAAAATATAACGCGTCATGCAGATTCCGTGATTTGTCTGGTTCGGTGAAGGAGGGAGATTGTCATCTCAAGATGGGACGCCAGACTACCAGAAAGGCCTCACCTTCTCAATTACATTCCCGCTCCACAACAATCCGCCAGCCACTGGCCGGGGCCTCTCCACAGTATTTGTCGGAAAGCCACAAGTTGCCAACTCCGACGACTTCTTCATGGCCGTTCAGCACCTCGATAAACAGCGGCAGCCGGGCCCTTTCCCAGGGTGGAACACCTTTTTCCTGAAGCCAGTTTTTCAACGATTTCGACGGGCCACCAGCGGCTGGTCGGATGCGCTCGCCCCCTGCCCTCGTAGATACCCTTATTTCCGGCGCCGGTGTTTTACGCTTACCCGACGCCGCCAGGGTCAATCGCCATCCACCCCACGAAAGCTGCTGATCTGGAACCAGGACTGGCTTTCCTGCAGGCAATGCCGTGAATTCAGGAACCAGATGCAGGCAACCCTGAAAACGTCGAATCACGAACCCCGCTCCCCGAAGCTCCGGCTCCCTGTCCACCGGCGAGCTCAGAAAATCCCCCAGGACCTGTGACCAGTCCGCAATGGTGGGGGGCTCGTGATGAAAATACCTTATCCACCATCGCAGCAGGTTTTTCTGTTCCGCCAGAGACAACGCCCCAACCGCACTCAAGCAAAGCTCACCGGAATGACCGGCACATTGCTGAAAATGGATTTCCGCCAGCTTTCCGGCCAATTCGCCCCCCTCGCGGCACGAATGGGCAGTATGACCCATGCGACTGATCAGCGACGGCCAGCGTGACTTCAGGAGAGGGAAAATCGACGTCCGGAGAAAATTGCGATCAAAGCGCTCATCGGTATTACTCGGATCTTCCACCCACTCGATACCCCGCTCAACAGCCCAGCGATGAAGCTCTATGCGACTGAAATCGAGCAGTGGCCGATACAGCTGACCGGCACCCAGAGGCCGCGTCATCGGCATACCGCTCAGCCCCGCCACGCCGGTCCCACGCAACAACCGAAACAACACCGTTTCAGCCTGATCATCGCCATGGTGGGCCATCAACAGCAACTCATCCGGAACCAGAATTTCCTCGAATACCTGGTAACGCGCATTCCGGGCCGCTTCTTCAACACCACCACTGACACCAACGTCGGGAGTCTCGCGAACACTGACGGCAACCCGGCGGCTGTCGAGGGGTACGCCAAGCTGTCGACAAACCTGCTGACAGAAGCGCTCGGTTTGATCAGCATTGGGCTGCAACTGATGATTTACATGAACCGCAGAAACCTGACCGCTATGGGCATACAACTGGGCAGCAACATGGAGAAGCAGAACAGAATCCATGCCTCCGCTAAGGGCAATACGCAGGTGTGAATGGGGAGGCAGTTGTCTGACCGGGGCACATAGCGCCTCCGGCCAGTCTCGTCCGGAGCCGGGGTTACCGGCCAGTGTCATATCGGGTCAACCGCTCGTAGCGGCGAGACACCAGTTCGTCGGCCGGAAGGCGACTGAGTTCGGCGATGCCCTTGCTCAGGGTCGCACGTAGGGATTCTGCCATTTCTTCCGGACTGCGGTGCGCTCCACCCAGGGGCTCTATAATGACGTTGTCCGCCAGCTTAAGGTCTTTCAGACGGTCGGCAGTCACGCCCATCGCCTCTGCTGCCTGGGATGCGTATTCGGCACTCTTCCACAGGATCGACGCACAACCTTCCGGAGAAATCACGGCGTAGGTGGAATACTGCAGCATGTTGAGCTGGTCGCAGACACCAATGGCCAGGGCGCCCCCCGAGCCGCCCTCACCCACCACGGTGGAAATGATCGGCGTTTTCAGGCGCGACATCACCGCCAGGTTGAAAGCAATCGCTTCACTCTGGCCGCGCTCTTCGGCGCCGATGCCGGGATAGGCGCCCGGAGTATCGATAAAGGTCAGGATCGGCATGCGGAAGCGCTCGGCCATTTCCATCAACCGCAAAGCTTTGCGGTACCCTTCCGGGCGCGGCATACCAAAATTCCGCTTTACCTTGTCGCGCACTTCCCGGCCTTTCTGGTGGCCAATCACCATGACCGGCTTGCCATCCAGACGGGCAGTGCCACCAACGATGGCCTGGTCGTCCGCATAACGACGGTCACCATGCAACTCGTCGAAGTCGTCAAAGATCATGTCGACGTAGTCGAGGGTGTAGGGCCGGCGGGGATGACGCGCCAAGCGGGCCACGTCCCAGGGTTTGAGGTCCGAGAAGATACTTTCAGTCAGACTGACACTTTTCTTGCGCAGCCGGCTGATCTCGTCGGTGATGTTGATATCGGTATCATTCCCCACCATGCGAAGCTCTTCAATCTTGGCTTCAAGGTCGGCAATCGGCTGTTCGAAATCCAGATAGTTAGGGTTCATGATGTTCCATCATTTGCTTGCAAGGCGAGAATGTAAGTCGCCAAACCAGAATTTTGGACAAAGATAGCAGCGCCCGGGCGTTGGCTAAAGCGGACCTTCGTATGAGGCCGCTTTCTGACAAAAACGTAATTTTTCAACGTGCCCGCCATACCCGGGATGAACCTTGCCGGATAGTATCAATCATAGACCAGTTCTACCGACTGGTCGCCTACTAGGTATTTCAGCTCTAATAACAGGTCATCATCGGGCTGAACGCGCCACGATTCGCCCAGTTCGATACGGGTACTGGCATTATCGCTTCTGTACTCAATCCACACCGGGCTGCCCTCGCAACGGAAGGGCCTCAGCGTTGAGTCCAGTTTGTCCAGCAGGCCGTTCTGAAGCTGATCCGCGTGAATGTCCAGTTTGAGCCCACGGCTGAACTGTTGTCGGGCCGTACCCACATCCATCACCGAATTGACGCGCATCTTCATCTGGCCGGAATAATCATCATGGCTGACCTGCCCTTCCACCACAATGACCTGGTCTGACTGCAGCAACTCCCGATTCTCGAAAAACGCCTCCGAAAACAGGGTAGCTTCGATGCGGGCACTGCGATCGTCCAAAGTGATAAACGCCATGGTCGACCCTGTTCGGGTTTTCATGGATCGCTGGGCCACCACAAGGCCGGCAACCCGTTGGGGCTGACGTGCAGGCTTAAGGTCAGCGATGGAGGAGCGCACAAACCGCCGCACTTCCTTCTCATATTCATCGAACGGGTGACCAGTCAGATAAAGACCCAGGGTATCTTTTTCGCCCTTGAGGCGCTCTTTCTTGGGCCACTCCCGCACGTTCGCCACGTCGGAGTATGGGTCGCCGTCTTCCCCGCCCATCAGCATTTCACCGAACATATCGGTCATGCCCACGGACTCGTTGCGGGATTGCTGTCCAGCCTGCTGGATGGCCTTATCGATACTGGCCATCAATTGGGCACGCCCGGCACCCAGTTTGTCCATAGCGCCCGAGCGGATCAGGGCCTCCATGGCACGTTTATTGACCTTCTTGAGATCCACTCGACGACAAAAATCAAAAATATCCTGATAGGGTTCGCCGTCGGCGCGGCCAGCCTGAATACTGCCAATCGGGCCTTCACCAAGCCCTTTGATGGCGCCCAGGCCATACACGATGGCACCATCGTCATTAACGGTAAACGTGTACTCAGAGCGACTGACGTCGGGCACCAGCAGCTCCAGCCCCATGCTGCGGCACTCCTCGACCAGCGTGACCACCTTGTCGGTGTTCTGCATATCCGCTGTAAGTACCGCCGCCATGAACTCAGCGGGATAATGGGCCTTCAGCCACAGGGTCTGGTAGGAGACCAGCGCGTAGGCAGCCGAGTGGGATTTGTTGAAACCATAGCCGGCAAACTTTTCCACCAGGTCGAATATGTTTTCCGCCAGGGCCTTGTTGATGTCATTGCCTTCGCAGCCGTCGAGAAAGAACTGCTTCTGCTTGGCCATTTCCTCGGGCTTTTTCTTACCCATGGCCCGGCGCAGCATGTCGGCGTTACCGAGACTGTAGCCGGCCATCACCTGGGCAATCTGCATGACCTGTTCCTGATACAGGATAACCCCATAGGTGGGCTCAAGAACGGGCTTCAAGCCCTCATACTGATAATCCGGATGCGGGAATGACATCGGTTGTTTGCCATGCTTCCGGTCGATGAAGTCATCCACCATGCCCGATTGCAGCGGCCCCGGACGGAACAAGGCCACCAGGGCGATCATGTCCTCCAGCGAGTCCGGTTGCAGGCGACGGATCAGGTCTTTCATGCCGCGGGATTCAAGCTGGAACACCGCGGTGGTTTCCGCCTTCTTGAGCATGTCGAACGATGGCACGTCGTCCAGCGGAATCTCGTTAATGTCCAGCGCCGGCTTGCCCTGCTTCTCCAGGCGCGGGTTAATCATCTTCAGGGCCCAGTCGATGATGGTCAGGGTCCGCAGCCCCAGGAAGTCAAACTTCACCAGGCCGGCGTCTTCCACATCGCCCTTGTCGAACTGGGTCACCAGGCTGCCGCCCTCGTCATCACAGTACAGCGGCGAGAAATCGGTAATCTTGGTGGGTGCAATCACCACGCCGCCGGCGTGCTTACCAGCGTTACGGCAGACACCCTCAAGTTTCAGGGCCATCTCCCAGATTTCCTGGGCTTCCTCATCGTTTTCCAGGAACTCAACCAGCTGCGGCTCCTGCTCCAGGGCCTTCTCCAGGGTCATGCCCGGCTCGAAGGGGATCATTTTGGACAGTTTGTCCGCCAGCCCGTAGGACTTGCCCTGAACCCGGGCAACGTCCCGCACAACCGCCTTGGCAGCCATGGTGCCGAAGGTAATGATCTGAGACACAGCCTCGCGGCCATATTTCTCCGCAACATAGGCAATAACACGGTCACGCCCTTCCATGCAGAAGTCGACGTCAAAGTCAGGCATGGAGACCCGTTCCGGGTTCAGGAAGCGCTCGAACAGGAGATCGTATTCCAAGGGGTCAAGATCGGTAATCAACTGGGCGTAGGCCACCAGGGAACCAGCACCGGAACCCCGGCCGGGCCCCACGGGTACGCCGTTATTCTTGGCCCACTTGATGAAGTCCATAACGATCAGGAAGTAGCCCGGGAACCCCATCTGGATGATGATATCCAGTTCAAAATTCAGACGCTTGTAATAAGCCGCACGCTTGCTGTCGTACTCCGGATCGTCCTTGCTGAGGGTTTTCGCCAGCCGCTCTTCCAGGCCCTCTTCCGACACCTTTCGGAAGTAGTCGTCCATGGTCATGCCATCGGGGATGGGGTAATTGGGCAGGAAATACTCCCCCATGCGCACCTGAACTGAGCAGCGCCGGGCGATTTCCACTGTATTCTCGACCGCCTCGGGTATATCGGCAAACAGCTCAATCATTTCGTCGGCGCTGCGCAGGTACTGCTGGTCGCTGAAGCGTCGGTCCCGCCTCGGATCATCCAGAGTGCGGCTTTCACCAATACAGACCCTTGCCTCGTGGGCCTCGAAATCCTCGGCATGGAGGAAGTGGACGTCGTTTGTCGCCACCACCGGGCAGCTTAGCGACTCTGCCAACTCAACATTCAGATGCAGGCAGTCTTCATCCCCCGGGCGGCCCGTACGTTGCAACTCCAGGTAAAACGACTCGGGGTAAAGGTTCATCCAGTATTCGGCACGCTGTCGGGCGAGATCCAGCTTGCCCGACATCAGAGCCTTACCCACATCCCCCAATCGCGCTCCGGACAGAGCAATCAGCCCCTCCGCGCGGCTTTCAAGCCACTTGCGCTGGACAATCGGCTTACCGAAACGCTGCCCCTCCGTATAGCCCAGCGATACCACCTCGGTCAGATTCAGGTAGCCATCGTTGTTACGAGCCAGCAGAGTGATGCGAAACGGGTTGTCGGGCTCGTCCGGGTTTTCGACCCACAGGTCTGCGCCGATAACGGGCTTCACCCCGGCTCCCATGGCCGCCTTGTAGAAACGCACCAGGGAGCACATATTGGACTGCTCCGTTAGCCCGACAGCGGGCATGCCCAACTCCGCAGCCCGGCCAATCAGCGGTTTCACGCGCACCAGGCCGTCTACCATGGAGTATTCGGAATGCACGCGGAGGTGGACAAAGGTCTGTGACATAGCGTCGGAATATTCCTGCAGGTTAATGACGGTTCAGGCCAGGTCAGCGACCGATCAATTCTTTGATGTCTTCTTCAGTCTGCGGGCCGAAACGGGCCTCGACGAGGTCTCCATCCGGATCCACAATAAACGTTGCAGGCAAGGCCACGGGTGTTTTCCAGCCAAACTGCGGCCCAGGATCCTCTGCCAACATGCTGTACTCAATACCCATTTCCTGCCCCAGATCGATCAACTCCTGACCACGAATATCATCAAAATTCACGCCCAGGACCACCACGGCACTGGCTCTGTCGATACTGTTCAATTCTGGAATTTCCTCCAGGCAGGGTTTGCACCACTCGGCCCAGTAATTGACCAGCACCCAGTGGCCCCGCAGGCTCTCCCACTCCAGCACGGTTCCGTCCGGCTTTTCAAACTCGTGATTCTGGCAGCCTGCCAGCGACAATAAGGCCAAAATTATACCGCCCCGGCACAACCCGGTGGAATAACGCACCAGTGCAGGATACTTTACTGGGTATCGCGCAGGGTATTGCACAGAGTAACCTCCTGTTAGACTACGGCGCTCAGACAAACTTGCGGTTAACCTGACCTGGGAAGAGGGAGAACCATGACAGAACCGACCCGAATTTTCCACAATCCTCGCTGCTCAAAATCTCGGCAAACCCTTGAACTCCTTCGCGAACAAGGTGTTGAACCAGACATTATACGTTACCTGGAAACGCCACCGACAGAGCAGATCCTGGAACACATCCTCGCAGCTCTGGACATCACTCCCAGAGAACTGATGAGAACCAGGGAAAAGGAATACAAGGAACAGGGACTGGACGATCCGGAGTTGGGTCGTGAAACCCTGATCAAAGCCATGGTCGATACGCCGAAGCTGATCGAGCGCCCAATCGTGATCAGGGGTAACAAGGTTGCTCTGGGCAGACCGCCCGAAAACGTACTGAGCATTCTTTAACCGGAGACACCCAATGGCGACCACCTCGCCCTACATTCTGGTGCTATATTACAGCCGCACCGGACAAACGGCCGAATTGGCCGCTCAGATCGCACGGGGCGTATCCCGCGTTCAGGGCATGGATGCCAGGATTCGCACCGTGCCCAGCGTGTCACCGGATACCGAGGCATCGTTGCCAACGGTGCCGGACGACGGCGCACCTTATGCCAGCAAGGATGATCTGGCGAACTGCGCCGGCCTGGCGATCGGCAGCCCGACCCGCTTTGGCAACATGGCAGCACCACTGAAATATTTTCTCGACAGCACCGGCGACCTGTGGTTGAACGGAACCCTCAGCGGAAAGCCTGCTGGCGCGTTTACGTCCACCGGTAGCCTGCATGGCGGTCAGGAAAGCACCCTGCTGACGATGATGGTGCCACTACTGCACCATGGAATGGTGCTGTGCGGTGTGCCCTATTCGGAAAACGCGCTCAACGAGACCTCTGCAGGGGGGACCCCTTACGGCCCCTCCCACTGGGCCGGAACCGGAGAGCCACAGGCCGTGAACGACCATGAAAAAGCCATATGCCAGACGTTTGGCGAACGCCTTGCCCAACTTGCCATGAAATTGCGCTAACCCCGGCGCCACTCAACGACAACGGATCACCGAATGCTTCACAACCCCAAAGCCCGAATTACCGCCCGCCTGACCATCCTGCTTTATCTCGCCACCCTGGCGGCCCTGCTTGTCAGCACCTTTTACCCCGCGCAAGTCGAGGGCGTTTCCGTCACGCTGATGCTCAGCGTAAAACTGATCCCGCTGTTGGCCTTTGCCATACCGGTGTTCCGGGGCCACAACCGCGGTTATATCTGGCTCAGTTTCGTGGTGATTTTCTATTTTACCCAGTACGTCGTATCGTCCTGGCTCAGCGAAGGCGCTGTCACCCCTCTGATCATCGCGGCACTGACCTTCCTGCTGTTTACTGTGGCCATGGTCCACCTTAAGGTGAACCGTCCTCTGCCCGTTACAGAAACCTGACAGGAAACGCATCATGGCCGACAGCTCCCATCCACCCGCGCCACATAGAAGTACCTTGACCCTGAGGGATATCTGCACGGCGCTGGTCACCGGTGGTGAGATTACCCAGGAGGATGCCGAACGGGTTCTCTCGGCCAACATTGGCATCCAGACAGGAGGCAGCGGGCCCGCCAGCCAGCGTCATCCACTGGAGCTGGTCGCCAAGGCCGGGTTGGAGAGCCAGAAAACCAGCCGCACGCTGGATCTGGACAGACTGACCCAATGGCTCGCGGAGTGGGCGGAACAGCCCTACTACCACATTGACCCCCTGAAGATAGACACACCCGCGATTGCCCGGGTGATGTCCTACGCCTTCGCCCAGCGACACGGCATTCTCGCGGTTGAAATAGGCGAGGACGAAGTTCTCATCGCCAGCACCGAACCCTTCAAGAATGACTGGGAAGGCAACCTGCGCCAGGCGATCAGAAAAGACATCCGCCGCGTGGTCGCCAACCCCGAGGATATCCGCCGATACACCGTCGAGTTCTATCAACTGGCGAGTTCCGTCAGCAAGGCAGGCGGCAACAACGCTGCCAACCCCGCCGGTGCCCAGAATTTCGAGCAACTGCTGGACCTTGGGGCCAGCGAACACCCGGATGCCAACGATCAGCACGTGGTCAAGATTGTTGACTGGCTGCTGCAATACGCATTCGACCAACGCGCATCGGACATTCACATTGAACCACGACGCAACGTCACCCAGGTGCGCTTTCGCATCGACGGGGTGCTGCACAACGTCTACGAATTTCCGGATCAGGTCGGCGTGGCCGTTACCAGCCGCCTGAAGATTCTCGGCAGGCTGAATGTTGCGGAAAAGCGCCGTCCCCAGGATGGCCGGATCAAAACCCGAAAGCCGGACAACAGCGAAGTGGAGTTGCGGCTGGCGACCATGCCAACCGCCTTTGGCGAGAAAATGGTGTTGCGGATTTTTGACCCGGAAGTGTTGCTGAAATCCTACGAACAACTGGGCTTTTCCAAGGAAGACCGGGAACGCTGGCAGGCTATCACCGACCACCCCCACGGTATTGTTCTGGTCACCGGGCCCACCGGCTCTGGCAAAACCACTACCCTGTACTCAACCCTCAAGCAGTTGGCCACCCCCGAGGTGAACATCTGCACCATTGAGGACCCGATTGAGATGGTGGAGCCGGCTTTCAACCAGATGCAGGTTCAGACCAATATCGAACTGACGTTTGCTTCAGGCGTGCGGGCGCTACTGCGACAGGACCCGGACATCATCATGATTGGTGAGATCCGTGACCTGGAAACTGCAGAAATGGCAGTTCAGGCTGCCCTTACCGGGCACCTCGTGCTATCCACTCTGCACACCAACGATGCCCCCAGCGCCATTACCCGATTGATGGAACTGGGCATCCCCCCTTACCTGATTCGTGCAACGGTGCTGGGCGTGATGGCACAACGGCTAACCAGGACCCTGTGCCCCCACTGCAAGGCGCCGGGGCCAGTGGACGCGCAGGCCTGGCAAAGCCTCACCCGCCCCTGGAAAGCCACCATGCCCAAACAGGTCTACCACCCGGTTGGCTGCCTGGAGTGCCGGAATACAGGCTACTACGGCCGGGCGGGCGTGTATGAAATCATGCAACTTTCCGGCAACCTGATCCGGCAGATTACCGAGCAGTGTGAGCTCGACCAACTGAGAGTGGATGCGTACAAGGATGGCATGAAATCGCTGCGGCTCAGTGGCGCGCAGAAGGTGGCAGCCGGCTCCACCACGGTCGAGGAAATCCTGCGGGTAACCCCCGAAAGCCAGCGTTAATACGCTCCCAGTTTTCATGCTCGAAATGGTCGGGCCTTACGGGAGAGATGCTCCGCACTGACTAAGCAACTGCCGCCAGCGCTCATGATGGTCGGTTATGGCCCGGTCCAGTTGCCCCCAGACGCTGTCGGTATTGTCCGTATCCAGGTAGTGCCTGTACCACTCGCGAAAAGCAGGCGGCATAGTCTTCGACTGTTGGCTCGCCAACGTATCCAGCGGCCTGATCAGCGCCGCCTTTGCCTGTTCAATGCTGTCGAGATAGTCCTCAATGCCGCCGCCATAACCGTTGGTGTAGGTTTCCACAAGACCGGCTGGCGGCTCTTCAGAATCCGATCCCGGGCAAAGTGGCTCTCCTTCCACTCTCTCGACCAACAAAGCTGTTGCGTCATCAAGCCGCGCGGTTATCAGCCGTGCGCTGTTCAATAGCTGACCGGCACGATGTTCAGCCTGCCAGAGCTGATGCACACCACCCACGTAATCCAGCGGCTCGCCTGTGTTACCACCCAGCAAGCCTCTGACCGTCTGGTTGACACGCTTTATGCCGGAGGCCAACTCCGCCAGAGTTTTGTCATCATCCGCCCCGGGGTAATATCCCTGCGACAAGGTAAACAGCCGTTCAATCTCTTCCACACCCCAGGTGGCGTTCCATACCGCAATGGGGAGCGTTTCGACCTTACGCTTGATAGCCTCTTCCAACTCCTCCTGCATGCCCTCACGCTCCGTTTCCGGAATACAGGCTTTAGCGGCACGGATGAACCGTGCTTCATAACGCAAACGGTTCAATGGTTGCATCACCTTCCCCATAATCGAGTTCCTTTCACCGACTACGTATTGCAACTCACATCCGTAGAGAGACAGGAAATCGAGCATTCCCATATCCAGATCTGGCATGTCGAGAACGCGTTCCCGCCGACGCGGGATTTGGGGAACAGGGGCTATATCGGAGAGTTCGGGACGCAGTTCCAGAGCATCCGCCACGCTCTCGACGTACCCATCCATCATATCTGGAACACCGGAATCCGGCGCGCAGCCGGCAAGGTATAGGCACACCAAAGGCATTATCAGGCATCGAACGTCAGGCACCATGGAGGGTCAACCCTGCTGCAGAAACCTGTCGACCCCTGCAAAGTCCGTAGCCACCGCCCGCTTCGTGTCCGGCAGATCTCCCTCACGTACAAGCCAGACCGTGCGCAGGCCAGCTTCCTCAGCGGCCTTCAGTTCAGCCTCAACATCGGAGAGAAACAACACCGTTCGGGGCTCGACACCCAATTCGTCGATGATGTTGCTGTAGGAGGTTGATTCCTTCTTACCGCCAATACGGGTATCAAAGTAACCGGAAAAGAACGGCGTTAAATCCCCAGCTTCGCTGAAACCGAAAATCAGCTTCTGCGCCTTCACAGAACCGGAAGAGTATACGAACAGCCGCAAACCCCGATCATGCCAGCGCTGCAGATACTCGGCGGCATCGTCGTAGATGTGTCCCTGGAACGCACCCTGCTGGTAACCCTGCTCCCAGAGCATTCCCTGCAAGGCCTTCAAAGGTGTTTCCTTGCGATCTTCCCGAATCCAGGTATCCAGCACCTCAACAAGCCCGTCGATATCCTCCCTGGCGACACCTGAGGTCTGGGCAACGGCATCCAACTGCTCACGGATTTCCGTGCTGTCCGCCGCACCTTCCCGTACAAACTCGGCCATATGCTTCGCCGAGTAGGGAAACAAAACCTCATGCACAAAGGAAATCGAACTGGTGGTTCCCTCGATATCCGTCAGGATCACGCGGATCATCCAGCCACTCCCGCCAGGCGCTCATAGCGCGGCAGCCGGCTGGCAATGTCTTCACCCGTGAAGTCCGCCACCCAGCCTTCCGGGTTGGTAAACAGACGGATACAGGTAAACGCAGGCTCCGGCCCCATATCAAACCAGTGGCGTGTGCCATCCGGCACGCTGATAAGGTCATTTTTCTGGCACAGAACAGCGTACACCTGGTCACCAAAATGCAGGTAAAAGAGGCCCTGCCCGCGAACAAAGAAACGCACTTCGTCTTCGCTGTGCACATGCTCATCCAGAAATTTCTGGCGGAAGGCCTCTTTCTGCGGGTTGTCCGGGTTCAGGCTGATGACATCCGCAGCCTGGAAGCCACATTCCTCCTTCAGTGCCTGGATCTCACCGGAATAGGCCTCAAGAATGTCGTCAGATGACGCGTCTGCAGGCAGATCCCGGGTAGCCCATTGTTCGAAACGTACGCCGTGCTCGGCCAGCAGGTTGGCGATTTTGCCCGCGTCTTCGGTAACAATGCGGGGGGATTCGGGCGCACTTTGGTCAAAGATACTCAAGGTTGTCATCGGCGAACCCTCATGGTTTCAAGCTCACATTCGAAAAGGAATTCAAAGGCTTCGACGTGGCGCAGGCAGTCTGACATGGTCCTGCCCCAGGTATAAAGGCCGTGCCCACGAATCAGGTAACCCGGTTGTTCAGGGTGCTGACGAAACCAGTCTTCGGTTTGCTCCGCCAGCGCCGGAATATCCTGGGTATTGTCGAAAACCGGCACGGTCAGTCGCGACTCGTGAGTATCAACCCCCGAAAACGCTTTCTGTAACTCGTACCCCTGTAATGTCAGCGGTTCTCCGGCGGGCAATAACCGGCTCAGCACCGTTGCCTTGACGGAGTGGGTATGCAAAACCGCGCCAACGTCCGGAAAGGCCTGGTAAAGAACCGTATGCAAACGTGTTTCCGCCGACGCGCGGGCATTGCTCTGAACGGGGTTGCCAGCAAGGTCCACCACCATAACATCACCCGCCGCCAACTGGCCTTTGTGTCGGCCGGACACCGTGACGGCGATATGCTGATCATCGATCCGCGCCGAATAGTTGCTACTGGTGGCCGGCGACCAGCCCTGGCCGTAGAGAAACCGGCCCGCATCCATGATGGACTGCGCGGCAATGGCGTAGCGGGTTACGTCAAACAAAAGTCACCTCGGAACAGACACGCCGGATCAGCGCTTGATCATTCCCATTATAAGGATGAGCGTGCCGCCCGCAAAGGCCGACGAACGCTCACCGATCAGCTTTAAAAGCCACGGGTTATACCGTGGCTTTCAGTGGAAGGCTGCGCTGGCGCTCCCCAGTCAGGGCAAACAACGCGTTACCCAGCGCCGGTATCACCGGTGGCACTCCCGGCTCCCCCACACCCGTGGGCGCCTCATCGCTTTCGACAATCTCCACCACCACCTCAGGCCGCTGGTCATGGCGCATCAGCGGGTAATCGTGGAAGTTGCTTTGCTGGACCTGTCCGTCTTCCAGGGTGATGTTGCCGTAGAGAGCCGCCGTAAGGCCAAATATGATGCCGCCCTCAATCTGGTCGCGAACAATGTCCGGGTTAACCACCTGGCCGCAATCCACGGCACAAAACACCTTGTGTACTCGGATTTCCCCGGCCTCAACGCTGGCTTCAACCACCTGGGCCACGTAAGTGCCGAAACTGCGGAACAGGGCGACTCCCCGGGCACGTCCTTCGGGCGCAGCGCTGTCCCATTGGGCAAGTCGTGCGGCCTTGTCCAGCACGCCGAGGTGTCGTGGTTCGTGATCAATCATTGAGCGTCGGAACTGGTACGGATCCTGGCCTAGTTCATGAGCCAACTCATCCATAAACGTTTCGACGGCAAAGCCGTTGTGAGAGAAGCCCACGGACCGCCACCAGGACACTGGCACCCCTGGATCTGTGTGCGTGTGGCGTATATCGAGATTCGGCACCCGATACGGGTATTCTATGGCGCCTTCAATGGCGGAATGATCCTTCGGAGTTGCGATGCCTTCGGCCATCAGCCCCACCCGCCCCAGAGTGCCGTACAACAACTTCGGAGCCCAAGGATACTGGGCTGGCGCAGCATTGCGCACATACCAGTCCAGTATTTGCGGGCCGACAATCTGATGGTGCCAGCCAGTGACGTGATCGCCGCTGACACTGGCCCGCATCCGGTGCAGCATGGCCGGTCGATAAACATCGTGACGGGTATCCTCTTCCCGTGACCAGATCAGTTTGACCGGCCTGCGTACGCGGTAAGCGACAGACGCCGCTTCCTCGATGTAATCATTGGTCAGACGGCGCCCAAAGCCTCCGCCCAGGAAGGTGGTATGAATGGTCACTTCATCGGGCGAGAGGTCTGTCACCCTCGCTGCCGCAATCCGGCCAAGATCCGGCGCCTGGGTCGGTGCCCAGACTTCAATAGCACCATTCCGATACCAGGCCGTCGCATTCATCGGCTCCAACGTCGCATGGGCAAGGTAAGGCTGCTCATAGCTGGCGTCCACCACGCGTTCCGCACCTTGTAGTGCCTCGTCAAAATCACCTTCGCTACGCTCGCTTTCTCCCGAGTCTTCGTCGGCGGTTTTGCGGTACGAGGAAAACACCTGATCGGAGGAGACATTCAACGCGCCGTCATTATCCCATTCGATCGTCAGCGCGTCCTGAGCCTTACGGGCCCGCCAGTATTTATCCGCCACAACCGCTACGCCACGCTCGATCTCGAACACATCCAGCACGCCCGGTAACCGGCGAGCCGCGGTGTCATCGTATGACTTTACCCGAGCGCCGTAGCGCGCCGGGCGGGAAACCACGGCGTAAACCATACCTTCAAGCTCGACATCAATGCCGTAGATTGGCGCGCCGGTGGACTTGGCTTCGGCATCCAGGCGCCCCCGTTCCTTGCCGATGTATTTCCATTCCTTACGGGGTTTGAGCAATGGATCCTCGGGCACCGGCTGCTTCGCCGCCAGTTCCACCAGGCGACCGTAAGCCAGGCTGTCGCTTCCGTTCGGATGCATCACCCGGCCTTCGACCACCCGGCATTCAGCGGGGCTGACGTCCCAGACACTGGCTGCGGCGGCAACCAGCATAATGCGGGCAGAGGCTCCCGCCACCCGTAACGGTTGCCAACTGGTCGCCAGGCTGGTGCTGCCGCCGGTCAATTGCAGGTTGTAGAGAGGGTTGCGATATTCCGCGGCCGCAGGGGCAAATCGCGGCTTGATGGATGCTGGCGCCAACTCCAGCTCTTCCGCAATGAGAGTGGTCAGGCCGGTATAGGTTCCCTGCCCCATCTCAACACGCGCCAGGGTAAAATAAACCTGACCATCAGCAGTCAACTCCAGCCAGGCATCCGGTTTCCAGCTACCATCCTGCTCATCGTAACCAGTCTGGATGCCAGCGCAGCCCGGAAGCGAAAGCGACAGGACAAGCCCGCCAGAGGACCCGGCTGTTACTTTAAGGAAGTCGCGTCGATTCATGGACATATTACCCTTCCCCCTGATTGAGCCGGGCAGCGTCATCACCAACCACGGACTCAACCGCCGCAACGATGCGGGAATAAGTACCGCAACGGCAAAGGTTTCCGCTTACGGCGGCAACGATATCATCGCGGGAGGGTGCGCTGTTGTGCTGCAACAGATGCGCAGCACTCATAATCTGGCCAGACTGACAGTAGCCGCACTGGGGTACACCATGATCAATCCAAGCCTGCTGGAGAGGGTGCAGACTCCCATCGCTCGACAGTCCCTCAATGGTCGTCACGTGGCCACCATCGGCCAATTCAACCGGGGTGGAACAGGAGCGCACCGGATGTCCGTCCAGGTGCACGGTACAGGCCCCGCAAAGCCCCATGCCACATCCAAATTTGGTGCCCTTCAGTCCGAGTTCATCGCGAATCACCCATAGCAGCGGGGTATCGCTGTCTATGTCGAGCATCCGCTCCCGGCCATTTACGGTAAGGCTTACGGCCATGGTTGTTCTCTCCCATGCTGACCGGAGCCCTGCAGCCCCAGCTCAGTATTATTGTTATGAACGCTGGGCGTTCTTATTTGACGATGTCGTTGCCATCCTTATCGGTCCAGATTTTCCGTTCACCGGATTCCATTTTACCCTCGGAGTCCCAGACCTCGCGGTCTGTTGTCGCCTCTTCTACCTTGCCGTTGTCATTCCAGATGACCCGGTCTTTACATCCGGCCAGTGCCGCCACCACGAAAAGTACCAACATCAGTTGCTTCACACTTACCTCCGAACCGATTTTATCGGCGTTGGGTGAATAGTCAGGAGCCGTGAATTTCACGGTTACGCTGTTTGTCGCGATCGCCCTTGCGCACCATGACATAGACGGCACCGGTGCCGCCATGGCGCTTCTGGGCCGAATGAAACGCCAACACATCCTCCAGCTCTGGCAGCCACTTGGCCAGGTAACTCTTAAGCTGGGCAATACCGTCAGGATTACGCTCGCCCTTACCGTGGAGGATAATGACGGATCGAAGCCCATAGCGCACGCAATCGTTCATGAAACCAAACACCTCCCGACGCGCTTCTTCCACGGTCATTCGATGCAGGTCAAGACGTGCTTCAATCGGGTATTGCCCGAGGCGGAGCTTACGGAATACGCCATGCTGAACACCGGGCCGCTGCCAGCAGAGAACATCGTGGGCCGTCAGAGGCTCAACCATATCCGCCGTCAGTGGATTGCGGTCCCTCAGCGGCTGGTCTATAGCGGATCGCTGGCGTTCAAGGTGCCCTGGTGTCAGATCCTTTGGAGCTTTAACATCGGCTTTGTTCGGCTTCCGGATGCGGCGGACATCCTTCATCTCCTCCAGGAAGCTCAGGCGCTCATCTTTGGTTGTCATGGCGATATCATTTACCGTCGAAGTTGCATGGACTTTACCACCCGGCTCACCCATCATAAAGAAGGTCCCGCCGCCCAACCCAATGGCGGGCCTGGGCCGATCCATCCTCAGAGAAACATCGTAGGGTTGGTAAACAGACAGTTGGTCTACACTTCAGGCTCATAATAACGACAACGGACCGCGATTATGACTGCCGCATCGCAAGACAGTGCTCGCCCTCAGAATACCCGTGCCATCATGGCATTTCTGCGGGAACATTCGCCTTTTTCCAACATGGACGATGCACATCTGGCCCATTATGCCGAGCACGCCTCGCTGAGATTCTACGCGGACGGCGATGCGGTACTGTCACCGGATGATGGCCCGGCAAAACGGTTCTACGTGGTCAAACAGGGCCGCATTCGCGGCGAACGGGCACGGGACAAGGACGGAGAGACCGAAACCACCTTTGAAATCAGCCAGGGCGAATGTTTTCCATTGGCCGCCTTGATTGGAGAACGCCCCACCCGCACACTGCATCGCGCTTCCGGAGACACCTTCTGCCTGAGTATTGAACACGATACCTTTGTCATGCTGTTCTCGCAGAGCGACCCCTTTCGCGATTTCTGCCTGCGTGGTGTAAGCAGCCTTCTTGATCAGGTGAACCAGCGCATACAGACCGGCGCCATGGCTTCCATTGGTTCCAGTAACTCACTGGACACCCCATTGGAACGTTACGCCATTCGCAACCCAATCGTCTGCTCGCCGGACCTGCCAGTCCGCAAAGCGGTTGCGCGGATGCACGAAAACAGTGTCGGTAGCATCGTGATTACCGATGACAAACGGCATCCCACGGGCATATTCACCCTGAGGGACCTGCGCACCATGGTGGCTGAGGAAAAAGGCCCACTGGATACGCCCGTCGGTCAGGTCATGACCAGGAACCCTTGCTGCCTGACAGCCAACGCTGATGCTTTTGAAGCCGCCATGCTGATGGCCGAGCATCATTTCGCCCACATCTGCGTGGTGGATGACGAACATCGACTGATTGGCATGGTATCCGAGCGTGATCTTTTCTCCCTTCAGCGCGTCGATCTCGTCAATCTTGCCAGGACCATTGGCACTGCCAGCCATCTCCGCACCCTGGTCAGCCTCCGTAAGGATGTGTCCCGGCTGGTGGACGCCATGCTCGCCCACGGGGCCGATTCCGGGCAGGTGGTAAAAATTATTACCACCTTGAATGACGTCACTGTGAGACGGGTTCTTGAACTGAATATAAAGAAAAACGACCCTGGAATCCCTTTCACGTGGCTGACATTCGGTAGCGAAGGTCGGCAGGAGCAAACCCTACTGACCGATCAGGATAACGGCATCCTGTTCCAGACGCCGGAGGGGATGACCGAAGAACAGGTCAGGGAAAAACTGTTGCCCTTCGCGGAAACCGTCAACAAGGAACTGGCGGAATGCGGATTTACCCTGTGCAAGGGTAATATCATGGCCAGCAATCCAAAACTGTGCCTCAGCGGCAGGGAGTGGGATGATTGGTTTGTACGTTTTATCCACGCCTCAACGCCGCAAAACCTGGTGTACTCCTCCATCTTCCTCGACATGCGCGCGGTATTCGGGCCGATGGAACCGCTGGAAACATTGCTGGATAAAGTGCTTGCGCGCATACGCAAGAACGACCTCTTCCAGAAGATGCTGGCGGGCAACGCCATCACCCGAAAACCCCCTCTGACCATGTTCCGCACGTTCCGTTATTCCCCGGATGGCAAGAAAAATACCCTCGACCTGAAGCGCCAGGGGCTGGCTCCCTTCGTTGAAGCCGTTCGGGTATTTGCCCTCGCCAATAGTGTCGGCACGGCCAACACATTGGAGCGCATGCAGCAGCTCGCCACAAAAGGTGTCTTTGACAACAAAGATGCCAAAGCCTGGCAGGAGGCCTACAGTCTGATCCAGGCTATTCGGATGAGAGCGCACCAAGAGATGCTGGACCGGGGCGAACCCCTGTCCAACTATATAAACCCGGACGACCTTAACCCGCTGGACCGTCGGATTCTCCGCGAATCGTTCCGCCAGGCACAACGCCTGCAGCAGAAACTGGAAATCACCTACCAACTCTGAAAACCGGGCCAACAGTTATGCTGGAGCAGATCAAAGACTGGATCGAACGGCGTAGGGCCGGCAGCACCGGTAGCCCCGACCGTGAACACTTGCCAACGCCAAAAGCTGCCGGGGACCAACGGCTGTCAGACTGTCGGCTGATTGTACTGGATCTGGAAACCACGGGCCTCAACCCGGCAAAAGACAATGTCATCGCGATTGGTGCGGTAGCCATTCGGCATAATGCCATTGCCCTGGGCGACCAGTTTGATCTGATCCTGCGGCGGCCGGAACTGGACATCAGTGAGACGGTACTCATCCACGGTATCGGTCCGGAAGCCCTTACCCAGGGGCATGAGACCGAAGACGCATTGCTCCATCTGCTGGAATGGATGAACGGCGACCCTATCCTTGCCTACCACTCCGCCTTTGACCAGAAGTTCCTCGAAAAAGCTCTCAAGCAAATACTGGGCTACACCCGCCCCCACACCTGGCTCGATGTAGCCGAGATGCTTCCTGCCTTCTTTCCCAACTCCAAAACCGGGGGCAAAGGACTGGACAACTGGGCCGATTTTTTCGACCTGGAAGTTAGCGCCCGCCATCACGCAGCAGCCGATGCCATGGTGACGGCTGAATTAACTCTTGCGGTCATCAATCAGGCGCGAAAAAGCGGTGCCACCACCTTGCGTGACTTCAATGAAAAACTAAAGTACTACCGACAACTGAAGAACATCCATCAGCGAAGCTAGAACCTCCGGAACTGTGTCGCGTTTGCAGACATTTTATCCCTCAAATTACTGAGAATTAGACCTATTGCCAATATCCATCTGTCTCTTGACGAGTAAAGTCGATTAGGACAACACGTCGGAGAAGAACTATATGAATAATAATTTCTCTACCACCAACACTTCACAGAAAACCCACACGAAAACCTCCACAACAACAAAACAGGAGTGATCCTATGTCAGGTCATGACTACGATGCTGTGAACTACTGGAAGGCGAACCTACGCCTTATATTCGGGAGCCTCATTGTCTGGGCCCTCGTGTCTTATGGGTTTGCGATACTGCTTCGCCCCATGCTCGCAGGAATCCCCATTGGCGGAACCGACCTCGGCTTCTGGTTCGCCCAGCAGGGCTCAATCCTTACTTTCATCGCGTTGATCTTCCATTACGCCTGGCGGATGAACAAGCTCGATGAAAAATTCGGCGTGAGCGAGGAGTAGAGTATGAGCCAATTTGGAATCAATATCATATTTGTAGGCGGGTCATTCCTGCTCTACATCATTATCGCAATCTGGGCCAAGGCCGGAAGCACAAAAGACTTCTATGTCGCCGGCGGGGGCATTCACCCTATAACCAACGGTATGGCCATTGGTGCCGACTGGATGTCAGCCGCATCATTCATTTCCATGGCTGGTATCATTGCTGCCAGCGGGTATGCAAACTCTACGTTCCTGATGGGCTGGACAGGTGGCTACGTTCTATTGGCCATGCTTCTGGCACCTTACCTGCGCAAGTTCGGCAAGTTTACGGTTCCCGAGTTTATCGGCGACCGTTTCTACAGCAAGAATGCTCGCCTTGTGGCAGTTGTCTGTCTGATTGTAGCGTCTGTAACCTACGTTATCGGTCAGATGGCCGGTGCCGGTGTAGCCTTCTCCCGCTTCCTGGAAGTCGAATCAACCATGGGTCTGATCATTGCGGCTGTGGTGGTATTTGCCTACGCCGTACTCGGCGGCATGAAGGGCATCACCTATACGCAGGTGGCTCAGTACTGCGTTCTGATCATCGCCTATACCATCCCTGCGGTGTTCATCTCGCTGCAGTTGACCGGTAACGCCTTGCCCCCGCTGGGTCTGTTCTCAACTCACGTGGATTCCGGCATGCCGATCCTGGACAAGCTGAACCAGGTCATCACCGATCTTGGCTTCAACGAGTACACCGCTGATGTGGACAACAAACTGAACATGGTTCTGTTTACCTTGTCCCTGATGATCGGTACCGCTGGTCTGCCCCATGTCATTATCCGGTTCTTCACTGTGCCAAAAGTGGCGGATGCTCGCTGGTCTGCAGGCTGGGCGCTTGTTTTCATCGCCTTGCTGTACCTGACAGCGCCGGCCGTTGCTTCCATGGCCCGTTTGAACCTGATGACCACCATCTATCCTGAAGGCACCCAAGCAGAGCCGATCCAGTATGATGAGCGTCCTCAGTGGATCAAAGAATGGGAAGTCACCGGGCTGATCCAGTTCGAGGACAAAAACCAGGACGGCCGCATCCAGCTGTACAACGACTCACCTGAGTTTGAAAGCACAGCTCAAGCTCGCGGTTGGGAAGGCAACGAGTTGGTCGTTAATCGGGATATCCTGGTACTGGCCAACCCGGAAATCGCCAACCTGCCAGGATGGGTTATCGGCCTTATCGCTGCCGGTGGTCTGGCTGCAGCACTGTCCACGGCGGCAGGTCTGTTGCTAGCAATATCGTCGGCCGTCAGTCACGACCTGATCAAAGGCTCGATCAACCCCAACATCACGGAAAAAGGCGAACTGCTCGCTGCCCGGATATCAATGGCTGTCGCTATCTGTGTGGCAACCTACCTGGGCGCAAACCCGCCAGGCTTTGCGGCGCAGGTTGTTGCATTGGCCTTCGGTATTGCAGCAGCATCGCTGTTCCCGGCTCTGATGATGGGTATCTTCTCCAAGCGGGTTAACAACGTTGGCGCAATTGCCGGTATGCTGACTGGTCTGGGCTTCACCCTCGCGTACATTTTCGTGTACAAGGGCTGGCTGTTCATTCCTGGCACCAACAACCTGGCAGACACCCCTGAAAACTGGGTACTGGGTATTTCCCCGCTGTCTATCGGTGCGATTGGTGCTGTCGTCAACTTTGCGGTAGCCTTCCTTGTGTCCAACGCAACTGAAGAACCGCCCGTTGAGATTCAGGAACTGGTTGAAAGCGTTCGCTACCCACGTGGTGCGAGTCAGGCTCACGACCACTAAGCAACGAATCAGCCTGATTCATTGAATGAATTAGAAGGTTGATGATGAACGGGCTTCCTCTGTGAGGGAGCCCGTTCTTTTTTAAGGAAACCTGTTTTATGTTCTGGACGTTTGTCGCTACCGTTGTTTGCGGCCTGGGAGCCGCAGGTGTTGCACTCGGAATTCGGGCTATGACCCGAAACCTTGCTCCGAAATGGATCATCCCGGTATTTGCCGGAGCTGGTATGTTGGGGTACCTCATCTATACCGAATACACCTGGTTTGAACAGAAACAATCCCTGATGCCGGAAGAGGCTGTCATTGTGGACACGGAGAGCAATGGCATTTTATGGCGCCCATGGACGTTTTTCTTCCCTTACGTCAATGCTTTCTCGACAGTCGATACCAAAAGCATCAGCGAAACCCCGTCAAACCCGGACGTTTTGCGCTTCACCCTGTATCGCTTTGAGCAGAAGATGGTCGATGCTGTTTCTCATCGGATTCATATTCTTAACTGCAATACCCGCGAACTTGTACCACTGGGTTCAGACGGTGCCCCACGGCTTGATAACATGAAAAAACTGGCCCCGCAGGACAAACTGTTGATGACCGTTTGCGGCGAATGACGATAACCCCAACCGCTCCCGAGAACCCCGGGTAGAATAAAAAGAGCGAACTATGATTAGTGCCTGGTTGCTGGTCTTAATTTCCATCACCTACATTTCGATTCTTTTTGTTATTGCCTGGGCCGGCGACAAGCATCCTGGTCTCTACCGTCGCCGACTGGCGCGTACCCATATCTATGCCCTGTCACTGGCGGTCTACTTCACCTCCTGGACGTTTTACGGTGCCGTAGGCCGAGCCACTCAGGAGGGGCTCGGTTTTTTGCCAATCTATCTCGGCCCATTACTCGTTTTTGTCTTTGGCGCTCCCCTGTTGCGCCGTATCATCTTCATCAGCAAGCGCAACAACACCACCTCGATTGCGGACTTCATAGCATCCCGTTATGGCAAATCCCAGTCACTCGCCGCCATGGTGGCAATCTTCGCGCTGATCGGCAGCGTTCCTTACATCGCCCTGCAGCTTAAAGCCATCTCCATGGGCTTTAGCGTCCTCTCGGACACTGGCGTGGAACCCAATGAACTCAGTACCGCTGCGTGGAACGATTCGGCCTGGTATATCACCCTGGTGCTCGCGGTATTTACCGTCCTGTTCGGTACCCGACACCTCGAGTCAACCGAGCACCACCGGGGCATGATACAGGCAGTGGCCTTTGAGTCATTGATAAAGCTCGTGGCCTTCGTGGCCGTTGGCTTGTTCGTTATCTATGGTCTTTATGGCGGCTTCGACGATCTCTGGGGCAACGTCCGCAGCGCAGGACTCGTCGGCACACTGACCACGGACAGCGTTGAGGCGCCGGCTTTTATTACCCAAACGCTGGTAGCCATGCTCGCAATTATCTGCCTACCCAGACAGTTCCATGTGATGGTAGTGGAGAACACCGACCACCGGGATTTCGAAATCGCTCGCTGGGCGATGCCTATCAACCTTATTCTCGCCAGCGCTTTTGTATTACCCATCGCTGCCGCAGGCCTGTTATCCCCTGAAGCCAGTGCGTCCGATCCGGACATCCTGATCCTGAACCTGCCAATTCTTGCCGGGGAGCAATGGCTCGCCATCCTGGCGTTCCTGGGCGGTGGGTCTGCGGCTGCAGCAATGGTCATCGTCTGCTCCGTCGCCATCGCAACCATGGTCAGCAATGAGATCATCATGCCGGCGCTGCTGAAGTTCTTCCGCCCCGGCATGAACAAACGCTCGGACCTCAGCTACCTGCTGCTCAGCATTCGACGGGTTGCCATATTCGTAGTGTTGCTCACTGCCTACGGGTTCTACCGCATGGCAGGTGCAGATTACAGCCTGACGGCCTTTGGACTGCTCTCATTCGCCGCAGCGGCCCAGTTCGGGCCTGCACTTGTCGGAGGTATTCTCTGGCGCAAGGGCAACCATACCGGCGCGGTCTGGGGCCTTGGCCTCGGGTTCCTGATGTGGTGCTATACCCTGCTGTTACCCGCCCTGGCATCCACTGGCTGGTTGAGCGACACCCTCATTGATCACGGCGTTTGGGGCATTAACTGGACAAGGCCCACGGCTCTATTTGGTTCTGAGCTTGATCAGACCAGCCACGGCATTATCTGGAGCCTGGGTATCAACACCGTTACCTACATTGTTCTTTCTATGCTGACCCGGCAACGGGTGCGGGAAAAAATCCAGATCGCCTCGTTCTTCCACGATCCCCAACCAAGAGCCGAGACGCCGCAGCAACAAAGCTGGCAGGGTGAGATCATGACCTCCGATTTGCAGGCGATCTCCGATCGCTTCATGGGGGAGGAGCGAGCCGAGGCCATCTTCCGCAACTACGAGCGGCGTAATGCCATTCGTCTACACCCTCATAGGCCAGCTTCGTCGCACCTGATGAAGTTCATTGAGCGACAGCTGGCGTCGGTTATCGGGGCGTCGACGGCACGCGTGGTATTGGAGTCCACGCTCACCGGGCGGGATATGCAGATAGAGGACGTCGTCAGCATCGTCGATGAAGCCTCGCAGGCCATGACCTTCAGCCGGGAATTGCTGCAATCGGCAATTGAGAACATCAGCCTCGGTGTATCCGTCGTCAACCATCAACAACAGCTGGTGGTATGGAACCACCGCTACCTGGAGCAATTCAGTTACCCGAAGGGCTTCGTCCGGGTCGGCCGGCCGGTGGAGGACCTGATGCGGTACAACCTGACCAGTGCCAATCTGCCAGCGAGACGAATAGACGAGGTCATTGCCGATCGCTGCGCCAGCATGCGCGAGGGTCGGCCGATGTCCTACGAACGACAACGCCCTGACGGCACGGTACTGAGGATTGATGGTAGCCCGATACCTGGCGGTGGTTACGTAACCACCTTCCAGGACATCACCGCGATGCGGAGGACCGAGCAGGCGCTGAAAGAAACCAATATCTACTTGGAGCAGCGCGTCAAAGAACGCACCCAGGAACTCCAGGTGATTAACGAGCAAATGCTCAAGGCGAAATCCGTGGCTGAACAGGCCAACCAGAGCAAGACTCGCTTCCTGGCCTCAGCAAGCCATGACCTTCTGCAACCCCTGAATGCCGCGCGCCTTTTCACCTCAGCTCTGGCAGGTAAGGCCAGGGATCCTGAAATGACCGAACTGGTGGACCACATTGACAGCTCACTGGGCGCAGCCGAAGAAATTATCAGTACCCTTCTGGACATCTCAAAACTGGACGCCGGTGCACTAGAACCGGATATCGGCGTATTCCCGGTCAACGACATCATGCGGCATCTGGCAACCGACTTCTCTGCCATCGCAAAAGATCAGGGTCTGGACCTCCATGTCGTACCCAGCAGCGCCTGGGTTCGGTCAGACTCAAAACTACTGAGACGCGTTATCCAGAATTTTCTTTCCAACGCCATTCGTTACACTCCAAGCGGGAAAATCCTACTCGGCTGTCGGCGCTTGAAAGGGTATATACGCATCGAGGTATGGGATACCGGGCCAGGTATTCCGGAAGACCAGCTTACTCACATTTTCGAGGAATTCCGTCGTTTCCAGCAGGGTCGGGACAAAAAAGGCCTTGGCCTGGGACTTGCGATTGTCGACCGCATCTGTGGCATGCTGAATCACCCGGTAAACGTGCAGTCGGTACAGGGACTCGGCAGCGTATTCAGCATCACCGTGCCCATTGCACCGGCCGAGCACAGTGATCAGAACATCTCCAAATCCGCACCCGCGTCGCGGCGTGTATCGAGCCTGGGAGGCCTTCACGTGGTCTGTATCGACAATGATCCTGACATCCTCCACGGCATGAGCGCTTTGCTGGACAACTGGCACTGTGACGTGACGACAGCCGAAAGCCTAGAAGATGCTCGGTACAAGCTCAGCGGCACGAAACCCGACATCATATTAGCCGACTACCAACTGGACGATAACCGGAATGGGCTCGATGCCATGGATTCATTGAGGGAAGAAATCAGCAATGATATACCTGGCATTCTCATTACCGGCTATATGGCCCCGGACGTCAGGGAGGATGCAATCAGCAGGGGTTATCAGATCCTTTATAAACCGGTAAAGCCAGCCGCATTGCGAGCACTGGTTAACAAACTGTTGAAACAGAAACGGTCATGACCGAGTCCACTAGCAATACCATCGGCGCCAACTTCGGGAAACTCAGTTACCTGGTCGTCGATGACTTCGAGAATTTTCGATTGTCCATGCGGCAAATCTTGCGGAATTGCGGCGCCGACAAGATCGAGTCGGTCGCCAACGCATCCGCTGCCGTCCAATATTGTGCCTATAACCACGTAGACGTGGTGCTTTGCGACTACAACCTGGGCGAGGGCAAGAACGGCCAGCATATACTCGAAGAGCTCCGGCACAAGAAACTTCTGAAACGTTCTTCGCTGTTTCTGATGGTGACCGCCGAAACCTCCAAGGAGATGGTGATGGGCGCTCGGGAGTACCAACCCGACGGCTACCTCACCAAGCCCATCAACCGTGCCATGCTTGAAAAGCGACTGGGCGGGCTTATCGCGCAACGCAATGCCCTACTCCCCATCAACCGGGAGATCGATCGGGAAAATTTCCCCGAAGCCGTTTCTTTATGCCTGCAGACGCTACCTTCGCAACCCCGATACAAGACCTGGCTTTTGAAAACGCTGGCCGATCTCTATTACCAGGTTGGAGACTTCAGCCATGCCCTGAAAATCCACGACGATGTACTGAACCAGCGCGACCTCTCCTGGGCAAGGCTTGGTCGTGGCAAAGTCCTGATCGCCAACCAGAATTACGATGACGCGGCAGCAACACTGAAAGAGCTAGTGTCCGAGCATCCGGATTACATGGAAGCGTATGACTTTCTTGCCGAGGCTCTCGAAAAACAGGGCCGGCCCACCCAGGCCCAACAGATTCTTGAGAAGGCAGCAGAGCACTCCCCCAACGCACTGCTACGACACAAGCATCTGGCCATCCTTGCCTCGTCCAATCAGGACATGCCGACAGCGTCCAATGCATGGCGACAGACCGTCAGCCTTGGCACCTATTCCATACACGATAACTCCGAACACTATCTTGCATTGGGCCAGTCATTGTCTGACCTCAGTGAAGGGGACTCGTCGAATGAGGGTGCCGCCCAAGCGGACGAAGCTCTGACCATACTCCGGCGCATGGAAAAGCGGTTTGCCGGGCAGGAAGACATCAAGCTACGGAGCCGAATTGTCCAGTCCCGGGTTCATGCCGGTCAGGACCGAATGAATGAAGCCCGAAACGCCTTAGAAAGCATTGCGGACGAACTCGACCCTGATCTGATGCCCCCAGAAGCCTGCCTTGACTACGCCAAGACACTTTTCCGTCTGGGCCGGGAAAACGATGCCAAGGGTCTGCTCAACGCCCTTGCCATCCGTTGCAGCGACAACCCGCCGCTATTGCAGAAAATCGAGAGTTTACTCGATGAGCCTGTGGGCTTCCGACAAAAACTGCAAGCCCGGTCGCTGAATCGTGATGGCATCAAGGCGTTCGAAGCAGGGAATCTTGAAGAGGCCGCTACCACATTCAACCGGGCATTGGATATAGTGCCCTCCCACGCGGCTCTCAATTTAAACCTGGTACAGGTGTTGATGAAGCAATATCTCGATACAGCAGGTGATCGCGAGCTTTTGAAACGCTGTGAAAGATGCCTGGAAAAACTCACTGATCTGCCAGAACAGCATCGCCAACACCGACGCCTGCTCTCTTTGCGCAAGAAACTGGAGGGAATGATGTCATGACCACCAATGATCATGATGAGTTGACCCACTCTCGGGGTACACAGAGCATCGACTTTTCAATGGTTCTGGCCTCTGCCGTTCATGACATGAAGAATTCCCTGGGCATGTTGCTGAATTCCCTGGATGAACTTCGCCAGGAACAGACAGACACCATCGGTGATTCTCCACGTTTTAACACCCTGCAGTATGAAGCTGAACGTATGCACAACGATCTGGTGCAACTACTTGGTATTTACCGACTTGGCGAAAACAACCTGTCAGCACATGTTGAGGAACACTTCGTTCCTGACTTCCTGTCCCAGCAAATGGCGCGCCATACGCCGCTTCTTGAGGGCATGGGCATCAAGCTGGAGATCGAATCCTATGAAATCAACGGCTTCTTCGATGAGGATCTGCTGACCGGCGTACTCAATAACACCATCAATAACGCCATCCGCTACACCAAGAGTATGATCAAACTGACAGCGGCGGTGCATGGTGATTTTCTGGTCATAGGCGTTGAAGATGACGGCGACGGATACCCGGAAACCATGCAACACAATGGAACTCCCGGCTTCAAATCCCTGAACTTCAACAGTGGAAGCACCGGCCTGGGGTTGTTCTTCGCATCATCGGTTGCTCAGCTTCATAGCAATGGTGACCGCCACGGATATATCAAACTCCACAATGATGGCCGCCTGAGCGGTGGCGTATTCGAAATCTGGCTGCCATGATGGAACACAGCCAATACTTCAGGAAGGGAACCAATGGCTCGAGGTCACGCATTAATCGTCGATGATTCATCGACGGCACGCATCATCCTGGCCCGACTGCTGGAACGCGCCGACCTGACGACAAAAGGCGTCGCCAGCGCTGAGGAAGGCCTCACACAGCTACGTGAAGAGGCTTTCGATCTGGTTTTCCTGGACCATCTCTTGCCCGGAATGAATGGCTTAGAAGCTCTGGACGTGATCAAGGCAGACTCTGAGCTACGGCACATCCCGGTTTTCATGTACACATCACAGAGCGCAGAACGATACCGACAGGATGCCAAGGCCCGTGGTGCCGCTGGTGTGATTGGAAAACAGGTTGACCGGGAACAGCTCCTTACCACTATCGAGGCTATCCTGACTGATGCCTCCACCTTACCTGGTCTATCGCCATTCGAAAATACCCCTGGCGAACTCATTGAACAAAGCTACACAAGACGACTGACAGGACGGCTCGCCACCCTGGAGATCGCCTATGAAGAAACCCACGACGAACTCAGGCACTTGCGCAAGAGTGTTGTCTTGTTGGAAGCCATGCACCAAGAAAGCTTTGATAAGCAGCACAATCGGCTGAAGTGGCTAACGCTCGGCGGTGTTGCCGGCCTTTCAGGATTCGTGCTCTTCTTTGGTCTGGAATTGAGGGATCTGTCGATGGTGCTTGAAAGCCTGAACGAACAATTGGCCGTTATGCAGGAAATCGTAGGTAGCCTGGTTGATCTGGTGGAAGTAGACAGGCAATAAAAAACCCCCGTCGGCGAAGCCGCGGGGGTTTTTGGTATTAAGAGCCTGACGATGACCTACTCTCACATGGGCAGAAGCCACACTACCATCGGCGCTGGTCTGTTTCACGGCTGAGT
>NZ_JBUPZY010000009.1:0-217113 GCF_055524115.1 Marinobacter sp. V34 | reverse complement strand
TAACAGCTTCTTCAGGACTGCGGCTTTACGTTCTTCGGAATAGCGTGGCATGAATGCTCCCATGCCGCCCCCGTCTAGTGAAACTCAGGCGAGATCGCCAACTGGACAACTAGGCTGACAGAGGGGGCCCCCGCAAACAGCTCAATGAACTGACGAGTATGGCCTTCGTAGAGCGGGCGGAAAATGTGGTACTACTGGGCCCCAGTGGCGTCGGCAAAAGCCACTTGGCCATTAGCCTGGGTCATAAGGCCGTTGCCCAAGGCATCAAAACGCGCTTTATTGCCGCTGCTGACATGATGCTGCAACTGGCCACTGCGCGGAAACAGGAGCGTCTGGATCAGTACCTGAAACGTAGCATTCTTGCGCCACGGCTACTGATCATTGACGAAATCGGCTATCTGCCGTTTGGTCGTGAGGAAGCCAACTTGTTCTTCAATGTCATCGCCAAACGCTACGAGCAAGGCAGTGTCATCGTCACCAGTAACTTGCCGTTCTCGCAGTGGGCCAGCGCCTTCGCCGACGACACTACATTAACGGCTGCACTATTGGACCGGTTGTTACACCACGCGCATATCGTCCAGATCCGGGGAGAAAGCTATCGACTGAAGGATAAGAAAACGGCTGGCATCGCACCAATCTCAGCCAGCAGCCAAGAACTATTAACCAACACTTAAACGCCAAAGGTGGGTCAGTTTTCAACCGGCGATATTGCCGATAAGTGGGTCACTTTTAAACTGGCGTTGACACTGCTAGAGGTATTGCTATCCCTGCGATGCCAATAGGTAGTTTGAACAGAGCAATAAAGTTGTTAAAGCCTTGGAGTGTCCAGTTGGGTTCTATCGGGGACCGCAAGTAGCCGATGCACTTCCCCCACTTCAGTAGACACGCATCGATAACTCCGACGAAGGAGAGAACCGATGCCTGCGATAAAGACTGGCAAGAAAACCGAGAAGTACACGACCGAGTTCAAAGTCAAAGCCGTTGAGTGGAGTCACCAAGCCCACCGAAGTGTGAAGAGCGTAGCCGAAGCGCTGGATATTCACCCGATGATGCTGTCACGCTGGCGTAAGGAACACCGTGAGGGGAAATTCGCCATGAAACGGGTCAAGCGAGCGCCAGCGGAAGCCAAGAAGAAGATTAGTGAGCAGGATGAGATCAACCGATTGAAGCGCCAGATAGCAGAGCTTCAGGAGGAAAATGACGTCCTAAAAAAGTTTCAACGTTTTCAGGCCGAGGAACGACAGAAGCGTTCCGGTTCGTCTGGAAACACCAACGAGAACACGGCGTAAAGGCCTTGTGCCGTTACCTGAACATCTCACGCTCCGGGTATTACGCCTGGGTGAATCGCAAGCCCGGTAAGCGGGCTTCTGAGAACGCGGAACTGCTGCTTAAGATACGGCGGGTATTCAATGAGAGCGAGGGCCGCTATGGCAGCCCGAAAGTGTATCGCGCCCTCAAACGCCAAGGTGTTCGGGTGGGTGAGAATCGGGTTGCCCGGCTGATGCAGGTCTGGGGCATGAAGGCTCGGACTCACAGAATCTACCGCAGGCTGCTCACCCGAAGAGCGGTTCTTAAGGCCTGGCCGAACCACCGTCTGACCCTGGATAAACCGGTGACGGTGAATCAGCAGTGGAGCAGCGATGTTACCTACATCAAGATGGGACGGAAGAATGTATTTCTGGCGGTAGTTCTGGATCTGTACTCTCGGCGCATTGTCGGATGGCAGCTGGAAGCCAACCTGAACAGTGACCTGTCTCGTGGTGCTCTCAGGCAGGCCATGGCTGACCGTTCGCCGTTACCAGGGCTCCTGCTGCATACGGATTGCGGCACCGAGTTCAGAGCCGTGAAAATGCGTGACATGCTCAAACGCCATCAGGTTCGTCACAGTATGAGCCGTCCGGGGTATTGCACGGACAACGCCGAGGTGGAATCGTTCTTCAAAAGCTTGAAGGGAGAATTGCTGCACGCCACCAGCTACGTCACGCTTCGCCAACTGAGACATCATATAAAACACTATATTGAGCGCTTCTATAATGCCCAACGGCTCCACAGTAGCCTTGGTTACCGGACTCCGATAGAGTTCGAGGGAGCTAACTGATGGGGCGTGTCTATTTTTTTGGGGGAATACCACGACTAATGCGAGCATCACACCGATTATCACCGGGCCGTATACCGCTGCGCGAAATATTCGAGTGTCGTGTAGGTGGTTTGTCGCTTTCATTGGAGCGCCAATCCGTTCCCATATTCTCAATATCCAAGACTTTTTCCATGTGGACATTTGGTGGACAGTCCTTTGTTATATGGTCTTGAAAACGAAAAAAAAGCCCCTGAAATCAGGGGCTTTTTTCTCTTTGGTTGGTGGAGACGGCGGGAATTGAACCCGCGTCCGCCAGCACTCAGCCTTGAGGTCTACATGTTTAGCGTCTCTCTATTGATTTAAGTTCAAGCGACCCGAGAGCCAGGGTGCAAGAACCGAGTTCTTTAAATCTTAGCCGTTAGCCAGTGAACTCTGGAAAACGGAGCATCCCGTAAGCGATGACGTCCTGAGATGTTGCTTCCGGGCTACGGGCGACCCGGTCAGGACGACTAGCAGCTTACGCTGCTAGTGCGTAGTTTTCGTCGTTTGCGACTATTGCGTTGCAGCTTTGGATTAACGAGATTGGCTGCCATCTCGACATGCACCCAAGGGTTCGCCACCGGCGTCGAAGCCATGTCGTCCCCTTACCGACAGTATATGTGGCTGGTTCCGCCAACTTCAAGGTTTTCCTGGTTTTGTTTTGTGGTGTTGGTTGGTCAGTTGTACCTATTAGCCTGCAACACGGGCTGTGCTTTGTTCGCTACTGTGCAGAGCCGCATCCAGGAGTTCGGCAAAGCTGTTGCGGAAATGCCCCATCACGCCTTCGGGGTCGGCTTTGATGTTCTTGTCGATGGTGATGCCAAACTGCACGGTGCCGGCGTAGCTGAAAATGCTCAGGCCGATACCGATATTGCCGCTTTGGGGCACCCAGAACATGGGTTGGGTGAGCTTTGCTCCTGCCAGGTACACGGGTTCTTTCGGGCCCGGCACGTTGGTGAGTACCGCAGAAGCCTTGTTGCTGAGCATGGATAGTGCCCGCCGTTCCAGGACATCCGGGCCGCGCCCGAACAGGTCCAGCAGGCTGTAGGTTACCTGTGCTTGGTAGGAGCGTTTGAGGCGGTTCATGTTTTCCTGTACCTGGCGGAACCGCATCACGGGGTCGGTTTCCTCCACGGGCAGGGTAACCAGTACCAGACCGAACTGATTGCCCAGGGTTTCGATGGGTTGCCTCATAGGGCGTAAGTTGAAGGGCACGGCAACGCGAATGCCGCACTCCGGGGTAGCCTCGCCAGTGGCGATAAAATGCCGCTGCAGCGCGCCGGCGGCAGCGCATAGCAGTACATCGTTGGCGGTGCCGCGCAGGGCCCTCGCACACACCTTCACCTCGGCCAGGCTCAGGGGGTCAGCCCAGGCGACATGCTTGCGACCGCTCAGGGGTGTTTTCAGGCAGGTGTCTGGTTCCGCCGGGGTCAGGCCCAGTTTGAGCAGGTCGACAGCGATGTTGCCGGCGGTTGTGATCAGTTTGAACGGGTAACCCGGCTCGTTACGGACGGATTTGAGAAAAAGCCCGGCCTGGTCGATGGCGGTTTGTCCATTGTGCAACGCGCGACTGGCGAGCTGGCGTAAACCTTGGGGTGCGTGGGGCTTGGGATGGCTGGATGTCGATACCCGACTGAGCCTAGGCTCCGGTGAGTTATCGGTCAGCGAGAGCAGCACACGCACCAGTGAAATGCCGTCAGCGATGCAGTGATGGATGCGAACCAGCAATGCACAGCCGCCCTGATAGTTCTCGATATAGTGGATCTGCCAGAGTGGCCGCCTGAAGTCCAGCGAGGTGCTGGTCAGGTCGCTGGTCAATGTCTGCAGTTCCTGTTTACCACCGTCGCCGGGCAGGGCCAGAACGTGAATGTGGTTGTCGATATGAAAGAGTGGGTCGTCCTGCCAGTAAACGCGGTCGCCTTCGGTAACGACGCGCTGGCGGAAGCGCTGGAAAGTGAGAAAGCGTTCGTCAAGCGTGCGTTTGAGGCGCTTAAGGGCAATGGGCTGATCGAACACCAGCACCGCTGAAATCATCATGGGGTTCTCGGGGCATTCCATACGTAGCCACGAGCGATCTACTGCGGACATGGGTGTTTGTCGGCGTGTCATCACTTGCTCCCTTTAGTTCCCGTCTGTCCCTGGGTGGCCGCTGTCCGTATGCGGATTGGGGTAAGGGATCGAGTATAGGCCGATCAGGGAGGGCCTAAAAGAGGATGCAGATGCGACATAAGTTGCTGGGCGAGTGCGCCGGGCCTGGTGCCCGGCTGCAGGATCAGACGTTGGTTTCGCGGAGGATGCGTTGCTTCTGCCGGTTCCAGTCCCGTTCTTTCTCGGTGGCGCGCTTGTCGAAGAGTTTCTTGCCTTTCACCAGGGCAATTTCGCACTTCACCTTGTTCTTCTTCCAGTACATGGCCAGCGGAATGCAGGTATGGCCTGCCTGGTTAACCTTGCCGACGATTTTGGCAATTTCCTTGGCGTGCAGCAGCAGTTTGCGGGTTCGGGTCGGGTCCGCGATAACGTGGGTTGACGCGGCGGTCAGTGGGATGATGTGGGACCCCAGCAGCCAGGCCTCTCCGTCCTTGAGCAGCACGTAGGCATCGGTGAGCTGTGCCTTGCCGGCACGGATGGACTTTACTTCCCAACCGAGCAGGGCCAGGCCCGCCTCAAAGCGTTCCTCGATGTGATACTCGTGTTTTGCCTTTTTGTTCAGGGCAATGGTGGCGCTCGGGGCGCCGGGTTTCTTCTTGCTCATGAATCGTTGATCCGGAGTCGGACAGAAAATTTACCGTGCGTAATCGTGCCGGAAAAGCGCGCATTGTAGCCCAGTAGTACCAGACTGGTCACGAAATCGGCGCGATTGACTGAGTCGATGGTCGTATGGGCTGTGATTCCTCCGCTACAATGTGCGCTGAGATGTCGTCAGGGAATGGAATGCCTACTCCATACGAAACACCAATCGGGTCGTGGACCCGACCAACCACTTTTTTCTGGGCCGCGACCGGGGCAACCTTTGGCCTCGCGAACGTGTGGCAGTTCCCCTACCTGGCCGGCCAGCATGGCGGCGGGTTGTTCATATTGCTGTACCTGGCGTGTCTGCTATTGGTGACGCTGCCGTTGATGGTGACCGAATCCGCCATGGGGCGATACGCCCGCCATGGTTTGGTGCTGGCGATGGATGGTTTCGTTCGCAGCGCGCGGCGGTCCCGGGTGTGGATGTGGGCTGGCCGGCTGGGGGTGCTGGCAGCCTTCCTGGTGCTTTCCTTTACCGCGGTGTTCGGTGCCATTGCTCTGGCTTACGTGTTCTATGGCGCCATGGGTTGGTTTATGGGTGCCGGGGAGGCGGAGGCCGCGGGTATCCTCTCGGCGCTGGTGTCGGATTCACGGGACTATCGTGTGTTCATGGGTTGGCACGGGTTCTTCCTGTTACTGGTGGTGTGGGTGTCGATGCAGGGCGTGGTGGACGGTATCGAGCGTGTGGTGCGGGTTGTGGCGCCGGCAATGATGCTGATTTTGCTGGCGCTCTGTGGCTTGGCTGCCTGGAGCGGGGATTTCCGCAGTGCGTCGGGCTTCATGCTGGATTTTCGCCCTGCCGACGTGACCCTGGACAGTTTGCGGGCGGCGTTGTTTCACGCGTTTTTCACTCTTGGGCTCGGTATGGGCGTGTGGACCCTGTTCGGTGCCTATACACCCGCGGACACTCGTCTTAAGCGTTCTGTGCTGGCCGTTGTGTTGATGGATACCCTGATTGCCATCGGAGCCGGATTGGCGATCTATTCGTTGGCGCCCGATGGCCATTCCATGGAGGGCGAGCGCGGCTTTGGGCTACTGTTCCTGTCGTTGCCGGTGGCCCTGGCGGATCTGCCGGGCAGTCAGTTTCTGGTGGCGGCAGTGTTTCTGGTCATCGTCATGATTGTGTGGACGACGTCTCTTTCATTGCTTGAGCCGGTGGTCGGTTGGTTTCAGGAGTGGACGGGCGCGCCAAGGGGCTTGTCCGCCTTTTTGATGGGCAGCTCAGCCTGGCTGGCGGGGCTTGGGTCGTTGCTATCCTTCAATCTGTGGTCCGACGAGCGTTTTGCCGGTGGCACCTTGTTTCGCTGGCTGGAGCTGGTCACGGGTGGCTTGCTGATTCCGCTGGTGAGTATCCTGATTTCCGTCTTCGTAGGTTGGTACCTGACCCGTAATCTGACCTTCACCATACTCGGAAAGGCGCCACGCCTGATTGGGCGTATCTGGTTCTGGGTGATGCGTTTGGTTTTGCCGTTGGTGGTAGCGTATATCGGCTTGCAGTACACCGCCACGTCGCTGGTGGCTCTGTGCGACAGCGGCAGCAACGGTTTGTGGTGCGAACCTTCCGCAGAGTTGGCGCCGGGCTCAATGACGCCATCCGCGCCCGATGCGGATGATACGAACACCAAGGCCGATGATGCCGACGCAAGTGGCGAGCCAGGAACCAAGCGGGGAGAGGAAAGCGGTAAGAACGGTCCGGCTGGGCAGGAAAGTGACCCCAACAACGGCGATATCCTTTATCATAGCGTCTGATATAGGCGTCCCGTTTAAAGGGGCGCTACCTTTGCAGGGTCTTCAATTCAAGCGTATTTGCAAGTAGGACGTTCGGTTCCAATGCCCCATCAGATCGACAAGACCGCGCTGGTCATGCACTCGGCGGAACGCATGTTCCACCTGGTCAATGATGTTGCCAGCTACCCCGATTTTCTTCCCTGGTGTTCGGCCAGCCAGGTGCACGAGCAGACCGATCACGAAATCATGGCGTCCATGGATATTGCCAAGGGTGGTATTCGTCACCGGCTGACTACGCGCAACCAGTTGTATCTGCCGCATACCATTGAAATGTGCCTGGTGGATGGCCCTTTTCGCAACCTTAGTGGGCGTTGGCAGTTCAAGCCTTTGCAGAATAACGCCTGCAAGGTGATTCTTACGCTGGAGTTCGAGTTTTCCGGGTCGTTGTCGAGGATGACGTTCGGGCCGGTCTTCAATCAGGCTGCGAATACCATGGTGGATGCGTTCTGCCGCCGTGCAGATCAGGTGTATCTCGGGGGATAGCAATGATTCGAGTTGAGGTGGCCTTTGCCAGGCCGGACAAGCAGGAAATCATCAGCTTGAGCGTTGAAGAGGGAACCACCGCTGTGGAGGCTGTGAAGCGTTCCGGCATTGTCGCCGTATTCCCTGAGGTCGATCCGGAAAATGACGATATGGGGATCTTCGGCAAGGTGATCAAGAATCCGTCCGCCCACGAGTTGCGGGAAGGCGACCGGGTTGAAGTCTACCGGCCGCTGCAAATCGATCCCAAGCAAGCCCGGCTCAACCGGGCAAAGAAGAAGGGATGAATCGGGCTCAGTAGGCGGGTGTTTCTTCCAGCAGTTGGGCTTCGTAATGGGAATACTGGTCGTTGTCATAGTAGACGATGACCCGTTGCTCCTTGATGTCGCCACCGCGGCGCTGGAAGGTATATACATAGTATTCCCGCGAAGGGTCAACGGGGTTGGTCATCAGCGGGGTTCCCAGCAGGGAATGAACCTGGCTGCGGGACATGCCCTCGGCCAGTGATGTCAGCTCTTCGTCGGTCAGTATGTTCCCCTGTTGTACGTTGATCTTGTATACGCCTGGGAAAACACAGCCAGCCATGATGAGAGTTAGAATGAGAGCTGTGAGCTTTTGCATCGCCGGGGGAAATCCTCTATCTTGAAATCGCCTGCCAGGGGCAGGTGTGACACGGTCTGACCGTTAACATGCGGCTTCATCATACCGGAAGCCGTGAGGCACACCAAAGAGTGAATCGTAACATGTCATCCGAAAACACCGAATTACGAAAAGTCGGTCTTAAAGTCACTCTGCCAAGAGTGAAGATCTTCAATATACTGGAGAATTCCGAGGAGCATCACCTCAGCGCCGAGGATGTGTACAAAAAGCTCCTTGAACAGGGTGATGACGTGGGCCTGGCAACCGTCTACCGGGTGCTGACTCAGTTCGAGGCGGCTGGCCTGGTTCTGCGCCACAACTTCGAGGGTGGGCATGCCGTATTTGAAATGGCCGGCGACGATCATCATGATCACATGGTCTGCACTCAGACTGGTGAGGTCATCGAGTTCGTCGATGAGGTTATCGAAGAGCGGCAGCAAAAGATTGCCAAAGAGCGAGGCTATGAGATTGTCGATCACAGCCTGATTCTTTACGTCAAACCCATCAAGTCCTGATCACTCGGGATTGTTCCGGGTAAAAAGAAAAAAAGGGGGCGGGTTTTTAGCCCGCCCCAACAACTCTCAGGATCGAGAGGGGAATACGCTTACCTTTCAAACTGTTCAGTGATGCGTTGCCTGACCCTTGGTGAACATTTCGTGGGCATGGGCAATGGTGTGTTCGGTCATATCCACACCGCCGAGCATTCTTGCCACTTCACTGATCCTGCCATTGTCGTCCAGTGACTCAATCTTCGAGTAAGTGGCGTCTGATTCCGTAAACTTGCTGACGAACAGGTGCTGATGGCACTGGGCCGCTACCTGCGCGAGATGAGTTACACACAGAACCTGTCCATTACTGCCCAGGCTGCGAAGCAGGCGACCAACCACTTCGGCGGTGCCGCCACCAATGCCCACATCCACCTCATCAAAGACCAGTGTTGGTGTGGTGGAGGTTTGCGCTACCACCACCTGAATGGCGAGGCTGATGCGTGAGAGCTCGCCGCCAGACGCTACCTTGGCTAGCGGACGTGCGGGCTGGCCTGGGTTGGCGCTGACCAGGAACTCAATGTCTTCCAAACCATGTGGGGCAGGCTCGTCGCCTTTGTTCCGGCTCAGGTGGGTTACAAATTGAACCGCTGGCATGCTCAGTTGGGCGAGCTCCTCCGCGATGCGCTGATCAAGGTTGGCAGCGGCCTGTTGGCGGGCGTTCGACAGCTCGGTTGCGAGTGTATTGAAGTGGCTTCGTTGTTCTTCCAGCTCCGCTTCCAGTTTCTCAACGCTGCCTTCGCCATCGTCCAGCGACGCCAACTCGGCGCTCAGGCTTTGGTGGAGTTCTGGAAGGGCCTCGGGGGTGATGCGATGCTTGCGGGCCATCTGGTAAATGGCACTCAGGCGCTCTTCCACTTCGGTCAGCCGGGCTGGATCGGCGTCGTAATCTTCCACAAAGTGGCGCAGGTTGTCGCCGGCCTCAGTGATCTGAATCTGGGCCTCATTCAGCATCTGGATGGTTTCCGCCAGTGCCGGTACCTCCACAGGCAACTGTTCCAGTTGCTGTAATGCCTGGCGCACCAGATCGGCTGCGCTATTCTCGTCTTCCGTGCACAGCAGGGTGGCCTGATGGCTGCTGTGCATCACTGTGTCGGCATGGCTGAGCTGTTCCTGCTCTTTCTCCAGTTCTGCCTGTTCGCCGTCTTCCAGGGCAAGGCGGTCCAGTTCTTCCACCTGGTAGCGCAGCAATTGCAGGCGGGCTTCCGCTTCGTCGGCATTCTGTTGACGTTCTGTCAGCCGCTGGCGGGTTTTATGCCAGGCCTTCCAGGCGTTCCTGGTTTGTTCCTCCAACCCTTCTGCTCCCGCAAATTCGTCCAGCAGTTTGCGGTGGGTTTCCTTGCGCAGCAGCGATTGGTGCTGATGCTGGCTGTGGATGTCCATCAGGGCGCTGCCCAAGTCCTTCAGGTGGGCAAGGGGGCAGGGCTGGCCGTTGATGTAGGCGCGGGAGCGGCCGTCCTTGCTAATCACTCGGCGCAGGATGCATTCGTTGTCGTCGTCGAGCTCATGGTTCTCCAGCCATTGCCGGGCTTCGGCAATGCGGGACACGTCAAAGGTGGCGGTGATGTCGGCACGTTTGGCGCCATGGCGTACAGCGCCAGCGTCGGCGCGCCCGCCCATGGCCAGGCCAAGGGCATCCAGAACAATGGATTTGCCGGCACCGGTCTCCCCGGTAAGTGCCGTCATGCCCTTTCCAAACTGAAGTTCGACCCGCTCGGCAATGGCGTAATTGGAAACGGTGAGCTGTGTGAGCATGCAGAGGTCCTCCGCTCGATTCCTGAATACTGTGATTACATACAGTGACTGTGAATATATACAGGGTTTTCTCCGTTTGCAAACATCGGCTGGCGAATTTGTGAATGAATGAGGTGCGCAACGGTTGAAACATCGGATACGGGCCCCATATCCGTTCGCAAACATGTTTTTTTCGGCCTCTGGTGGTCGGAATCCAAACGTTAACCGGCCGGTCGTCTGGCCGCCGACGATCAAGCAGGAGTAGTCATGAGCGCTGACGAGAATCGTAACGAACAGGTGGAAGAAGAGCTAAAAGACGCTGCGGAAGCCGCTCCCGAAGAAGAGACGGCGACCGAAGGCAGTGCTGAAGTCGGCCCGGAAAGTGAAATTGAGGCGCTGAAGGCCCAGGCTCAGGAGTTCCAGGAGCAAATGCTGCGTTCCCAGGCGGAGATGCAGAATGTTCGCCGCCGCGCCGAAATTGATGTGGAAAAAGCCCACAAATTCGCGTTGGAGAAGTTTGTGAAGGAGCTCCTGCCAGTCGCTGATAGCCTGGAGAAGGCGGTTGAAAGCACTGAAGGGCACGAAAATGCCGGCGAGCTGGTAGCCTCCATTCGCGAAGGGGTCGAGATGACTCTGAACCTGTTTATGGGCAGCCTCGGTAAGTTCAATGTGGTGCAGCTTAATCCCGTGGGCGAGCCGTTCGACCCCCAGCAGCATGAAGCAATGTCCATGGTGCCGGCGCCTGATGCCGAGCCCAACAGTGTGGTGGCTGTGGTCCAGAAGGGCTACACCCTGAACGATCGTCTTGTTCGTCCTGCGATGGTGGTGGTCGCCAAGGCTGAAGATGCGCCAAAAATCGACGAGCAGGCTTGAAAAGCAGATTAAAGCGCCAATATAGCCAGTAAACAGGCGGCGCACCGGGACTCCGGGGGCAACTTTCAAGGCAGCCGGAACTGAATTGAACAACCGAATTGGAGTAATTGCATGAGTAAGATCATTGGTATCGACCTGGGAACCACAAACTCCTGTGTAGCCATTATGGATGGCGACAAGGTCAAGGTTATCGAAAATGCCGAGGGTGATCGCACTACCCCGTCCATCGTGGCGTATACCGAAGACGGTGAAACGCTGGTAGGTCAATCTGCCAAGCGCCAGGCGGTCACCAACCCGAACAATACTCTCTACGCCATCAAGCGTCTGATCGGCCGTCGCTTTGAAGACGACGTGGTCCAGAAAGATATCAAAATGGTGCCGTACAAAATTGCCAAGGCAGACAACGGCGATGCCTGGGTCGAAGTTAAGGGCGAGAAGATGGCGCCTCCGCAGGTGTCTGCGGAAATCATCAAGAAGATGAAGAAAACCGCTGAGGATTATCTGGGCGAGAAAGTGACCGAAGCGGTTATCACCGTGCCGGCCTACTTCAACGACAGCCAGCGTCAGGCCACCAAAGACGCCGGCAAGATCGCTGGTCTGGACGTGAAACGGATCATTAACGAGCCGACCGCGGCAGCCCTGGCTTATGGCCTGGACAAGAAGAGCGGCGACCGCACCGTAGCTGTTTATGATCTGGGTGGTGGTACCTTCGATATCTCCATCATCGAGATTGCCGACGTGGACGGCGAACACCAGTTTGAAGTGCTGGCTACCAATGGCGACACCTTCCTGGGCGGTGAAGACTTCGACATGAAGCTGATCGAATACCTTGCCGATCAGTTCAAGAAAGACAGCGGCATCGACCTGCGCGGTGACTCATTGGCAATGCAGCGTCTGAAAGAAGCTGCAGAGAAGGCTAAGATCGAGCTGTCCAGTAGCCAGCAGACGGACGTGAACCTGCCGTATGTGACGGCAGATGCCAGCGGGCCGAAGCACATGAACGTGAAGGTGACCCGCGCGAAACTGGAGTCATTGGTAGAAGATCTGGTTGAGCGTAGTCTGGCGCCTTGTCGCACCGCGCTGGAAGATTCTGGCTGCAAGCTTGACGAAATCGACGAAGTCATTCTGGTAGGCGGTCAGACTCGCATGCCCCAGGTTCAGGAGAAGGTGAAAAACTTCTTCGGTAAAGAGGCGCGCAAAGACGTTAACCCGGATGAAGCTGTAGCCATGGGTGCTGCCATCCAGGCCGCAGTTCTGTCTGGTGATGTGAAAGACGTTCTGCTGCTGGACGTCACACCGCTGACCCTGGGTATCGAAACCATGGGTGGCGTTGCGACGCCGCTGATTGATAAGAACACCACCATCCCGACCAAGAAGTCGCAGACTTTCTCGACAGCGGATGACAACCAATCCGCGGTAACCATTCACGTGGTTCAGGGTGAGCGTAAACAGGCTACGCAGAACAAGTCGCTGGGCCGGTTCGACCTGGCGGACATTCCGCCGGCACCGCGCGGTACCCCGCAGATCGAAGTAACCTTCGACATTGATGCCAACGGTATCCTGAACGTGGCGGCGAAGGATAAGGCGACCGGTAAAGAGCAGTCCATCGTGATCAAAGCGTCTTCAGGTCTGAATGACGACGAAATCGAGAAGATGGTTCAGGACGCAGAAGCCAACGCCGATGAGGACCGCAAGTTCGAAGAGCTGGTCCAGGCCCGCAACCAGGGCGACGCGATGGTTCACACCGTTCGCAAGACGCTGACCGATGCCGGTGACAAGGTGTCCGACAGCGAGAAGGAGTCTATCGAGGCTGCTATCAAGGATCTGGAAGAAGCTCTGGCCGGTTCCGACAAGGACGACATCGAGGCCAAGACCCAGAAGCTGACGGAAGCATCTTCTGAAATGGCCCAGAAGATGTATGCGGATCAGGCAGAGCAGGCGCAGCAGGCCGGGGGCGAAGAAGCAGCTCAGTCCGGTTCCAGCGACGACGCCGTTGATGCTGAGTTTGAAGAAGTCAAAGACGACGACAAGCGATAAAACTTAAGATCATCAGGCAGTTGGAAAACGCGGGAGCTCTCCCGCGTTTTCCTCGTTTTACCAACAGGGTTTTAGAGCATGGCCAAGCGCGACTATTACGAGATTCTCGGGGTGTCCCGGGAAGCGGATGAAAAAGAGATCAAGCGAGCCTACCGCAAGCTTGCGATGAAGTATCACCCTGACCGGAATCCGGATGATGAGGACGCCGATCATAAGTTCAAGGAAGCCAGTGAAGCTTATGAAATACTCTCTGATTCCTCTAAGCGCGCGGCTTATGACCAGTTTGGCCACGCCGGTGTAGATGGCTCGGCCGGTGGCGGATTCGGAGGCGGTGGCGGCGCCAGCTTCTCCGACATCTTTGGCGATGTATTTGGTGATATCTTCGGTGGCGGCGGCCGTGGTCGCAATACGCGCGGGGCTGATCTGCGCTACACGCTGGAGTTGGATCTGGAAGAGGCCGTGAAGGGCAAAACCGTCCAGATCCGCATTCCCGGCCACACCGAGTGCAACACTTGCGACGGTTCCGGTGCTGAGAAAGGGTCCCGTCCGGAAGCCTGTAGCACATGTAACGGCATGGGGCAGGTGCGGATGCAGCAAGGCTTCTTCACTGTGCAGCAGGCATGCCCGACCTGTCGCGGTGAAGGCAAGATTATCAAGAACCCGTGTAAGAGCTGCCATGGCGCAGGGCGGGTTCAGGAAGAAAAAACGCTGTCGGTCAAAGTGCCGCCAGGCGTGGATACTGGCGACAGAATTCGTCTCTCCGGTGAAGGGGAGATGGGAGTTCAGGGTGGTCCGCCGGGCGATCTTTACGTTCAGGTTGCCGTGCGAGAGCACTCCATCTTCACTCGTGATGGCCGTAACCTTTACTGTGAAGTGCCTATCAGCATTGTTGATGCCAGTCTCGGCGGAGAGCTTGAGGTGCCGACGCTCGACGGTCGCGTTAAGCTGAAGATTCCACCGGAAACCCAGACCGGAAAACTGTTCCGTCTGCGTAACAAGGGCGTCAGTCCGGTTCGTGGTGGTCCGTCCGGTGATTTGCTGTGCCGCGTGGTTGTGGAAACTCCGGTTAACCTTACCAAGCGCCAGAAAGAGCTGCTGGATGAGTTCCAGAAGACTCTGGATGGTGGCGACGGCAACCAGCACGGCCCGCGCAAAACCTCCTGGTTTGAAGGCGTGAAAAGCTTCTTCGACGAAATGAAATTCTGAGGGCAGACAAGATGAGGGTAGCAATCATCGGCGCCGCAGGGCGCATGGGCAAGGTACTGATCGAAGCGGTTGATGGCACCGAGGGCCTGGAGCTCGGTGCGGCGGTCGTTGAGCCGGGCAGTAGTCTTGTCGGCGCCGACGCCGGTGAAATGACCAGCATCGGCAAGACTGGCGTCAAAATGGCCGGCAGTCTGGCCGACGTAAAAGACGATTTCGACGTCCTCATCGACTTCACCTTTCCGGATCTGACGCTGGAAAATGCGGAATTCTGTAAAGCGAACGGCAAGATGATCGTCATCGGCACCACTGGTCTGACCGACGCCGAGAAAGAGCAGCTCGCCGTTGCCGCAGAAAAGGCCCCGGTGGTCTTCGCGCCCAATATGAGCGTTGGCGTCAACGTTACCCTCAACCTGCTGCGCACTGCCGCCGCAGCGTTGGGTGATTACTACGATGTGGAGATCATCGAAGCTCATCATCGTCACAAGAAAGACGCGCCTTCTGGCACGGCGTTGCGAATGGGCGAAGTTGTCGCCGACGCCCTCGGCCGCAACCTGAAAGAATGCGCTGTTTATGGTCGTGAAGGCTTCACCGGCGAACGCACCCGCAAGGAAATTGGCTTCGAAACCATCCGGGCTGGCGATGTGGTTGGCGACCATACCGTTCTGTTCGCCACCGAGGGTGAGCGCATCGAGATTACCCACAAAGCGAGCAGTCGGATGACGTTCGCCAAAGGTGCGATGCGTGCGGCATTGTGGCTGGAAGGAAAGCCTGAAGGGCTCTACGACATGCAGGATGTTCTGGGTCTGAAATAGGCTTCAGCCAATCGTCGGTGTAACGACTAACGAGATTTCGCATGGACACAAACTGCCATATTTCGTACAATAAGGCGGTTTAACTGCACCAAGCGTAGCTTTGACAACGCTCAACAGAAAAAGCGGGACGGAGTTCAAAACTCCCTCTCGCTTTTTTGCGACCTGAATTTGCGCTTGCGTTCCTGTTCGTGACGAACCTGTACGCCACTCGATGAGGATACAAGCCTTGAGTACACCTGCCATCCTTGCACTCGCAGACGGAAGCCTGTTCTACGGCACCGCCATTGGCGCTGAAGGGGAAACCAGCGGAGAGGTGGTGTTCAACACCGCCATGACCGGTTATCAGGAAATCCTGACCGATCCGTCCTACTCCCGCCAGATTGTCACCCTCACATACCCCCACATCGGCAGTACCGGTGTGAACGAAGAAGACATCGAATCCGATCGCGTCCAGGCCGCTGGCCTGATTATCCGCGACCTGCCGTTGCTGGTGAGTAACTGGCGCAGTACGGGTTCTCTTCAGGATTACCTGCGCGCCAACAACATCGTCGGCATTGCCGACATCGATACCCGTCGCCTGACCCGAATCCTGCGGGATAAAGGCTCTCAGAATGGCGCCGTGGTTGCTGGCGCGGACGCCACGGCCGAACGTGCCCTGGAACTGGCCAACGCCTTCCCGGGACTCAAAGGCATGGATCTGGCGAAGGAAGTCACCTCGGAGAAAGCCTGGACCTGGAGCCAGAGCGAGTGGGATATCGAAAGTGGCTATGGCGAGCGCACTGAATCAAAGTTCAAGGTCGTCGCCTGGGACTACGGTGTGAAACTCAACATCCTGCGTATGCTGGCCAGTCGCGGCTGTGACATTACCGTGGTGCCGGCCCAGACCCCGGCCTCCGACGTTCTTGCGATGAATCCGGATGGTATTTTCCTGTCCAATGGCCCCGGCGATCCCGAGCCTTGCGACTACGCCATCAGCGCCATCCGAGATGTGCTGGAGACCGACATTCCCGTCTTCGGCATCTGCCTTGGTCACCAGTTGCTGGCTCTGGCCAGCGGTGCCAGATCCATCAAAATGGGGCATGGTCACCATGGCGCCAACCATCCGGTGCAGAACATCGCCGACGGCACCGTGATGATCACCAGCCAGAACCATGGGTTTTCAGTGGACGAAACCAGCCTGCCGGGCAATCTGGAGGTGACCCACAAATCCCTGTTCGACGGTTCTCTGCAGGGAATTCGTCGTACCGACAAGCCAGCCTACAGCTTTCAGGGGCACCCGGAAGCGAGCCCGGGGCCGCATGACGTGGCGCCACTGTTTGATGAATTTATCCGCCTGATGGAGGCACGTTGATGCCAAAGCGTACCGACATTAAAAGCATTCTGATCCTGGGCGCCGGCCCCATCGTGATCGGGCAGGCGTGCGAGTTTGACTACTCCGGAGCCCAGGCCTGTAAAGCCCTGCGAGAAGAGGGGTACCGGGTTATCCTGGTGAACTCCAACCCGGCCACCATCATGACGGACCCGGTGATGGCGGATGCCACCTACATTGAGCCCATCACCTGGAAAACCGTTGCCAAGATCATCGAGAAAGAGCAACCGGACGCCTTGCTGCCCACCATGGGTGGCCAGACAGCCCTGAACTGCGCTCTGGACCTCGAGAAGCACGGCGTTCTGGCAGAGCATGGTGTGGAAATGATCGGCGCCAACGCCGACACCATCGACAAGGCCGAAGACCGTGACCGTTTTGACAAGGCCATGAAAAAGATTGGCCTGGAGTGCCCGCGCGCGACGATTGCCCACTCCATGGCGGAAGCCTGGGAAGTGGCTAACGATATCGGATTTCCCTGCATTATCCGCCCGTCCTTCACCATGGGCGGCTCCGGCGGCGGTATTGCCTACAATCGCGACGAATTCGAGGAAATCTGTACCCGTGGTCTGGACCTGTCGCCGACCAACGAACTGCTGATCGATGAGTCCCTGATCGGCTGGAAAGAGTACGAGATGGAAGTTGTCCGCGACAAAAACGACAACTGCATTATCGTCTGCGCGATCGAGAATTTCGACGCCATGGGCGTGCACACCGGTGATTCCATCACTGTGGCTCCGGCCCAGACTCTCACCGACAAGGAATACCAGATCATGCGGAACGCCTCCCTGGCGGTCCTGCGTGAGATTGGTGTGGAAACCGGCGGCTCCAACGTGCAGTTCGGCGTGAATCCGGATAATGGCCGTGTCGTCGTGATCGAAATGAATCCCCGTGTATCACGTTCCTCGGCCCTGGCGTCCAAGGCGACGGGCTTCCCGATTGCCAAGGTGGCGGCCAAGCTGGCGGTGGGTTATACCCTGGATGAATTGCGCAACGAGATCACCGGCGGCGTGACCCCGGCGTCGTTCGAGCCCAGCATCGACTACGTGGTCACCAAGATTCCGCGTTTCACCTTTGAGAAATTTCCCCAGGCGGACGCCCGCCTGACGACCCAGATGAAATCCGTGGGTGAAGTGATGGCCATTGGCCGTACCTTCCAGGAGTCCTTGCAAAAAGCCATGCGTGGCCTGGAAGTGGGCTCCGACGGTTTTGAAGAGAAGGTAGACCTGAACACCACCGATGGCCAGGAGACCCTGACCCAGGAATTGAACGTGCCCGGTGCCGAGCGCCTGTGGTACATCGGCGATGCTTTCCGTGCCGGGATGACCGTGGAGGAAGTGTTCAACAACACCCACGTCGATCCCTGGTATCTGGTACAGATTGAAGACCTGATCAAGGAAGAGGTTGCTCTCAAATCTGCTGGCAAGGCCGATATTGATCGCGACACGCTGTTCCGTCTCAAACGCAAAGGTTTCTCCGACGCGCGTCTGTCCAAGCTGCTGAGCATTTCTGAAGTCAGTCTGCGCAAGCTGCGCCATGACCTGGATATCCGCCCGGTCTATAAGCGGGTGGACACCTGTGCGGCTGAATTCGCGTCCTCGACGGCCTACATGTATTCGTCTTATGAGGAAGAGTGCGAGGCAGATGTCTCTGATCGCGAGAAGATCGTGGTGATCGGCGGTGGTCCCAACCGCATCGGTCAGGGTATTGAGTTTGACTACTGCTGTGTTCACGCTGCTCTCGCGATGCGCGATGACGGTTATGAAACCATCATGATCAACTGCAACCCGGAAACCGTTTCCACCGACTACGATACCTCGGACCGACTCTACTTTGAGCCGATCACCCTGGAAGACGTGCTGGAAATTATCCACGTTGAAAAGCCCAAAGGCGTGATTGTCCAGTACGGCGGTCAGACTCCGTTGAAGCTGGCCCGCGGCCTGGAAGCGGCGGGTGTGCCGATTATCGGTACCAGCCCGGACGCCATCGACCGCGCTGAAGATCGGGAGCGTTTCCAGCAGATGATCGGTCGCCTGGGCCTGGTTCAGCCAGAAAATGCCACCGTGCGCAGCCACGAGGAAGGCATTCTGGCGGCTCGCGAGATTGGCTACCCGCTGGTGGTGCGCCCCTCCTACGTGCTGGGTGGTCGTGCCATGGAAATCGTCTATGACGAGGAAGAGCTGGTTCGCTACATGCGCAATGCGGTGCTGGTGTCCAATGACAGTCCTGTGCTGCTGGACCACTTCCTCAACGCCGCCATCGAGGTGGATATCGACGCCATCAGCGACGGTAAAGATGTGGTTATCGGTGGCATCATGCAGCACATTGAACAGGCGGGCGTGCACTCGGGTGACTCTGCCTGTTCCCTGCCGCCCTACACGCTGCCGAAAGACGTGCAGGATGAAATGCGCGAAGCGGTACGTAAGATGGCCATTGAGCTGGATGTCATCGGCCTGATGAACGTACAGTTGGCCTGGCAGGGTGGTCGGATCTATGTAATCGAGGTGAATCCACGGGCCTCCCGAACGGTGCCGTTTGTGTCCAAGGCCATCGGTGTGTCGCTGGCCAAGGTGGCGGCTCGCTGCATGGCTGGGAAATCACTGGCGGAGCAGGGCTTTACCCAGGAAATTGTGCCGACCTACTATTCCGTCAAGGAGTCGGTGTTCCCGTTCAACAAGTTCCCGGCGGTGGACCCTATACTGGGGCCGGAAATGAAATCCACCGGTGAAGTGATGGGCATTGGCGACAGCTTCGACGAAGCCTTTGCCAAGGCTGCACTTGCCTCCGGTGAACGTCTGCCAGCCAAGGGTACGGCTTTCATGTCCGTGCGGGACGTCGACAAACCCGGTGCCGCCAAAGTGGCACAGGATCTGATTGACGCCGGTTTCAAGGTGATTGCCACCACCGGTACCGCCAAAGCTCTGAAACAGGCTGGGCTCACCGTTGATCGGGTGAACAAGGTTCGTGAAGGGCGTCCGCACATTGTGGACGCCATTAAGAATGGTCAGGTACAGCTGATTATTAACACCACCGAAGGTCGCAAGGCGATTTCCGACTCGGCACAGATTCGCCAGTCGGCCCTGCAGACCAAGGTAACCTATACAACGACACTGGCGGGCGGCGAAGCCTTCTGCAGGGCCATCAAGTTCGGCCCGGAGCGCACTGTGCGCCGCCTCCAGGATCTACACGCAGGAAAGTAAAACTATGGCTGACAGAGTACCCATGACAAAGGCGGGTGAAATCCGCCTACGTGAGGAGCTTCAGAAACTGAAGTCCGAAGATCGTCCCCGGGTGATCGCGGCTATTTCCGACGCCCGCGAACACGGCGACCTGAAAGAGAACGCGGAATACCACGCGGCTCGGGAGCAGCAGAGCTTTATCGAAGGGCGTATCCAGGAAATCGAGGGCAAGTTGTCCGCGGCTCAGGTGATCGACGTTAATACCATCGAAAACACCGGTAAGGTGATTTTCGGCACTACCGTGAAACTGCTCAATGTCGATACCGACGAGCAGGTCAGCTACCAGATCGTTGGTGAGGATGAGGCTGACATCAAGGCTGGGAAGTTGTCCATTTCCTCGCCGATCGCGCGGGCACTGGTGGGTAAAAGCGAGGGCGACGTGGTTGCCGTGCGTGTACCTTCGGGGACCGTTGAGTATGAAATCGAGCAGGTAGAGCACATCTGACATTCGTCGGGTGCAGGTTCTGCAAACAAAAAGCCGGCTGGGATCAACAGCCGGCTTTTTACGTTGTGCGTCCCTGGTGCGCTGAAAGCGTCAGTGTTTTTGGCGCAGCAGGTTGGATAGCTTGGGGTTGGGTTTCTTGGCACGCCGCAGGATCACGGCGATCTTGCCGATGGTCTGCACCAGCTCCGCGCGTGACGCTTCGCACAGGGCGGCGACCGCTTCCTGGCGGGTTTCGCGGTCCTGACTGGCGACCTTGATTTTGATCAGTTCGTGGTCGTTCAGGGCCCGTTCCAGTTCCTCCTGAAGCTCTTCGGTCAGGCCTTTGTCGCCGACAATGATAACGGGCTTCAGGTTGTGGGCGATGCCCCGGTATTCCCGGCGCTGTTCCGGCGAAAGACTCATTATGTGATCTCTTTATGGATGCGATTAATAAAACGTCAGCGGCGAAACGCTCGCCAATTCCGTATAATCGCAGGATTGTATCAGATCAATCGGCTGGTGAAATCGCCGTTACCACGTACCCATACGATCGGAATCCCGATTGGAACGCTTTATGGAGGTAGGTCTTGGCTCGCTCAAAAACCAGTGACCGCTGGCTGAAGGAACATTTTGATGATGTCTGGGTCAAAAAGTCCCGGGAAGACGGCTATCGCTCGCGGGCCAGCTACAAGCTGATTGAGCTCGACAACAAAGACCGGTTGTTCCGGCCCGGACAGACGGTTGTCGATTTGGGTGCCGCGCCAGGCGGCTGGTCTCAGGTAGCGGTAGAGCGGGTTGGTGACAATGGCACGGTGGTCGCCAGCGATATTCTCGAGATGAGCCCGATTGCGGGTGTGGCGTTTGTCCAGGGCGATTTTACCGAGCAGTCAGTGCTGGACGAATTGCTGGATTTGCTGGGCGATCGTCGCGCTGACGTTGTAATTTCAGATATGGCACCCAATATGAGTGGTATGGCGGCTGTGGATATTCCCAACGCCATGGGCTTGGTGGAGCTGGCGCTGGATATGGCGCAGCAAGTCCTGAAGCCCGGCGGCGTGTTTGTCGCCAAGGTATTTCAGGGAGAGGGATTTGATGCCCTGCTGGCTGAGATGCGTAAAAGCTTTAGCACCGTTGTCAGCAGGAAGCCTGACTCCTCCCGCGCAAGATCCAGGGAGATTTATCAGGTGTGCAAGGGATTTAAGGGCTGACCCGCCCCCGGAACGGAAATGGCCGAGGGATTGACGCCCCCGCAGCGGTCGATACGGATAGGCCGATTCTGGTGGACGGACGTACAATTGGTGTAAGGTGTCAGAAAAGGCTTTCTCCTGACGGAGTGATCCTTCAATTCACAGGTGACGATCCTTGAACGATATGGCAAAAAATCTGGTTCTCTGGCTGATTATAGCCGCCGTACTGCTGATGGTGTTTCAGAATTTCACGCCCACCACCAGCGGACAACAGGTCAATTATTCGCAGTTTGTGGAAATGGTGCAGGACGGTCAGGTCCGTCAGGTCACCATTGACGGTCTGCAGGTTCAGGGTACCCGTGGTGACGGCTCCCAGTTCCAGACTGTCCGCCCTCAGGTGTCTGATAACAAGCTGATGGATGATCTATTGGCCAACAACGTGGAAGTCATCGGTAAGGAGCCGGAGCGCCAAAGCCTCTGGACTCAATTGCTGGTGGCCGCCTTCCCCATCCTTATTATCATCGCGCTGTTCGTATTCTTCATGCGACAGATGCAAGGCGGTGGCGGTGGCAAAGGGCCTATGTCCTTTGGCAAGAGTAAAGCCCGCCTGATGAGCGAGGATCAGATCAAAACCACCTTTGGTGACGTTGCCGGTGTCGACGAAGCCAAGGAAGATGTTAAGGAGCTGGTGGATTTCCTGCGGGATCCCAGCAAGTTCCAGCGTCTTGGTGGCAGTATCCCCAAGGGTGTACTGATGGTAGGTCAGCCGGGTACCGGTAAGACGCTGCTGGCCAAGGCCATCGCTGGCGAGGCCAAGGTGCCATTCTTCTCGATCTCCGGTTCGGACTTCGTGGAAATGTTCGTGGGTGTGGGCGCCTCCCGTGTCCGCGACATGTTCGAGCAGGCCAAGAAGCAGAGCCCCTGTATCATCTTCATCGACGAGATCGACGCTGTTGGCCGTCATCGTGGCGCCGGCATGGGTGGTGGTCACGACGAGCGCGAGCAGACGCTGAACCAGTTGCTGGTAGAGATGGACGGCTTCGAGGGTAACGAAGGCGTGATCGTGATTGCCGCCACCAACCGTCCGGACGTGTTGGACCCGGCGTTGCTCCGCCCGGGTCGCTTCGACCGTCAGGTGGTTGTCGGACTGCCGGACATCATCGGTCGTGAGCAAATCCTCAAAGTGCACATGAAGAAAGTGCCGCTGGCGGATGGTGTAGAGCCCGTGCTGATTGCTCGTGGTACGCCCGGCTTCTCGGGTGCGGACCTGGCAAACCTGGTGAACGAAGCCGCCTTGTTTGCGGCCCGTCGCAACCAGCGTTTGGTTTCCATGGAAGAGTTTGAGCTCGCGAAAGACAAGATCATGATGGGCGCCGAGCGCAAGTCCATGGTCATGAGCGAGAAAGAGAAGCGTAATACGGCTTACCACGAGTCCGGTCACGCCATTGTCGGACGCCTGATGCCTGAGCATGACCCGGTCTACAAGGTCAGTATCATTCCTCGCGGCCGAGCACTGGGTGTCACCATGTTCCTGCCGGAGGAAGACAAGTACAGCCACAGCAAGCGCTTCCTGATCAGTTCCATAAGCAGCCTGTTTGGTGGCCGTATTGCTGAAGAGCTGACCCTTGGTTTCGATGGCGTCACTACTGGTGCTTCCAACGATATCGAGCGTGCAACCAGCCTGGCGCGTAATATGGTTACACGCTGGGGGCTGTCGGAGAAGCTTGGCCCGCTGCAGTACGATACTGATAGCGAAGAGCCTTTCCTTGGCCGCTCAGCCGGTCAGGCGCAAACAGTTTATTCTCCGGAAACGGCGCAGCGTATTGATGAGGAAGTGCGCAATATCATCGACAGCTGTTATGAAAAGGCGAAGCAGTTACTCGTCGATAATCGTGACAAGCTCGACCTGATGGCCGATGCCCTGATGAAATACGAAACCATTGATCGTTACCAGATTGATGACATCATGGAAGGTCGTGAGCCCCGTCCGCCAAAAGGTTGGGGTGATAGTGGTCCCTCCGGTGGTGTTCCGGCTGATGAGCCGGAGCAGGCGCCTGCTCCGAAAAGCTCTGACGACGGTCATCAGCCTGGTGTTGGCCGGCCGGCCGGTGAGCACTGAGCAAGGTTGGATCCTGGCCAGATAGGATTGATGACTGAACGCCGCCCCTGACGGGGGCGGCGTTTGTTTTTGAGGGTTGCGAAAAAGGGTGTTTATACAGATGAACTTTGCGGGCAGGGCGCTGGATATGTCCGGTTGCCATGTGATGGGAATCCTGAACGTTACACCGGACTCGTTTTCGGATGGTGGCCGGTTTAATACCGTGGAGATTGCCCTGGCCAGGGCTCGCGAAATGGTTGCGGATGGAGCGGCTTTCATCGATGTTGGCGGTGAGTCCACAAGGCCAGGTGCTGCCCCGGTGCCGATCGAGGAAGAGCTCGAGCGCGTGTGTCCGGTGGTGGAAGCGATTGCGCGTGAGCTGGATGTCATCGTCTCGGTTGATACCAGTTCGCCACAAGTTATGGCAGAGGTGGTGAAGCTGGGCGCAGGGATGATCAATGACGTCAGGGCGTTGCAGCGGGATGGTGCGCCAGAGATGGCTGCGAGTAGCGGTGTTCCGGTGTGTGTCATGCATATCCAGGGAGAGCCGGATACCATGCAGGATGATCCTCGCTACCGGAATGTGCGGCGGGAGGTCAGCTCGTTTCTTACTGAGCGAATGAGGATCCTAGAAAAGGCTGGCGTCCGACCGGACGACATTATCCTTGATCCTGGATTTGGTTTTGGTAAGTCCCCGCAGCACAATCTGCAGCTGTTGGCCTCTCTGGAGCAGTTGCAGTTGCTGGGACACCCGATACTGGTCGGGATGTCCCGTAAGAGCATGCTCGGCCATATCACCGGTCGTGATGTCAGTGAGCGCTTGCCCGCAAGCCTCGCTGCCGCGACAATATCCGCCATGAAGGGCGCATCCATTATTCGCGTCCACGATGTCAGGGAAACAGTCGATGCCGTTAGAGTTGTGACGGCAATGGAGGAAGCTGGACGATGAGCGACAGAAAATATTTTGGTACAGACGGTATCCGCGGCCGGGTGGGCGAGTTTCCCATAACGCCTGAATTCATGCTGCGTTTGGGGTGGGCTGCCGGGCAGGCCTTCAAGCGGGATGGGCAGCGTAACAGTGTGCTAATTGGTAAGGATACCCGCCTGTCGGGTTATATGTTCGAGTCGGCGCTGGAAGCGGGTTTGTCCGCGGCCGGAGTCGACGTGAAGCTACTTGGGCCCATGCCCACGCCTGCCATCGCGTATTTGACCCGTACCTTTCGTGCCTCCGCGGGTATTGTCATCAGTGCATCCCACAACCCGCATCATGACAACGGTATCAAGTTTTTCTCCCCCGCAGGGACCAAGCTGGATGACGCTCTGGAAACAGAGATCGAGAAGTGGCTGGACAAGCCTATTGAGGTCTGCGGCTCGAAAGAGTTGGGCAAGGCGTTTCGGGTTGATGACGCCCCAGGCCGATACGTTGAGTTTTGTAAAAGTACGGTGCCCAACGCGTTTTCACTTGAAGGGCTTCATATTGTCCTGGATTGCGCGCACGGCGCTACCTACCACGTTGCTCCGAAGGTGTTCCGTGAATTGGGGGCGAAGATTTCCGTGGTGGGGGCAGACCCCGATGGTCTGAATATCAATCTCAATGTCGGTTCCACCTATCTGGATACCTTGAGCAAAGCGGTTCTGGAGAAGCAGGCTGACCTGGGTATTGCCTTTGACGGCGATGGTGATCGGGTTCTGATGGTGGATCGTGATGGCTCGGAAGTCGACGGCGACGAATTGCTCTACGTGATTGCTGCGCAACGTCATGCTGCCGGAACATTGAAAGGCGGTGTTGTGGGAACTCTGATGACCAATCTTGGTGTTGAGCTTGCGCTGAGGGAGCAGGGTATCGATTTCGAGCGTGCAAAAGTGGGCGACCGGTATGTGATGGAGCGCCTGATTGACAGGGGGTGGCTCCTAGGAGGCGAAGGTTCCGGCCATATGGTCATCCGCGATTGCACCAGCACCGGCGATGGCATTGTATCGGCCCTACAGGTTCTGTTGGCCGTCAGCCGCGCAGGCAGTTCACTGGCGGATCTTCGCCAGGGCATGAGCAAGCTGCCACAGAAAATGATTAACGTACGTGTCGATCAGCGTTTTGATCCCCTTGGGCGTGAGGATATCGTCAGGGCCGTGGAGTCTGCAGAGGCCCGGCTGGGTGGCGGTGGTCGTGTGCTGTTACGAGCGTCGGGTACTGAGCCCCTGATCCGTGTGATGACCGAAGGGCAGGATGAGGCTGAAATCGTGACGATTGCCGAGGAACTGGCTGTTGTCGTTGAGAATTCCCGGGCATGATTTTGTGGTCAGGGGCAGTTGTCTGCCGTAAAAGACTGCTGTATAGTTCGCCCTCCCTTGATTCAGGGGTTTTTTATGCGCCGTAAGATCGTTGCCGGCAACTGGAAAATGAATGGGTCGAAAGACCTTGTGAACAGTCTGGTTGGTCAAGTCCGGTCCGAGTTAGCATCGTTTGATAATGGTGTGGAGGCTGTTATTATTCCTCCCGCCCTGTTTATTGGCGATGTCGTTGAGCAAGCTGGCGGTAAGCTGGCGGTTGGTGTCCAAAACGTAGCGTGCTGGGACTCAGGCGCTTACACCGGGGAAATCTCCGCGGCAATGGCAAGAGATTGCGGCTGTGGTGTTGTCTTGGTAGGGCATTCGGAGCGCAGGCAACTCTTCGGTGAAACCGATGAGCAAGTTGCCGCCAAGGTCGGTCAGGCCCTAGATTCCGGGTTGGTCGCTGTAATTTGCGTTGGCGAAACCCTGGAAGAGCGTGATGCGGGCAAGGCTGAAGAAGTCGTGTCGCAGCAGGTTCGCAAAGCGGTCGCCGACGTTGGAAGTGGGTTGTGGCAGCAGGTAGTGATCGCCTATGAGCCAGTTTGGGCCATAGGGACGGGTAAAACCGCAACCGCTGCAGACGCTCAAGCCATGCATGCGGCTATCCGCGCTGTGTTGATGTCCCTTGGGGCTCCGGCGGATGAAATATCGCTGCTTTACGGCGGTAGTGTAAAAGCGGATAATGCCGCGGCGCTTTTTGCTCAGCCGGACATCGATGGCGGGTTGATTGGTGGCGCGTCATTGAATGCAAACGATTTTATAAGTATTTGCCGGGCCGTGCCAGGCAAGTCCTGAACGTTAAAGGTTCGCGAAAGCCATTAGCAAGAGTCATTAGAGAGTCATTATGGATTGGGTCGAAACACTGGTTGTCGTTCTGCACGTGCTCATTGCGGTGGCGCTGGTGACGCTGGTCCTGCTCCAGCAGGGCAAGGGTGCCAATGCCGGTGCTGCATTTGGTGGCGGGGCCTCCCAGACCGTGTTTGGCAGTGAGGGCAGCAGCAGTTTTCTGACTCGTGCCACAACCTTGCTGGCCATCGTGTTTTTTGTAACGAGTTTTTCGCTGGCTGTATTTGCCAAGCAGCGTGCCGAAGTGGCAGGTGAAGCGGGTATTCCTGTGGTTCAGGAGTCACCGGCGGCATCTGATTCCGGGCAGGCTGAGAGTGAATCAGCGACAGAAGGCGAAGCCGGGCGCGGGGATGAGAATAAACTCCCCGAGCTCGAGTAAGGGTGCTGCCCAGGTGGTGGAACTGGTAGACACGCTATCTTGAGGGGGTAGTGGCGAAAGCCGTGCCGGTTCGAGTCCGGCCCTGGGCACCATATTAGAAGAAAAACGGCTTGGATTTACCAGGCCGTTTTTTTTGGTCAGTCCTTGACCAGTAAGGCCGGCGTCTCTATACTCCGGCGGATATTGGAGCGGGCTCCGGGCACAGTTTGTCCTGTCGGTTCCAGGCAGGCCAGGTGTCTGTCAGCAGGGGTGTTTAGTTTGCTTTTCCCCTGTGAGTTCTTGCAACAAAGGGCCCCACTTTTTCGGGGCTTTTTGATTAAGGGGCCTGGCGCATCAGGCCCTGGTGCATAAAAAGGGCTGATCAACAGCCCTTTTTTTGTTTTTGGGGTCGGAAAAATCGAGTAACGGAGACGGGATAACCTTGTCAGCCAAGTTGAAGCAGCTGGATGAATTGCTCAGGCCCATTGTAGAAGGTCTGGGTTACGAGTTTTGGGGCATTGAATTTCGCTCTCAGGGACACCATTCCCTGTTGAGGATTTTCATTGACGATGCTGAGAACGGCATCGGCATTGAAGACTGTGAGAAAGTCAGTCGTCAGGCCAGCGGCGTGATGGATGTGGAAGACCCCATTCAGACAGAGTATACCCTGGAGGTATCTTCTCCGGGCATGGACCGGCCGTTGTTCCGTCTGGAGCAGTATGAGGCATTTGCAGGCCACCAGGTCCAGATCAAATTACGGATGGCATTTGAGGGGCGTCGCAAGTTTCAGGGCCTGATTAAGGGCATTGAGGGTGAAGACGTTGTCGTGGTTGTTGATGATCACGAATACCTGTTGCCATTCGATAGCATCGAGAAAGCCAACATCGTTCCGGTATTTGAATAAGTCAGTGGACGCAAAGTTTATTTTAAGGGCAGGGCAATCCAATGAGTAAAGAGATCTTGCTGGTGGTTGAATCCGTCTCGAACGAGAAAGGTGTCGAGAAGGATGTGATCTTCGAAGCAATCGAGCTGGCACTCGCCACCGCTGCCAAAAAACGCTACGACGACGAGGAAGCTGATATCCGCGTTTCCATCGATCGCCGCACCGGCGAATATGAAACGTTCCGTCGCTGGCTGGTGGTTGATAACGATGCGGTTCCTGCTTTGGGCACCGAACTGACCATGCAGGAAGCGGAAGAAATCGACAAGAGCCTGCAGCCTGGCGATATCCACGAAGAGAAAGTGGAATCCGTTGCTTTCGGCCGTATCGGTGCCCAGGCCGCGAAACAGATTATATTCCAGAAGGTGCGGGAAGCGGAGCGCACTAAAATTGTCGACAGCTATCGTGATCGTGTGGGTGAGCTGGTCTCTGGCACCGTAAAGAAAGTGACACGTGATAACGTCATCGTGGATCTGGGTGCCAACGCAGAAGCTCTGTTGCCCCGCGAACACCTGATTCCCCGTGAAACGTTCCGTATGGGTGATCGTGTGCGCTCTCTGCTGCAGGAAATTCGTACCGATCATCGCGGCCCGCAGTTGATCCTGAGCCGCACCGATCCGCAGATGCTGATCGAACTGTTCCGCATTGAGGTGCCGGAAATCGCGGAGGAATTAATCGAAATTCGTGGCGCTGCCCGGGACCCGGGATCCCGCGCCAAAATTGCGGTCAAGACCAACGACCGCCGGATTGATCCGGTGGGTGCCTGTGTGGGTATGCGTGGTTCACGAGTGCAGGCGGTTTCCAACGAGCTGGGTGGCGAACGTGTTGATATCGTGCTGTGGGATGACAACCCCGCGCAACTGGTCATCAACGCTATGGCGCCGGCGGAAGTCGCGTCCATCGTCATGGACGAGGATCGCCATACCATGGAAGTGGCTGTAGCCGAAGATAACCTCGCACAGGCGATTGGCCGGAACGGTCAGAACGTTCGTTTGGCGACGGATCTTACCGGTTGGACGCTGAACGTTATGACCGAAGAAGAAGCGGGTGAGCGACAGGAGCAGGAGTATAATTCTCTGCTCGAGCACTTCACCGGCAATCTGGATGTGGACGAAGAGTTTGCAGGTGTCCTCATTGAGGAAGGGTTTACCTCCATTGAGGAGGTGGCGTACATCCCCATGGAAGAGATGCTTGCCATTGACGGTTTTGATGAAGAAACCGTGACTGAATTGCGTCGCCGTGCCAAGGACGCCCTGTTGAATCAGGCCCTGGCCAGTGAAGAGGCGCTCGAGGGCGCTGAGCCCGCAGAAGATCTTCTAGCAATGGAGGGTATGGACCGTGGCCTGGCTTTCAAGCTGGCCGGTATGGGAATCCGTACCATGGAAGATCTTGCAGAGCAGTCGGTTGACGACCTGATCGACATTGAAGGAATGGAAGAAGAGCGTGCCGGCCAGTTGATTATGGCAGCACGCGCCCCCTGGTTTGAAGACCAGGCTTAATCGGGAGGAGGACCAGTATGGCTGATGTAACGGTAAAACAACTGGCCGCAGATGTAGGCGCTCCCGTGGATCGTTTGCTGCGACAGATCGTGGAGGCTGGCCTGAAGGCCCGCTCCGAAGGGGATTCTGTTACCAGTGATGAGAAGCAACAGTTGCTGACCTATCTGAAAAAGAATCACGGTGAGAGTGAAGCAGAGCCGAAGAAAATCACTCTTAAGCGCAAGACAACAACCACGCTGAAAGCGGGCCGTACCAAAACGGTCAATGTTGAGGTTCGCAAGCGCCGTACGTATATCAAGCGCGCTGAGCTCGAACCGGAAGCGGCTGCCGAGGAGGCAGCAGCTACCGCTCCGGAAGAGGCTCCAGCGGCAGTAGCGGCTGAGCAGGCGCAGCCTGCAGATGCTCCAAAGCCGGAAGAGCCGGTGTCAGATTCCCCGGCTGAAGAGCCGGCTGCTGACGAAAAACCGACTGAAAAAGCTCAGCCGGAAGTGGCTGCTGAGCCAGAACCGTCACCGGTTCCCGCGCCGGAAGACATGCCTATTCCGCCGCCGGAAGAAGGCGAGGGCAAGGATCGCAAACCGAAGAAAAAGAAAGAGAAAGCCCGTGAGCGCGGTGATGAGCCCGAGGATGGCAAGCCGAAGAAGAAGTCCGCAGGGCATCGTGGACCTCGCAGTCGTCCGGTGGAAGAACCTCTGATTATTAATGAAGAGGAAGAAGATACTACGCTGCGCAAGCCGCTTCGTGCGAAAAAGAAACCCAAAGAAAAGCGTCATGCTTTTGAGAGGCCGACCAAGCCAATGGTAAGAGAAGTCGATATTCCCGAGACGATCACTGTGGGTGATCTTGCCCAGCGGATGGCCGTCAAGTCAGCCGACGTCATCAAGAAACTGATGGGCATGGGGGTAATGGCGACGATCAACCAGGCTCTCGATCAGGAAACCGCCGTGCTGGTGACTGAAGAGCTTGGTCACAAGCCCAATACGGTCAGTGAAGACGCGTTCGAGGAAGAAGTCCTCAGCGAATTTGCCTTTGAAGGCAAGGAAAAGACCAAGCGTGCACCGGTGGTCAGTGTGATGGGTCACGTTGACCATGGTAAGACTTCGTTGCTGGATTACATTCGCCGTACCAAGGTCGCTTCCGGTGAGTCAGGTGGCATTACCCAGCACATCGGTGCGTACCACGTGGAAACGGATCACGGCATGGTGTCCTTCCTGGATACTCCGGGCCACGCCGCCTTTACGGCCATGCGTGCGCGGGGCGCCCAGTGCACCGACATCGTTATCCTTGTGGTGGCTGCTGATGACGGTGTAATGCCGCAGACCAAGGAAGCGGTGGATCACGCACGTTCCGCTGGTGTTCCGATCGTCGTTGCGATCAACAAGATGGACAAGGAAGAGGCCGACCCGGATCGTATCAAGACCGAACTGGCGGGTATGGAAGTTATTCCGGAAGACTGGGGCGGTGACGTTCAGTTTATCCCTTTGTCCGCCCATACCGGTGACGGCATTGAGGATCTGCTTGAGGCGCTGCTGTTGCAGGCCGAAATTCTTGAGCTTGAGGCCTCTCCGGATGCACCTGCCAAAGGTGTGGTGGTTGAGTCCAGTCTTGAGCGTGGCCGTGGTTCCGTAGCCACAGTTCTGGTCCAGAACGGCACATTGCGTCAGGGCGAGATGGTAGTGGCAGGTTCCTTCTTCGGTAAGGTTCGAGCCATGACCGACGAGGCCGGCAAGCAGGTCAAAGAAGCCGGACCCTCTATTCCGGTGGAGATCCTGGGCCTGAATGGTACGCCGAACGCTGGTGACGAGTTCTTTGCTGTGGCCGACGAGAAGAAAGCCAAGGAACTGGCGGAATTCCGTCAGGCCCGCGAGCGGGAGCAGCGTCTGCACAGACAGCAGGCCGCGAAGCTCGAGAACCTGTTCGAGAACATGGGCAAGGATGAGGTCAAGACCCTGAATGTGGTGCTCAAGACTGACGTTCGTGGTTCTCTGGAAGCCATCATCAAGTCGCTTCAGGATCTTGGTAACGACGAAGTACAGGTCAAAATCGTGTCCTCGGGCGTCGGTGGTATCGCTGAGACTGACATCAGTCTGGCCATGGCGACCAATGCAGTTGTCTTTGGCTTCAACGTGCGCGCTGACACGGCGTCCAAGCGCCTGGTGGAACAGGAAGGTCTGGATCTGCGCTACTACAGCATCATCTACAACCTGATTGATGATGTGAAGGCGGCCCTGACTGGGATGCTGGCACCGGAGTTCCGCGAGGATATCGTGGGTATCGCCGACGTGCGCGATGTGTTCCGTTCGCCGAAGTTCGGCCAGGTGGCTGGCTGCATGGTCACCGAGGGTAACGTATACCGCAACAAGCCGATCCGTGTTCTGCGTGACAACGTGGTTATCTTTGAGGGCGAGCTGGAATCCCTGCGCCGCTTCAAGGACGACGTGCCGGAAGTCCGCAACGGTATGGAATGTGGTATCGGCGTTAAGGGTTACGACGTGAAAGTCGGCGACCAGATCGAGGTGTTCGATCGCGTTCGGGTCGAGCGTAAGCTTGAGTCTACGGGGGCCTGATGCCAAGAGAGTTCAGCCGGATTGATCGCATCGGCGATCAGATGCAGCGAGAGCTGGCCCAGCTCATCCAGCGGGAGGTCAAAGACCCGCGGGTGGGCATGGTTACGGTGAATGCTGTCAAGGTGAGCCGTGACCTGGGCTATGCAGACGTTTACGTGTCGCTGTTGACCACCGAAGAGCTGACCGAGGAATCTCCGCAGGTGCGGGATTCCCTGGCAGTGCTGAATAAAGCGGCTGGCTTCCTGAAAGGGCAGGTCGGCCGTGCCATGAAATTGCGGGTGACGCCCCAGTTGCGTTTTCATTTCGATACGTTGCTTGGGCACAGCCGTCACATGGACAACCTGATTCGGGAAGCGGTTGGCGACAAGCCAGTGGTTGACCGAGACGACGACGCCGGCAGCGACGGGGCGTCTGATGATCCGGAGCAAAAAGCTTGAGTCGACGTCGTAAAGGCCGCGATGTTAACGGCATACTGGTGATCGACAAGCCGATGGACATTACGTCCAACGGCATCCTACAGCAGGTAAAAAGCCTGTTCGGGGCGGCCAAGGCCGGTCACACCGGTGCGTTGGACCCGCTGGCCACCGGCGTGTTGCCGTTGTGCTTTGGTGAAGCCACCAAGTTCTCCCAGATGATGCTGGACAGCGACAAAGCCTACATCGCCACCGCTCGCCTGGGTGTCCGCACCGAAACCGGGGACAGCGAAGGCGCGGTGGTTGCTGAGAAACCGGTGCCCCCTGGGCTGAATGCAGAAACCCTGGAACCGGTATTAGATCGCTTTCGTGGCGATATCCAGCAGGTTCCCTCCATGTACTCCGCGCTAAAACACAAGGGCAGACCGCTCTATGAGTACGCGCGCGAAGGTATTGAGGTGGAGAGACCGTCCCGCCCGGTGACCATATACGAGCTGACGCTGCTGGAGGTGCGCGAGACCGAGATTGATATCGCGGTGAGTTGCACGAAAGGCACCTACATCCGTTCGCTGGTGGAAGACATTGGTGAGGCATTGGGCTGCGGTGCCCATGTCACGGCATTACGCCGCACCATGGCCTCCGGCTTCACGCTGGCGGATGCCCGTGAGGTTCCAATGCTGGAGTCCATGCGTGAAGTGGGCGAAAGTCTGGATGGCCTGCTGGTGGCCCCGGATGCTGCGCTGTCCATGTTCCCGGAGCGGGATCTGGAAGGCAGTTCGCTGGTATCGATATTGAACGGACAACCAGTTAGAATATCGGGTCAGCCTGCGGAAGGGTTCGTTCGCCTTTATGGCAACGGGCGTTTTGTCGGGCTGGCGGAAGGATTCCCGGAGGGGGAGGCGACCAAACTGGTGCCCCGCCGTCTGGTGAAGAGTGGCTGACAACCGTTTGAGATAACGGGGTGCAGCTGATTAGCCGGGCTGTAGAGATGCGTGGTTCGGCCGAATTCGATAGCATCGCGACAATGAGGTGAGTTTTATGGCACTTTCTGCCGACGAGAAAGCACAGATCGTTAAGGATTTTCAGCAGGGTGATGGCGATACCGGTTCTCCTGAAGTTCAGGTTGCACTGTTGAGCCACAACATCAACAAGCTGCAGGATCACTTCAAGACCAACAAGCAGGATCACCATTCCCGCCGTGGTCTGATCCGGATGGTTAACCAGCGTCGTAAATTGCTGGATTACCTGAAGCGTAAGAACGCAGACCGCTACCTGGACCTGATCCAGCGTCTGAGCCTGCGTCGCTAATCCGGTTGTACTTAACGGCCAGCGGGGCTTTGATAGCCCCGCTGGTTGTGCCTCTCTCCTGCATCGTGTCTGTCTGTGAACCCTGAAGGAACTCCCTGTCGTAACGGAAAGCTGAAATTGATAGCAGGTTGTTGAAAAGCCCGGTCTCGCCAGATGGCGCCACCCCGGGGTTTTGCAACAGCCTGTTAGCTTTCAGACGGGCTACCCTTCAGTTCATTACTTCAGACGATGTTGCAGTTATAGCGGATAATTCGCAGGGGCGAGTTGTCCGGGTCAACCAATTGAAATGATGAATTCAGGAGTTACCGTGGATCTTAATCCCGTTAAAAAATCGTTCGAACTTGGCGGCAAGACCGTCACCATCGAAACCGGTCGTATTGCCCGCCAGGCCACCGGCTCTGTGCTGGTCACCGTGGACGACATTTCGGTACTGGGTACCGTGGTTGCAGCCAAGGAAGCCAAACCCGGCCAGCCGTTTTTCCCGCTGACCGTCAACTACTTCGAAAAAACCTACGCAGTGGGCAAAATCCCGGGTGGTTTCTTCAAGCGTGAAGGCCGTCCGTCCGAGAAAGAAACCCTGACGTCCCGTCTGATCGACCGTCCGATTCGTCCGCTGTTTCCCAAGGGATTCATGAACGAAACCCAGGTCATCACTACGGTCATGTCCTCCAGCAAGAACCAGGATCCGGATATCGCCGCCATGCTGGCCGCTTCCGCCGCCCTGTCCATCTCCGGTATCCCGTTCGATGGTCCTATCGGTGCGTCCCGCGTCGCATACACCAATGAGCGTGGCTACTTCCTGAACCCGACGTTTGAAGAGCTGGAAACCTCCCTGCTGGACATGGTGGTTGCCGGTACTGAAGACGCGGTTCTGATGGTTGAATCCGAAGCCAAGGGCCTGACAGAAGACCAGATGCTGGGCGCCGTGCTCTTCGGGCACCAGGAAATGCAGACAGCGGTTACCGCGATCAAGGAATTTGCAGCCGAAGTTGGCAAGCCTCGTTGGGAATGGCAGCCAGAAGCAGAGAACACTGAGCTTCTGAACGCTGTAAAGGCTGACTTTTCGGCTGACATCGAGCAGGCCTATGGCATTCGCGACAAAATGGAGCGTTATGCCCGCCTGAGCGAGATCAAATCCGCTGCCGTTGAAAAGCTGGCCGGTGAAGAAGAGGGCCAGCCGGCGGAAGACGAAGTGAAGAAGTACTTCGCCAAGGTCGAGAAGACCATCGTGCGCCAGCAGGTTATTGACGGCAAGCCGCGTATTGATGGCCGTGACAACAAGACCGTTCGTCCCATCGAAGTGGAAGTTGGCGTTCTGCCCAGCACCCACGGCTCTGCCCTGTTTACCCGTGGCGAGACTCAAGCCATCGTAACCACTACGCTGGGTACCGCCCGTGACATGCAGATCATCGATGCACTGGAAGGTGAGCGTAAAGATCCGTTCCTGTTCCACTACAACTTCCCTCCGTACTCCGTTGGCGAAGCCGGCCGTGTGGGCACACCGGGTCGTCGTGAAGTTGGCCACGGCCGTCTGGCCAAGCGTGGTGTGGCAGCGGTTATGCCCACCGTGGAAGAGTTCCCGTACACCATTCGTGCGGTGTCTGAAATCACCGAATCCAACGGTTCCAGCTCCATGGCGTCTGTCTGTGGTTCCAGCCTGGCGCTGATGGATGCGGGTGTTCCCATCAAGGCGCCGGTTGCCGGTATTGCCATGGGGCTGGTCAAGGAAGGCGACCAGTTCGCGGTTCTGACCGACATCCTGGGTGACGAGGATCACCTCGGCGATATGGACTTTAAGGTAGCGGGTACCTCTGACGGTATCACTGCTCTGCAGATGGACATCAAGATTCAGGGCATCACCGACGAGATCATGGAAATTGCCCTGGACCAGGCCAATGCAGCCCGTCTGCACATCCTGGGTGAGATGGCGAAGGTGATTTCTGCGCCGCGCAAAGAGCTTTCCAGCCGCGCACCGAGCATCACGACCATCAAGATCAACCCGGAGAAGATCCGCGACGTTATCGGCAAGGGCGGTTCTACTATCCGCTCCATCTGTGACGAGACCGGTGCTTCCATCGATCTGGATGACGATGGCAATGTGAAGATCTATGCCGACAATCAGGATGCGGCCAATGCGGCGATGAAGCGGGTGATGGAAATCACTGCGGAAATCGAAGTTGGCGCTATCTACAGTGGTCGTGTTGAGCGCATTGTGGACTTCGGTGCCTTTGTTAACATCCTGCCTGGCAAGGATGGTCTGGTGCACATTTCCCAGATTTCCGAGCGTCGCATCGAGAACGTGACTGACGAGCTGAGCGAAGGTCAGGAAGTTCTGGTGAAGGTTCTGGATGTGGACAATCGTGGGCGCGTGAAGCTGTCCATGAAGGAAGTGAAGGAAGGTGAGCAGCCGACGGATCTGTCCGCGCTGTAAGCTCTTCTTCTAATAAAAAGCCCGCCACTCCCTGGAGTCTGGCGGGCTTTTTTCATTTTCAGGCCTTCAACTTTTGTGAAGCGCCCGTCGCAGACAGGCTTTCAAAACGCGCCACGTAAATACGTCCCTGTAGGGCTCGGTCGCGCCGTCCCTGGCGCTCCACGGTTTTGCAAGCCTGTCTGCGACGGACGCCCAGGCTATTTACTCGCCTTCATAAATTCCAGAACTTCATCCTGATACCCCGGAATCACAAATGTTGAGGCGTGGGGCGTATCCGTCTGCAAGAACGTTTTGGGTTCTTCTGCTTCCTCGTACAACCGCTCCCCATGATGAAGCGGGATAATGCCATCACGAACACTGTGAATCACCATCACTGGCACCGGGCTGATATCACCGATGCGTTCGTAAGCCTCGTATTCGTCCGTAATCGTCCAGCTCAATGGAACCTGCAGTGGCCAGGTGAGCCAGAAATTGCCGAGTTTTTCGCGGGCGATGGCGCGGAAGCCGGAGAAGGTGCCATCGAGGATCACGCCGTCCAGAGGTGGTTGCTCGTCGCGCTTTACCCATTCACTGGCCAGGGCGGTTCCCAGTGCGCCGCCCAGGCTCTGGCCGAGCAGGAACAGGGGCTGGTTTCCGACGTCCTGCTGTTCAACAAGCCACCGAAGACCGGTCTCTGCGTCGTGCAGGGTGCCTTCTATGTCTGGTGCGCCGGTGGAGCGCCCATATCCCCGGTAGTCGATCAGGAAGACGTTGTAGTGCCTCTCAGGCAGCCAGGCGACGTTCATGATGTGGCTGCTGATGTTCTGGGCATTGCCGTGCAGGAAGTAGACGGTGCCTTTTGGATCGGACTGGGCGGGGAGCCACCAGCCGTGGAGGGTTTCGCCGTCCGGGGTTTCCACGAACACATCTTCGTAGTTCAAGTTCAGTCGGTCCGGGGTGATGTAGGTGACCTGGTCCGGATAGAAGAACACGCTGCTGCAGCCGGTCTGCAGCAGCAGGGTAAACGCGGCGGTGAGGCCGGCCAGTGTTCTCAGAATTGTCAAAAGTAGGCGTGGAGTCCGAGTTGCCATGTGCTGCGGTACCTGTCGTAGTGGTCTTCACGGCTGAATTTCCCGAACAGGCTGAAGTCCCGCTCGAGGTGCCAGTTGCCTTCCAGGTACGCCTGGTCCTGGCGGTGTTGGCTGCTGACGATCCAGGCTTTGGTTTTGACGCCACCCAGAAGGCTGAACTGGTTGTTCTGGTGGAGTATACCCAGGTCGGCTCCGGGGGCGGCGTCGTAGCCGCGGCGCAGGTCGTCGTCGATTTCCAGGTCGGCGGTGGCCATGGCGAAGACTTGTGTGCCGGTTGCCAGCTGCCAGCTGCCGCCCGCCCCGCCTTCCAGGTAGGGGGTAAATACCCGGTTGGTTTCAGTATCAGTGCGGCGACCACCGAAGCCAACCTGCCAGGAGAGTGGCGTGAAGAACTGGTTGCGAGGCGATAACGATCGGATTTCCACGCCGGTTAGTTGTTCAACCTGTACTTCGTCATTGTCTGTGTAGAGTCGGGCATCCAGGCGGAGGAACTGAAGTTGCGCCCCACCCCGGTAGCCGGCGGGCGGGTCCAGTACGTCGTGGTAGGCCGGGCGTAATGTCAGTTCGGTAAAGTTGCGCTCACCCATGCGTCCACCACTGATGCTGGCGCGGAAGGTGCCGTGGCCCTGGTCGTCACGAATGGCAGGCTCTGGTGGGCCATTCTGAGCGGCTACGCCACGGATTTGGCTGCGCTCCCTAAGCAGGTCGTGGGAGAGCGGTGCTGCGTGCTTTCTGGGCCAGCCTTCGGCTTCGCTTTGGTAACGTACATAGTCGTAGGTGGTGTCTAGCACCCGCGCGCGCTGTTCCCTATTCAAAGCTCGCACCTCGGGGGCGTCGGCGTCCACATAGCCGTTGGCGATGGCGGCGGCGAGTGTCTTGTGGTCGTCTGGCAGGGAGTCAATCCGGTGGCTGACGTTGGTTGCCGCCGAAGGGCGATAGTAAACGGAGTCGACAAGACCCTTGTCGACGACCCATCGCACCGTATCGGAGGGAATGGCATGAGTGCCGACTTCCCCTAGCAGGTCGGTGCCGGGGCGCGCCACGTCGATCAGGGCCAGCAAACGGTAGGCGCAGTTCTCGTCAAAAAAGTAGTAATCGAAGTTGCGGTCGCGTATTTCCCAGGTATGGGCGAGCATCATGTCCACTTCCTCCTGGGTGAGGTTGAGCGTGTACTCCCACAGGTCCCGGTGCTCGATGTCGGAATAGAGGCGGATTTTTTCGTAGTAGGGCTGGATGGAGGTGATGCCCGGGTAGCCGCCGAAAATGCCTTTGTAGGCAAACAGGATTTCGCTGTCGTGGGCGGCCGCATCGGCAGCGTAGGAGATAGTGTTGGCCAGGATCAGGTTTGTTTCTTCATCTTCCTGGGGCGGGTCCAGGCGCAGGAACGTATGGCCAAACATCGACGATGGGCTGTTCAGATAGGACGCGGCAAACACCAGTGTCACGGTTTTGGTGTTCAACTCTTTGGTCCATTGCTCGAAAGCGGGGCAGTCTACGGGCTGCTCAGGCAGGTCAAGTTGCGCTCTCAGCCAACGATCCCTTGCCGGGAAACGGCAGCGCGCGTGCTCATCACCGCCGCCGGGCCGGGTAATGGCCTTGAGGGTGGCTTCCATTTCCGTCTTTGGGGACGTTTTTCCGGTGTCGCTGAGGAAGAAGCTGTCGTCGTCTGCCTGGCCGGTGTAGCCATCGCCGAGACGGTCGGGCTGGTAGTGGAGCAGTGTCAGCCATGCGGGGTGTTGATGGAGGTTTCCGGTGTCGGGAAGCGATGTGGCGTATGTATTGAAACCTGATGCCAGCCAGATAAGGGCCAGCGCGAACCGAAGCGAAGTGCGCATGGATGGTCAGTCAATTCCGGGTTAAGCGACGTATGGGTGGCGATAGAGTCGTTGCGCCGTCCCTGGCGCGCAAACTCCTGTTTCTTCCTGTTTCTTCGCGCCCGAGAATCAGGCGGCTACGTACTTGCTCAGCGTATTGCTCTGCTCCAGCAGGGCTACGATGGCATCGACAGCCTCGCCAGAGGTGGTGTCGGACGATGGGAAAATGGTTGCGAAGTTGTCCTGCAGAACTTTGCGGAAAGAGTCGCGATCCGCTTCGTCCACACCCAGCAGTACCGCCATGGTATCCAGGTTTTCACCGGAACCACGGGACATGTCGCGGGCAACCTTGTCGATGTTGCTGTCCATGTACATGGCCATGGATTGCACGGACTGATTGGTTTGGCAGCCCAAGGTACCGGTGGTCATACCAAAGGTCTGGTTACCAAAGGTACCGTTGGTGGTTGCGGCCAGAACGTGGGGGGCGATACCAGACTGTCCTTTCCAGATCATGGCACCGACACCGCAGCCGGGCTGGGCAAAAGCGAGAGTAGAAGCACTCATAAGCAGTGCACCTGCGATCAGTTTTTTCATTATCCACTCCTTGTTTAATTTAGCTGTCGTCGCATACGCGCCACATCCGCTGAGAGGGTCCCCGGAAGCCGGCACGCCAACGGCCCCTACTGATTTCCCGTGGAGACAGGTCGACCGTTGATTCTGAGTATAGTTGAAATATCAGGAAGGCAAATTACAAAGGCGCTGAGTGATTGATTTGGCCCGAAAAGTAAAAATGTGATCACGTGTTCATATTTCTAAATAGGCTAAAAAGCGACATTTTATGATGATCTTGTTATATAGGGTTCATTTGGGTATAGTGCGCGCGGCCATGAAGGCTTGTACACAACACATGGAGATCGAGTTTTGAAAAAAGTTCTTGTCGCATCATCACTGATTCTCGCCGGCGCACTGACTGGCTGTTCCTCACTGAACACCAGTGCTCCCTCCCTGCCGCTGTCCGGCTCCGTCGCTACTGACGTTAAGGCTGACATCGAAGTAGGCGAGAAAATCACCGGTCAATCTTCAGCGACCAAGGTTCTGTTCTTTACCCTGGGCGCTGAAACTGAATACGCTGACGGCGTTGCATACTCTGCCGGTGGTAGCGGTGGAAGTGTTCTGCCTTTCGCACTGCCGAACCCGGTTGAATCTGTTAAGGCAGCTGCTGCCTACAACGCGATTCAGGAATCCGGTGCTGACGTGATTGTAGCTCCGCGTTACACCGTCCAGAAGGACGATTACGTGGTATTTGCAACCATCAACGTCACCGTTGAAGGTTACAAGGGCACCATCAAAAGCGTTAAGTAAGTGTTTGCTTAATGCCAGGTGTTACAAAAAAGCCGGAACATGACAACATGTTCCGGCTTTTTTGCGTTTGGTCACGCCGTTCTTACCACTGGTCGATGGCTACCTCATCAACCACCCAGGTAGGCATTCTGAACATCCGGGTTGGCCAGCAGGTTTTTCCCGGTATCGTGCAGGCGGATGCGACCGGTTTCGAGTACGTAGCCTCGGTCTGCCAGGTTCAGGGCCTGGTGTGCGTTCTGCTCCACCAGGAATACGGTAATGCCTTCCTCGCGCAGCTTTCCGATGATCTCAAAGATCTGTTTGATCACCAGTGGGGCCAGCCCGAGGGACGGCTCGTCCAGGATGATCATGTTTGGTCTACTCATCAGCGCCCGCCCGATGGCCAGCATCTGCTGCTCGCCACCAGACATAGTGCCGGCACGCTGATGTTCCCGTTCCTTCAGGCGTGGAAACAGTTCGTAGACGTGGTCCTGGCTCTTGCGAATCTCCGATTTGGTATTGAAAAAACCGCCCATATGGAGGTTTTCTTCAACAGTCAGGCCGGAAAATACGCGCCTGCCTTCCGGCACGATGGCAATGCCCGAGCGCATAATGTTTGAGGTGAGGTCACGGGTGATATCCCGCCCCTGGAGAATTACCCGACCGGAGGTGGCCTGGGGGTTCCCACAGACGGTCATCAGCAGGGTGGTCTTACCGGCGCCATTGGCACCGATCAGGGACACAATCTCACCTTTATTTACTTCCACAGACACGCCGTGAAGCGCCTCGATCTTGCCGTAATGGGTATGGACATCTTCTAGTACTAGCATGGTTATTCCTCAGGCCTCACCCAGATAGGCTTTGATGACATCATCGTTGCGGCGAATCTCATCCGGTGTTCCGCTAGCCAGGGGGCGCCCCTGGTTGATCACATTGATGCGGTCGGAGATATCCATCACCAGGCTCATGTCGTGCTCAATCAACACCACGGAGACGTTGTAGTCTTCCTTCAAGCTGATAATCAGCTGGTTCAGGTCCTTGGTTTCGGCCGGGTTCAGGCCAGCAGCGGGTTCATCCAGCATCAGCAGTTTGGGCTCGGTCACCATGCAGCGGGCGATCTCAAGACGGCGTTGCTGGCCGTAGGCCAGGTTGCCGGCCTCCCGGTTCGCCATGTCCGTCAGTCCTACCCGGTCCAGCCAGTAAGCAGCCCGGTCGAGCGATTTCTGCTCTTTCTCGCGGTAGTTCGGCGTATTGAGTATGCCGGCGAGCAGGTTGGTGTTGAGGTGGCGATGCTGGGCCACCAGCAGGTTCTCCACCACCGTCATGCGGCTGAACAGGCGCACGTGCTGGAAGGTTCTGACCAGGCCAAGACGGGAGATCTTAAAGTCCGGCTTGCCCTGGATTTCATTTCCCTGGAACAGGATCTTCCCGCCGGTGGGCTTGTAGAAGCCGCTCATGCAGTTAAATACCGTGGTTTTGCCGGCCCCGTTGGGGCCGATAATGGCCACGATTTCATGTTCCTGTACGTCCAACGACACCTGATCCACCGCCAGGAGCCCGCCAAAGCGCATCGACAGATTCTGTACTTCAAGCATTATCCGTCACTCCTGCTTTTTCAGTTCAATGTGGATGCGTCGCATGGGCATCAGGCCCTGTGGGCGCCAGACCATCATCAGCACCATCGCGGCGCCGAAGATCAGCATCCGGTATTCGGAGAACTCTCGCGCCAGTTCCGGCAGTATGGTGACGGCAATCGCAGCGAGAATAACCCCCATCTGGGAGCCCATGCCGCCGAGTACCACAATCGCCAGGATGATGGCCGATTCCAGGAATACGAAGGATTCCGGGCTGATAAAGCCCTGCTTGGAGGCGAAAACCGTACCGGCAAAGCCGGCGAAGAAAGCGCCGATGGTAAAAGCGGAAAGCTTGACGGCGGTTCTGTTCAGCCCCAGGGACTTGGCGGCGATCTCATCTTCTCGCAGAGCTTCCCAGGCGCGCCCAACGGGCATGCGCATCAGGCGACGGATGGCGATAGCGGTAATGACAGCCAGCACCAGAGCGATGAGGTACAGGAAAATCACTTTGTGCTCGCCACTGTAAGCAATGCCAAAGGTTTCGTGGAAAGACGTGTTGCCTTCCTCCTTGACCCGGCGGCCGAACTCCATCCCAAACAGGGTCGGGTCGGGAATGCCGCCAATTCCGTTGGGGCCCCCAGTCAGGCTGGTCATGTTGTTCAGCAGGATGCGGATTATCTCACCAAAACCCAGGGTAACGATGGCCAGGTAGTCCCCTCGTAACCGCAATACCGGGAAGCCAAGCACCAGGCCGAATAGCGCGGCCAGCACAGCGCCTATGGGCAAGGCGAACCAGAAGGAAATACCGTAATACTGGGACAGCATGGCGAAGGTATACGCGCCCACGGCATAGAAGGCGACGTAGCCAAGGTCCAGCAGTCCGGCCAGGCCGACCACCACGTTCAAGCCCAGAGCCAGCATGACGTAGATAAGTACCAGGGTTGAAAGGTCCACCGCGCCACGGGAGGCGATAAAGGGCCAGATGAGCGCCCCGATTACCATCAGTGTGAGCAGTGTGGATTCCAGCTTCAGCCGTTTGCTTTGTTCCATCGGCTTGCGGTTCGCCAGTGGGCTCACGGCGGGCAGCTGGCGCAGTGAGCCCATCAGTTTGTCGCGGAACAACTGAAACAGGAAGACAATAACCGCAGCCAGTAGTACGCCAAGGATAGTGGAGGTTTGAGCCCCCTCTAGGGTGACGTTTATACCTTCGCTAGCAAGGTTGAAGCCCAGAATGGGGTACGAAATCAGCAGAGTGACAATGGCGCAAAACAGCGCGTGTTTCAGGTTATGAGCAGCCATCAGATCTTTTCAACCTCCGGTTTGCCAAGCAGGCCGGTGGGTTTGAACAGCAGAATCAGGATCAGTAGTCCGAAGGAGACAACGTCCTTGTATTCACCGCTGAGGTAGCCCGAGGTCATGCTCTCAGAAACCCCGAGAATAAGCCCTCCAAGCATGGCGCCTGGAATGCTTCCAATACCCCCCAGAACGGCAGCCGTAAACGCCTTCAGCCCGGCAATGAATCCAAACAACGGATCGATGGAGCCGTAGTACATCCCGAGAAGCAGGCCCGCGACTGCCGCCAGTGCGGCGCCGATGACGAACGTTGCCGAGATGATACGGTTGGTGTCGATGCCCAGCAGGTTGGCCATGCCCAGGTCCTGGGAAACGGCTCGACAGGCGCGGCCGATACGGGAGCGGGATATGAATAACGAAAGAATGGTCATACAGATCAGGGTGGTTATGAAGATGGTGATCTGCATGTAGGAAATCGAGGTCTGGAACGAATCCGCGGCGCCGAACTGGAAGCCGCCCTCAATCAGCGCAGGGAAGCCAATGTTGCGTGATCCCTGGGCAAGGTGAACGTAGTTTTGAAGGAAAATCGACATGCCGATTGCCGAGATCAGCGGAATCAGGCGGTGCTTCCCCCGAACCGGTCGATACGCCACCCGTTCCACGGCCCATCCCATCGAGCTGGAAACAATCATTGCGCAGACAAGCGCCACGATTAGTATCAGCGGCAACCAGGCGATGCCCAGAGCGGCGAGGCCGGTAATGGCAATCAGGGCGGTGTAGGCCCCGATCATGTAAATCTCACCATGGGCAAAGTTGATCATGCCGATGATGCCGTAAACCATCGTGTAACCGATGGCGATCAGGGCGTAGGTGCTCCCGATCGTCAGCCCGTTAATGAGCTGCTGAATAAAATACAGGAGGTCTTGCATCTGTGTGGGACTCCGATAGCCTGCCCCTTCCTCTGCATGCAGGCACAGCCCGGGGTACCGGGGGTACTGAATGCAGGATCAACAGGGGCCTAGAAAAACACCTTCTCCCGGATCGCGGTGAGAAGGTGCTCTCATAATTACCGTTTGTTAACGATTGCGGCCTAGTTTACCGGAGTTTTGCTGCCATCTGAATGCCATTCGTAGACAACAAACTCAAACGATTCCATATCGCCTTTGCTGTCGTACTCAACAGTACCGATTGGCGTCTGGAACGTGCCTGCGCGCAGCGCTTCGGCTACATCGAATGGGTCGGTTGATTCGGCGGCCTCAATGCCGTCGGCTATCAGTTGCACAGCAGTGTAGGAAGTCAGTACGAAAGGACCGGAGGGATCTTCGCCTTTATCTTCAAAGGCCTGAACCAGTTCCTGGTTCTCGTCTTTCTCGTCGAAGCTCGGTGGCAGTGTGACCAGCAGGCCTTCAGCGGCATCACCGGCGATGGTGTTGATATCCTTGTTACCAACGCCCTCCGGGCCCATGAAGGTGGCGTCGAGGTCAGCTTGGCGAGCCTGGCGCAGAATCAGACCCAGTTCAGGGTGGTAGCCGCCATAGTAGACGTAATCTACGTCGGCCTGTCGGAGCTTGGTTACCAGCGATGAGAAATCCTTGGCGCCGGCGGTAATGCCTTCGAACATGGCCACTTCAACATCGGCTTCTTCAAGGGTGTCACGCACCGCTGTCGCGATACCTTCACCGTACTGCTGCTTGTCGTGAATAACGGCAACGCGCTCCGGCTTCTGGCTGATCAGGTAGTTGCCGGCGACCGGTCCCTGCATGCTGTCCAGGCCGATGGTACGGAATACCAGTTCATACCCACGCTCGGTGATGTCCGGGCTGGTGGAGGCAGGCGTCACCATCAGGATGCCTTCGTCCTCGTAGATGTCGGACGCGGGCTGGGTAGAGCTGGAGCACAGGTGTCCAACCACGAAACGAACGCCTTCGTTCACCATGTTGTTGGCAACGGTCACGGCCTGCTTGGGGTCACAAACGTCGTCCTGTTCAACGCCGACGAGTTTCTCTCCCATAACACCGCCATTGGCGTTGATCTGTTCGATTGCCATGCGGGCGCCGGAGAATTGCATGTCACCGTATTGAGCGACAGGGCCGGTCATTGGCCCTGCGATACCGATTTTGATTTCGGCGGCCGCTTGGCCCGCGCCCATTACAGCGATAGAAGTACCAATTGCAGTTACGAGTTTCTTGACTGGTGTTCTCATTGGGTCTGTCCTGTTTTGTGTCAGGGTTTTTCTTATGTTCTCAGCGATGTAAACAAACACCACACCTGCCACCTTGTCAAGCAGGCAAATTTAGTGAATGCGCCGGACCGTCGAGGGTCGTTTTCCCGGCAGTGGACGAGCAAAGAGCGTGCCGGCCTGTCGTGTCAGGCGTCAGACTGCTCCCCGTCGTCCGGGAAAATCAGTTTCCGGAAGCTTTCGTGATCTCTCAGTTGTTCAAAGCTTGGGTCGACGGACGCGTCGTCTTTGTACGCCTCAGAGATATTAATCGCCTTTTGCAGTGTCATCACGGCATCGTCCCAGCGTCCGATCTCGGCGTAGGCGCAGGCCAACTGATAGTGGGCATGGCCGTTTTCAGGCGCCAACTTCAGGGCGCGCTGGCAAAGACTGATGGCCCACAGTGGTTCCTGCATTTCCAGCACCGCATCGGCTTTGTAACTCAATGCTTCCACGTCGTCAGGCCGAAGATCCAGGATGGTATCGTAGGCAGAAATCTTGTTCTGTTGAGAGGTTTCCTGGCTGGCCTTCAGCCAAAGGGAGTGCACTTCGTTGGTGCGTTCGATTTCGGCCTGGTTCTGATGAATGATGTCAGATTTCTGTCTCAGCTGGTCCTCGATGAATTCCAGGCGCTTTTCATATTCAACGACCAGTTCATTGACCCGCTTCTCGGCGAGGCTGGTGAGCTGATTGCGCATGTCACGAATCGAATTCCAGCCAATGACCACAAGAATGGAGGTGGCGCCAGCGATCAGGTAGAAAAAGTAGGTCACGGTATCGGTGGCGTACGACATGGTTTTGTCTGCTACCGAGAGTTCCTTGTCCACAACCTTTTCGATCAGCTCGGCTCGGGTGTTCATCATTTCCTTGCGCAGTGCTTTGGTTTCTTCCAGCAAGTACAGCTCAACAAACGGCGTATACATGGGTTCTTCAGCGGTGTCGATTCGCTGCTGCACATCTTCGGCGGTAAGGTTCTCGCCAGGCTCTTGGGCCATGGTAACGGCACTGAATAATAGTGCGATCAGGCATGAAGCGAGAACGGTTGCCAGGCGCTTTCTTAAAGAGCTGTGCAGGAGGGAGTTGTTTGCTCGGGTGTTCATTAGGCTGTGTCCGTTTTGCGGAAATTCAACAAGGAGGTGACCTTAGCATAGTGGTTGGCGGAAGAAATGCTGAAATTCGCAAAAGGACTGGCAGGTCAGTGCAATACACACCGATGGGTGTGGGTACTACTGCTTGCAATATCTGGGTCAAAGACCTCTAATACTTAGTGTTATAAATAATTGGCAAATCGAAGCGGAGTGGTGCGTTGAACAATTACGAAGAGGTTTTGGTGGCGTTGCGTCGGGTGATTCGAGCGACTGACCTGCATTCCAAACGCCTTAGCAAGCATGCGGGGCTGACTGGGCCACAATTGCTGATTATGCGCAGCATCCGTGACCTGGGCGAGGTAACGATCGGAACCATTGCCGACAAGGTGAGCCTGAGCCAGGCAACCGTGACCACGATTCTTGATCGACTGGAGCATCGTAAACTGGTTTATCGTGTTCGCAGCACTCAGGACAAGCGTAAAGTTCACGCCCACCTGACGGAGGAGGGTGCGGAGATTTTGGCCCGAGCGCCGCAGCCGCTACAGGAAGATTTCATCAAGAAATTCCAGAGCCTGGCGGAGTGGGAGCAGACGATGATTCTGGCGTCGCTTCAGCGGGTGGCCAATATGATGGATGCCGATGATATTGATGCGTCGCCGGTTCTGGATGTGGGGCCGGTGTTGCGTGAGGATGGGTGGAAGGCCAAGGCCTGAGGTTTGGTGTTGGCCTCAGGGGTGCCTGGTTTGGGGGTGGTGATAGATTTTCTGGCAGAAAATTTATCACCACCCCCGAACCGATCTTACCTTTTGGCTGTCGCCGAATTTAGTGCACTGACGCACCCTTTTTCGGCTTATTTCCGAAACACACCTGGAATACATCGCTGTAGTGCTTGGCGAAGTTTACTGTCAGTCCTTCCTTCAGGTATTCAGGCAGTTCCTCGTAATCTCCCCGGTTTGCTTCCGGTAAAATCAGGTTGCTGATTTTCTGGCGTCTTGCTGCGATGACTTTTTCGCGGATGCCGCCGACGGGGAGCACTTGGCCGGTGAGGGTCAGTTCTCCGGTCATGGCGAGGTTTTGCTGGGGCGATTCCCCGCGGGCGATGGAGAGCAAAGCGGTGGCCATGGTCACGCCGGCGCTGGGGCCGTCTTTTGGCGTGGCGCCTTCAGGGACGTGCAGGTGCACGAAGGATTTGTCGAAGAAAGTGGGGTCGCCCTTGAATCTCTTGAGGTTTGAAGAGACAAAACTGTAGGCGATTTCGGCGGATTCTTTCATCACGTCGCCCAGTTGCCCGGTGAGTTTGAAGCCACGCTGACTGCTGTGAATCCGTGAGGCTTCAATGCTCAGGGTGGCGCCGCCCATGGCGGTCCAGGCCAGGCCTGTGACCACGCCGGTACCTTTCAGGGATTTCTCTTTGCGGAAGGCTGGTTGCCCCAGGTAGGTTTGCAGGTCGGAGACGCCGACTTTCACGGGCTCGTCCGGATTTTCCAGTAATCGAACAATGCCTTTGCGAATGACTTTGTGCAGCAGTTTTTCCAGGCTGCGGACGCCTGCTTCACGGGCGTAGCCTTCAATGATCTGTTTGATGGCGGCGTCGGTGATGTTCATCTGCTTTTTCAGAAGGCCAGCTCGTTTTAGCAGTCGGGGCATCAGGTGATGCTTGGCGATGTCGAGCTTTTCCTCGGTGATGTAGCCGGATAGCCGGATGACGTCCATGCGGTCCAGCAAGGGTCTTGGGATTGTGTCGAGCTGGTTGGCGGTGCAGATAAACAGGACCTTGGACAAGTCCATGCGCACGTCCAGGTAGTGGTCCAGGAATTCCCGGTTCTGTTCCGGGTCCAGTGTCTCCAGTAGGGCGGAGGCCGGGTCGCCCTGGAAGGAGGCGCCGATCTTGTCGATTTCGTCCAGCATGATCACCGGGTTCGATACCTTCGAGTCTTTCAGTGCCTGCACAAATTTGCCGGGCATGGCGCCGATATAGGTGCGGCGGTGGCCTTTGATTTCGGCTTCGTCACGCATGCCGCCCACGCTGAATCGATAGAACTCGCGGCCGAGGGCGTTGGCGACGGAATGGCCGATGGAGGTCTTGCCCACGCCAGGCGGGCCGACCAGCAGAAGGATGGAGCCGCTGACCTCTCCTTTGAAGGTGCCTTCGGCAAGGAACTCAACGATACGATCTTTTACGTCGTCCAGTCCATCGTGGTCACGGTCGAGGATACGGCGGGCCCCGGCCAGATCGAAATGGTCCTCCGAGGTCAGTCCCCAGGGCATCTGGGTCAGCCAGTCCAGGTAATTGCGGGTCACGCCGTATTCCGGTGAGCCCTGTTCCAGCACCTGCAGCTTCTGAAGTTCGTCGCCAAAACGCTCCTGAACTTGTTCCGGCGGGTTCAAGCTTGCCATGCGCTCGCGGAAGCGCTCGGCATCGGCGGTTTTGTCGTCTTTCGCCATGCCCAGTTCGCGCTGGATGACCTTGAGCTGTTCCCTCAGGAAGAACTCACGCTGGTGCTTTTGTACCTTCTCGTTTACTTCCTCGCTGATTTCACTTTGCAGGCGGGCGACTTCCTGTTCTTTCGCCATCAGCAGGAGTACTTTCTCCATGCGCCTGAGCAAAGGCACGGTATTGAGTACTTCCTGAAGCTCCTGGCCGGGAGCGCTGGTCATGGAGGCGCCAAAATCCGCCAGCGGAGAGCTGTCATCCGGACCGAATCGGGACAGGTATTGCTTCACTTCCTCGCCATAAAGCGGGTTGGTACGCAGCAGTTCCTTGATGGAGCTGATGATGGCAAGGGTATAGGCCTTCAGCTCGTCTGCGGCTTCTTCCGGTTCGTCCGGGTAATCCACTTCCACCAGGTAGGGTGGACTGCGCCGAAGCCATTGGGTAATGCGAAAACGCTGCAGGCCCTGGGCAATGAACTGGACTTTGCCGCTTTCCCCCTGGGCGTGGTGGACACGCACGGCACAGCCTACGGTTTCCAGTTCCTCGCTGCCGGGAACGCCCTGTTCCGGGTCGCTGTCTTCGACGAAGCAGATGCCCAGCACCTTGTGGTCGGTTTCGCCCACGCGCTTGAGGGTTTCCTGCCAGGGGTTCTGGTTAACGATAATGGGCTGCACCTGGGCCGGGAAGAATGGTCTGTTCGACACCGGTAACACGTACATGCGGCGTGGCATTTGCTGTTTTGGCAGTACCAGGCTTTTGCTGTTCTCGTCCTTGCCGATGTACTCGGTCAGGTCTTCTTCGGGAGCATCAAAAGAGTCGTTGCGGTTGTCGTCGTTCATGCCGTACACGCATCCTCCAGGGAATTTGATCCGGGCAGTCGCCCCGGTCCTATTGCCTATGTAACGGCAAAGGGGATTATTTCAAGGCAGGTGCCGGTATTTGCTGTCATCGAACAGAGCTCGCTGCAAAGCCTTGAATTTCGGCTCTCAGCCCCCAATACCAACAACAATCCGTTAATGACATTTCAGGAAACCACTTTCAGGTGCCATCCATGAGCAACTCGCCGTACGTTTTCGAAGCCACCATGGACAACTTCCAGCAGGATGTGATGGAAGCGTCCTCCAAAACGCCCATATTGATTGATGTCTGGGCGGAATGGTGCGCCCCCTGTAAGCAGTTAATGCCGTTGTTGGAAAAGCTGGCGGATGAGTATAAGGGCGGCTTTATGCTGGCCAAAGTGAACGCTGATGAGCAGCAGCAACTGACCGGCAGCCTGGGGGTGCGCAGCCTGCCCACCGTAATCCTGGTGAAAGATGGCCAGGCAGTGGATGGCTTCAATGGCGCTTTGCAGGAGAGCGAGATTCGCAAGGTCCTCGACAAGCACATCGAAATGCCCGAAGACGAGGAAGCCCCTTACGACAAGGCTCACCGACTCTGGGAAGAAGGCGATGTTGAGGCTGCACTGGCCGTGCTAACCGAGATGAATCGGAGCGACCCGGATGATCTGAAGGTACTGATCGACCTCGCGCAACTGAAGGCGGAACTGGGCGACCTGGAAACCGCTGAACAGGTACTGGAAAGCCTGCCGCCGGAAGAAAAGATGCAGCACCAGGCCAAGCAGTTGGCGGCCCGGCTGAAATTCCTCAGAGCGTCAGCCGAATTGCCTCCCATCCACGAACTGGAGGATGCGCTGGATAAAGATCCGAAAGATCCTAATGCCCTGCATTTGCTAGCGCTGCATCACATCCTTCAGGAAAACAACGCAGAAGCGATGGAATTGCTGATTCGATTGATGCGGGTGGACAGCAAATATAAGGATGAGGTGGCTAAAACCACTTTGATTGAGTTATTCGACAAGCTGGGAAATAACAACCCGGACGTGCGTACCTATCGGCGTAAGTTGTATACGTTGATGCATTGATCTCGGTTTTTCCTGAATCGGGCATTCGCACGAGAACCGCCTCTTCCCATGGCTGAATGCCCGTTTTCACTACACATTCTCCTGTGATCTTCCTATAGTGATTGTTGCCGGATTAATCGGAACAGTCCTACCAATGAAGAAAGCAGGAAAGCTTTTAATGCCCCTTCAGCAACGAGAAAGAGCGTCAGCCCCGTTTCTAGCAAATGAAGCTGATCTGATCCACTGCCTCTATCAATCACTGCAGAACCAGACCGGATTTCATGATTTCCTGGCGATGCTGATGGGCTCTGTGAATGGTTGTGCGGCCCAGCTCTCGTTTGTACGCAGGTCGCCCAGAGCGATTGAGCATCTCTGGTACGCGGGATTGTCCGATGAGTTCATTGGATGGTATCTGGATAACAATATGATTGCCCACGATGCCGTGACCAATTATGCCATTACTCAGGCTTCCGGCACTTTTCACTCGGCACTGCCGCTTGTTGAAAAGGGGCCACCAGGCGATCAATACGACCGTTGGGAGTCAGATCACAGCATGCTCGATTCTGCGTGGCTGGTTGTCGATGCCTCTGACACTCACATCGTGATGCTGACGGTGCAGCGAACTGTTGCTCAGGGGGCCTATAGTCCCTCAGAACTTGAGGCGATGAATCGTCTGATCCCCTTTATCCGTCAGTCCGTCAGCCTGGCTGAGACTTTCCACCAGAGTCCAGAATCTGAAAAGGCGTTGTCGACGTTTATTGAGCTGGTGTCGGACGCTGCATTTGTTCTGAACAGTCGTGGGCGCCTGATGGTGTCGAATAAACGGGGGGAGGAGTTTCTGGCTGCGGACCAAACCATCACGTTGCGGCAGCAGCGCTTCACGTTCGGAGACGACATTGCCCAGAAAGCCTTTTTCCGAACCATTACCCGGGTCGCCCACGCGGACCTGGAAGGCAACACCTATGAGCCGGAAACACTCGTTATCCTTCGTTTGGAGAGATCGCCATTGCTGATGACCCTGCGTCCTCTTGAGCACAGCGAGTTCCTGACAGGCGGTGTGCTGGTAACGGTGATTGATTCGGAATCAAGAAAGTTTCCTGATGAGGTGATGATTCGCCAGTATTTCTCGCTGACCGCAGCAGAAGCACAGCTGTGCAAGGATCTGATTACAGGCATGAGTCTGAAGGATATTGCGCACCGGCGCCATAAAAGTGAGGCAACGGTCCGAAGCTATCTGAAGCAGGTTTTTTTGAAAACCGGGCAGAGTCGGCAGGGCCAGCTCATCAGTACTATTCTTTCTTCGCTGCTGCGGTGAGATAGGTGGGGGGGGAGTAGTTGGCGTTGCTGGTGAGGGCGGGAAGGTCCCGCCCTGCATCAGCTTTTGATCATTCGTTGGTTTTGATTAAAACAACCAGGCCAAGTTCGTCTGGATCTTCGTTGGTTTCCTGCCACTTCAGGGTGAAGATGCCGAGATTGGCCTCTTCGTCGAAGAAACCGTCCAGAACGGTGGTCCCATCAGCGCCGGCAATCGTTATTGAGGTTTTTCCGGCGCCGCCGAGAGACACGGCTGCCTGTGTTTCAACGGTATCTGTGGTGATTTCGATGTCGCCACCCAGGCCGGTCTTTATGACTTCGAAGAACGCACCATCGATGGTGCCGGCCGTTTCTGATGTCATTGTGAGGAAGGTGTTGAACTTGCTTGAAGTCAGCAGAAACTCTTCACCGTCGCCCAGCTTCATGGAGGTCAGAAGCATGCGGTACTTATTGCCGGTAACCGTTGGTGCTGTTTCTGGCAGCTTGACCAAGAGGGTTTTTCTGGCCTCGGCGTTGTTTTGGTCGCCCTCGGCCTCGGCAAAGGCCATGAAGTTAAATGTGTCGTTGATGAAGCCATCCGCCGGCTCGCCGCCTGCTGAAGTGATGTCTCCATTTGCAGTAATTACCATGGGTTGGCCAGTCGCCGCACCTTCAGCCAGAGCGCTGTATGTCGGGCCAGTGGGCTCCAGGCCTATCTGGTGACCGCTGACCTGGCCGTAGTCAAAAGTACCGTCGCCGTCGAAAATGAGAATATTGGTTTCCGTTGCCAGTTCAGTGATGCCTCCGGTCATCCAGGATTCCATGAATACCCGGCCAAAGTTTCCGTTCAGGTCCGAGTTCTGGAAATCCTCCGGTTGACGGCTAAATACCTCAAGCGTACGAAATACTTCGTCACCCGATTTTTGTTTAGGGTCAACGGCATCCTTTTCACCATCACTGTTTGTGTCGACAGTTGCGTAACGCACAGCCGCTTCATTGGATAGTACGAAGAAAAGGCCGGTACCTGTTACTTGCTGCAAGTTGTAAGTATGGGCGGGAAAGCGCCAGCCATAGTCGCCACTGATTTCCTCCTCGAATTCGCCGGAGATCGACAGGATGCCGCTGTCAGTGAGCGTCGCAGGAAAGGTTTCGTCAATCTCTTCCGAGCCAACTTCGTAATAGACGCCGCTTTGGTTCAGCGCCGAGCCAGACAGGCTGCCATAGGAGCTATCCTCGGTGATATGGGTCACTGAGATGTTTCCGTTCCCGTTGTTGCTAAAGCTGAAAGTGCTGGCCCACAAATCGTTGGCGTAGGTGCCGTTCTCATTGTTTTCGCTGTCGTGGAGCGACAAGGAGAAGGCGGCACTACGATAGTTGCCGGTGATAGCAGAGCCATCGCCTTTGTCGGATTTGGCAACCGCTACTTCGTTCTCGACGAAGTCACCAATACTGTCTTCCAGTGCAGCAAAAGCCTGTTCAAGGTTTGCCGAGTCAGATAGTGAGAGGTCAAATTCTTCGACACTGCCTTCAAGTTTTACAACGTCGGTTACCAACAGTTGGTCCAGTTCAGCGCCCTGGCTGATGAACTTTCGGAGTACAAATTCGGAAACTGGCGAAATATCAACGTCCTGATCCACCACCTGTGCTCGAAGGGCGGTGTCGTTCTGTCCAGTGATTCGAACAATCAGGTTTCCAGCCAGATTGACGTTCTGAGGTAACGTAAGTTCGTAGTCGCCGGTGATTGAGGTCACCGACGATGCCAGTATCTCACCAATCTGGTTTCCATCGTTATCTACACGGATCAGTTCAACCGTCGCGCCTTCAATTGGGTCAAGGCCTGTGATGGCGGCTGCGGCTGGTGAGATAAAGAAGTTCAGGGCAAATTCGATAGCGCTGGGTGGGCTCTCGAATGCAACTGTTGCGGCGGGTGCTGAGGCAGTACCAGAAATTGAAGCGTCGGAAGTGTTGTTGCTCTCTGATGAACTACTGCCACTCGATGATCCGCCGCAACCGGCGAGCAAGAGAGCGGAGGAAAGGGCGCTTGCAAATGCAATGTGGTTTATTTTTTTCACTGAAGACTCCTAGACAAACAGCCAGTTTGGTGAGGCTTGAGACTAGCATTGGGGTTGTCAGGAAAACGCCCTCATATGGGGGTAATTCAGTGTTCGAAGGTAGTGCAGAATTTTGAGGGGGCGAGGAGGGGGTAATGGTTTATGTCCAAGGCGCCGGCACGGCGACACCTTGGTACGGTGAGAGAAAGGCGTTAGCCGTTCCCCTTCTTCATTTCTTCATACTCATCCTCGAAGAAGAACTTCTCCTCCCCAAGGGCCGGTTCCAGCTCATGCAGCCAGGTGGCTGTTTCGCTGTACTTGGCAAAGAACGGGCGCTGAACCCAATCCGGGTTGCGGGCCTGGATGAACCGGAGTACGAACACTTTCTCGCCGTTGATCTCGGTGATGCCCTGCACCTCAACCTTGCCGGGGCCAGCGCTCATCGACGGGCCGCGGGCGGTGCGTGCCAGGCCTGAAACCTGCTTCATGGCTTCGCGGTAGATATTGAAGGCTTCCACCAAAGGCACTTCGAAGTAGTTCTTGGCGCCGGTGTCCCGCTCTACAAACATGTAGTAGGGGATGATGCCCAGCTGTACTTCCTTATCCCACAGTTTGGCCCAGTCATCAGCATTATCGTTGACGTGCTTGATCAGCGGGCCCTGAGCGCGGATTTCGGCACCGGTTGCACGAAGGCGGCGGATGGCTTCTTCCGCGATATCGGTGGTGATTTCCTGCCAGTGGTTGTAATGCGCCATGATGGCGACGTGCTTGCCAGCGTCCACAAGACGGGCGAACAGGTCAATCAGTTCGTCCGCATCCTTGTCGGTCACGAAACGGTATGGCCAGAAGGTCAGGGCCTTGGTACCAATGCGGATGGTCTGAATGTGATCAAACTCCGGCTGAAGCAATGGCTCCAGGTACTGGACCAGATTCTTGGTTTTCATCACCATGGGGTCGCCACCGGTGACCAGCAGATCGCTGACTTCGGTATGCTCCTGCAGATAGCCGTGAAGCTTTTCTGCTTCGGTGCTGGCCATCTTCAGGTCCTTGTCGCCCACGAACTGAGCCCAGCGGAAGCAGAAGGTGCAGTAGGAGTGGCAGGTCTGGCCCTGGGCCGGGAAGAACAGAACGGTCTCGCGGTACTTGTGCTGAACGCCGTCCAGAACCTCTCCGTTCAGTTCTGGCATGTTCATTTCCATCTGGCCGGCCGGATGCGGGTTCAGTTCGTCGCGAATTTCTTTCGCTACGGCCTGAATTTCTTTCTTCTCCGCGCCCTCACGGTGCATCTTTGCCATGCGCTCGTAATGCTCGTCCTTCAGCATACCCTTCTGGGGAAACACCAACTGGTAAAGCGGGTCGTTTGGCACCTTGTTCCAGTCGATCAGCTCATTGATAACGTATTCGTTAACGCGGAACGGCAGCACACTGGCTACCACCTTCATTTCAAACAGGGTCTCTTCAGGGAGATTCTGGATAACGTCAATTTTATCGAGCTGGCGGTCTGTGTAGACCTTAAAACGCCGCTCTTCGAACTCGGCGGTAGGAATCCGGTTCGGGAACGTGACGATGGAGTTCATAGATCGCCCTCTTTGGTTGTGAGCCATATTCTGGAGGGTGGGGGTTGCCACCGCTCCGCTGGTCAAAAAACGGGCAGGCGAGTATACATAAATCTAAAAGTATTTTCAGGTCTAATCAAATTGGTAGTAATCCTAAGACCTTGGTCTGATTATGCTTGTTTGGGAGAGAAAAAGGCGCCATTATTACGTAAGTAACCGAAATAGTCCGACAGGTCATGGTGAATTTTCCTCAAAAATTGAATTTTCATACCGAAATGTAGTAAAAATACTACTTAATCGTCGGTGTGGTTTTTGCCGGTGTGTGAGTGCTACCTGAATTCGCCTGACCAAAGGCCAAGTTACGCAAAGGCGCTTCACGCAGTAAAACTGGCGATCGTGTTCTATGCTTGTTCAAGGTAACGGGCAGGCAGATACCCATAATAAAACGCTCTGCATTCCATCGCAGCTTATCGATATTGCAAGACGCTCCGCTGCTGATCGTGGCGCGCTGCACTTTTTAATGCCAAGGGGAGGTTTGATGTACCAGGACGATGATCCCATAGAGACCAGTGAATGGCTGGATGCGCTGGAGTCTCTGATCGAACAGGAGGGCGTTGATCGCGCCAAGTACATTCTCGAAAGGCTCTCCGAACGAGCCAGCCGCGACGGCACTGAGTTGCCCTATTCCATCACCACGCCCTTCCGCAATTCCATTCCTGTTACCCAGGAATCCAGGATGCCGGGCGACTTGTTCATGGAGCGTCGTATCCGCTCCCTGATCCGTTGGAACGCCATGGCCATGGTGTTGCGGGCCAATCAGCGCCCGGGTGATCTGGGCGGGCACGTGTCGTCCTTCTCCTCGGCGGCCACATTGTACGATGTTGGCTTCAACTACTTCTTCCACGGTGGGGACGAGAAGCGCGAATCGGATCTGGTGTATTTTCAGGGCCATTCCTCTCCGGGCATTTATGCCCGTTCCTACCTGGAAGGGCGATTTAATGAAGACCAGCTGGATAAGTACCGGGAAGAGGTTGACGGTGATGGCCTGTCATCCTATCCCCATCCCTGGTTGATGCCGGATTACTGGCAGTTCCCAACGGTGTCGATGGGCCTTGGACCAATTCAGGCCATCTACCAGGCCCACGTGATGAAGTACCTGCACAGCCGCGAGCTGATCGATATGGGCGACCGTAAGGTTTGGTGCTTTGTCGGTGACGGCGAATGCGACGAACCGGAAACTCTGGGGTCCATCTCTGTGGCTGGCCGCGAAAATCTCAGTAACCTGATTTTTGTGGTTAACTGTAACCTGCAGCGCCTCGATGGCCCTGTCCGTGGTAACGGCAAGATCATCCAGGAACTGGAAGGCGTGTTCCGGGGCGCTGGCTGGAACGTGCTGAAAGTGGTCTGGGGCCGCATGTGGGACCCGCTGTTCGAGAAGGATCAGGACGGCCTGATGCAGCGTGTCATGGACGAAGCCGTTGACGGCGACCTGCAAAACTTCAAGAGCAACGGTCCGGCCTATACTCGCAAACACTTCTTCGGCAAATACCCGGAGTTGTCCAAGATGGTGGAAAACCTCACCGACGAGGACATCAACAAGCTTAACCGCGGTGGCCACGATCCCTACAAGGTATACGCAGCCTATCACCACGCCATCCATAACAATGGTGGCCGACCGACGGTGATTCTGGCTCACACCATCAAGGGTTATGGCTTCGGCAATGCCGGCGAGGCCCAGAATACTGCGCACTCCCTGAAGAAGCTCGATATTGAGCAGCTGAAAGCCTTCCGTGACCGCTTTGCCGTGCCGCTGAAGGATGAAGAGTTGAAAGACGTGCCCTATTACCGGCCGGCGCCGGACAGCCCGGAAATTGTTTACATGAACAAGCGCCGGCAAGAATTGGGCGGTTTTTATCCTAAGCGTCGCAAGGACTGTCAGCCATTGCAGGCGCCGCCACTGGATACCTTCAAGAACCTGCTGGAAGGCTCCAACGGTCGCGAGATTTCCACCACCATGGCATTCGTGCGATTGCTGACGGCTCTGACCAAGGACAAGCGTATTGGTAAGAGAATTGTTCCGATCGTACCGGACGAGGCCCGTACCTTCGGGATGGAAGGCATGTTCCGCCAGATGGGTATCTACACGTCAGAAGGCCAGAAGTATGTGCCGGAAGACCGTGACCAGATCATGTACTACAAGGAAGACAAGAAAGGTCAGGTTCTTGAGGAAGGGATTAACGAGGACGGTTCCATGGCGGCCTGGATGGCAGCGGCAACCTCGTACAGCACCAACAATTTCCCATTGATACCTTTCTACATCTTCTACTCCATGTTCGGTTTCCAGCGCGTGGGTGACCTTGCCTGGGCGTCTGGTGATATCCAGGCCCGTGGTTTCCTGATTGGTGGTACCGCCGGGCGCACAACGCTGAACGGTGAAGGTCTGCAGCACCAGGACGGTCACAGCCACATCCTGGCCCAGACCATTCCCAGCTGTAAGGCCTATGATCCGGCCTACGGCTATGAGATGGCCGTGGTGGTTCAGCATGGCATCAAGGAAATGTTTGAAGATAACCAGAACGTCTTCTACTACCTGACCATCGAGAACGAAAACTACGAGCAGCCCGCCATGCCGCAAGGCAAGGACGGGAAGAAAGTGGAAGACGGCATTATCAAGGGTATGTACCTGCTGGATTCCGTTGAAACCAAGGGCCGCAAGAAGACTCCGCGGGTTCAGTTGCTGGGTTCCGGTGCCATCCTCAACGAGGTGCGTGCCGCTGCAGAGCTGCTGAAGGACGACTTCGGCGTTGCCAGTGATATCTGGAGCGTGACCAGCTTTAACGAACTGGCCCGGGACGGCCTGCACATTGAGCGCTGGAATCGCCTGCACCCGGACGGCACACCCAAGAAGTCGTACGTCACCCAGTGCCTGGAAAAACAGCAGGGGCCGGTGGTGTCGTCCACGGACTACATCAAGCTGTTGTCCGAGCAGATACGTGACTACATTCCGAAAACCTACCTGACCCTGGGCACCGATGGCTTTGGTCGCAGTGATACCCGCGAGAAATTGCGGAGTCACTTCGAGGTGGATCGTTACTACGTGGCGGTGACCGCGCTGGCGGCTCTGGCACGGGACGGTGAAGTCAAGAATGACGTGGTTCTCGACGCTATGCGCAAGTACGGAATCGATCGCAACAAAACGAACCCGGTGCTGAGCTAAGGAGACCGCCATGAGTGAACAGGAAATCAAGGTTCCGGATCTCGGCGGTGCAGACGAGGTCGAGGTTATCGAAGTGCTCGTCAGCAAGGGGGATTCGGTTGAGGAAGAAGATCCGATACTGACGGTGGAGTCCGATAAGGCATCGGTGGAGCTGCCGTCACCCGGCGCTGGTAAAATCACCAAGATCACCGTCAAAGTGGGTGACAAGGTCAAGGAAGGCGATGTTGTTGGCATGATGGAAGCTGGCGACGCCGGTGGCTCGGATGACGACAAGGATTCTGGCGAAGACGCCAAGTCCGGCAAGGAAGACGAGGCGGAAGCCAAGTCGGACGAGAAAGAGTCCAAGTCCGAAGAGAAAAAGCCGGCACCGAAGAAATCTGGCGGTTCCCGGAAGGAAACCGTGAAGGTGCCCCAGCTTGATGGCTTTGACAATGTGCCGGTGATTGAGATCAACGTCAGCGAAGGCGACGAGGTTGAGGCGGACGATGCACTGGTGACCGTGGAATCCGATAAAGCCACGATGGAAATTCCATCTCCTTATGCCGGCAAGATCGGCAAAGTTCTGGTCAAAGAAGGTGACAAACTCTCTGAAGGCCACGATCTGGTTGAAATGACCATCGTGGAAGAGGGTGGCGAAACGGACGAAGAGGATGCCTCGTCAGAGCCTACTTCGAGTGAGGAAAAGTCGGAAGGTAAGGGAAAGCCGGAAGAGAAGAGCTCGGAGCCGAAGCCCGATCAGCCATCAACAACTTATGAGCCGCCGACTCCAGGGGCCAAGGTTCACGCTGGCCCTGCGGTACGTAAATTGGCCAGGGAATTCGGAGCGGATCTTACTCGAATTAAAGGGTCGGGCCCCAAAAACCGCATCCTTAAAGATGATGTGCAGGCCTATGTGAAGAGCCAGCTGCAGCAGACGCAGCAGGGCAGCACAGTGGCTGGCGGTGGCGGTGCCGGTATCCCCGGAGTGAAACTGCCGGACTTCAGCCAGTTTGGCGAGATTGAGCGGGAATCCATGTCGCGCATGATGTTTGCCACGGCGAACAATATGCAGCGCAGCTGGTTGAACGTACCTCACGTCACCCAGTTCGAGGACGCTGACATCACCGACATGGAGGACTTCCGCAAAGCGCAGAAGGCGGCGGGCGAGAAGAAAGGTGTGAAGATGACACCGCTTCCGTTCCTGCTGAAGGCCTGCGCCACGGCGCTGGCGGACTTGCCGCAGTTCAATGTGTCGCTGGATATGGATCGCAAGGAAGTGATCCGCAAGCAGTACATTCACATTGGTATCGCGGTGGACACGCCTCACGGGCTGATGGTGCCGGTGATCAAGGATGTCGACAAGAAGGGGCTCTGGGAGCTCGCGGCGGAAAGCGCGGACCTGGCGCAGAAGGCGCGGGACAAGCAGCTTAAACCGGCAGAGATGCAGGGTGCCTGCTTTACCATCACCAGCCTGGGTGGTATTGGCGGCACGGCGTTCACGCCGATCGTGAATACGCCGGAGGTGGCAATTCTTGGTGTCTCAAAGGCGGCGATGAAGCCGGTCTGGGATGGAAAGGATTTCCAGCCTCGGTTGATGCTGCCGTTGTCGCTGTCTTATGACCACCGCGCGGTAAATGGGGCGGATGCGGCCCGGTTTACCTCGGTGTTGAGTCAGTTGTTGGGGGATATTCGATCTCTTCTTCTTTGACTTCCAGTGATTGATCGCTCTGTAGCCTTCTAGCTATGGGGCGATCGCGAGGCCGGTAAGGCTATTCAGAACACGCCGCGAGTACGTCCCTGTAGTCTCGGTCGGGCCATCCATGGCCCTCCACGGTTCTGAACAGCCTTACCGGCCTCGCTTGTTTTTGCCCCTTTGATATCGCCTTTTGTTTATCGTTTCTTCTGCCGACTTGTTAATGACGGGACTTTTCTCGGCATTCCGGCCAATGCAGCCATTTTGTTTACTCGCCATGATCGGATCTCGTCCTTGGAAAACTCCAGGCGCCCTACGGAGACCGATCAATGAATCCTGCCGAACTGCTTTCCCAGCCGCTGGCCCTGAAAAACGGGGCGGTGATTCCCAACCGTTTTGCCAAATCAGCGATGAGCGAAACCCTTGGAACCATGGATAACCGTGTAACGAGGGATCTGCCGAGGCTTTACGGTACCTGGGCGGACGGAGGCATAGGGTTGTCGATCACCGGGAATGTGATGATTGATCGGCGACATATTGGTGAGCCAGGGAATGTGGTGCTGGAGGATGAGCGGGATCTGGACCTGTTGCGGGAATGGGCTAGGGCTGGTTCACGCAATGGGTGCCAGCTGTGGATGCAGCTCAACCATCCCGGTAAGCAGAGCCCGAAAATGCTGAACAAGGCGCCGGTGTCGCCCAGTGCTGTTCCGTTTCGCAAGGAGTTACAGGCCATGTTTGCGACGCCCCGGGCGCTGGAAGTGTCTGAGATTGAGGAGATTATCCAGCGGTTCGCCAGCAGTGCGGCGATTGCAGAGAAGGCGGGCTTTTCCGGGGTGCAGATTCACGGCGCGCACGGCTATCTGGTGAGTCAGTTTTTGTCGCCCCACCATAACGTTCGGGAGGACGAGTGGGGCAGTAGTCCCGAGAATCGGATGCGATTTGTGGTGGAGGTGTACAAAGCCATCCGCGCCGCGACCGGCGAGCAGTTCAGTGTGGGCATCAAGCTGAATTCGGCGGATTTCCAGCGGGGCGGCTTTACCGAGGAAGAGTCGTTAAAGGTTATCGAGACCCTGGCGGAGCTCGGCATTGACCTGGTGGAGATTTCCGGCGGCAATTACGAAAACCCGGCGATGGCGAAAGGTGCCAAGGGTGCGAATGGCGCCAAGGACAGCACCGTCGCACGGGAGGCGTATTTCCTGGAATTTGCGGAGAAGGTGCGCAAGCGGGTGGACGTGCCGTTGATGGTAACCGGTGGCTTCCGCACTGAGTCAGGCATGGCAGAAGCTGTGGCATCGCGGGCTACGGATCTGGTGGGTCTGGCGCGGCCACTGGCGGTGGAGCCGGACTTCCCGAAGCGCATTATGGCAGGGCAGGCATTTACCAGTTCCGTGAAGCCCATTCGCACCGGCATCCGCATGATTGACGATATGGCGCTCATGGAAGTGAGTTGGTACACCCGGCAACTGGGGCGCATGGGCAAAGGCAAGGCGCCGAAGAAGCACGACCGGGGCGCTCTGTCACTGATGGAGGTGTTGGCGGTGATGACGTCACGGGGTGTGCGCACCCGACTACGGGCCGGCGAGTGATAGTTTCCACTTAGTCACCTTGTGGTTGAAAATCGCGCGCTGGGCTTCGGCGTCGGCGACATCCGCAAGGTAAAAACAGACTCGGGCGCCAGGGCCGCGTTGTGCCAGTTGGCCCGCATCCAGAGCGCTCAGGCAGCCTATTTTCGGGTAGCCGCCGATGGTTTGCCGGTCTTTCATCAGCACAATCGGCTGGCCGTCACTGGGCACCTGAATAGCGCCATAAGCGATGCCTTCTGAGATAATGCCGTCCAGCTCAGAGGTGATGGGGGCGCCCGTTAACCGGTAGCCCATGCGATCAATTCGCTGGCTGACTTCGTAGGTGCCGGTGAAAAATTTCATACGCTCACCTGGTGAGAAGTGTGCGTATTGGTAGCTGGGAATCACACCGATGTGGAGGTCCTGGTTATAGTCCGGGATTTCCCCGGCCGGCAGGCTCGCCATGGTTTGATGCTGGCAGCGGTCAAACCCGATCCGGTCGCCTTTGGCCAGCTGTTGTCCGCGCCCATCCAGCCCGCCAAGTCCTTCGCGCACGACGGTCGCGCAACTACCCAGTTTTACGGTGGGCTTTAATCCCCCGGCGACGGCAAGGTAGGCTCTTAGCCCGGCTACCGGCATGCCGAATTCGATGCGGTCCCCCTGGTGGATTTGATAGGTATGCCAGGGCGCTGCCGCCTCTCCATTGATCTGTGCTCCGAGGTCCGCACCCGTGAGCGCAATGCAGGTATCCTCATGGGCCAGCAGGCCCAGTCTTCCAATATTGATCTCAATCTGCGCCGCCTCCGGCGGATTACCGAGCAGGCGATTGGCCCAACGAAAGGCGTGCTCGTCCATGGGGCCGCCGGTGGTCACGCCAATATGCTGGTAGCCGTAGCGGCCGGGATCCTGCAGTAAGGCCAGCATGCCGCCATCCAGAACTTCAAAACTCATCGAGGCTGCCTCCCAGGTCCAGATATTCCTGGCGGTCAATGGACCGGAACCGGACCCGATCCCCCACGGCCACCAGCGCCAGAGAATCACTGTCCCAATCGATCATTCTTTGAGGTGTGCGACCGACTATCTGCCATCCGCCCGGCGTAGCGCTGGGATAGATGGCGGTCTGCGAGCCAGCGATACCAACGCTCCCAGTGGGTATTTTCTGTCGGGGCGTGGCTTTTCGGGGCAGGGCAATTCGCTGGTCGGTAATGCCGAGGTAAGCGAACCCCGGGCTGAATCCAATGGCGTATACACGGTAGGTCTGTTCGCTATGGATACGTATCACTTCTTCCCGGCTGAGGCCGGAATAGTCACAGACCTCGTCCAGGTCCAGCCCTACTTCGGGCCCGTAGTAGACTGGCAGTTCGATGGTGCTGGATGAGTTTTCCTCCGACGTCGCTTGTTCGCTCTGGCTCAGTAACTTGCGGATCCGGCACGCGATACCAAAGCGGTCGGCTCTGTCGGCGTCATAGCAAACCAGAACGGAGGTATACGAAGGCACCAGGTCAATCACCAGGTCCGACAGGTTCTGGCGTATGGCCTCCGTGGCTCGCTTGACCTGGCCGGCGATGTCGTCGCTGATACGGTCACCAAAGTAGACGATGCACGTGCTCTCGTTGACGGCTTCGATGATCATAGTGACTCGACTACCTGCCGCATGTGCCTGGCCGCCTCTACTGCATGCTGGCTGTCGCCATGAATGCAGAGAGTGTCAGCCTTTATCGGGATACGTTTGCCGGAAATCGACGTGACGCTGCCTTCGGTGACGATCTGTGTTACCTGCCCCTCTATGGCTGCCGGTGTGTTGTGAACCGCGTTCTTCGCCGAGCGTTTAACCAGCCGGCCTTCGTCGCTATACGCGCGGTCGGAAAACGCCTCGAACCACACATCGATGCCAACGTCGGCGGCCAGCGCCAGAACCTCGTCGGCATCGGGTGTTGCCATGACCACCAGGGGGCAGTGGGGCGCATAGTTGCGTACGGCAGCCATTACCGTTGCCAGGGTTGTTCGGTCAACCGCCATTTTATTGTAGAGCGCGCCGTGGGGTTTGATGTATTCGATGGCTGTGCCGTGGGTTCGGCAGATGCCGTCCAGCGCAGCGATCTGGTATACCAGTAGCGCTTCCAGTTCCTCTGGCGCGAACTCCATGTCACGTCGACCAAAGCCGAGCAGGTCTGGATAGCCCGGGTGTGCGCCGATGCTGACCTTCTCGGCAATCGCGGTTCTTACGGTGCGGTCCATGGTCAACGGGTCTGAGGCATGAAAGCCGCAGGCAATATTGGCCATATCGATGTAGGGCATGACCTTGGCATCCATACCTTTGGTCCAGCTGCCGAAGCTCTCGCCCATATCGCAATTGAGTTTCATCAGTTGTCTCCAGAAACAGGTGAATGTGCGCTAGCCTCGGCTCATGGTCTGAGGGAGGTAGGTAACAATTTCCGGGAACCACCCGATCAGAAACAGTGCCGCCATGATCAGCAGGAAAAAGGGTAACGCAGCTCGGGCAACGTAGAGGATGTCTTTTCCGGTCAACGCCTGGATCACGAACAGGTTGAAGCCCACCGGTGGTGTGATTTGTGCCATCTCCACAACCAGCACAATAAAGATGCCAAACCAGAGCATGTCGATGCCGGCTTGCTGGACCATGGGCATGACCACGGCGACGGTAAGAACGACCACGGAGATGCCATCCAGGAAGCAGCCCAGGATCACGAACAGGGCGGTCAGGCACACCAGCAATTCGAAAGACGAGAGCGACATGCTGCCGATCCATTCCGCCAGTTCTCGTGGAATGCCGAGAAAACCCATGGACAGCGTGAGGAAGTGCGCGCCTACCAGAATCAGGCCAATCATGCAGGAGCTCTTGACCGCGCCCAGCAGGCTGGCCTTGAAACTGTCGGCATTCAGAGAGCCGGTGACAGCTGCCAGTAACAGCGCGCCAAAAACGCCGAGTGCTGCAGCCTCGGTGGGTGTGGTAAAGCCGGCATAAATCGAACCAAGCACAAATACAATCAGGCCCACAATCGGGAGCAGCATTCGCAGCGCCTTGATCTTGGCTGAGAACGAAATATGCTCTTTCTTATGCTTGGGCATCTCATCCTTGTTTAATGCCGCCCAGACCATGGTGTAACCCATGAACATGACCACCAGCATCAGGCCCGGCAGGGCACCGGCGATAAACAGACGGCCGATGGATACTTCTGCCGCCACGCCGTAAACAATCAGAATGATGGACGGCGGTATCAGCAGCCCAAGAGTGCCGGAACCAGCAAGGGTACCGACAGCCATGCGGTCGCTGTAACCCTGAGCCTTGAGCTCGGGCAGGGTCATGCGGCCAATAGTGGCCGCCGTCGCGGCCGACGAACCGGACACTGCGGCGAATATACCGCAGCTGAGAATGTTTACGTGTAGCAGCTTGCCCGGCAAACCACCCATCCAGGGTGACAGCCCCTTGAACAGGTCCTCGGACAAGCGAGTACGGAACAGAACCTCGCCCATCCAGATGAACATGGGCAGTGCGGTCAGCGACCAGCCGGTACTCGCGCCCCAACTTGACGTTGCAAACAAAAGCCCGATCTGGTCGTTGCCGGACAGCAGCAACCCCAGGACGCCGATGCCGACCAGCGTCAGTGACACCCAGACGCCAAGTGCCAGCATCAATATCATGGAGGCAGCGAGAGCGATGGAAAGCAGAGTCGTATCCATCAGATTTCCTCCAGGTTGACGTCACTTTCGTGCTGTTGGTAGGAAGGCACACGTTTTCGCAGCACTGCGATCAGGTCATCCAGGATCGCGATAGTAAGCGCTAACGTGCCCAGGCCCACCGGGATCTGAGGTATCCAGAGCGGAATGGGAATGTAGCCGTGGGAGACTTCCTCGAAAATGTAGGACTCCCAAACCATGTGCCAGCAGTAGAACGTCATAAAGCTCGCAAGACCAAGGCCAAGGATGAGTACCGCCAGTTCCTGAACGAACCGTGCCCGGGGCGACCACTTCTGGATAACCAGGGTTACCCGGATATGGCCGCCTTCATGAAAGGTGTAGGCAAGCCCGAAAAAGGTGGAGGCAGCCAGTGCATACCCTGACACGTTTTCAGCGGACGGAATGATGAAGCCGAACAGGCGACCGACGATCTGCACCAGAATCACGACCATGATTAATGCGATGCAGAAGCCTGCTGCGTAGCCGGATGCCAAGTAAAACTTGTCTCGAAGGGTGCTCATGGAAGATGCCTCTCAAGGCGGCTTTCCCACTGGGGGCTCCAGGGGAAAGCGTCTTGTGAATGGACCGGTTACCGGTAGTTTTGCAGAATAGCGCCGACTTCCTTCGGAGCCTCCTCTTCCCATTCCTTGATCATGACGTCGCCGATCTTCTGGAATTCCTTCATCAACTGCTCGGATGGCTCGGACACCTCAATGCCGTTCTCTGACAGTGTCGCCGTATCTTCGGCAGCGGTGACACGAACACCCTCCCAGCCTTTCTTTTCGGCAGCCGCGGCGGCATCAAGAATGACCTGCTGTTGTTCGTCATCCAGGCGACGAAACGCACGCTTGTTAACAACCACAACGTTTTTTGGGATCCAGGCTTTAATATCCGTGTAGTAGGAGACATAGTCCCAGGCCTGGCCATTGGCGCCGGTTGACGGTGACGTGATCATCGCGTCGATGATGCCAGTGCTGAAGGCCTGAGGAATTTCCGGGACCTGAACCGTGGTCGGCGTAGTGTTCATGAGATCTGCAAGCCGGGACGTTGACGGGCTGTAGGCACGCATCTTCAGACCTTCCAGGTCACTCATGGTGTTGACTGGGGCCTTTGTGTAGAGGCTCTGGGCTGGCCATGGCACCGTGTAAAGCAGCTTCATGCCTTCTTTATCGAGTTGTTTTTCCACCTCTGGCTTCGCCGCCTCCCAGAGTCGTTTTGCGTCGTCGAAGCTGGTTGCCAGAAACGGAATGTTGTCATGTTTGAACACCGGATGGGTGTTGCCCATGATACCGATGAAGATCTCGCCCAGTTGAACCTGCCCGGTGCGGACGGCCCTCGGAATTTCCGGATGCTTGACCAGTGAGGCGCCGGAGTGGACGGTGATGTCTATGTCACCGTTGGTGCCCGCCTTGATGTCTTCAGCAAACCCATAGGCGATCTTGGTTGGCAGGTTCGCATCGCCGTAGGGTGTTGGCATGTGCCATTGGGCAGCGTTGACTGCGGTGGTGAAGAAAAACCCTGCCATCAGGGTGGCTGTCGCAAGTTGTTTGAACATATCGATTCTCCCGTTCTTTTGTTGTTGTTGCTTTGGTCATCAATTGGCAGTTGCTACAGCACCGCCAGTTCTTCATTAAGCCGCTCGGTGAGCAGCATTTTTCCCGGTACGTGAGTGATCGCGATCGGGGGACGCGCATTTTCCAGGGCGACCTGCGGGGTGACGCCACAGGCCCAGAACACAGGCAATTCATCACGGCCGATCGCCACGGCGTCGCCGAAATCCGGCCTATTGATATCCGTGATGCCAATCAACGCGGGGTCGCCAATATGAACCGGGGCGCCGTGCGCTTTTGGTAACCGGGTTGTGATCTGGACCGCCCGGATGGCATCCGCAGCGCGGAACGGTCGCATGGAAACCACCATGTTGCCGTGGAATCGACCGGCCGGTTGTGTCGCAATGTTCGAGCGATACATGGATACGTTCTGTCCCTGCTCGACGTTCCTGATAGACAGGCCGGCGCGGATCAGCGCGTCTTCAAACGAGAACGAGCAGCCGAGTACAAACGTCACGAAATCGTTGCGCCACACATCGCGAATGTCAGTGGCGGTTTCAGCCCGTTCGCCATTGCGGAAAATCTGGTACTCCGGGATGTCGGTTCGGATGTCCAGATCACATCCAAGGCCCGGTAGCATGGGGTCACCGGTCTGAGATACGCCAATCAGGGGGCAGGCGACAGGATTGCTTTGGCAGTAGAGGAGAAAATCGTTTGCCCAGTCGGCCGGAAGGATGACGACATTGCCCTGAACCAGGCTTTGCGCCTTGCCGCTGGTGGTTCCGGTATGGGTGCCGGAGCGTATCTGCGCACGCAGCTCAGATACCTGGTCGAGCAGGCCCGTTTTGAAGTCTGAATAATCGCCGGTCTGCATCTCGGCTACCCCTGATTGAATTTGTTATGTGGTTATGGCTCAGGTTATTCCTATTGGCGAAAAAGTCTAATTATGGTTTTTTAGGCTTGCTGATAACTTTTTATGATGTCTGGTTCTGCGTACTGTTTCGAAACGTTTACCGCCAGGTTGGCGGCCAGTTCGGCAATCGGGTTAAATGGCACGCTGGGGTACGAGGCTGTGAATGCCAGTTGTGATGGTGTCCAGGCCGCATCCAGGGTAATCAGGCGCCCGCTTTTCAGGCCATCAGCGATCACACTCAGTGGCAGTGCCGACACGCCAATGCCATCCAGCGTTAGCCGGCGACACGCTGCCAGCGAACTGGAGGAATAGAAGCGAGCGGGCAACTCGTCCAGTTCGCTGAATTTCTGGCTGATTTCGGCGAACGGCTTAGTGTTTCTGGCGTAGGTGATGATGGGCCATTGGGCCAGTTCTTCCAGTTCCAGTTTCCGGTCTGGCAGTTTCAGCGAGGGGCTTGCAACCCAGATCAGGGGGAAGCTGCACAGGTCCAGATTTTCAATTTTGGGTTCGGAAACCGGGCCCATCAGGAAGGCGAGGTCAAAGGTTCGGTCCATCAGGCCAGTGCGGAGATTCCCGGTCACGTCGACGGTGATCTCCACGTCCAGATTCGGTGTGTTCTCGTTCAGCTCGCGGAAGAAGTGCGGCAGCCAGGAGTGGACAATGGTTTCGGAAACGCCAAGTCTCAAGATGCCGGACAGTAACGCTACTCTGTCTGCGCGCTTGCGGAGTTGCTGCGACATGGAGACGATCTTCTCGGCATAGGGCAACAGCTCCTGCCCCCGGGTCGTCAACATGGTGCGGCCCGAATCCCGCTCAAATAGCAGAACGCCCAACTCTTCTTCAAGGGCTGCTATCCGGTTGGAGATCGCAGGTTGGGTGGTGTTTTGCCGCTCTGCTGCTTTGCGAAAGCTTCCGAGGGTGGCTACCCAGATAAAGGTTTCCAGACGTTTAAAGTTCATGGGCGCTCTTCGTGTTGAATAGCGGAATACCCGTCGACGTTGAGTGGGGCAGCTAGCTGAAGTTTAGTTCATGATGCGAGAGGCATAAAAAAACCCCGGCACGTGGCCGGGGTTTTCGCATTGCTGACTTCTAATCAGATTAGAAGTTGTACTGTGCTGCGAACAGGATGCGGTTTGCATCGCCGTCGCTGCCGTCAACGTTTTCACGCTCCAGACGGGCATACTCAACGCCCATCATTACGTTCTTGACAGGGGTCCACTGGTAGTTAGCCATAACCGCAGAGTTGGTTTCGCTCTCGCCAGCAACTGCTGCTGCGCCAAGATCATCCTCAGCGTCATCCCAGTCTACAGTAACAAGACCGTAACCGATGTTGATGCTGCGACCGCCGCCCAGGTTGAAGCCAGCGCCTACTGAGCCGCCGAAGCCTGAGATAGCTTCCACGTCACCGCCGTCAACATAGGCACTAGCTGCGCCAAAGTTGTCTCCGGAACGATAGAGGTAGTCGTTCGCACCGTTGGAGTATGACAGGGTGCCCTGGATGGTCACCATGTCTGTCAGCGCCATTTTCAGGGCACCAAAGGTAGCAAAGCCGAATGTGCTTTCATCGTTTGAGCCGTCATCGAAGCCAACCTGATGAGCCAGAACCGCTGCAGAGTAGGACAGGCCACCCTGAGAGTCTTGCAGGCGAGCTGTGATAGCTGGCATGGAGTCTTTCTCTGGCGCCGGAGAGTTCAGGATGGAGCTGCTTGGCTCCTCGAGAGAGAAAGATAGCGGCCCTGTGGTGTAACGAGCCTGTGCAACACGACCCTGCAGGCCGGCAAGACCTGGCAGTGAGTCGAAGTCCAGAGTTGAGGTGTTACCCACGAAGCTGTTGAAGTTGGACCAGGTCTGGCCCATCAGGACGCCTTTGTATTCACCGAAACCGTGACGCAGGCGCAGAGTGCCACCGCGGAAGTCGCCTTCCACCGTGACGTTAACGCCCTCGGGAGAAGTAGTTTTTACGCCAATACGCGTCTGTACAGCATCGGCACCGAAGTGTCCGGTTGCGCCGTCACTACCGGAAGTGTTGATGCTATCATACCGACCTGAACGGGTTGAATTGCTTACGTCTTCGTCAATGTCATAGCTTGCGTTTAGGCGAGCGTAGCCATAAACGCTTGTGTCGTAACCGCCAGCGTCAAAGCTGACCGCTTGTGCCTGCGCAGCTACCCCCAGAATTGCTACCGCAGCCGTTGATCGAATTGCCATTCTTAGTTTATTGCTTTGCATCTTTGTTGTCTCCACACATTATTTTTGTTGGACCCACTTCAAAGTAGTTACCATTCGATGACATTTCAAATAAATTCTTGCATTAATTAGACGAATGTCTATGCAACGAAATCGCCGGTTTAGGGGAACTTTTTGAGGATTGTGTTTATTTCCCGTAGCCAGTAGGGCAGAAAATCGGTTAATTCCAGCAGTGCGTACCTATTTTCATGACAAAGATGCTCTGAGACTACGGCTTTATTAAGGCCGAATTCTGGCGACGGTATCCTCGGTAACGACATTGCTCTACGTGTAGGTGGAAGTACTAACATTGCCGAGCTGGGGGCGTTACTGCTTGAATTAAAGCAGCTCAAAGGGCCGGATGTGCTTATGCCTTGAGTGGCGTATGATTGAATGCACCTTTTCACGTTTTTGTTTGAGAGACACCGATGAACAGAGAACCTGTCAGCCGTGAGTTATTCGATGAGGTAATGGTCCCCAACTACGCACCCGGGGCTGTGATCCCCGTCAAGGGTGAAGGCTCCCACATTTGGGATCAGGAAGGTAAGGAATACATCGACCTGGCGGGTGGCATTGCGGTGACCTGCCTCGGTCATAATCATCCTGGCCTTGTTGGTGCGCTGATGGAGCAGGCCGAAAAAATCTGGCATCTGTCCAATGTCATGACAAACGAGCCTGCCCTGCGGTTGGCCAAGACCCTGTGCGATCTGACATTTGCCGAGCGTGTATTCTTTGCCAATTCCGGCGGCGAGGCTAATGAGGCCGCGTTCAAGCTGGCCAGGCGCTATGCCTGGGAGCATTTCGGCCCGGAAAAGAATGAAATCATCTCCTTCAAGAGCTCGTTTCATGGTCGCACCCTGTTTACGGTCAGCGTCGGTGGTCAACCCAAGTACCTTGAGGGTTTTGAGCCTGCGCCTGGAGGCATTCATCACGCCGATTTCAACGATCTGGAGTCTGTTCGAAAACTGATCTCTAAGGACAAGACCTGCGCAGTGGTGGTAGAGCCTATCCAGGGCGAAGGTGGCGTCATGCCCGGCGATCCGGATTTCCTCAAGGGCCTGCGCCAGCTCTGTGACGAAAACGATGCCTTGTTAGTGTTCGACGAAGTCCAGTCCGGCGTTGGCCGCACCGGTCACCTCTATGCCTACCAGATGTATGGTGTAACGCCGGATATCCTGTCCACGGCCAAGGGGCTTGGCGGGGGCTTCCCCGTGGCGGCCATGTTGACCACGGAGAAGGTAGCGAGAAGCCTGGGTATCGGTACCCATGGCAGCACCTACGGCGGGAACGCCCTTGCCTGTGCTGTCGCCCAACGGGTTATTGATACGGTGAGCCAGCCGGACATCCTCAAGGGCGTTGCGGCGCGTTCGGAGCGTTTGCGGAAGGGGATGATGGACATTGGTGAACGCTATGGCATCTTCAGTGAGGTTCGTGGCTCTGGCTTGTTGCTCGGCTGTGTTCTAACGGAGGAGTGGAAAGGCAAGGCGAAAGAATTTCTCAATGCCGGCCTGAATGAAGGCGTGATGGTGTTGATTGCCGGCCCGAATGTCGTGCGACTGGCGCCGTCACTGATTGTTCCAGAGCCTGATATTGACGAAGCACTGGCGCGGTTTGAAGCTGGCGTGAAAAAGGTTTGTGGCAAGTAGCAGGCGTTAACCCGCGACATTAACCACAAACATGAATACAGGAGCCGCCTATGTGGCTGGTACGTCCGGCTCAGCCGGGTGACCTGAACGACATACTCGACATCGCCGGGGGCCAGGGCCCCCGGATGTCATCCACCCTGCCCAAAAAACAGGACGCATTGTCCGCCAAGATCGACCTATCCGCTCGTTCCTTTGCCGGCACAAACAAACCCGATGAACCCAGGCGGTTCCTGTTTGTCCTGGAAGACACCCGTACCGGTAAGGTCCAGGGCGTATCCGGTATCGATGCGCGGGCGGGTAATGGCCAGCCCTTCTACAATTACCGGCAGGATGCGCTCATCCACGCCTCCCATGAGCTGGGCGTTTCGCGCCGGGTGGAGGTTCTGTACCCATCCCATGCGTTGACCGACCACACGCTGTTGTGCTCCTTTGCCATAAGGCCGGAGCTGCGCGGTACTGACGCCTTCGAGCTGCTGTCCCGCGCCAGGATGCTGTTTATCGCCAGCCATCGCTCGCTGTTCACGAATCAGGTGGTTGTGGAAATTCAGGGTGTGCAGACACAAGACGGCGAGGTGCCGTTCTGGGACAGTCTGGGGCGGCATTTCTTCAATATGGATTTTGAAACCGCCGATCAATACTCCGGGCTGTTGAGCAAAACCTTTATTGCAGAACTGATGCCACCCAACCCGATCTACGTCACGCTGCTGAGCCAGGCCGCTCAGGACGCGCTCGGGCAACCTCATTCACAAACCCAGGCGACGTATGAGTTGCTTCAGCGCGAAGGATTCCGGGCTGGGTGCTATCTCGATATTTTCGATGCCGGGCCGGTACTGGAAGCGCGCACCGATGCGCTCAAGTCTGTTGTGACCAGTCATCCGAAAACCCTGCATGCCGCCCCTACCGACGATGGCGAAACCTGTCTGATTTGCGGTGGTGAGGGCGGAGATTTTCGCAGCACGTTGACACCGCTCTCCGAGAGCCTTCAAGACGAAGTGAAAGTGTCGCCGAAAACCTGGGAGTATCTGGGCCTGAGCTCCGGAGACACGGTACGGGTGACGCCATTATGAACAGGGCAATTACAGACAGGAGGCCGGAATGCTGGTGATCCGACCCTTGCAGGAGAACGACCTCGACGCCCTGTACGCCATGGCTCAGGGCGCTGGAAAAGGGCTGACGACATTACCTGCGGACAGGGCACTGCTGGCAAGGAAAATCCAGCATGCACAGGAGACCTTCAACCAGCGCTGCGCGCCAGAAGCTGGCTTGTACCTGTTTGCTCTCGAGGATACCGAGCTGAAACGGTGTGTGGGCATCAGTGGCATACAGGCGCGGGTGGGCCTGGACGAGGTGTTCTACAATTACCGGCTGAGTGTGACGGTGAATGCTTCCCGGGAGCTGGACGTGCATGTGCGCACCCCAACGCTGCACCTGTCCAATGACATGACCGGTACCACTGAGGTTTGCTCGCTGCTGCTTTCGAGCTCCCATCGGGGCGGTGGCACGGGCCTGTTGTTGTCCCGTTGCCGGTTCATGTTCCTGGACGACTTCCGCTCGCACTTCTCCGAGAAAGTCTTCGCCGAGATGCGGGGGGTTTCCGACAGCAATGGCCAGAGCCCGTTGTGGGATGCCCTTGGGAGCAAGTTTTTTGACATGGAGTTTAGTGAGGCGGACATGCTGTCGGGCCTTGGCAACAAATCGTTCATTGCTGAACTGATGCCCAAATACCCCATCTACCTGCCTATGCTGCCGGACGCTGCACGAGCCGTTATTGGTCGCGTGCATGAAAACACCGCGCCGGCACTGAAAATGCTGCAGGCGGAAGGCTTTAACTTCAACGGCATGGTGGACATCTTCGATGGTGGCCCGGCGGTTGAGGCTTTTATTCACAGCATCCGTACCGTGCGCGAAGGTATAAATCGCCACGTTATGATTCGTAAGAAGCCGCTGGTGATGGATGTTCCGGCGGAGCAACAGGTAATGATATCCAACCGCTCGTTCCGGGACTTTCGGGTAACCACCATACCGGCCGAGTGCATAGGGCTCGATACTGTCAGTATTCCGGCCGATGTGGCTGAGGCGCTGGAAGTAGAATCCGGAGACCTCGTGCGGCTGGCCCCTTTGAAAGATACCGGAAGGAGGTAATGACGATGGCAAACCTGACAGGTCAACTCTTTATTGACGGGCTCTGGCTGGAAGGCCATGGCGACTTTTTCGAATCCCTCCAGCCGGTCACCGGAGAGGTGGTCTGGGATGGCGTCAGCGCCAGTATCGAGGACGTAGACGCCGCGGTGCGCGAGGCCCGCTCAGCGTTTGTTCACTGGCGCAAGCGTCCGTTCAGTGAGCGCCAGGCACTGGTGGAAAAGTTTGGCACGCTACTGGAGGAGCACAAGGAAGAGTTGGCGCACCAGATCGGTTCGGAAACCGGAAAACCCCTGTGGGAATCGCGCACCGAAGTTGCGGCGATGATTGGCAAGATCGGAATCTCCGTTGCCGCCTACCACGACCGCACCGGCCACTCCGAATCCGACGTTGCCGGCGGTCATGCCGTATTGCGGCATCGCCCCCATGGCGTGGTGGCGGTGTTTGGCCCCTATAATTTCCCTGGGCACTTGCCCAACGGCCATATCGTACCGGCGTTGCTGGCGGGCAACACCGTGGTGTTCAAACCCAGCGAGCTGGCTCCCGGTGTCGCCGAGCTGACCATGAAGCTTTGGGAAAAGGCCGGCCTTCCTCCCGGAGCCATCAACCTTGTACAGGGGGCGATGGCGACGGGTAAATCCCTGTCGTCACACCCGGGTGTTGATGGGCTGTTCTTCACTGGCAGTTCCACGGTAGGGCATCTGCTGCACAAACAGTTTGGCGGTCAGCCCGAGAAAATTCTGGCGCTGGAGATGGGCGGCAACAATCCACTGATCGTCCAGAGCGTGCATGATCTGGATGGCGCGGTGCATCACGCCCTCCAGTCTGCCTTCTTGTCGGCGGGCCAGCGCTGCACCTGTGCACGTCGTTTACTGGTACCAAAGGGTGCCAAGGGCGACCAGTTCCTGGAGCGCTTTGTTGAAGTGGTCAGCCGCATTACCGTGGGCGATTTCGATGCCGACCCGCAACCATTCATGGGCTCGGTGATTTCGGCGCAGGCGGCCGACAAGCTGTTGGCAGCCCAGAACAGTCTGGTGACTCAGGGCGGACAACTGCTACTGGAAATGCAGCGTTTGCGGGAAGGCACGGGCCTGTTGTCGCCGGGCATCGTGGACGCGACCGGCTTGAACCTGGTGGATGAGGAATTCTTCGGCCCCTTGTTGACCGTTTACCGCTACAAGAGCTTTGACGAGGCCCTGGAGCTTGCGAACAACACACGCTACGGGCTTTCTGCTGGTATTCTGACGGATGACCACAAGCTCTACGAGCGGCTGACGGACGAAGTGCGCGCCGGCATTGTGAACTGGAATCGACCGCTGACGGGGGCCAGCAGCGCCGCTCCGTTTGGCGGTGTCGGTGCCAGTGGCAACCACCGCCCCAGTGCCTACTACGCCGCCGATTACTGCGCCTGGCCCATGGCCTCGCTGGAGTCGAAGAAGAGCGAAGTGCCGGACAGCCTGGCGCCTGGGTTAAATTTCGACTGACGGAAGACGAGTCATGGCCAAGCACGCAGTAGAAGCCAATTTCGATGGCCTGGTAGGGCCTACCCATAACTACGCCGGGCTGTCGTGGGGCAACGTGGCGTCCAAATCCAACATTCGCTCGGTGTCCAATCCGAAGGAAGCCGCCCTGCAGGGGCTGGCGAAAATGAAGCGCCTGGCGGATCGCGGTTTTGTTCAGGGTGTGCTGCCGCCCCACGAACGCCCGCATATTCCGACCTTGCGGGCATTGGGTTTTACCGGTTCGGACCGCGACGTTCTTAGCGCTGCCGCCAAGCAGAGCCCGTCCATCCTGGCTGCTGCTTCGTCGGCGTCTACCATGTGGACGGCAAACGCCGCTACGGTCTCGCCGAGTGCGGACACCTCTGATCACCGCGTGCATTTTACGCCGGCAAACCTGAGCGCCAAGTTTCATCGCTCCATTGAGCACGTCGTCACCGGCAGGGCCCTGAAATCCATCTTTGCGGATGACGCCTGGTTTGCCCACCATCCGGCGCTGCCATCGGTCAGCCAGTTTGGTGACGAAGGCGCCGCCAACCACACCCGTCTGTGCGGAGGGTATGGCGAGCCGGGTGTAGAGCTGTTTGTCTATGGCCAGATCGCCTTCAACGAACAGGCTCCGGCCCCGAAGCTTTATCCCGCACGCCAGACTCTGGAAGCTTCCCAGGCCATCGCCCGTCTGCATGGCCTGAAAGACAGCCATGTGGTGTTCGTCCAGCAGAACCCGGCCGCGATTGATGCCGGGGTGTTCCACAACGACGTTATCGCGGTGGGCAATGGCAACGCCCTGTTCTACCACGAGCTGGCGTTCCTGGATGAAGAAATCGTGCTGGCTGATATCCGCTCGCGCCTGACAGGTGCAGAACTGGAAGCCGTGCGTGTCACCAGTGAGCAGGTGCCGCTGGAGGACGCTGTAGCCTCCTACCTGTTCAACAGTCAGTTGCTGAACACGCCCGATGGCATGATGCTGGCGGTGCCGGGCGAGTGTCGTGAAATTGCGTCGGTCAGCCGTTACCTGGACGAGTTGGTGAATGACTCGGGGCCGATTACGTCGGTGGAGGTTTTCGATGTTAAACAGTCCATGCGCAACGGCGGCGGCCCGGCGTGTTTGCGTTTGCGGGTGGTTCTGAACGACGACGAGCTCAAGGCCATGCATCACGGAGTATTGCTAACCGACTCCCTGTATGAGCGCCTGACTACCTGGGTCGAGGCGCACTATCGAGAGGAGCTGTCGCAGGAGGATCTGGGTGACCCGATGCTGCTTGAGGAAGTCCGTAAGGCGCTGGATGAGCTGACTGGTATTCTGGGGCTTGGGTCTATCTACGATTTCCAGCTCTAATCCGGTCATCGTCCTCTCTTCTCAGGACGAGATAGAGGACGTCAGCATCTCCATGGTATGACGGATCAGCGATTCCGCTGAAAAGTTGTCCTCCAGGCCGCTTTCAGTCATTTCGCTCTGGCATAGCATGATGACGCCGTGGAGGGCGCCACGGAGGTAGAGCGCGGTTTCGACCGGATTGTGGATGCGCTCGCGGTTCATGGTGCCGTCTTCCAACCCCAGGTGTATCGCACCGACCATCAGCTCCATGGTTTCTGCCTTGCAGCCAAACATCTCGCCTGCCAGCTCATCATCTGCTTCCGCCATCGCCGTGGACGCTGTTGTCAGTGCGGAGAAGTAATCCGGCTGCTCACGGTAGAAATTGTAATAGGCCACTCCCATGGCGGATATCTGAGCCAGCCCGGTATCGGCCGTCAGACGAGCCTCCTCGAAACGGCGGCACAGGCTGTGGCCGGCACGTAGCATGATGCCACGCTGGATCGCCGCCTTATCCTTGAAGTACACGTACAACAATGCACGGCTGAGAGCGGCCGTGCGGGCGATGTCGTCCATCGATGTGCGCTCGTAGCCCTTCTCCGAAAACACCAGCTCCGCAGCATCCAGGATGCTGTCGTACCTGGCTTGCTTCTCTTTCTCTCTACGGGTTTTTAACGGCTCACTCATAGGGGATTCCGGATAATTGAGACTGCGCTCTCATGATACATGGTTAGCGATGAAAGCTGATTATTGACAAATTGTCAAAGAATGACATTATGTCTGATAATGAAATTTTGTCCATTGGACGGATGATGAAAAACACTGTGACCATGGAAGAGAGGACTTCTCAATGAACACCGCCCGGCGCTCCGCCATTGTTTCCCTCATAGCCACTGCAATCTTGCTTGTTGGCGGCTGTAAATCCAGTGAACCCGCGCCAGAACAAGGCGCTGCCCCGGTGACGGTGCGGGCTGCCGAAGTGACAGGCGGTCAGACGGAGGGCATGTCGCTGCGTTTTTCCGGTATCGTTCGGGCGGCCCAGCGGGCAACGCTGACGTTCCAGGTGAGCGGCACCCTTCGAGAGCGCGCAGTCGAGCTGGGGCAAACCGTCAAGACCGGTGACCTGCTGGCACGGGTGTATAACCCCGCACTGGAACCGGCGCAGGATTCAGCGGCCGCCCGGCTGGATGAACTCAGAACCCAATACGACCAGGCCAAGCGGGAATGGGAACGCTCCCGTCAACTGCACGAGCGAGGTGTGGTGTCGGAGCAGGGGCTGGAGCAATTGGCCTCTCGGCGGGACAGCCTGAAGGCCAGCATGGCGACTGCCGAAGCCTCTCTTGCTGAGGCCACGCGCCTGCTGCGGGAGAGTGAGCTGAGGGCGCCGTTTGACGGTCGGGTTGAAGCCTTGTTGGTGGAACGGGATGAGTTTGTGGCGTCTGGCCAACCAGTGATGCGCCTGTCGTCCCCGGAGGGTCGCGAAGTGGAAGTGCGGGTACCTGCGTATATGCTCAACCATGTGTCGCTGTCGCAACTGCTGCCGGTCTGGTCGGTGCAGGATCGTAATCGTGCGCCGGTCACCGGCTCCGTCGTTGAAATTGCCCAGCCGGGTGGTGTTCGCGGCGAGCTCCATCCGGTATTGGTCAGCCTGCCGGCAGATACCCTGGAGCCTGGAGAGCCGGTGGAAGTGGGCATTACGCCCCGCGAAACCGTGGCGACGACAGTGCCTCTGCTGTCGGTGATGAAATCCAACGGTGGTGCCAGTGTGTTCCGTATTTCCGATGGCGTTGCCCGCCGGGTGCCAGTGACGGTACAGCGGATTATCGGTGAGCGGGTGGTGGTGGATGCCACCGATCTTAGCGCCGGTGATCAGGTGGTCTTTGCAGGCATGACCCGTATTTCCGACGGTGATGCCGTGGAGGTGCGCTGATGTCATTGCGCCTGCTGAACTTTCAACGCTTGCTGGGCATGGTGGTGACCATGCTGTGCCTCCTGGGGATTGCGGCCTACAGCACCATGCCGCGTCAGGAAGACCCTTCATTTCCCTATCGCGCCGGCCTGATCAGTATTAGCTATCCCGGCGCCAGCGCAGAAGCCGTTGAGCGGCTGGTACTGCAGCCGTTGTCAGACGAGTTGCGCCAGGTCGAGGAAGTGGATTTTACTCAGGCCACCGCCCGCACCGGCGTGGCGATTTTCAACGTGCGCCTGAACGACACCATCTACGATACCGATTCCGCCTGGGACCGCGTACGCCAGGCCATGGACCGGGCGCGCCTGGATTTTCCCGATGACGTCGGCCAGATGGTGCTCGACGACCGCATGATAGATATTCCCGCCATTATTCTGGCTGTTGGCGGTTCCGGCTCGGTCACCGAACTGAGTGACGTGGCAGAGCGACTGAAACAGAACCTGGCGGATATTTCCGGGGTATCCCGCATTGAGCTGGAAGGTGACGCTGACGAACAGATCACCCTGGCGCTGGACGACGCGGCCATGTACCGATTGGGCATTTCCCCTGCACGCGTACTGGACACGTTGGCGCGCCGCAACCAGACCACTCCGGGTGGTTTTGTTATCGCCGACGGTCGCCGTCTGTCGGTGTTGCCTAACAGCGAATTCACCAGTGTGGATGCCATTCGCGCCACGCCCATAGAGCTACCGGATGGCTCTCAGGTGCCACTGGCTGCCGCCGCCGAAGTCTGGCGTGGGCCGGCGGAACCGCGACAACCGGAAGCCTGGTATGACGGCGAGCGGGTAGTGCTGGTTTCCATGATCATGGAGGAGGGCAGTACCGACGCTATCCGGTTTGGTGAGCGTGTGCGGGAGCGGCTATCGACGATTCGTCAGGAGTTCGAACCCTACGAAATCCGTGAGATGTTCTTCCAGCCTGATAAAGTGGAAGAACGGCTCGACAACCTCGCCTGGAGCCTGGTGATGTCCGTCATCATCATTGTGGCCGTGGTATTCACCGGTATGGGCATCCGCATGGGACTGCTGGTGGCGTCGATCCTGCCGATGGTGGCGCTGATCAGTATCGGCCTCTATGATCTGGGTGGTGGCGTACTGCATCAGATTGCTGTCATCGGCATGGTGATTTCCCTGGGAATCCTGATCGACAATGCCATCGTGATTGTCGAGAGCATCCAGGGCTACCTGGATGCTGGTATGCGACGGCTGGATGCCCTGAAACAGTCCGTAAAGGAGCTGGCGGGGCCGCTCGGAGCCTCCACTGGCACCACCATCGCCGCGTTCATGCCGTTGCTGCTGTCCAAAGGCGGAACGGCGGATTTCACCCGTGGTGTGCCGGTGATGATCATGCTCACCCTCTCCGTCAGCTACCTGCTGGCGGTGTCCGCTGTGCCGTTACTGGCAGCCCGCTTCCTGAAACCTCGCAAGAAAGACGCGCGGGAAGATAAGCTGGTTGGGCTTTCCCGTTTTCTTGGCGCCCTGGTGGCCAGGCGCCCGGGAACTTTGATCCTTGCGGGTACGGCTCTGGTGGTATTCAGCCTGTCACTGACGCCGTTCATGAAACAGCAGTTTTTCCCCAATGCGGATCGTCCCCAGGTGGTGGTTGAACTGTACATGCCCGAAGGCACGGATCAGGAGCGCACGTCAAGCGTGGCGGCCGACCTTGTACGTGCGATCCGCAGCCGACCGGAGGCCCTGGAGGTGCACCGGTTTGTTGGCTTTACCGGCCCCAGCTTCTATTACAACCTGCAGCGCGAGCCCCAGGCGCCGAACCGCGGGCGAATCGTGGTATCAACCCCCACCCTGGAAGATACTACCGGCCTGGTGCAGTGGATTCGCGACTACGCCGGGCAGGAAATGCCAGAGTTGCAGCTAACGGCGGGGATATTGGGGCAGGGACCGCCACGGGCGGCGCCGGTGGAAGTGCGGATTTATCATGCCAGCGACGACACACGTGCCCGCGCCGTGGAACAGGTGTTCTCGGCGTTGCGTAGCGTTAAAGGCACGGTGGATGTACGTCATAATCTGGATATAGGCGTGCCTAGCATCGCCATCAATGTCGACGATGCCAGCGCGGCGCGCTACGGCCTGAACCGTGCCGATGTTGCCCAGAGTCTTTATGGTCAGAGCTTTGGTGTGGTGGCTGAACAGTATCGCCAGGAGGAGGACCCGATTCCCCTGGTGTTGCGCTCCCGGGAAGGCACCAGCCTGTCCTTGCCACGGTTGTTGTCGGTGAATATCTATAATGATCGGGGCGATGCGGTGCCCCTGTCTGCCATTGCTTCGGTGGAAACGTCCTGGCAATCAGCGGCCCTGTTCCAGCGCAATGGCACCCGGATGAACACGGTCTGGTCCAATCTGATGGCGGGGTACAGCTTCAGCCAGGCTTTGGAAGGGCTGGATGCCAGGCTCGCAGAAAACCCGTTGCCCCCTGGAACCCGGTTGGATATGGGCGGTGACGCCGAGGGCTCCGGTGATGCTAACAACGCTCTTCTGACCACCGCGCCCATTGGTGGATTGCTGTTGCTGTTCTTCCTGTTGATACAGTTCAATTCCTTCCGGCGGGTAGGCATCATCCTGCTGACCGTGCCACTGGCCACCGTGGGTATCTTCCCGGGACTGGTATTCTCCGGCTCGCCGTTCGGTTTCCAGTCGCTGCTGGGCGTCATCGCACTGGTGGGGATTGTGGTGAACAATGCCATCGTACTGCTGGATGTGATGGATCGACAGTTGGAGAAAGGGGATGGCATTCGGGATGCGGTTCGCAAGGCGGTGGAGCAGCGCACCCGGCCTATCCTGCTGACCACTGCGACCACCGTTGCCGGGTTGCTGCCGTTGGCGTTTTCCAGCTCCACTCTGTGGCCGCCGATGGCCTGGGCCATTATTTCCGGCCTGCTGGCTTCCACGGTACTGACGTTACTGGTGGTGCCATCGGTCTGTACCCACGTGATCAGCTGTAAGGTGGCGGAGCCTGAGAATGCTCCAGCCTGACTCCTGACTCTAGCGGGTGGGCCTGATCATCAGGCCCACCCGCTGGCCAACGGGCACATCGCGGTTCGGGAACACGATGCCTTCGGGTGTGTCGCCTACGGTGTAGCGGGTGTCGTTGTCTTCCCAGATGACCGTGCCTGGATCGTACATGGTGAAGTTGGCGACGTCGTCTGGCACGTGGAATCGGAAGCTGTCGCCGGTGTTCAGGATTTCGTGCACCACTTCAAACACCGTTATCGGTGCTGAGGTTGTGTCTTTTTTCGGCAGCGCCTCGCCTTTGAGGCGCCGTCGCAGAGCGTTGGCAATCCCTGTGAACCGGCTGAGATCGTTATGCCCGAAAGGCTTCACCTTGCCGAGCTCGACGGTGAAACTTTCCGCCCCGAGTTCGGAGGAGGAAAACGAGGCGAAGGTGGTGCCTTCACGATGCTGCAGTAGCAGGGTTTCCACCTCCGCTTCAAGCAGGAAATCAATCTGCCCTTCCGGAATGCCCCGTCCCTCCACATACGGATAGAGTGCGAACTTCTCCCGCAGTGACGGGCGAATGGCGGTGTGCAGGTCATAGTGGCACAGGTTGGCGGGGTGCTTCGTTGCAAAGGCTTTGCATGCATCCTCCAGCAGCCGGGCCCGCTCCGCCTCGGGAAAGTTCCGGTATTCCGGTTTACGGTGGGCGCCACCGAACAGGCGGTTGAGGTTCACGTCGATAAAGCGCTGACCGGCGTCCATCGCCGGTGGGTTGCCGAGAATCAACAAGGCCGGGCAGGCCAGTTGCCATTGGCCGTGGATCAGCTCATTCAGAAGATGGTTTAAAACCTCGATGGGTGCAGTTTCATTACCATGAATGCCAGCGGACACGATCAGCGATTCGTTATTGGGGTTGTTGCGACCAGCAGGGGGTTCCAGATAGAGGAGACCGGAGTCCTGTAGCTGCAGCCCCGTGCCGTCGTTCAGAACAACAATTTTTTCAGACGCAGCGTGCTCTGCTCGTGCGAGCGTGTGAGAAAGCCAATCAAGGCCGGGACCAAAAATCATTTCACCTGCGCTCCGGGCTCACTTACGCTTTTTGATGGGTCAGCCACTAACCGGCCGCTGATGCTGCAGCAGGTAGTTTTCCAGCTTGCGGAAGGCAAACACCAACATGAACGTTAAAACCATATACAGCAGTGCCACAAAAATAAACGCATCAAAGGGGGCGTAGAACCGGGAATAGATGTTCCGCGCTGCCCCGGTAAGGTCCACCAGGGTCACTACGCTGGCAATGGCACTGGCGTGAAGCATGAAAATGACTTCATTGGAATACGCCTGTACGCCCCGCCTGGCCGCACTCGGAAGGATAATTCGCCGCATCCGTAGTGCCCAGCTCATGCCATAGGCCTTTGCGGCCTCTATCTCGCCACTGGGAGTGGCTACGATAGCGCCTCGGATGATTTCCGTGGTGTAGGCGGCGGTATTCAGGGTGAAGGCCAGCAGGGCCGGGTAGAAGGCTTCACGGAAGATGTCCCACCAGAAGGTTTGCTGGATGCCCTCGATCTGAGCAAGGCCGTAGTAGATGATGTACAGCTGGATTAGCAGTGGTGTACCGCGAAAAATGTAGGTGTAGAACCAGACCGGGCCGTTAATCAGGGGGTTCTTCGAGGTGCGCATGATCGCCAGGGGAACGGCGACCAGCAGGCCCAGGATCAGTGACAGAAAAACCAGTTGCACGGTGGTGACCAGCCCGCCCCAGTATTCCATGATGGTGGGGGCAGTGAAGATATCGTTCTGGCTAAGCAGTTCAGCAAGAAAATCAGGCATGGTTCAGCTCCCCTGTACCACGCCAATATTGGCGCGCTTGTTGAGCCACTTGATAAACAGCTCGGAACCGGCTGTCAGGCTGAGGTAGACAAACGCCACCGGAATAAAGAAATGGAACGGCATGCGTTCGGCCTTGGCGGCTTCTTCGGCCACCCGCACCATATCAGTCAGGCCGATGATGGAGACCAGCGCGGTGGTTTTGAGCAGTACCTGCCAGTTGTTGCCGATACCGGGCAGGGCATGGCGCAGCATTTGCGGCAGTATGATTCGGTGAAAAGTGCGCCAGCGGCTGAAGCCGTAGGCACGGGCTGCTTCAATCTGGCCGCTTTCCACTGCGAGAAAGGCGCCACGGAACGTCTCCGCCATGTAGGCGCCGAAGATCAGACCAATGGTGATGACGCCGGCAATAAAGGGGTCAAACTGGAAGAAGAAGTCTATGTCGTAGGCGTCGTAGAGGTAATCCGACAGATTGTTAACAGCGACCTGACCGCCATAATAAAACAGCAGCATCATGACCAGATCCGGTACGCCACGGATCAGGGTGGTATAGGTGGTCGCAATCCCAATGGCTACCCGGCTTTTGGACAGCTTGGCAGAAGCGCCAATCAGCCCTAGCACCAGCGCGAGAGCAAGGGAAAAGAAGGCCAGTTCGATAGTGACCACAGCCCCATCCAGCAGGGCCGGGCCGTAGCCTTTCAAGTCAATCATGGGTACATCCGATAAGCGGGGGCAGCGACAACCGCTGCCCCCCAGCCATTTTTACATCTTGACGTCGTAAGCGAAGTACTTTTCCATGATGGTGTCGTAGGTACCATCTTCCTTCAAGGTGGCAAGCGCCTCGTTCACTTCCTGCGCCAGCTCCTCGTCACGCTTGCGCATGGCAACGCCCACGCCCTGGCCGAGTTTGACCGGCTCGCCAACTTCCTTGAAGCCATCTTTGCTCAGCACGGTCTGCTCGCCAACGGGGTAGTCGACAAAGACCACGTCCAGGCGCTGGCCTTCCAGGTCAAGGACCATGTCGTCAGCGGTGGTGTAGCGCTTGATGCTCACAACGCCACCCATTTCCTCGGTCACAAAGGTATCCATGGTGGTGCCGCGCTGAACGCCAACGGTCATTCCTTCCATGGCGGCCATGTCGGTGACGTCGGTGTTGAAGCTCTCGGGGCCGAACCAGCCACCTGGAGTGTTGTAGTACGGCTCGGAGAACAGTACACGTTCAGCACGTTCGGGCGTGATGGACATGGAGGACATGATCAGGTCGAACTTGCGCGCCAGCAGGCCCGGAATCATGCCATCCCATGCCTGTATGACGAACTCGCAGTTGGCGCTCATCTCTTCACACATTGCTTCGGCCAGTTCCACTTCGAAACCGGTCAGATCGCCGTTTTCATCCTTGTATTCGAACGGCTCGTAGGGCACGTCGAAGGCGATGCGAAGGTTACGTTCCTGGGCGTGGGCGACACCGGCCATCATGGCCAGGGCGACGCTTGCTGCAACAATCAGTTTTCTCATGAGTCACTTCTCCAGTAGTCAGCCTTGTGGGCTTTATTATCGGCAGTGGTCTGCCTTATTTTGCTGGTTTTGGCGTTTACTTACGGGGCGGGTCTGCCCCGACAAGGAAACATGGTTTCAAGATAGCATTGCACGTCAGAACTTGGGAGCCAGAAACTGTTTCATTCGTTCCGAGTCCGGATTGTCGAAGACTTTGTCCGGTGTGCCTTGCTCCTCGATCACGCCCTGATGCAAAAACAGGACCTGGGATGACACATCCCGCGCAAATGACATTTCGTGGGTCACCACGATCATGGTTCTGCCTTCTTCCGCGAGGTTCTGCATAACCTTCAGCACTTCGCCAACGAGCTCGGGATCAAGAGCGGAGGTAGGTTCGTCGAACAGCATCACTTCCGGTTCCATGGCCAGGGCCCGGGCAATGGCCGCCCGCTGCTGTTGGCCGCCTGACATCTGGGCCGGGTAGTAGTCCTTGCGCTCATAGATGCCTACCTTTTCAAGGTAGGCTTCGGCCCTTTCGATGGCTTCTTTCTTGGGCACCTTGAGTACGTGAATAGGGGCTTCAATGATGTTTTCCAGAACGGTCATGTGGGACCAGAGATTGAAGCTTTGGAAAACCATGGAAAGCCGGGCGCGAATCAGTTCAACCTGCTTGTTGTCCGCTGGAATTCGCTCGCCCTTGCGGTTGGTGGTGAACCGAATCGGGTCGCCATGCACGATAATGTCGCCGGAGGTGGGCGTTTCGAGCATATTGATGCAGCGCAGAAACGTACTTTTACCGGAGCCGGAGCTGCCGATCAGGGAAACGACATCCCCTTTTTTTGTTTCCAGTGAAATGCCTTTAAGGACTTCCAGTTGATCAAAGGTCTTGTGGATGTCCTTGCAGATCAGAGGCGCTGAATCCGCCATAGGTGGCTCCCGAGGCTATATAACAAAGGCGCAAGTTTTACGGGCTGTGGATGCGGAAATCAATCCCCCTAAAGCGGGGTTTTGCCGTTTTTTACCACACATACCGCATGTTAATTGTGGATTATTGAACGTTTGATGCAAGCTTTTTGCCGTTTATGCCCGTTGTGTTGGCTTCTCCGGTGTTGTCGATGCGTGCAGCGAAACCCGGATAATGGCGGTTCCCTGTTGCTCGATCGTGCGCATGGCGTCACTGACAAAGCGCACATGGGCCATGGCGATTCGTTTTGCCGCTTCGGGCTTTCCCGCCATTACCGCCTGGTAGATTCGCTTGTGCTGCCGGGAGATCTTGTTACGCATTTCCTCACGGGGATTCAGGTTGGCCACGGAGGCTTCCACCGTCAACAGCATGAGGTTCTTCAACCCATTCAACACATGCACAAGTACCGGGTTGTGGGACGCTTCCACGATGGCCTGATGGAAACTGTGGTCCGGCCGGGCGTTGGTGAGCGGGTCGGTCTGTTCGAGTGCGGAATAGGCCTTGGTGATACGATGGAGGTCCTGTGTAGTGGCGCGTTCTGCGGCCAGGTAGGCAGCCTGTCCCTCCAGTTGTTCCCGTACTTCGAGCAGGTCGTACAGGGTGCGTGGGTGACCGGTAAACATCTGCAACAAAGGGCTGTCTTCACCGTCCTCCTCACTACCGGGCACAATTCGGGCCACAAAGGAGCCTTTACCATGTCGGGTTTCTATTACGCCCCGCCCCTGTAACTCGTGCAGTGCTTCCCGGATGATGGCCCGGGACACGCCAAGTCGGGTGGCCAGTTGTCGTTCCGACGGCATCTTCTGTTCCGGTGCCAGCCCGCCGTCGAGAATGAGCCGTTCGAGTCGATAGGAGATTTCCTGTGCGATTGCCATGATGTTTCCTGCCAGGAGTCACTGGTCAGACCAGTCGTTTTTATCGTGCCTTGAATTAAAGAAACCCTTTCGGGACCAGTAAATATGGCTCATTACAGCGTTTTCGTCTATCGGGCATTTACAAAACTGGTCTGACCAGTTGGCAATGTTCTGGACTAAACCCGGCAGGACTACGAATATCGGTCTAATGCCGGCCGTTACCGGCGTTGACCTGACCCCCGATAAAAACAAAGTCAACGGAGATGTGTCGATGATTACCAATAAGAACAGCGAGCAGTTAAGTGCTCCGGATACGCAGGCTGGAAATGTAACCCCGAGGAGGGGTTTCCTGAAGTCAGTTGCCCTTGCCGCTGCCTTCTGCGGTGTCGCGCTTGCGGGCGCCAGCCAGGCTCAGGCCGCAACCACCTGGAAGATTCAGTCGGTATGGGACGCTGGAACCGTAGGCTATGACCTGTTCGAGGAATGGGCCAACAGCATGAAGGAAAAGTCCGGTGGTGAGCTGATCATCAAGCCCTATCCGGCCAAGTCGGTTGCTGCGGACAATAACGCCCTCTTCGAGGCGGTTCGCAACGGCGTTCTGCAGGGCATGAATCCGTTCACCCTGTACTGGTCCGGCAAGATTCCGGCCTCGGTTTTCCTGTCATCCTACCCTGCTGGTCCCGACCAGCCGCACCAGTGGGACATCATGTTCTACTCCATGGGCATGCTGGAAAAAACCCGTGAGATCTACAAGAAGTTCGGTCTGTTTTACGTCGGCCCGATTCAACACGATGCCAACATCATTCACTCCAAGAAGCCGGTCAACAGCCTGGCGGATATGGAAGGTATGAAGATGCGTGTGCCCGGTGGCATGGTCGCTGAGGTGTTCCAGCAGTTTGGTGTGTCCACGGTGAGCCTGCCGGGTTCGGATATTTTCCCCGCTCTGGAGAAGGGTACCATCGATGCCGCTGACTACGTTGGTCCTGCCGTGAACTACGAGTTGGGTTTCTCCCAGGTGACCGACTACATCATGTTTGGGCCTCCTGGTGTGATGTCCATCTACCAGCCGGTGGACCTGATGGACCTGACCGTCAATCTGCGTGCCTGGAATGCGCTGGATCCGGAACTTCAGCAGTTGGTTGAGGACGAGGTTCGCATATACTCCCAGAAGCACTACCTGACCATTCAGAAGCGCAATATTGAAGCGATGGAGAAGTTCAAAGAGGATGGCTCTACGGTGACTCGTCTGAGCCAGGAAGACTTGGAAAAGTTCCGGAAGGCTGCCATCCCGATCTGGTTCAACTGGGCCGGCAAGAACGATGATGCCCGGGCAATTCTGGATATCCAGCTTGAGTACATGATGAACGAGACCGTTGGCTACCTCAACGAAGAAGACATCAAAGGCATGTAAGCCTGCACAACCATAATAAACCGATCACGGGGAAGGCAGGGAGTGCGCCGACGGCACGCTCGCTGCCTTCCCCGCTCTGTGATTAAAGGTGATAAAACATGTCTGATCTGAGTGCGTTCGGCTTTGTATTGCCTCACTGGTTCTACTGGGGCTGGCTGGCGGTAATGCCGTTGATCATGATGGCGCTGGACCGTTGGTTGTCCCAACGTGGTGTGGAAGCCATCGATAAAAATGCCGAGGCCAACGAGAAGCTTCAACAGATTGAAGCGGAACTGAAAAAAAGCGTCGATTACAGTGATGCGAGTAACTGGTTCACCAAGGCGGTGGATTGGATCAGTGAGAAATCCGGTGTCTTTATTTCCTTCTGGACCGTGAACGCGGTGGTGTTCTATTTCTTCGAAGTGGTGATGCGCTATTTGTTCAACCAGCCCACCATCTGGGTACACGAAGCCAGTTTTCTGCTGTTCGGCATGCAGTACCTGATGGCGGGTGCGTTTGCACTGCTTCACGGTTCCCATGTGCGGGTTGACGTAGTTTACAACTTCTTGCCACTTCGGGGCCGCGTAGGCATGGATATTTTCACGTCCATGTTCTTCTTCATGTTCGCGATTGCGTTGATGATTACCTCCTGGACCTTCCTTGAGAACTCTTATTCCATGGACGAACGAACCGTTGAGACATGGGGCATTCAGTACTGGCCGGTGAAGGGCGTAATGCTCCTCGGATCGACGCTGTTGTTCCTGGCGGGCCTGTCCAAGCTGCTCAAGGACATCACTATCTTCGTTAAACTTGGCCGGGAGCAACACGCATGAGCTCAGATACCATGACCAACCAGGGGACCGGTTCCCTGATCGGTAAGCTCGGCACCTGGCTGATGATTATCGCCACGGTTGCCCTTGCTTTTGTCGTGCTGGTGGAAGTAATCAATATTCTGTTTTACGACCCCTGGAGCGACGAAAAATTCCTGTTCAAGCTGTCCGGCCTGTTGTCGGATGTGAAGATCGGCCCGCTGACCTACATCATGTTCGGCTCGCTGGCCGTGCTGTTGATGATGGGGTTACCCCTGGCCTTTGTGACGGGTGGTCTGGGCGTCGCGTTTATCTATCTGGTGGGTGACTCGATGATGCTGAACATCATCCCCAGCCGGATCTTCCCGATGATGACCAACTCGGACCTGGCCGCGATACCGCTGTTCATCTTCATGGCGTCCATGCTGGAACGTGCTGGCCTTATCGAAGAAATGTTCAACGTGGTCTACAAGTGGATGGGCGGCCTTGGCGGCGGCCTGGCCATTGCAACCATACTGGCGTCCACGATTCTGGCCGCTATGGTTGGGGTTATTGGTGCGGCTGTGGTGACTATGGGCATTATTGCGCTACCTGCGATGCTCAAACGCGGATACGACCAGAAGATCGCGTTGGGCTCAATCATGGCCGGGGGCACGCTGGGCATCCTGATACCGCCTTCAATCCTTGCGATTCTTTATGCGGTTGTCGCGCAGCAGTCAGTGGGCGAGCTTTACCTGGGATCGGTGATTCCGGGGCTGATCCTGTCGTCGCTTTATATCCTTTACGTGGGCATCCGCGCGAATATCAATCCAAAACTCGGGCCGCCGGTACCGGAGGAAGAGCGGATTGGGTTGAAAGAAAAACTCCTGTTATTGAAAGACCTGATCGCACCGCTTTTCCTGGTTTTCCTGGTGCTGGGTTTGCTGTTCGGCGGTATTGCCACTCCGGTGGAAGCTGCGGGTATTGGCTCCTTCGGCGCAATCCTGGTGGCCATAAAACACAAAGTGTTCTCAGTTGCCACGCTTCGCGATGCGTCGGTAACCACCGCCAAGGCATCGGCGATGGTGCTGTGGATCATGTTTGGCGCGTCGGTGTTTGTGGGGTTCTATATCCTGCAGGGTGGGCAAGACTTCATTACCGAAACCATTCTGGGTATTGGTCTGTCACCCTACGCTGTCCTGCTGCTGCTGATGGTTCTGCTGGTGGTGCTGGGTATGTTCCTTGACTGGGTTGGTATTCTGCTGCTGGCGGTGCCCATTTTCATCCCGATTGTCGAGGCTCTGGAATTCCCCGGCCTGCTGGGTTTCCCGCCAGTGCCCGGCGAGGATGTGGTGCTGTGGTTTGGTGTGCTCTATCTGGTGAATATGCAGATGTCGTTCCTCAGCCCACCTTTCGGTTATGCACTTTTTTATATTCGGGGCGTGTGTCCGCCGGATATCACCATGGGCACGATCTTCAAATCGTCCCTGGTATTTCTTGCCATCCAGTCATTCGGTTTGTTTATCTGTGTGCTCATTCCGGGCGTCGTTACCTGGCTGCCCAATTTGGTTTATGGCTAAAAAGAGGAGTAATTGCTCATGTTGACGGTTAAACGACTTGATCTGGCGGACGCCAGGGTATTGATCGAAGGTGCAGCCGAGAAGGCGCGCGAAATTGGTGTACCCATGTGCATCGCGATTACCGACGAGTCCGGTAATTTGATCGCGTTCGAACGCATGGACGGCGGCAAGATCACCAGCGTGACCATTGCCCAGGACAAGTCCTTCACTGCATCGGCGGCGAAAAAGGCGACCCACGATTACAACGCCGTGAACGTGCCCGGCAAGCTGGCTTTCGGCATCCATACCGAAGTGGGTGGGCGTATCAGCTCTGTCGGTGGTGGCCTGCCGGTGATGGTCGATGGCGAGGTTGTAGGTGGTATCGGTATCAGCTCCGGCACTCCCCAACAGGATATGGACTGTGCCCAGGCAGGGATTGATCACTTTGAAACCAAACGCGGTTGATGGCTGTCTCACTGAAAGCCATCACTTCCAGAGAATGATATGAACAGCAAACCGAAAATCAGCGCAGCGGAGCTGGCGGAACAGTTCCGCGCGTTCATAGACCCGGACTTCGTCATCACCGATGACGAAACCATGAAGCCCTATGAATGCGATGGCATGTCCATGTACTGCGAGATGCCAATGCTCGTGGTGCTGCCGGAGACCGCCGAACAGGTGCAACGGGTGATGCGACTCTGCAACGAGCACGAGGTGCCCGTGGTGGCCCGTGGTGCCGGAACGGGCCTGAGTGCCGGTGCCATGCCGCACAAGGAAGGCGTGGTGTTGTCGCTGGCCAAGTTCAACCGCATCCTCGACATCGACCCGCTGGCGCGAACGGCCTTACTGCAACCGGGTGTGCGTAACCTGGCGATCAGCGAGGAGGTTGCTCAGTACGGTCTCTATTACGGGCCGGATCCGTCTTCGCAGATCGCCTGCACCATTGGCGGCAACGTGGCGGAAAACTCCGGCGGCGTGCATTGTCTGAAATACGGTTTGACCGTTCACAACATTCTCAGCGTGGAAATGATCACTGCCGAGGGTGACCGGGTGACTGTCGGCAACGACGCTCTGGACGCCTGTGGCATGGATCTGTTGGCGTTGATGACCGGGTCTGAGGGATTGCTGGGCATCGTCACCAAGGTGAAAGTCAAGCTGTTGCCGAAACCGGAAATTGCCCAGGTGGTGATGGCCGGCTTCGACAGTGTGCAGAAAGCTGGTGATGCCGTAAGCGGGATTATCTCCCACGGCATTATCCCCGGTGGCCTGGAGATGATGGATGGCTATGCCATTGTTGCAGCGGACGATTTTGCACAGGCAGGTTACCCGCGTGAGGCGAAAGCATTGCTGCTGTGTGAGGTGGACGGCACCGAAGAAGAAGTCCATGAACACATCGAGCAGGCCGAGGACGTGTTCCGAAAATTGGGTGCTACGTCGGTCAAAACCTCCCAGAGCGAAGAGGAGAGGGCGCTGCTCTGGAAGGGTCGTAAGTCTGCGTTCCCGGCCGTTGGACGAATTTCGCCTGATTACTACTGCATGGACGGCACCATTCCACGCCGGCATCTGGCGCACGTGCTGCTGGAAATGGAGAGAATGTCCGAGGAGTTCGGCCTGCGGGTCGCTAACGTCTTCCACGCCGGCGACGGCAACCTGCACCCGCTGATCCTGTTCGATGCAAACGTGCCCGGAGAGTTTGAGCGCACTGAAGCGTTTGGCAGCAGTATTCTCAATCTATGCGTGGAAGTGGGCGGCTGTATCACCGGTGAACATGGCGTAGGCGTTGAAAAAATCCGCCAGATGGCCGTGCAGTTCAACGACGAAGAACTGCAGCAGTTCCACGACGTCAAAGCGGCGTTCGACCCGGCTGGCATTCTCAACCCTGGCAAGGGCGTTCCCGCCCTGCGTTTCTGCCAGGAATACCGCTCACTGGAGCATAAACAACACAAGCACGACACGGTGGACGCGGCGCATGGCTGATCTGTCTCAGAAGCTGCAGGAGCAGGTTCTCCAAGCCCGGAAGACGGGCCAGAAACTGAATATCGAAGGCGGCGATACCAAGGCCTTCATGGGGCGGGCCGCCGACACCGATGCAGGCTCTCTGAAAATGAGCGAGCACACGGGGATTGTTGAATATCATCCTGTGGAACTGATATTGACCGCACGTGCCGGCACCACCCTTGCGGAAATCGAAGCCACCCTGGCCGAAGAAGGCCAGTGCCTGCACTTCGAACCGCCCAGGTTTGGTGATGGTTCCACCCTCGGTGGCACACTCGCCTGCAATCTGTCTGGCCCTGCACGGCCCTGGTCCGGTTCGGTACGGGACCAGGTGTTGGGCATTCGCATGCTCAACGGAAAAGGTGAACACTTGCGCTTCGGCGGCCAGGTGATGAAAAACGTGGCTGGCTACGACACCTCCCGACTGCAGGCCGGCGCCATGGGCACGTTGGGAGCGATCACCGAAATCAGCCTCAAAGTCATGCCCAAACCGGCGATGTCCCTGACCCTGGTGCAGGACATGGCGATGGACGATGTCATCCACTACATGAACAGCCGCGCCAAAGAGCCCAAGCCCATCACCGGCGCTGCCTGGGTGGATGGCAAAGTGTATCTGCGACTCGCTGGCGCCAAATCCGCCGTGGAGGCTACCGCCGAAAAATGGACCGGTGAGGTCATCGAGCAGGGCGACAAATTCTGGCAACAACTGCAACACATGCAGCACGAATTCTTTGCCGGTGATGGCCCACTTTGGCGCTTCTCCGTGGGCTCCACCGCCGAAAACCCGGACCTCGACGGCCCCTGGCTGATCGACTGGGCCGGCTCCCAGCGCTGGTACCGAGGCGAAGCTGATATCGCCAAACTGGAAACCATAGCCCAACGCGCCGGTGGCCAGGTAAGCCTGTTCCGCGGCGGGGATCGCACCGATGAGGTAATGCACCACCAGCCGAGGGCTTTAAAGGAAATCCAGCAACGACTGAAAAAGTCGTTCGATCCCGACGGTATTTTTAACCCCGGGCGACTGTACAGCTGGCTTTAATAATTTAGTCCGGAATCTGATTTGTGGCTGTGAGGGCTGCGAAGATGCCGGGGAAGTGAGCGGGTAGGGCGTCTCTGAAACTGTACGGAGCCATGGATGGCGGAGTCCAAGCGTCACATGGATGTGCCGAAGGAGCGTGTTTCAGAGGCGCCCTATCCGCTCACTTGTGCACCAATATTCAGAAAGCAGGTAAATAATGCAAACCAATCTAGTCCAACAATTCGCCAACACCCCAGAAGGCCAGGAAGCCGAATCCATCCTTCGCGCCTGCGTGCATTGCGGCTTCTGTACCGCCACCTGCCCAACCTACCAGGAATTGAACGACGAACGCGACGGCCCCCGCGGCCGCATCTACCTGATGAAAATGTTCCTGGAAGGCGAAGAAGTCACCGAAAAATCCCGCGAACACCTCGACCGCTGCCTCACCTGCCGCAGCTGCGAAACCACCTGCCCATCTGGCGTGCAGTACGGCCGCCTGGTCGACATCAGCCGGGGCCTGATGGAACAGGAAATGCCAAGGCCGCCCAAGGAGCGCTGGATACGCTGGTCGCTGGCACGGGTACTTCCTAACCGTCGACTGTTCGGAATTCTGCTGCGCATGGGGCAATTGTTCCGCCCGGTATTACCATCCGTATTGCGCACCAAAGTACCGCCCAGGAAAAAGGCCAGCCCTTGGCCGGCTGCCAGCCACGACCGCATCGTACTGGCCCTTGCCGGTTGTGTTCAGCCCTCTGCCACGCCCAACACCAACGCCGCGGCTGCCCGGGTGCTCTACAAACTGGGCGTCACCATGGTGGAAGCACCGGAAGCCGGATGCTGTGGTGCGGTGAACCATCACCTCTCAGAACACGATCAAGCCCTTAACGCCATGCGCCGCAACATCGACGCATGGTGGCCCGCCATCGAAGCCGGCGCCGAGGCCATCATCATGACCGCTTCCGGTTGCGGGGCGATGGTTCAGGAGTGCGGTCATCTGTTAAAGGATGACCCGATGTACGCCGCCAAGGCGCAGAAAGTCAGCGACATGACCATCGACCTTGGCGCCTTCCTGCTTGAACAGGATCTGGAAAAACTGAAGGTGCCCCAGGGAGCCGGCAAGGTGGCTTTCCATTGCCCCTGCACCTTGCAGCACGCCATGCAGCAAAACGGCGTGGTGGACCAGGTATTGCGCAAGGCCGGCATTGATCTGGCGGAAACCAAGGAGAAACATCTGTGCTGCGGTTCCGCCGGCACCTACTCCATTCTCCAGCCCAAGCTCAGCCAACGCTTGCTAAACAACAAGCTCAAGGCGCTGACTGTAGATAATCCTGACCGCATCGTCACGGCCAATATTGGCTGCCAGATGCATCTCGAAACCAAGGCGCAGGTGCCAGTTCAACACTGGATCGAGCTTCTGGATGCGTGATTTGAGGGCCAGGGAGCACCCTGGCCCTCTCACTCGCTGGCGGTTTTGTTTATAATGCCCGCGCCGACACACAAACCACAGGGAGTGGAAACCGATGCCATGGAGGCCGGCCGCAGTTCTTTTATTTTTCGTCATCCCCGCCATTTCATCAGCCCAAAAAATGTACACTTGGATTGATGATCAGGGCGTTGCGCACTTCACCGACATAAAGCCTGTGGCGCGTGAACACGAGCATGTGGAGCTCAAGCGCCCCTCGCTTGTTCCCATGCGGGAGAACATCACCCGAGGCAAGCGTGTAAGCACCATCAACAAGCAGGTGAATCGTAGTCTTGAAGCCGGTAGTGGCGGCAGGCGAACGCTATCCGAAAAACAGGAAGCCCGCGAGCGCGAGCGTAAAAACGCCCGCTGTGAGAAGTATCGGAAAAAACTGGACCGAATCCAGAAACAACTGCGCGCCGGATACTCCAATGACCAGGGCAACCGCCTTAGGCGACAGCGCCGGGAAGTCAGCCAGAAGCTCTCGCGGGAGTGCCTGCTTGGCTGAACTTGCATAGAACGTGAACGTGGTTGAGATCAGGTAGACGGTGTAGCCGAGGAAGCAATGGGCCATACGGATAGCCATTGTGCTCGCCTTTTGTGCCAGTCTGAAGGCGAAACCAATGAGAGGATGAGGCGCGGAAAATGTTGGTTTTTCTGGGAGCCAGATACGACAAAGCCCACGCTAGGGTGGGCTTCATCTGAATTCTAATGGTGCCCGGAGGCGGAATCGAACCACCGACACGGGGATTTTCAATCCCCTGCTCTACCGACTGAGCTATCCGGGCGTGTTGCGGTGCTGCTGCAACGGGGCGCTATTAAACCGGTTTAGGTTGCCTGAGTCAAGGCCGTTCCAGGAAAATTTTCATAGGCGCTTCCACAGGTTGGCGGCTTACTTCTCCGGTGGCACGTACCCTTCGGCCTGGTCGAACGGCTCGTTGTTGAAAAAGCGTTCCATCTGCGCCTGCAGGTACTTGCGGGTGTTGGGGTCCATCAGGCTCAGGTGCTTTTCGTTGATCAGCATGGTTTGCTGAGCCTGCCATTCTTCCCAGGCTTTCTTGCTGACGTTTTCGTAGATGTCTTCGCCTTTCTTGCCGGGCATGGGGGGGAAGTCCAGCCCTTCAAGGTCTTCCTGGTATTTGCGACAGAATACGGTGCGGCTCATGTCTACTCCTGTTTGGAGGTGGTATTGCTGAAATCTGCAGGGATGATAACAGATCAGAGCAGGAGGGTTTGTTCCGGGGAGGTCAGCAGTGTGCGAACGGGGGCCGGCAGGCCGAGGGAGAGAGCTTCGTCCCGGTGAATCCATTGATGGTTGTCTGTGTCGTTGACTTGGGCGGCGCTTTGAACAGTCAGCCGCGCTGGCTGGATGTGCAGGTGGTAGTGGCTGAAGGTGTGACGAAAGCCACTGGTGAGTGCCGGTGCGCTGCAGTGGAAGCCGAAGGCCTGCTCGCAGGCATCTGGCAGTTCTTCCGCGCCGTAGGCCGGGTCCAGTTCGGGAAGGCTCCAGAGGCCGCCCCAGATTCCACTGGGCGGTCTGCGTTCCAGCAGTATGCGACCTTGGTGATCTTCCAGTATCACCATCCAGGTGGTTTTCTCGGGCTTGGCTTTCTTCGGCTTTGAGCCGGGGTAGAGGCTGGTTTCGCTGTTGGCATAGGCGTCGCATCCGTCTTGCAGCGGACAACTATCGCACGCTGGACGGCTGCGAGTGCAGACCATGGCGCCCAAGTCCATGATGGCCTGGGTGTAGTCGCGGATGCGTGCCTCGGGCGTGTGTTCTTCAGCGCGTTCCCAGAGTTGGTTGAGCACGTCGTTTTTACCCGGCCAGCCGGGGATGGCGTGATAACGGGCCAGTACCCGTTTTACGTTGCCATCCAGTATGGCTGCCCGTTGCTGAAAGGCCTGGGCAAGGATGGCCGCAGCGGTGGAGCGGCCAATGCCGGGCAGGGCCTGGAGTTGTTCCAGGCTACCGGGAAACTCGCCTTCGTGATCGTCGACCACGTGTTGTGCCGCTTTCCGGAGATTGCGGGCGCGGGCGTAGTACCCAAGACCGGACCAGTGGCTGAGCACGTCATCCACAGGGGCGGAGGCGAGTGCTTTCACATCTGGAAAGCGCTGCATAAAGGCTTCGAAGTAGGGAATAACAGTGGTCACCTGGGTTTGCTGAAGCATGATTTCCGAAACCCACACGCGGTATGGGTTCCGGTCATGATGCCAGGGCAGGTCGTGCCTGCCGTTTTCGTCGTACCAGGCGAGAAGCTTTTGGGCAAAACCGTCGTTCATTGACCGAACAGGCCCTTGAGAGCGTCTTTCACTTTTTCACCACTCTCTTCACCCAGCTTTTCCTTCAGTTTTTCGGAGACTTTGTCTTCCGCTTTGGATTTGGCTTCGTCCACTTTTTCGCGCGCCTTGGCTTTGGCAGCGTTGGCGGCAATGGTTTTCAGGGTATCGCGGAAGCGTGAGCCGTCGAAGGAGCAGAGGCCGGCCGGGTCTTCGGCGAAGTCGCCACGGCACTCAACCGGGATCACCACGTTTTCCACGTATTCGGTCACTCGGCAAGCCTCATCGCGGTGAATCTCGCCCACGATTCGCAGGCCAACCTCGTAATCCAGGTCGGAAGCGGCCAGGTCCACAGTGCCGTCGCCTTCAAGTCTCATGCCTGCGAGGGCGGCCACAAGGTCCGTGTTGTTCAGGGTATTGCCGTCAATCTTGAGGGTGCCCTTCATGTCATTGAAGGGGGTGCTGGTGCCCCAGTCCGATGTCGAGAGGCTATCCTGGTTGGCCAGTGCAATGCCCTGGCACGCCATGCGGGTGAGGTTCATGCGGGTAAACTCACCCTCGGCCAGGTTGAAGTTGATGTCGCCTTTGGCGTTGCTGCGCAGGGCGGAGATGCGATTGCCTGTGGTATTCACGTCCACGGACAGGTTGGCGCCACCGGCAAGCATATCCACTTCAGCAAGGTCGGTCAGCAGTGGCAGGGTCTGCACGTTGTTAACCTTGGAGCCGATGGTCCACTTCGGGTTATCGGTACGGGCGTCCAGAGTGACCTTCGCGCCGAAAGAGCCTTCGTACAGTTTGCCGCTGAAGTCCTGTACTTCCAGCACACCGTTGTTTGCGGTGATGACCGACTTGATTTCCTTGATGGTGAGGTTGCTGACAATCAGTTCCCCCAGACCGAGATTAATGTCCAGTGCTAACGAGCGGAGTGTTTCCAGGGGCAGCAAGTCGCTCTCTTCCGCCGGGGCGCCACCGCCTTGCGGGGCTTCCTCTGCGGCCGCTTCGGGTTGTTCCTCGCTGGCAGGCGGCAGATAGCGGTCGGCATTGATAGCGTCACCCTGGAGATTCAGGCCAATGGCGCTGTTGGCCAGGGCATAGCTGGCGCCGCCCTGGAAGGTGGTGTCGTCCAGGCTGATGGTGAGGTCACTGAGTTCAACGGTGCCAGCTGGGCCGCCGATGTTGGTGGAGAAAGCGACGGCTTTCATCACGTCAGGGTCTTCTGTTTCGATGGCGGGTTGGCCAAGGGCAGCCAGAAGCGCTTTGAGAGAAAATTCGTCAACGCTGAGGCTGCCTTCGAGCTTAGGTTTGTCACCAAAGCCGTTCACCGTCAGGTCGGTATTCAGCTTCAGGTCCGCGAGGCTGGCAGAGAAGCCGTTGAGCGTGGCGGTTTCATTCTCCAGGTTGGCTTCCAGGGAGCCGGCAAGTTCGGCGCGAACGGATTCGCCACCAAAGGGCTCGCCGTTCATGTCGAAGATGGCCTCCAGTCCGGACACACCGAACTCGTTGAGAGCCTCATTGGCGGCCAGGCGAGCACTGATGTCCCCCTGAACTTCAAACTGGGGTTGGTTGGTGGCAAAGCGGAACGACACGTCCAATGGGAAACTTGAGCCCAGGGTGATCTCGCTGGCGTTTACGGTGAAGTCTTCCAGAGTAAATGCCTGTCCCGTGCCCCTGTCTTCGTAATGGACGCGGGCGTTGCTGATTTCCACGCTTTCTACGTTGAAGTTCAAAGGCTCGCTGCTGCCGCTGCCCTCCGGCTGTTCTTCAGCCGTTTCAGTTGGGGCGGCGGGTTCTTCCTGCTGCGGCTGCTCTTCCCCTTCAGGCATGATCCGCGTCCAGTTACCGTTGCCGTTTTTATCGACGGACAGGTTGGCATCCAGCCCGCTCAACAGGAACGTGTCGACCCGAGGCGACATGGTTACCAGGGACCAGAAGCTGACCTGGGCCACCAGTTGATCAAGCTTGACCAGGCGTTCATCTTCCAGCGTGGCCTCAACGTCGTTCAGTTCCAGACCCAGTGGGATGAACGACCAGCCAATATCCCCGGCCAGGATCAGGTCAAGGTTGGTTTTATTCTCGACCACTTTCTCAATCTGTGGCTTATAGGTGTTTGGGTCAATAACGGCAACCGCGATGGCGACGGCAGCAACGGCGAGAATGAGCAGGCCAACGATGGCAAGAGCCACATAACGAACAGCTTTCATGATTTTGGCGTCCTTCCGTTAATTCGTGTCCGGTAACTGGGCTTGTGATTAGCCCAAGGATAACCCAGGGGTAACAAAATAAAAGCCTGAGTGTATGACAATACGTTAGTGATCAGCCAAAATAGGCACCTTATTTCTACACAACGATATAAAGCGCGTCTTACAACGATAAAAAGGAGCAAGCAGTGGCTATTACTGTCTCTATTGAGCTTAACCGGGAACTGGACCTGCCCGCCGGATATGACGAAGTATTCGAGCTGCTGGCGGACGTGCCCGCATCGGCAAACCATTTCCCCAAGGTGCATAACCTGGTGGATCTGGGTGACAATGCGTATCGCTGGGAAATGGAAAAGGTGGGCGTAGACAAGCATGCCATTCAGTCTGTTTATGCGTGCAAGTACTTCGCTGACAAGGACAACGGCAAGATTACCTGGGAGCCGGTGAAAGGAGAGGGTAATGGTGTTGTGAAAGGCTCCTGGACCCTCAAAAAGAAAGACGACAGCACTACCTCTGTGAAATTCCAGACCAGCGCTGAGCTGACTGTACCACTGCCGAGCCTGTTGAAACTGGCGATCAGCCCGGTGATCAAGCACGAGTTCAACAGCCTGGTTGATACTTACATGAGTAACCTGAAAAAAGCGTTCTGATGGCTGCTGCTATCAAGGCTATAAAGGCCGTTGCGGGACGCGGAGAATCATAAAAGGTATAATGCGCGCAGACACTTTTCCGGCATATGCCGATTGATGACTTTGGAGTCCCCATGGCCGAACGCAAGGCTCGGGTAGAAAGAAATACCCTGGAAACACAGATCACTGTTGAAATTGATCTCGACGGCACCGGCAAATCCAGTTTTGATACGGGAGTGCCTTTCCTCGAGCACATGATGGACCAGATTGCCCGCCACGGGCTGGTGGACCTGAACATTGTCTCGAAAGGCGATTTGCATATTGATGACCACCACACCGTGGAAGACATCGGCATCACCCTGGGGCAGGCCTTTAAGCAAGCTGTTGGCGATAAGAAGGGCATTCGCCGGTATGGCCATGCCTATGTGCCGCTGGACGAAGCGCTTTCCCGCGTGGTGATTGACCTGTCCGGCCGTCCCGGCCTGCTTATGGATGTGCCTTACACCCGTGGTGCAGTCGGTGGCTTTGATGTGGACCTGTTCGCAGAGTTCTTTCAGGGCTTTGTGAATCATTCCATGGTTACACTGCACATCGACAATCTGAAGGGCAAGAACACCCACCACCAGATTGAAACCGTGTTCAAGGCCTTCGGTCGTGCCCTGCGCGTGGCCATCGAAATGGATGAGCGCATGGCGGGTATCACACCGTCTACCAAGGGGTCGCTGTAAGCGGCCCCTTATACCAAGTAAAGAACCACGATTCAGGAAGTCTCTCTTCACATGAAAACCGTTGCCATTATTGACTACGGCATGGGTAACCTTCATTCCGTCAGCAAGGCGGTTGAACACGTCGCACCAGACGCCCGCGTACTGGTCACCGACAATGCCGATCAGATCCGCAGTGCGGACCGGGTGATCCTGCCGGGCGTAGGTGCCATCCGGGACTGCATGGCGGAAATTCGTCGCCTTGGCATTGATAGCCTCGTAAAGGAAGTCGCTGCCGACAGGCCTTTGCTTGGCATCTGCGTAGGCATGCAGGCGCTGATGTCCCGCAGTGAGGAAAACGGCTGGGTGGACTGCATTGATCTGTTCCCATCGGAAGTTCGTTTTTTTGGTGACAATCTCACCGAAAATGGCGAACGACTGAAAGTGCCCCATATGGGCTGGAACGAGGTCCACCAGACCATGGATCACCCACTTTGGCACGATATCCCTGACGGCGACCGATTCTATTTCGTGCACAGCTACTACGCTGAAGCCGAGGGCAACCCGGACATTGCCGGCCGTACCCGTTACGGCGTCGATCTGGCAGCAGCGGTGGCGAGAGACAACATCTTTGCGGTGCAGTTCCACCCTGAAAAAAGTGCTCGGGCGGGGCTGCAGTTACTGAAAAACTTTACCAATTGGACTGGAACATGCTGATCATCCCGGCCATAGACCTCAAAGACGGCAAGTGCGTAAGGCTGCGCCAGGGCCGTATGGACGACTCCACGGTATTCGGAGACGACCCCGTTGATATGGCGACCCGCTGGGTGGATGCTGGCGCCCGTCGCCTGCACCTGGTGGACCTGAATGGCGCCTTTGCCGGCGAACCCGTGAACGGCGAAATCGTCCAGGCCATTGCTCGCAAATACCCGGACCTGCCCATCCAGATCGGCGGTGGTATTCGCTCTGCCGACACCATCGAGGCTTACCTTAAAGCCGGCGTACAGTGGGTCATTATTGGTACCAAGGCCGTGAAAGAGCCGGACTTCGTTACTGATATGTGCAAGCGCTTTCCCGGCCATATTATTGTCGGTCTGGACGCCAAAGACGGCCGTGTTGCCACTGACGGCTGGGCGGAAGTGTCTGAAGTCATGGCGACAGATCTGGCGAAACGCTTTGCCAACGACGGTGTCGAAGCCATTGTCTACACCGACATCAGTCGCGACGGAATGATGCAGGGCGTCAATGTCGAAGCAACCGCTGCGCTGGCGGAAGAGGGTGGTATTCCTGTGATTGCCTCTGGCGGAGTTACCAATATGGACGACCTCAAACGCCTTGCTACCGTGGCTGACAAGGGCATCCTGGGAGCCATTACCGGCCGTGCCATCTATGAAGGCACTCTCGATGTGGCTGAAGCTCAAGCCTTCTGTGACAGCCTGAAGGGGTAACTCGATTATGGCTCTGGCGAAACGCATTATTCCCTGTCTGGACGTTGATAAGGGCCGCGTTGTCAAAGGCGTGAACTTCGTCGATATCCGCGATGCCGGTGACCCTGTTGAGGTGGCCCGTAAGTACAATGAACAGGGCGCTGATGAGATCACCTTCCTGGACATTACGGCCAGTCACGAAAGCCGCGATACCACCTATGAAACCGTGGAGCGGATGGCGGCTGAGGTTTTTATTCCGCTGACGGTGGGCGGCGGCGTACGTACCGTTGAAGATATCCGCAAGCTGCTGAATGCCGGGGCTGACAAGGTGTCTATCAATACTGCGGCGGTGTTCAATCCGGAATTCGTTCGTGAGGCTGCGGGCCGCTTCGGCAGTCAGTGTATTGTGGTGGCGATTGATGCCAAACGGGTCAGTGGTGAGGGTGAAGAGCCGCGCTGGGAGATTTTCACCCATGGCGGGCGCAAGCCGACAGGTTTGGATGCTGTGGACTGGGCCCGCAAAATGACAACCATGGGTGCCGGTGAGCTACTGTTGACCAGTATGGACCGCGACGGCACCAAGATCGGTTTCGATCTGGGGCTCACGCGTGCGATCAGCGATGCTGTGTCGGTGCCTGTGATTGCGTCTGGCGGTGTTGGCGAGCTTCAGCATTTGGCGGATGGTGTCACGGAAGGGCGCGCTGATGCCGTGCTGGCGGCGTCCATCTTTCACTTTGGGCAGCATACGATTCCGGAAGCCAAGGCGTTTATGAAGGCCCAGGGGATTGTGGTGCGTGACTGAAACTGTGTCGGGCTAGGGCTTTGACGAGCCCGACATACCGTTAATCCGCTGACTCCTGTTTGGCCAGCGCCGGCCGGATCGCTCGTTTCTCACCCTCCGCAAACATCGGCCGGTTTCCATTTCGCAGGGCCCAGACTCCACTTACGGTGGCTATGGCAATTCCCTGTTCGTCCAGCTCTGGCAGGCGTTTCTTAAGATAATCCACGGTAACCTTATGAGGATGGCCGATCCCGATGGCGCTGCCGTTCTCCCTTGCCCGCTTGATCAGCAGTTCGAACTGTTGATCCACAAACTCTTCGGTTTGCTCGTGATCCAGGAATACGTCGCGGGTGAGGGTGGGGATGCGGTAGGCGGCTGCCACGTCGCCGGCAACGGAGGAGGCGATGGTTCGGCTATCCACAAAATAAACCGGATAGTGGTCCAGTTCAGACATCACCCAGTCCATCGGTTGGAGTTGTTGCGTGAGCAAACTGCCCATGTGGTTGTTTACGCCACGGACATGAGGGATCGACTGCAGTGCCCGGCGCAGAGTCGTAGCGATGCTGTTCCTGTCCATATCCGGGCTTAGGCCGCCTGGGCCCAGGCCAATGTTGCGGGTATTGGCCATCGGCGCGTGGAGCATAATTTCTTTATGCTTCCGGTGGGCGAGCTCCGCCAACCTTGTGGTGTACCTGCGATAAGGCAGGAACGCCAGGGTGATGGGCTGGTCCAGGGCGATCAGGCGCTCGCCTTCCACCAGGTTGTGCCCCATATCATCAATGATAATGGCGATGGTGGGCGGGAGTTGCCGGTCGTGTTCCCCGGCGACAGCCGGGGACATAACCAGAGTGGCGGCAATCAGTAGTGCTAGAGCTTTCAATCCGCGCTTTCCTGTACCGGCTTGTTTCGCTTATTGAGGATGCCCAGACCTTTCAGAAGATTCAGTGCAGAGCGTAGCTGGAAATCCTTGTTCGCCGGCGAGGTATTTTTTTCGCCCTCTTGCTTTTGCGACTCTTTCTGCTGACCTTCATCCTGCCCTTCGAGGTGGCCGCTGAGATCCGCTTCCGTAAAGAACGGCTGGCTGTCGAGCTCAGTCAGTTGCGCCGGCTTCACTTCAATATCCGGTTTGATGCCTTTGGCCTGGATGGAGCGACCATCAGGGGTGTAGTAGCGGGCGGTGGTCATCTTGATGGCATGGGTTTCATCAAGGGGGATGACGGTCTGAACACTGCCCTTGCCAAACGACTGGGTGCCCATGACGACAGCACGCTGATGATCCTGCAGCGCGCCCGCAAGGATTTCAGACGCGGACGCCGAGCCACCGTTAATCAATACCACGATAGGAGTCTCTGGCATCACATCCCCGGGCTTGGCATTGAAGCGCAGGCGCGAGCTCTGGATGCGGCCCTCGGTATAAACGATCAGGCCGCTATCAAGCAGGGCATCGGCCGATTCCACCGCGGCCTGAAGGATGCCGCCCGGGTTGTTGCGCAGGTCAATCACCAGGCCGTCCAGGTCGCTGCCATGTTCCTTCTCCAGGGCTTCAAGTGCCTTGGTGAACTGGGTGCCGGTATCCGCCTGGAACTGGGTTATGCGAACATAGCCATAGCCGTTCTCGATGATGCGGGACTTGATGCTGGTCACCTTGATGATGTCACGTTCCACATCAATCTCGATCGGCGCTGTTTCACCCTCTCGCATAATGGTCAGGGTGAGGATGGTTCCGGGCTTGCCGCGCATCAGTTTGACGGCTTCTTCCAGTGACATGCCTTTCACTGGCTGGTCACCCAGTTTGATGATCAGGTCGCCCGCCTGCACACCGGCCTTCTGCGCGGGGGTGTCATCGATGGGAGAGATAACTTTTACAAAACCGTCTTCCATGCCCACTTCGATTCCCAGGCCACCAAATTCGCCGGAGGTGCTTTCTTCAAGCTGCTCGTAGTCTTTCGGGGCGAGGTAGGTGGAGTGGGGGTCCAGATCCGACAGCATGCCTTTGATGGCGCTTTCGAGAAGCTGGCGATCGTCAACCTCTTCCACGTAAGCATCCTTAATGCGCCCGAACACTTCGGCAAATTTGCGAAGGTCGTCCAGTGGCAGTTGTTCTTCAGGATCGGGTAGCTGTATTTCCACCTGCTCACCGTGCTGGATGCCTTCCAGCAGGCGTCGGGTGTCTTCATCGGCTTCCTGGGCGTGAATAAGGCCGGGCAGAGCGGTTAAGCAGGTGGCAAGGGCGAGTGCGCGTGTGCTGGCGTGGTGTAGACTTCTTACCCGTCTCATTCACATGTCCTGTGTTAATCCGATGACTGATTGTTCCCGAGTATTGCCGGACAGTATGGCGTTACCGGGCTGATTTGTCAGCCTTTAGGGTAGCATGATCAGGTTCAGCGGTTGCCGAGCCAGCGCCGGGGATTGTCCGGTTTGCCATTGTGGCGAACCTCGAAGTACACCGCAGGGTCGTTGGTCCCGCCAGTTCGGCCGGCCTGGGCAATCGCTTCTCCAGCTTCAACCCAGTCTCCGGGGCTGGTGAACAGGCTGCTGCTGTGGCCATAGAGCGTCATGTAGCCGTCACCGTGGTCGACGATGGTGATCAGGCCAAATCCACGCAACCAGTTGGCGAACACTACGCGCCCATAGTGAACCGCTCTGACATCGCCTTCCTCGGTGGTGTTGATCAACAGCCCGTTGTGCTTGAGTTTGCCGCTGGCATAACTGTCCCCAAAGCTGCTGACAACCTTGCCTTCCGCGGGCCAGGGTAGCTTGTTCTTGAGTGAACCGAATGGGTCTGACTCGTTGGGTGTGGGGATATTGGCAATGGCTTCTTCCACTTCCCGTAGCAGTTTTGCCAGGCGCTTACGATCTTCTTCGAGTTCTTCGCGTTCGCTCAGCCGGTTGTTGATGTCTGCGTTCAGGGCGGCGAGGGTTTGTTGCCGTTCCTGTTTGCTGGCGCTGAGCTTTTGCTGTCGTTCTGCAACGTTCTCTTCCAGTTTAGCCAGCCGCACTCGCCCGGATTTAACCTGTTTCTGGGTCTCTTTTAATTGGCGGAGATTGGCGGCGAACGCCTCCAGGCGGTCGATGGTGTCCCGGCTGAGGTATTCGTAGTAGGTCATGGTGCGGGCGATCTTGTCCGGGTCAATCTCGTTGAGCAGGACTTTGACCGCAGGCGCGTCGCCTTCCATCCAGGCGGCGCGGATCTGCTTCTTCAGGCTGTCGCGCTGGCTTTCCAGTACGCGGGTAAGTTCGGCCTCTTCCTCGCCAAGTTCGGTTAGGCGCTGTTGCTGTTCCTTTGCCTGCTGGCGGAGTTCACGGCGTTCGCGGGTAAGCCGGCCTATTTCCTGTTCAAGCCCAGAGAGCTGTTGCTCCAGCGAAGAACGGTCTTCCTCGGCGTCGGCAAGCCACTCATCAATATCCGCAATCTCTTCCTTGAGATCTTCTATCTGGCCAGGTGTGACCTGTTGCTCCGCCAGTGCTGGTGTGGCGGCTGCAAACAGCGCCACTGCCAGCCAAAGACGCACAGTCAACCGATCTCCACCAGGCTGTGCCCGGTCATTTCAGCCGGTTGTTCCAGGCTCATCAGGCTGAGCAGGGTGGGGGCTACATCGCTGAGGCTGCCGTCGTCCCTGAGGTTAACCTTGCGTGGGCCAACGTAGATAAGCGGCACAGGGCCGATAGTATGGGCCGTGTGTACCTGGCCGGAATTGGGGTCGGTCATCTGTTCGCAGTTGCCGTGGTCAGCGGTGATCAATGCTTCACCGCCCACTTCCTGCAGAGCCTCGGTAATCCGGGCTACGCACTGGTCGATGCATTCTGCGGCTTCGATGGCGGCGTCCAGTTTACCGGTGTGGCCTACCATGTCGCCGTTGGCGTAGTTGCAGATTACCAGATCGTATTTTCCGCTCTTGATCGCTTCTACCAGCTTATCAGTGACCTCGGGCGCACTCATTTCCGGTTGCAGGTCGTAGGTCGCTACTTTGGGTGAAGGAACCAGAATTCGGTCCTCGCCATCAAACGGCGTTTCGAGGCCGCCATTAAAGAAGAAGGTAACGTGTGCGTATTTCTCGGTTTCGGAAATCCGCAGCTGGGTTTTGCCGAGGTTGGACACGTATTCGCCTAGACCATTGGTCAGCTGCTCAGGCGGATAGGCGCACGAGGTGTCGATGTCGGCCGCGTATTCGGTCAGCATGACGAAGTCAGCCAGTTCAGGATGCTTGCGGCGCTCAAAGCCGTCGAAGTCCTTTTCCACGAAGCTGCGTGTCATCTCGCGGGCGCGGTCGGCGCGGAAGTTCATAAAGATAACGGTGTCGCCGTCGTTAATCGTGCCTTCCTTTTCGCCGCTGGCAATGATGCGAGTGGCTTTCACAAACTCGTCGTTTTCGCCGCGCTCATAGGCCTGTTCCAGTGCAGACACCGGGTCGGCAGAAGTGAACTCGGCTTCGCCCAGGGTCATAACGTTGTAGGCTTCTTCCACGCGGTCCCAACGATTGTCGCGGTCCATGGCGTAGTAGCGACCGACAACGGAGGCCACTCGGCCCACGCCCAGGTGCTTGAGTTTGGTGGCGGCTTTTTCCAAGGAGGCTTTTGCGCTGCGGGGGGGCATGTCGCGGCCATCAAGGAAGGCATGGATGTAGACTTCTTTCGCGCCGCGCTTGGCTGCCATTTCAGCTGCCGCAAGCACGTGGTTTTCATGGCTGTGAACGCCACCTGGGGAAAGCAGGCCCATCAGGTGTACGGCACGGTTGCTACTGACTGCCTTATCAATGGCGGCGCAGAGTACGGTGTTTTCCGTAAAACTACCTTCTTCTACATCTTTGTCGATGCGTGTCAGGCTTTGATAAACCACCCGGCCGGCGCCCAGGTTCATGTGCCCAACCTCGGAATTACCCATCTGTCCCTGGGGCAGGCCGACAAACATGCCGGAGGTGTTGATGAGTGTTTTCGGCTGATTTTCCCAGAGCTTATCCCAACACGGGGTGTTGGCGTTGCTGATGGCGTTGTCTTCAGCCGGGTCACGGTGGCCCCAGCCATCAAGAATGATCAGTGCGGTAGGCTTACGCGTGGCAGTCATCACTTAGTCCGATGGTAGTTTGGTAAATTTACTAAAACGAACATTGATTCTAAACATTTTCGCACCCTCCGGCCAGTGGCGTCACCTTCGGCCTGGTCACCTTCTGTCCTTGGGGAAGGGTGTGTATAATCCCGCCACAAACTATTCAGCAAGGTGTTTTCATGGAAAGGGTGTTCGAGTTCGCGGTTAACCATTACATTCTGGTATCTCTGTTTGTCGCTTTCCTGCTGGCCATATTGGTGCTCGAGTCTCGCCGTGGCGGCAAGAAAATCTCTGCGCAGGGAGCCGTGAATCTGATTAACCGCGACGAAGCTGTCGTCGTCGATATCCGTGATCGCAAGGATTTTAACGAGGGCCGGATAACCGGTTCAATCAATATTCCCCTTAATAGTATCAAAAGTCGTGCGTCGGAACTGAAGAAGTTCAAGGACAAGCAGATTATTGTGGCTGACAAGATGGGGCAGCATTCCGCCATGGCGGTCAAGCAGTTGAATGCGGAAGGCTACGCCAATGTGGTTCGCCTCAACGGTGGCGTTGCGGACTGGAAAGGCAGCAATCTGCCGTTGGTGAAGAAGTAACGGCCCTGCCAGGCCTTGAACTGAACGGTAAACTGTCGCACTGTTTCACATCGGCCGGCGGAGCCAGGCATTACACTGTTCCGGCAGCACTGACATAACAACGGGCCCTGGTTGCCCCTTATCGAGAATGAAAGGATTGAACATGGCTGAAAATGAGCAGGCCGCAGCAGGCAACGAAAACCAGAATCAACCACAGTTCGCGCTCCAGCGTATCTATGTGAAGGATCTGTCGTTCGAGTCGCCGAATTCCCCGACGGTTTTTCAGGACCAGTGGAAACCTCAGGTTAATCTGGATCTGAACACCTCCCACAACAAGATCAGCGATAACCAGTACGAAGTAGTCCTGTCTCTGACTGTGACCGCGAAAGTCGATGAAAAAGTGGCTTACATCGTCGAGATTCAGCAGGCGGGCGTTTTCCTGGTGAAAGGTATTGAAGGCCCGCAGCTTGGTCAGATGCTGGGTGCCTATTGCCCCAACATCCTGTTCCCCTACGCTCGGGAAGCCATTGACGGCGTGGTCGGTCGGGGTAGCTTCCCGGCGCTGATGCTGGCACCGGTTAACTTTGATGCCATCTATGCACAGGCATTGAAGCGCAAGCAGGAAGAGGCGTCAGGGGAAGCGAAGGAAGAGCAGACTCACTGAGTCGCTCCCGGAGTACACGCCAGAAAAACCCCGCCAACGGTTCAGGTTCGCGGGGTTTTTTATTGGACGGTTTCCGGCCCGATACCGTCACTGATTATCTGTTTGATCTCGCCAGACGCCTTCATGGACTCCAGCGCCTGGGACAGGCAGGGGATATCGTTTTTTCGGGATTCGTGCACCCAGTGATAGAGGGGGGCTTCCAGCAGTGGCTCGCCAATGGACAGGTTTGGGTTCTTGCGTTTGGCGGCCAGGGCGTCCCATTCAAGCGTCAGGGCGACGTCGATACGGCCTCGCTCGAGCAGATCGATCAATTGGAAGGTGTCACTGGTGGTCACCTGTGTCGCATTCTCGGGCAGCACCGGCGCGATCATTCGATAGCCGTTGAGGAAGCCAATCCGTTTTCCCTTCAAGGAGGCCTTTGAATTGCCTGCTTCGTCGTTGAGAACCACCGAAACCAGGCGCGCTTCCTGAATCGGTGTAGTCAGGGGGAGTAACGGAGCATTGTTGTTAACGGCCATCGGGATTCGGGCAAGCTCGCCGTCTGACTGGCCTTTCTCTGCCATAAGCACGGCCCGCGCAGCCGGGACATCCAGATATCTTATGTCCAGCTCGCAGCTGTCATAGAGTTTTCTGATGATCTGTTTGCCAAGTACCACAGACACTTCTGAGGTTGTCGAGGGCGTGGTTATAACGCGGGTAGCCTGCGTATCGTTATTGGACCAGGCATTGCTGGCGGTAAGCATGAGCAAAATGGCAAAAGCGGGCCATTTTTCCCGGATGTGGCTATTGTGACCCTTCGAACCCAAACTGCCTCCAGGCTTCATAAACCACCAGTGCTACCGTGTTGGATAGGTTAAGGCTACGACTTTCCGGTCGCATGGGCACTCTCAGGCGATACTGCTCCGGCATCGCGTCGCGGACATTTTGTGGCAGTCCGCGGGTTTCGGGGCCGAACATCAGATAGTCACCACTCTGGTACGTGACCTCATGATAACCATGACTGCCTTTGGTGGTCAGCCCGAAAAGCCTTAGAGGTTGCTCACTCTCCAGAAAGGCCTGATAGCTGGAGTGTACCGTTACCGTTGCGTATTCACTGTAGTCCAGGCCGGCCCTCCGCATCTGCTTGTCTTCCAGGGTAAAACCCAGGGGTTCAATCAGATGCAGACGGCAGCCGGTGTTGGCGCAGAGCCGCATGATATTGCCGGTATTCGGCGGTATCTCCGGCTCGAACAGCACCACGTTCAACATCCTGTGATCAACGTTCCACGGCGAGGGCAACACCCATGCCGCCGCCAATGCACAGGGTGGCAAGGCCCTTCTTCGCATCCCGGCGAGCCATTTCGTGCAGCAGGCTGACCAGGATTCGGCAGCCGGAAGCCCCGATTGGATGGCCCAGTGCGATAGCACCACCGTTCACATTGACCTTCGCGGTATCCCATCCCAGGTCCCGGTTTACGGAAATGGCCTGGGCAGCGAAGGCTTCGTTCGCTTCCACCAGATCCAGGTCGCCCACTGACCAACCGGCCAGCTTAAGGCAGCGTTGGCTTGCCGGGATCGGGCCGGTGCCCATAATGGTCGGGTCAACACCAGCATTGGCGTGAGCCCTGATGGTGGCCAGCGGCTCAAGCCCAAGTTCTTTGGCCTTGTCGGCGCTACAAACAATCACTGCCGCCGCGCCGTCGTTAAGGGAAGACGCGTTGCCGGCGGTGACGGTTCCATCCTTTTTGAACGCACCGCGAAGTTTGCCCAGGCTTTCAGCGGTAACGCCTGCTCGGGGACTTTCATCGGTATTAACGATTAGAGGATCGCCTTTGCGCTGAGGGATAGTGATTGGAACAATCTGGCCGTCGAAGTAACCAGAGTCTATCGCAGCGGCTGCTTTTTGCTGTGAGGCAGCCGCAAACTCGTCCTGTTCTTCACGGGTGATGCCATACTTTTCCACGATGTTTTCAGCGGTCACGCCCATGTGGTAGTCATTGAAGGCGTCCCAAAGGCCATCGGAAATCATGGTGTCCACCATGTTCCAGTTACCCATGCGCTGGCCGTTGCGACTGTTAGGCAGCACATGGGGAGCCTGGCTCATGCTTTCCTGGCCACCGGCGATCATCAGTTCGGCGTCGCCGCAACGGATCGCCTGGACCGCCATGTGAACGGCTTTGAGGCCAGAACCACACACCTTGTTGATGGTCATGGCGGGTACCGAGGCTGGAATACCGGCGTTGATGGAGGCCTGGCGTGCCGGGTTCTGTCCGCAACCAGCGGTGAGCACCTGGCCCAGGACCACTTCGTTGACCTGATCGGCGGCGACGCCGGTCTCTTCAAGCAGGGCTTTGATAACGGCACTGCCCAACTGATCGGCACTGAGGCTGGACAACCCGCCGCCGAAGCTGCCGACGGCGGTACGTTTGGCGGCTACGATAACTACATCACGCATGGACTCTCTCCAGTTTGCACGCAGATTTTAAAAGCTGATTGCATTGTATCGGAAAGCGCGAGTAGGCCAAAGCAGGCAGCTGCGATGGTTTTACATATTGAGGCTGCGGCCGCCATCCACTGCGAGGATCTGACCGGTAACAAAGGGTGCATCACATAGCAGGAAGGCAATGGCGCCGGCAATGTCTTCCGGTTTGCCGGTGCTGGCCAGAGGTGTTTTTGCCACGATGCTTTGCTGGTAGCTCTCGGTGATAGCGGCATCACCTTCGGGCCATAAAATGGCGCCAGGAGATACACCGTTGACGCGCACCTCCGGTGCCAGGTCTTTCGCCCAGGACAGGGTCAGTGAAGCGAGCCCGGACTTGCTGGCGCAGTAAAGTGGATGGTCGGCCAGAGGCCGTTGGCTGTAGATATCGATAAGATTCACGATGGCACCCCGTGACTGCTTCAGGGCCGGGAGGCAGGCCTGGCCGAGAAAGAAAGGCGCTCTCAGGTTGGCGTTCATGATGGCGTCCCAGTCGCCTTCACTGGCTTCCGCTGTAGGGGTGGGGTAGAACACCGAGGCGTTGTTCACCAGGCCATCAAGCCGGCCCCAGGCGGAAATAGCCTGGTTGGCCAGCGATTCCGTCTGGTCCGGGGCGGCAAGGTCGGCCTGGATGGCAACTGCCGATTCCTGCCGGATGCTGTTGAGCTCGTCACGAAGGGCGTTGGCGTCCGCTTCCCGCGAACGGTAATGGATTACCAGGTTCCAGCCGCGTCGGTGGAGATGCCTGGCGGTATGGGCGCCGAGCCGATGCGCTGCGCCGGTAATGAGCGCCACAAGTGTTGGTGATGCCATAGCGTGTCTTACTCGTTGTTGAGGAATGCGAGGATACGCCGTAACCGCTCGTTGTGGATCGCTTTACCCAGTTCTTTTCCGCGAAACCCCTGTTCCATCAGTGCTTTTGCCTCTACTCCGGTGGCTGCGTGTTGCGCGGATTCCAGCCAATCCACCTTGTTCTGTTCTGATTCCGGAAGGGCGCACTTCAGGGTATTTATTAGCCCGGAAAATCGGTCTGCCCGACGCCACACGTCTGCCTCATCCAGCATATTCAACAACAGGTCGGCATCGTGAGGCGCCATGGAGCGGATCTTAGGTATCAAATCGGTAGTGAGGCGGGTGAGATCCTGGCAGTCGTTGGGGGCTTTCAGTGCCCCGGCTCGATTCCGGGCGTCGGTTGGCGCCAGGGGGGAGAGCAGCGCTGCAAAGCGGACACTGGTGTCGTCGCTGCATGCGTGAGCATGGCGTAAGGCGTTGATGGCGGCTGAAAATGCCTCGGGTGGCTCCAGCTCTGGTATAAGAACAGCCAGTGCGCCGCACTTGCGCAGAGCTTCGAAAAAGGTGCCAGGTTCCTGCTCATGCAACGATCGCTGGATTTCCTGCCATACTCGCTCCGGCACCAGGTGACTGACCTCGCCCTGATCCACCATCTGGCGCATCAGTGCCATCGTGGGTTCGGCAATGGTGAAACCCTGGGGCTGCAGTCGGGCGGCGAAGCGTGCAATGCGCAGTATGCGCAGGGGGTCCTCGGCGAAGGCCTCGGAAACGTGGCGTAGTTTGCGATCCTGTAGGTCCTGGCAGCCGTGGAAAGGGTCGACAATATCACCGGCGGTGGATTTTGCCATGGCGTTGATGGTCAGGTCACGGCGCTTCAGGTCGTCCTCCAGGGGCACGTCCGGGGCGCTGTACACGGTAAACCCATGGTAGCCTCGACCTTGCTTTCGCTCCGTTCTTGCTAATGCATATTCCTCCCGGGTGTCCGGGTGAAGGAATACTGGAAAATCCGCGCCTACCTGCTTGAAGCCCCGTTGCAACATGTCTTCCGGCGTTGCACCGGTGACCACCCAGTCCCGGTCTTTGACCGGTAGACCAAGAAGTTCATCACGGACGGCTCCGCCCACCAGATAGGTTTTCATGGATCAGGTTCTGCTCCTTGTGGGATGTTGCTCTGGGGATTATCCGGGCAAGGCTGGCCGCAGGCAAACCGGTTGACCACAAAAAAGCCCGGTAGCAAACCGGGCTTCGTGGAACTGCTTCTAGAACAGGGTCAGAACGCAGCACCGAGCTCAATCGCCACGCCCAGATCGGCATCGCTGATCAGGCCGCCGATATCGAGGCGGGCACCGAACGGAGACAGGCCGATACCGGCTGTAAACTGGGTGTCTTCCTCAATACCCTCATTGTCGTCATTGCTGGCGAGGTTCTGGCGCACGCCGAAGCGAAGTTGCGCGTAGCGGAAAGCGTCGAACTCCGCGCCGAGGGCAACCCACTGGGTGTCATCCTCGTAGCCGAAGGCTTTCTTTTCCGTCAGGTCCACTTCTGCCGTCAGCACGTGGAAGTCGCCTTTGTGGGCGATGCCAGCGGTTACCATCGGGTCGAGTTCCAGGGTGCGCTCCTCTTCATCGGGGCGGCTCGCCGCCGAATCCAGTTCCATGGGAATCAGGTTTTTGACCGCGATGCCGGCATTCCACTGGTTGCGGGAACCGAAGGCGTAGGCGGCACCCACATCCAGGTTAAACCCACTCTTGTCGGTCTGATACTCGTCGCTGTCGAACTCGTCGTCTTCAAACCCTGAGACGGTTTCGGTGTATTGGAAGGTGCGCAACTGGACGTATTTCGGAGAGACGCCCAATTGCAGCCTTGAGCTGTCCTGAAGTTCTATGGAGGTGGCGATGGAAAGGCCTACTTCCGCAACGGCAGAGGCCAGGATGCGGCCACGGGATTCCAGGTCACGGTCCAGGTCTGCGGCAATAAGGTCCACGGTGTTTGCCGTTTCCAGGTCACTCAGGAACTGCTCATCGTCCTCATCAAACTCTCCACGTACTGTTGCCCGTATGTTGCCGTTGGTGAAAAAGCCGACGGCAAAAGGCTCCGTGGGAACGGCCAGGGCGAGGCCCAGACCGCCGTCAATCCGGACGGTGTCGCGGTCAAAGTCATTGAGCTGTCGTCTCAGGTCACCGGCGGCTTGGCGGGCATCTTCCGGGTTCGACGTCTTGTCCAGTTCCTGAAAGCGATCAATCGTGTCCTGAATATCGTCGATCTGGTCAACGGTTTCCTCTTCGTCCGCAAATCGGGCGTTGACGGAGGGCAGGATCAGACCAAAGTCGTTGGACCATTCATGGTGATCTGCCGCCATCATCGCCGGATTGGTCGCACCTGCCGCAGCCGGGTGGGCGACGGCGACACCGGTGCCGCCCATGGCGAACGAGCGGGATGACATGAACGCTTGCGGGCTCGCGATGGCGGAGGTGGTGGCGATGGAAAGGCTGATGGCCAGTGATAGCTTGGTCAGACGGAAACGGGTCATGATGGGTCCTGATGAAGCAATGATATTCTTAAAGTTAAAGGTGACATGCTGTTCAGGTTAATTCAGTTGCTGGCGTGACTCACCGGTGAAGCGGTAACGATTTGTTTTGCTACTGTAAATAGCGGTGGTTTATTGCCGCATGAATCCTGCCTGGCAAGCACTTCGAGAAATTAAGTAATGAAATTCAGTCGATTACAAAGGTTGGCGTGAATTTTTCATAAGGACAGTGAACAGATGTTTTTCGGAGAACCAACATGACCCTGCGGTGGATACTGATACCTGCGCTGGTGGTAACGCTGATCGGCTGTGCCCCTGTGGGCCAGCACCGGAACGCCGGTGCCGACCAGCAGCATACCGAACTGGACCCGATTACGGTGAGGGTCAGCGGCTTTGGGACCTATGAGGAAGCGTCGAAAGATCGCCTGAACACGCGCAAGCGCCTGCTTGCCCGGCGTGCTTCCCAGTTGGATGCCTATCGCAATCTGGCGGAACGAGTGTACGGCACGGTGATCTACGGCAGCTCAACGGTGAACGATTTCGTGTTGCAGAACGATATGTTCCGCACCTACGTTGATAGCTACATTCGTGGGGCCAAGATGGTGGCAGTGAATGAGCACAGTGATGGAGTGGTGGAAACCGTTATGGAGCTCAAGCTGGAGCCCAGGTTCCGCGCCTGTGTGTCCCGCGTAACGGATCGGGAAGTGCAGGACCTTTGCCCAATCCCGATGCCCAGGGGCAACGACAGCGCCGGAGATTTCCAGAGCCGGGGCGTTGATTCCCTCTACTACCTCGAATGAGAGGCCGATTTTCCATGAAGCTGGCTATTTCTGTTGTCACAGCGCTGTTGGTGTATGCGTGTGGCGGTGCCCAGGCCGTTGTGCTGGAGGGCGTCGGCCATGCCACCATTTATAACGACGACGTCGACAGTGCACGTCAGGAAGCGAAGAAGTCGGCGTTAAGGGATGTCTCCCTGCAATATGAAGCCAGGATCAGTAGTCGTGACACCATGGAAAACGGTGTGGTGACTGAATCCCGCCTGCAGGTGGCCTCGTCGGCACGGGCAAAGTCCGTTGAAGTTGTGGACGAGTACCGGCGGGGAAATCTGTTGCGTGTCACGGTTCGGGCCGATATGTCGGCCAGTGGCCAGTGCCAGGCTGGTGAGGCTGCTGATCTCAGGAAGCGTGTTGCGGTGACCGGTTTTCCCATGGTGTATCCGGATCAGTCCCGGATAGGTCGCATAGGGGATGCCGGCGAAGTTTTGCCGCAACTGCTGCAGGCGGATCTTCGGCGCAGCGGTAAACTTCAGGTCTTCGGCGCAACCACTCAGCGCCTGTTTGGCGACCTGCTCAATGCTCCGACGCACCAGAAATTCAACAATCGATTGAGCAACGTGATCCAGGTGGCTCGTGAACTCGGGGTGCAGTTTGTGGTTACCGGTGTGATCCGTGATGTTGGCGTGTCTGATCCGGACGCCTGGGGGAGTTCTGTTATCGACCGCATGCAACGGAGTATTGGTGCAGTAAACCAGAACCGGCGGTTTGTGGTGGACATGATGGTTTATGACGGCTTCAGTGGAGCGCCTGTCTATCAGGAGCGATTTTCGACGGAGGCACGTTGGAATGCGGGGCCGGGGTCTTCTAATGGTTTCGGGTCGGCGGGATTCCAGGAAACCGAGTACGGACAGGCTGTAGCTGGATTGATGAATGACATGGTGTCTGCGGTCAATGACGCGTTGGCGTGTCAGCCATTCATCACGCGGGTGACGAGAGTTGATGGCAATGAGGTCACATTGGACTCCGGGGCCACGGCAGGGCTGCGCCCGGGGGATGAACTGAAACTCTATCGCAGTGCCAGTTTTTTCGATTCACCGGGCGCTACGCCGGAGCTCGTGGACAGTCGCACCACCATGACGGTGAATAACGTTCATCCGGATTTCAGTAACGGCAACATCCCCGTCTATGGCGGGCAGATCAATATACAGCGGGATGACGTGGCTATCGTCTGGTAGGGCTGGTTAATCAGGCTGCAGCTGTTTCTGCAGCCACGTCTCGTATCTTGCCGACCATGGCCCGAAGGCCGTTTCCTCGTGTGGGCGAGATATGGCGGAACAGGTCCAGTTGTTCAAACAGCTCGTCAATGTCGGTGGCTAGCAGGTCCCTGGGAGACTTGCCGTTCAGCGCTACGAGGATAATGGCGGCGAGGCCGCGAACGATGATGGCGTCGGAGTCGATCAGCAGGTACAGCTTGCCGCTTTGCTCATCGTAATGATGGATCAGCCAGACCTGGCTCTGGCAGCCATGCACATAATTCTCTTCCCTGCGCTCGTCATCCGGGAATGCTGGTAGCTGTTTGCCCAAGTCGATGATGAAGGCATAGCGCTCTTCCCAATCGTCCAGAAATTCAAAGCCATCCAGAACGTCTTCGAGGGTGGTGTCTTTCCCGAGCGGGTTGTTCAAAAACTCCTGTTCAGCGGCAGTCATTACAGCATCCCCAGTTCAAGCTTGGCTTCGTCGGTGAGCATATCGTTGTTCCAGGGCGGATCGAAGGTCAGTTCGACGGTCACCTTGTCCACATTGGGTACATGCTCAAGCTTGGTCTTGACGTCTTCAGTGATCACCGGGCCCATGCCGCAGCCGGCTGCGGTCAGGGTCATCTTCACGTAAACGTGGTTGCCCTCCTCGGTACCGTTCTGAATTTCACACTCGTAAATCAGGCCCAGTTCCACCACATTGACCGGAATTTCCGGGTCGTAGCAGTTACGCATGGCTTCCCACACCTGGTTCTCGTTTACGGTGCCGTCTTCGGGGGTGTCGAAGCTGCTTTCCAGTGGCTTCTTGCCCAGCGCGTCGGCGTTGTGGCCTTCGACGCGCGCAAGGTTACCGTTGACCGCTACGGTAAAACTGCCGCCGAGGGACTGGGTGATGGTGACGAAGGTATCGGACGGAATCATGATTTCCGTACCGACAGGCACCAGACGTGCCTCCACTTCGCGTTTGGTCAGGACCACTTCCCGTTCTTGCATGCCTTAATGGGCCTCGTATTCTCTATCTGGTTTGTCGGGTTCAGGCGACCGTAAAGCTCTCGCCACAACCGCACTCTGCCGTCGCGTTCGGATTCCGGAAATGAAACAGGGAATTAACCCCTTCGGTCACGAAATCAATTTCAATGCCGTTCACCAGAGGCAGGTGCTCTTCCTTCACAAAGACATCCACACCGTCGATGTGAAACACTTTGTCGTCCGTCGCGGCTTCTTCCACCCACTGGGTTTCGTATTTGAAGCCGGAACAGCCGCTTTTCTTGATAGCCAGGCGGATACCTTTCGCCTCAGGCTTCTTGTCCAATTGTTTGCGTACGTGCTTTACCGCTGTCGGCGTCATGGTGACCGCTACGGTTGGTGTGAAGACTTCGGCTGTCATATTTCCACCTCCATCAGGCAAACAGACGCTGGATTTTCTGCAGGGCCGTGAACAATTGTTCCACTTCCTCCAGCGTATTGTAAAACGCAAAGGATGCCCGGGCTGTACCGGGAACCCCGTAAAAGTCCATCAACGGCATGGCGCAGTGGTGGCCAGTGCGGATCGCGATGCCCTGTTGATCCAGCAATGTGCCTATATCACTGGGGTGCAAGCCGGCGATTTTAAAGGACATTACGGGCACTTTTTGGCTGGCCGTACCGATGATTTCCATGCCTGGGACCGACTCGACCAGTTCATTAGCACGGGTGAGAAGCGCATTTTCCGCCGTTTCCATGCCGTTGCGATCCATGCCGCCCAGGTAATCAATAGCTGCGCCCAGGCCGATGGCCTCGGCAACCGGCGGTGTGCCGGCCTCGAATTTGTAAGGCAACACATTCCAGGTGGTGCGCTCAAACGATACCCGTTCGATCATCTCGCCGCCGCCCTGGAACGGGGGCATTTCTTCCAGCAACTGGGCCTTGCCGTACAGTACGCCAACACCCGTGGGGCCGAACAGCTTGTGAGATGAGAACACGTAGAAATCACAGCCCAGTGCTTGTACGTCCGGCTGGAAGTGTGGCACAGCCTGGGCACCGTCGATCACGGTGATAACGCCATGGGCTTTGGCCTGTTCAATCAGTGGCGCAATCGGGTTCACTGTGCCCAGAACGTTGGACACGTGAGTCAGTGCCAGTATCCGGGTACGGTCGCCCAGCAGGCTGTTGAACGAGTCGAGGTCCAACTCGCCCTGAGGCGTGACCTGGATGGGAACCACCTTCGCCCCCGTGCGCTCGGCAACCATTTGCCAGGGCACGATGTTAGCGTGATGTTCCATATGGCTGACGAGGATTTCGTCACCGGGCTTGAGGCGGCCGGCCAAGCCATTGGCCGCCACATTAATGGCCTCGGTGGTGCCGCGGGTCCAGATAATCTCGCGAGTGCTGTCAGCGTTCAGAAAGGCGCGAACCTTCTCCCGGGCGCCCTCGAAGGCGCTGGTGGCGCGGTCGCCAAGCGTGTGGGCGCCCCGATGGACGTTGGAATGCATTTCCCGGTAATAGCGATCCATGGCGTCCAGCACGGCGACGGGTTTCTGTGCAGAAGCGCCGTTGTCCAGATACACGAGAGGCTTGCCGTTGATCTGTTGATCAAGGATCGGAAAGTCCCGCCGGACAGCCTCGACGTCGAACGCCGCAGTGCCCGCTTTTTTGGCCATGGAAAGGTCTGTCATAACCGGTCAGGCCTCCTGAAATGTCTGGTCGAAAAATTCATTCAGCCGGAGCTGGGCAGCATCTTTGACTGCCTGAACCGGGATCTGTTCAACAAGTTCATTAATAAAGGCCATTGTTAAAAGGGTATTGGCCTCTCGGCGCCCGATGCCACGGGATACCAGGTAGAACAGGGATATCCTGTCAAGCTGGCCGATCGTTGCGCCATGGGCACATTTAACGTCGTCCGCGTAGATCTCCAGCTCGGGCTTGGTGTCGATTTCGGCGCCGGTGGAGAGCAACAGGTTCTTGTTGTTCATGTTCGCGTTGGACTTTTGGGCATCCTCGTGGATATGGATGCGGCCATTGAACACGGCGTGGGACTCGTCTGCAGCGATATTGCGATAGGTTTCCTCGCTGTCGCAGTGGGCGGCCACATGTTCAATGGACGTATGGTTGTCGTAGTGCTGTTTGCCCTGGGTGACGACTACGCCATTCAGTTTGCACTCGCCGCCTTCGCCTTCCAGTCGAACTTGCAGGTCGTGCCGACGCAGCGGTCCGCCGAAGCCAACGCAGTGGCTCTCGAAACGGGAATTGGCAGCCTGGCGAACACCGGTAGCCCCGATGTGCTGTACGTTCTCGCCTTCCATGACCAATCGCACATTCGTGACCTGGGCTCCGTCTGCCAATACAAACTCGGTGACGGTATCCACCATGACCGGCTCCTCGCCGCTGGAGAGGTATTCCTCTACCACCGTAATCTGGCTGTGACGTGCGGCATCCACATAAATGCGCGGGTACGCCGAACCGGAAGCCGTGCCGGTCACTTCGTGCACGATGAACAGCGGCTGATCGAGAACCGCTTCCTTGTCCAACTGGATATACAGGCCGTCTTCAAAGCGAGCGGAGTTCAGTCGCGCCATCTGTACGGCACGGGTGTCCAGCGTGTTGTCTAGGCGCTCGGCCAGGCCCGCGGCTTCGTCATCGTCCAGATCGGCGAAACGCTGAATGCGGATGCCGTCGAGGTCCGGAAAGTCCGAAGCTTCCGGAATCATCACGCCATTATGGAATACCACGCGATAACCGGGAATCGACAAGCTGTAGCCGTCCTTGCCGGTTGCGGGCAGGGTAGTGGCGAGTTCATCGGTCAGCTTCAGGTGCCGGCTGGAGTATTTCCAGTTCTCGGTTTTGCGGGTCGGCAGTGGCATATTCACCAGTGCCGTGCCCCGTTGTTTGCGCAGCTCAAGAAGCGGTGCCGGCAGCGATTGCCCGCCCGGTTCAAGGAAGGCGCTGGAAAGCGTTGGTGCTGGTTTCATTCCACGGCCTCCTTAGCTGGCTGCACTGGGGGTGGCTTCTTCGTCTTTCACGCCGAGCCAGCCGTAGCCACGCTCTTCAAGCTCGAGGGCCAGCTCGCGACCCCCGGATTTGACGATCCTGCCACCGGCCAGTACATGAACATGGTCTGGCACAATGTGGTTCAGCAGACGCTGATAGTGAGTCACCATCAGAATGGCACGGTCTTCGGCGCGCAGGGCGTTTACGCCCTTGGAAACCACCTGCAGGGCATCAATGTCGAGCCCTGAGTCTGTCTCATCCAGAATGGCCAGCTTTGGCTGCAGCAGCAGCGCCTGAAGAATCTCGTTGCGTTTCTTCTCGCCACCGGAGAAGCCTTCGTTGACACCACGCTTGAGGAACGCCGGGTCCAGGTCCACCTGTTTGGAAACCTCTTTGGCGAGTTTCATGAACTCTGCGGCGTTCATTTCCGGCTCGCCACGGTGCGTGCGCATGGCGTTGACGGCGGTGCGCAGGAACTGCAGGTTGCTGACGCCGGGGATCTCCACCGGATACTGGAACGCCAGGAAAATACCTTCACGAGCCCGCTCTTCGGTTTCAAGGTCCAGCAGGTTCTCGCCGTTCAGGCTGATTTCGCCCTGGGTTACCTCAAATGTCTCATTGCCTGCCAGCACCTGGGACAGGGTACTCTTGCCTGAGCCATTGGGGCCCATGATGGCGTGAACTTCCCCGGCTTTGATTTCCAGGTTGATGCCCTTGAGGATCTCTTCACCCTCAACGGATGCGTGCAGGTTTTTGATGCTCAGCATTTGACGATTTCTCTCTCTGTTTTCTGAATTCCGGTGCGGGGCTGTCTGCTGGCTGTTAGCCAACAGACCCCTCAAGGCTAACCTCAAGCAACTTGCCAGCCTCAACGGCGAACTCCATCGGCAGCTCCTTGAACACCTCTTTACAGAAGCCGTTCACGATCATGGAAACCGCCTGCTCAGGGTCGATGCCGCGTTGGCGGCAGAGGAACATTTGCTCGTCGCTGACCTTGGACGTTGTGGCCTCATGCTCAACGATGGCCGACTTGTTCTTGCTTTCGATGTACGGGAAGGTGTGGGCGCCGCAGCGGTCGCCGATCAGCAGCGAATCACACTGGGTGTAGTTACGCGCACCTTCCGCACCGGGGGCGAATTTCACCAGCCCGCGATAGGCGTTGGAGCTCCTGCCCGCGGAAATGCCCTTGGAGATGATGGTGCTGGACGTGTTTTTGCCCAGATGGATCATCTTGGTGCCGGTATCCGCCTGCTGGAAGTTATTGGTCAGCGCCACCGAATAGAACTCGCCTACGCTGTTGTCACCACGCAATACGCAACTCGGATACTTCCAGGTGACGGCAGAGCCGGTCTCGACCTGGGTCCAGGAGATTTTCGAGTTCTTGCCGATGGCCGCGCCACGCTTGGTGACGAAGTTGAAGATGCCGCCCTTGCCGTTCTCATCGCCGGGGTACCAGTTCTGCACAGTGGAATACTTAATCTGTGCATCGTCCAGGGCCACTAATTCAACCACCGCCGCATGCAGCTGGTTCTCATCGCGCATCGGCGCGGTACAGCCCTCAAGGTAGCTGACGTAGCTGCTATCCTCCGCGATGATCAAGGTGCGCTCGAACTGCCCGGTATTGGCCGCGTTAATACGGAAGTAAGTGGACAGTTCCATGGGGCAGCGCACGCCTTTGGGTACGTACACGAAGGTGCCGTCGGAGAAGACCGCGGAGTTCAGGCCGGCGAAGAAATTGTCGCCTGCAGGCACCACAGAGCCGAGATACTTTTTAACCAGCTCCGGGTAGTCCTGAATGGCCTCCGAAATGGAGCAGAAAATCACGCCGGCCTTGGCCAGTGGCTCCTTGAAGGTGGTCGCCACGGAAACCGAATCGAATACGGCGTCAACAGCCACGCCGGCGAGCTTTTCACGCTCGTGCAGGGGGATGCCCAGTTTCTCGTAGGTCTTGAGCAGCTCCGGGTCTACCTCATCGAGGCTCTGGGGCATGTCTTCCTTGCGCTTGGGCGCGGAGTAATAGGAAATCGAGTTGTAATCGACTTTCGGATAACCCACGTGTGCCCAGTCCGGCTCGTCCATTTCCAGCCAGCGACGGTAGGCTTTCAGACGCCATTCCAGCATCCATTCCGGCTCTTTCTTGATGGCGGAAAGGCGGGCAATGACGTCTTCGTTAAGGCCGGGCTCGAACGTGTCGGCTTCGATTTCTGTTACGAAACCGTGTTCGTATTCCCGTTTGATCAGCTCGTTCACCTCTTTATCGGTGGTCGCCATGATCGTCGCTCCGTATTCTCTCATCTCGGGCCTTGCAGCCCCTGGTGTCGCCGGTAGTCTCGTGTTCAGGGCTGCCGGGCGGATGTCATAAATTCAGCTGTTGCAGTGATCTCCCACCTTGGTGGGTGCGCTCTGCAATCGGTTTTTGGATGACGGATTGGGTGTTGCCCTGTTGAAAATCAAAGGCAATATCCGTTTCTTCTGGTGAGTGAGTATACAATACCAGAGTAAAATAGTCAGGTATTAAATTGCACGCGAGCTGATTATACCTTAATCGACCCTTGTGGCACTAAGGCTGTGGCAATCGAGCCAATAGGCCGGTTCTTTGCATTGCCGAGCCGCATGACGTCCTGTCTGCGACTAAAGCCGAATATGGTTATTTTCGGCTAACATGTGTACGCTGACGGGCGTGGGCAGCGGTTGCCTGCCTGGACATCTCAGGAGACAGAAACATGCACTCAGAACCGATGGAGCCTCGCGCGGCCAAAGCACCGTTCAGTGCGCGGGTGACTTCGTTGATTGCCGGGCATCTTGAGCGCGGTAGGGTGGGAGTGGAAACCATCGCCTCCCAGCTGCATATGAGCCGGCATACGCTTCATAAGAGGCTGAAGGAAGAAAACCTGACGTTCGCGGCATTGCTTGAGGACATCCGGCGCGAGCGGGCACTGGCCTATCTAAAGGACCGCAGTAAATCTCTGGTGGAAATTGCCGAACAGTTGGGTTTCTCGGAACTCAGTGCGTTCAGTCGCGCGTTCAAGCGCTGGATGGGCAAGTCGCCGGGTGCTTACCGCTCACGGGCGGCCTGATACAGGCACAAATGACCGGGGCAGCGAGTTCACGCATGCCCCGGTCATTTGTCTATCCCGCAATCAGGCTTTCTTGAAGATCAGCGTACCGTTGGTGCCGCCGAAGCCAAAGCTGTTGCTCATTACCAGGGGCAGGTCCACGTTGTCCTGCCGCTCTCTCACGATGGGGTAACCCTCAGCGCCTTCATCCAGATTCTCGATGTTGGCAGATGGCGCAATGAAGCCTTCTCGCTGCATGATCAGGCTGTAGATGGCCTCGTGCACACCGGCCGCCCCAAGGGCATGGCCGCACAGGGGTTTCGTTGAGCTCAGTGGTGGGATCTTGTCGCCAAAGGTTTCCTTCAGGGCCTTAAGCTCGGTGACATCCCCCGCCGGCGTGCTGGTGCCGTGGGTGTTGATGTAGCTGATCTCGCCATCGATGTTCTTCATCGCCTGCTGCATGCAACGAATAGCGCCTTCGCCGCTGGGTGCCACCATATCGGCGCCGTCAGAGGTTGCGCCAAAGCCGACCAGTTCGGCCAGGATGTTGGCCCCGCGTGCTTCCGCATGCTCCAGGGCTTCCAGCACCAGGATGCCGCCACCACCGGAGATAACGAAGCCGTCCCGATCCCGATCATAGGTGCGGGAAGCCCTTCCAGGGGTGTCGTTGTATTTGGTAGAGAGCGCGCCCATGGCGTCAAACATCAGGCTAAGGGTCCAGTGGATGTCTTCGCCACCACCTGCAAACATGACATCCTGGCGGCCCAGGGCAATCATATCGGCCGCATGGCCAATGGAGTGTGCGCTGGTGGCGCAGGCAGAGGTAATGCCGTAGTTGATACCGGTAATGCCGAATGCGGTAGACAGTGAGGCGTTAATGGCGCTCCCCATGGTGCGGGGCACACGGTATGGCCCTACCCGGCGGATGCCTTTCTCGCGGTGGGTGTCGATCGCATCCATCAGTTCCACCGTTGATGCGCCGCCAGCACCGGTAATGACGCCCGTTGAGTTGGCGCGGATATGCTCTTCCGTCAACCCGGCCTGCTCAATGGCTTCTTTCATCGCTAGGTACGTGTAGCCGGAGGCCGGGCACATGAAGCGCATCAGTTTGCGGTCGATCAGTTCCGGCAGGTTCAGGTCAATCTGTCCGCACACATGGCTGCGCAGACCGTTGTCCTTGGCTTCCTGGCTAAAACCAATGCCAGGTATTGAATCCCGCAGGGACCGGGTTACTTCGTCTTTATTTGTTCCGAGGCTGGAGACGATCCCCATGCCTGTAATAACAACACGACGCATTTAATGGCTCCTAGAAGTCATCCGTAGAATTGAACATGCCAACTTTCAGGTCTTTGGCGGTGTATATTTCTCGGCCATCCACTTCCATCCGGGCATCGGCAATGGCCATGGTGAGCTTGCGGCGGATAACTCGTTTGATGTCGAGGTGATACCGAACGAGTTTGTTCGTGGGTAGCACCTGGCCAGAAAATTTCACCTCACCGCTTCCAAGCGCGCGACCCTTGCCTTCACCCCCGGTGGCTGCCAGGAAAAAGCCCACCAACTGCCACATGGCATCCAGACCCAGGCAACCGGGCATGACAGGATCATCGACAAAATGAACCTTGAAGAACCAGAGGTCCGGGTTGATGTCCAGTTCGGCAACAATGCTGCCTTTGCCATAGAGCCCGTCAGTTTCACTGAAATGGGTTACGCGGTCCATCATCAGCATTTCATTGATGGGCAGTCGCATCTTGCCGGGAAAGAGCGTGCCTTGTCCGCAGGCTTCCAGGTCGGCCTTGGTAAAGTGGTCTGGGGTCATAATGCCAGTGTTCCTGTTACAAAATGGTTTCTTATACTTTAGCTGGAATTATCGCTAAGGCTATTGACCATTGGTTGCAGTTTGCAGTCAGCCGCAAAATTTCTACAGTCATTTTCCACCACGCAATGGCCCAGTCACCCTGGCCAACGACTCCGGGGGTCAGCGCCCACCGGATTTTTCGGATACCTGCTTCGTCAGTTCCTGCAGCTGTTCCTGAACTGCCTTTAACTGACGTGCGATCTCGTCCCGTTCGTCATGAGCCTTTTGGGCCTGCTCTGCATTCTGTTCCTCACTCATGACTTCCAGGATCGCCCCAATCATCATGTTCAGGAACACAAACGCAGTCAGGAAGATAAAGGTCAGATAGTAAAGCCAACTGAGCGGATAGGATTCCATCGTGGCATACATCACGTCGGTCCAGTCCTCGAAGGTGGCAACACGGAACAGAGTGAGCATGGCAATGGCGACATCGCCCCAAAGTGTCTCGTCCACGTCCGCAAAGAACATCGAGCCCATCGCCGCATAGATGTAGAAAATAATAAACATTAACAGGGCGATGTAGCCCATGCGCGGGATGGCTTTCAGAAGAGAGTTGATCAGGAAGCGCAGCTCTGGCACGACAGACACCAGGCGCAACACCCGGAACACCCGCAGCAATCGGCCCAGCAGTACGGCGTCGGAATTGTCCAGTGGGATGAGGCTGCCAACCACAACCAGTGTATCGAACAGGTTCCAGCCATCCATCAGAAAGCGTTTCTTGTTAGGGCAGGCTGCAAAGCGGAACAGAATTTCTATCAGGAAAAACAAGGTGATGAGGTTGTCCATCACGCTAAGGGAACCCTCCACCAGCGGCGGTAGCTCATAGGTTTTTGCGCCAATGGTGAGCGCCGACAGGATGATAATGCCGATAACCACGCTCTGGAATATCCGGCTGGACTCTATGCGGCGCAGTTGCTCAAATCCGGTTGTGGGGCTTGGTTGGGCGGACATAAGAAGACAGAAACTCCATAACGATCGCGGAGCCTGAATTCTAAAGGGAGTGGGCCGGATTGGGTAGCGGGAACTGTGCTCAGGCGTTGGCGAGTATGATCCGCCACTGTTCTTCGGTAACGGGCATCACCGACAGGCGGTTGCCACGCCTGATCAGTGCCAGGCCCTCAAGCCCCGGCAGGGACTTGATTTCATCCAGTGGGATCAGCCGTGGGAGTTTTTTCTCAAAGACCATATCCACGGCCTGCCAGCGTGGCTTTTCCGGTGTGCTTTTGGGGTCGTGGTAGGGTGAATCTGTGCTGAACTGGGTCGGGTCCGGATAGGCCGACGTGACGACGCGGACGATTCCCGCCACTCCAATGTGTTTGCAACTGGAGTGATAAACAAACACGTCGTCCCCCTCGGCCATTTCCTGCAGGAAATTTCGAGCCTGATAGTTGCGCACGCCGTCCCAGGGGATGGTTTGATCCTCTGCATTCTTAAAGTCATCAATGCTGCATTCGGACGGTTCGGTCTTAACCAGCCATTTTGCCATTGCTCGGTTCCCGACATGGTGAGGTTATACAGTATAACCAAAATCCAGCTCGTCAGGCCCGCCATGACATCGTCACGCTGTCACAGTGTATGGGGTAGAACGCCGTAGTAGATCGCACTGAAGTGCAGGGCACTGCCACCAATCACAAACAGGTGCCATATCGCATGCATGTAGGGAATGCGGTCCGCGAGGTAGAAGCCGACACCGGCTGTGTAGACCACACCGCCGGCGATAGTCAGGTAGAGGGCTGTGTCGCTGATACTCGCTACGAGGTCCGATGAGGCGAAGGTAATCAGCCAGCCCATGGCAATGTAGATGCCTACTCGTGCCAGTTTGAAGCGGTTTTGGAAGATTACCTTCAGAACCACGCCGGTAGCAGCCAGGGCCCAGATGATGGCAAACAGTGTCCAGCCGCTGGTGCTACGCATGTTGACGAGGAGGAAAGGAGTGTAGGTGCCGGCGATCAGCAGGAAGATGGCGCAGTGGTCCAGGGTCTTGAACAGCGCCCGCAGGCGTGGGTGGCGGGCGCCATGGTAAAGCGCCGAAGCCAGATAAAGCAGGATCAGGGATGCGCCAAAGATGCTGAAGCTGACTATCTTCCAGGCATCGCCCAATTGGCTGGCCGCGACGATCAATGCAATTGTGCCGATCACACTAAGAAGGGCTCCGACTCCATGGGTGGCGCTGTTCAGCCATTCCTCGATACGGTGATGGGCGGATTCTTCGAGTTTGTCGCGAGCTTTCATGGATAGCGGGTCCGGTTCTGTTATGGCGACACAGTACTTCAGCGTACAGGTGTACGCAATGGGCGAAGTGTGACGTGTTTGTGAACTTGAACCTGAGGTGATGTGATTCGAAGGATTATCCCGAACCGCAACCGTTGCCGGCGGCCTTCTTCAGCCTTGAGAAGGTTGCCGGAACCACGCCCAGCCAGGACGCCAACTGGTTGTCTGGGACCCGCTTGATCAGTTCAGGATACTCGTCCAGCAGCAGCCGGTAACGCTCCTGGGCCGGCATGGTTTGCTTGCGGAATTCCCTCATGCTGGTCAACTCGGCGATTTCCTCCGTCAACACGATGGCGAACTTCTCCCAGGCACCATCCCCTCTTGCCTGAACCGCAGCCCGGAACGCGGAAAAGTCGGCCACCCAGAGGGTTGCAGGGGTAGCGGACGTGAGGCACAGAGTGTTGCGGGTGGTTCGGCTTCTGCCAAAGACAGGCCAGATCAGGTCCCCTTCCGTGAAAAAATGGTGGATGGCCACCTTTCCTGCCAGTGATTCCCGGAACAGCCGAAGTACACCGTGCTGGATCAGGTACACGTTACCCCAGGGGCGGTTGTGTTGTTCCAGGTCGGTTTCAGCTTCCACCCGGCATTTCTGAAACAGGCCACCCAACTCGCTGACAAAGCGCTGTTGGGGATTGTTGCTATCGTTGCTGAGATGAATGCCAAAGCAGTGGCTGAGCCCGCTGAGTAACACATGGGACTCAGGCGCGGGTTCGTGCCAGATAATATCCCGGTGTCGCTCTGCCAGCATGCATGGGGGCGATGAGCTGGCAATCGGTTCATGTTTCATGGGTGCACCTTGGCTGGGTCAGTTGTCGGAGTTTGGCATCTGGATAGATACATTCAAAATAAATTAAACCAGTTTGTCTTAGCGGCTGAATCAATATTCCTGCCGGTGTTAAACTCGGTGCCTTTCTTGCCCTATACCGGAGTCAGTATGGCCGCCGCCCTCGCACTGTTCTATAAACTACTCCCCCTGTATATCACGGTTGCCCTGGGTTGGGTTGCCGGGCGTTATCTCCAGGCCAGCGGCAAACATATTGCCGGTATCATGCTCTATATTGTCACGCCCTCGGTGGTGTTTTCCGGCGTTATGGCGGCACCGCTCTCGACGGAAGTGATCCTGTTGCCATTACTGGTTTTTACGCTGTGTTCGGTGCTCGGTTTTGCGCACATGAGGATTGCCCGCGGTATGATTTCAGACGGCAGCGCCAGTCTTATTCCGTTGTCGGTGGGCACGGGCAATACCGGTTATTTTGGCATACCGGTGGCATTGCTGCTGTTTGGTCAGGAAGGCCTGGCGCTTTATATCGTGTGCATGCTGGGCACGACGCTGTTTGAGAATTCCGTGGGCTTTTATCTGGCCGCCCGGGGACGATACAGCCTCAGGGATTCCCTTGTGAGGGTGGCGCGGCTACCTTCTGTCTACGCCTTCATGTTGGCGGTTGTGCTGAACCTGAACGGATTTTCCATCCCGGATGTTTTCACGCCGCTTTTCGACAACCTTCGTGGTGCCTACAGCGTCCTCGGCATGATGATTATTGGCATGGGAATTCTCAGTTTTCGCGGGCTGGCGGGTAACCCGCGTTTTACCGGCTTGGCGTTCTTCGGCAAGTTCGTGTCCTGGCCGCTGGCGGCCATCGTGCTCTGGTGGCTGGATGCCCGTTTCTTCGGTATCTATAACCTGGCCGTCTACCAGGCGATTTTCCTGATTTCCATAACGCCCATTGCCGCCAATACGGTGGTCATTGCCACGCTGCTGGACACCGCGCCAAAACAGGCCGCCGGCACCGCCTTGCTGAGCACCTTGTTTGCCCTGGCGTTTATTCCGGTGATGGTTGCCTTGGTTATGCCGTGACCCGGGGAGCGGTCCGTAAGGTGAACAAGCCCGCTATCAGACCGGTGAGCGCGCCAAGCCAGTGGGATTGGACGATGACATGGCCACCAATCAATGGGTTTTCGCCAACGGCCGGGTATAGAAACACCTCCGTTGCCATCTTTAGCAGAATGAATGCCAGTATGGCGATGCTCCAACGGGTATCCGTTTTGATATTGAACAAGGCCGTAAACACCAGAAGCCCATGAAGGCTGCCTGAGAACCCCCGATACCAGTCAACCTCGGGCGCCGCCAGAAACAGACCTGAAGAGATGGCGAGAGGGGAGAGAGTCAGGTAGCTTATCCAGCTCGGTAGGGGTGGATGCCTTGTGAATAACAGGCCGGTTACCAGTAGCCCCGCCAGGTTGAGTAGCAGGTGGTTCAGACCTAGGTGAGTCCAGTGGCCGGTGAGCAGTCGCCAGTACTCGCCGCCAGGAATACCCTCACGAGACCATTCCAGAGTGCTTGCCGGCCACAGGAATACAGCCGCCAGCAGCGCTGCCAGTATCGTGAATCTCGGCCAGTAAGGGAACAGTTGTGGTGATCGTGTGTGTGTCATAAATACACGGCGTTACACAAAGCGTCTGGTGCCCTGTTTGCGAATTGTTTAGATTTTGTGCACCCCCTCTAAACAATAAACAGGGATGTTCAATGCAGTTCAAGTTTATACAGGTTGTTGCGGCCATAATCACCCTCATGCTCCTTGCTGTAACCCCTGTGGCTGCGGAAACCAGCATGGTTCGTGATATCTGGATCGATGGCCATGATTACGCAGCGGTGCTGGAGGAGAACTTGCGGGTGGACAGCGCCCGGGATTCCGACCTTGCCGGCACTCACTATAAAGGGCACTTCCCGGAAGACCCGGACAGTTGGGTGAGGGTTTCCCGCCTGGACAGCGGCTGGGAAGGCTTGGCGTACGTTTTCGGGCGTATGCATGCCATTGGCGATGCCCCTCGTGCCAGTCGCGTGACCAGTTTTAGTACCAGCCAGTTGGAGGCGCCGCAGTGCGGTCTTGACCATCTCCATGGCCGAACATTCATCACTCCGCAAAGCCTGACCGGTCGTGCCATGTCGCAGGCGGTCTCCGCCAGTTACGACACACTCTGCGCTAACAAGGTAGACGGCGCCTGCCTGATGCTGGAACTTGAGCTGGCGTTTGACCAGCAGTTCCAGGATCGCTTCCCGGACGACTTCCAGGGCCGTGCAGGAGCCATACTGAATATGGTGGAGGGCTTCTACGCTGATCAGTTCGGCATTGTGTTCGATACCTTATCGCTGACGTTCACCGGGCCGGCAACGTTCAACAGCACCACGGATGCGGGAACCCTGCTGGATGACGTGACTGCACAGCGCGACAGCCGCAGTCTGCCGTTCCTGGAAAGCGAACGTTCGATATTTCACCTGATCAGCGGTCGCGACTTTGCCGGCTCCACGGCAGGCCTCGCCTGGGTTGGTACTGTGTGTTATGCAAATGGGTATGCCTCGGGCATTACCAACGCTTACGACACCAATACAACCACTGCAGTTGTGATCGCCCATGAAATCGGCCATAACCTGGGTGCAAGCCATGACTCGCCGGATAGTGGTTGCGATGAGGGTGTAAATATCATGAGCCCGTATGTGGTTTCCTCCGCCACGAAGTTCTCCCAGTGCTCCGACGATGCCATCACCAGCAGGATTTCCCAGCTAAATTCTGTTGAACAGTGTTTTAACTTCCCGGCGGATGCGGGGCTTATCGCTGCATCCGGAAACCCGAGTGCGGTTCAGGCGCAGTCGTCGTTCCAGGCGCATTTCGACATCGCGTATCGTCAGGCTTCCGAGCCAGCCGATGGCCTTGTCGTTGCAGGGTCGATTGGTGATCAGGAAGGGCGCTTGCTGGGCGTCAGTGTAGGTGGGGCAGCTTGTACCTTGCTGGGTACCGATGCCTATGACTGTGGTGAAGTACAGGCGAGAACGGGGCTTCAGCTCAGCGTTCAGGCGGTCGCCGGTAATCGCCCGGTGTTCAGTCTGCTACAGAACGTAAGCCTGCTCAGCAACAGTGGTGACGTTAAGGATATCCAGCCGGGGAACAACTCTGTACTGACGGAGATTGCGGTAGCCGCCAATGATTCGGGGCCATCGGGAGAGCCCGACGACGAAGAGTTTTCGTCAGGTGCTCCGAAAGCCACTCGTTCTGATTCCGGCGGAGGCGGCGGTGGTTCCGTTACCTGGTGGTGGCTTATGGCTGCAGCGTTCGCCATGGGACTTCGTGTCCGCGGGCGTTCGCGATGACTCAGCGGCTTTCGCTTTTGTTGATCGGGCTTGCCATGGCCGGGTGTGGAACTTCCGTTCCCGGCACGGATACGGAGCACACCCCCGTGTCCACGCCAGAAACCCGGGAGCAGGCGGAAGCCGTGTGGGTTGATCGCGCAATTGACCGTTATCAGGTGACCGTGCAGCAAACCTGCTTTTGCCCAGCGGACCTGCGCCAGCCGATACGTGTGTCGGTATCGGGCGGTAAAATTTTGAAGGTTGAAGGCCTCGAGCAGCCCCTGCCGAACCGGAACCTGCTGGACAACCAGCGGCTCACCGTTGAGGGGCTGTTCCTGTTTATCGAGCAATCTGCGGCGAAAGAACCTCACAGGCTTGAGGTGGTGTACGACGCCCGTTATGGTTTTCCTCGCCGCATTGATTACGACGGTCACGAGATGATTGCCGACGACGAATTCCAGTACGAACTATCGGATTTCCGGGCTGACGGAGTGGACTGACACCTGTTTTGCGCCATCGATGTCCTTCCGGGCATGGCGCACCACGCTGATGCCCGCCGTAATAGCCAAGGCCCCCATTACCGTTGCCACGGCCAGATCCGGCCAGGCGGTTCCAGTGCCGAACACCCCCAGCGCTGCGCCCATCACGGCGACGTTGCCGATAGCATCGTTGCGACTGCACAGCCACACCGAGCGCATGTCAGAATCACCATCCCGGTAACGGAACAGTATCAATGCCACGATGACGTTTGCCACAAGTGCCATAAAGCCTACGACCCCCATGGTCAGGGGCTCCGGTGTAATGTCACTCTGAAGTACCAAGATGGCCCGGGCGAGCACGATGACACCGAACATGGCCATCGTAATGCCTTTCACCAGGGCGGCCCGGCCGCGCCAAAGCATACCCATGGATAGAACGGTCAGGGACAGGACGTAGTTGGCACTGTCGCCAAAGAAGTCGATGGCATCGGCCATCAACGACACGGACCCGGACTGAAGGCTTGCAATGCCTTCCACCAAAAACATTGCAAGGTTGACCCAAAGAGCAATCCACAACGCTTTTCTAAAGCCTGGCGCGGGAGATTTTGGGGTGGGGGTGGAGCAGCTACTACAGGCCATGAATACCTCCTTCTATAAGAATGCATTCATTAGAAACCCTGTAGTTGCTACAGAGTCAACGGCGGTGTTTGGGAGGTCGATTAACGAGTGCCGTGGGTGCCTGGGATATGGTTATGGCTAGCTGCTCCGGGATCTGAGACGGTTTCCGATGTCAGCCCGCCGAGTATGCCACATTCACTGACGGTGCGGCCCTCGGAACAGGCTTGCTGGAGTTGTTGCAGAGTATCTTCCAGGTGGGCCAGTTCCTGAAGGCGCTCCCTTACATGGCTGAGGTGGCGGACCAACACGGCGTCGACTTCGCTGCAGTCCGCGTCTGGCTGGTCGGCCAGGCGTATCAGTTCGCGGATTTCATCCTGGGCCATGTCCAGGTTACGGCAGCGCTTGATGAACAGTAGGCGGTCGAGATGGCTCTGCCGGTAATGGCGGTAGCCACTGGCCTGGCGCTCGGGTGCTGGCACCAGGCCAATTTTTTCATAGTAGCGAACAGTTTCCACCGGAATGCTTGTGGTTTTCGATATTTCGCCGATTTTCATGGTTGCTCGCCTGCCGTTTGTCTACCCAGTGTGCCACGACCGTTACGGATTTTTTACCGGTTTCAACGGTTCCAGGTTTTTACGATTGGCCAGGAATTCAGGCCGTGGTTTGTTGCCACAATAGGGCTCTTCCAGAGTATTGTGAACGCTGTTGTAAACGAAAAACAGATTGCTTCGTGGCCAGCATGACATATTCACGTTGGAGCCATGCAGTGTGTTGCACTCAAAGATGATCAATGAACCGGGTGGTCCCTTGGGCGCTTCAATGGCGTTTTCGTCCATTAGCCTGGTGAGGCTGGGGGCGTCCGGTACACCAAGATCCTGGCTCTTAAGGGATTCCTTGTAGTTGTCTTCCGGTGTGCGGCCGACACAGGGGATAAAATACTTCTGGGAACCCGGGATCAGCATCAATGGGCCATTGAACTCATTGTTGTCGGTCATCACTATGGAACAACTGAGGCTGCGCATACGCGGCATGCCATCTTCGCTGTGCCAGGTTTCAAAATCAGAATGCCAGTTGAACCCCTTGCCCTTGAAACCGGGCTTATAGTTGATCCGCGACTGGTGGATGTAGACATCGCTATCCAACAACTGACGCACGATGTTGAGCAAGTGCGCGTCACGGGTCAGCCTGTCAAAGCGTTCCGAAATGTCATGAATTCCGAAGATGGATCGTATTTCTTCCTTTCCGGGCTCAAGGATGGTGCCCTCGGACAGCTTGAGGTCGTCATCGTCCTCGTATTCTTTAAGCTCTTTGATAAACCCGTCCATCTCATCCTTGGAAAAAAAGGAATCAAAGAACAGAAACCCTCGCTCATCGAATTCACGAACTTGCTTGGCAGACAGTGGGCCGTCTGATAGTCGCTCCGAGGGTGTATGTACCACAGGATCCAGTCGCTCAAACATGCTCAGTTTGCGTTCCAAGCGTGTTGGGAATAGGTCTTGTGGGCGTGCCATAAGTGTCCTCCTTTATTGCGTCAACTGACATAGACCTTGAGGCCACAGGATGTTTTTCAACCATCCCGCCTGACGCTGCCCTTGAAACATTCAACAATGAGGCCACGATAGTAAAAGGACGCTGGCTTAGACTGGCGTCAGTTTCGGAAAGCTTTCGAGCCGTTCTTTCCAGTCGGATCAAGGGGCAAACCCAGGTTTGTCGAACTTCAGGATCAGCATACGGAGAGGTCCCAATGACGCGAAGCAATTCGAAAACTGCAGCTGGTAACTCACGTTCAAAACGGGAGCCGGAGTCGCGCCGGGTCTATCTGGTGGATGGCGCGCGAACCCCATTTCTGAAGGCCAGGGGGCGCCCCGGCCCATTTTCCCCAGTCGACCTTGCTGTTCAGTGTGGGCGCCCGTTGTTATTGCGCCAGCCAATACCGGTCGATGCCTACGATCAGGTAATCCTTGGCTGCGTCAACGTGGTACCTTCAGAGGTGAACCCGGCACGAATTGCTGCCCTGCGCCTGGGAATGGGTGAAGCCACGCCCGCGTTTACGGTGCAGATCAATTGTGGTTCTGGCATGCAGTCCATTGATACCGCCTACAAGTACATTCGGGATGGTGACAGTGACCTGATTCTCGCCGGCGGCACGGAGGCTCTCAGCCATGCTCCGATGGTTCTTCAAACCGGGGCAGTGGAATGGCTGGCGGGATTGAATGCGGCGTCTTCGCCTCAGGATTACGCCCGCCAGTTGACCCAGTTCAACCCAAAGAATTTCAAGCCGGAAATCAGCCTGGCCAAGGGGCTGACGGACCCTATTGTTGGATTGAGCATGGGGCAGACGGCTGAAGTATTGGCCCAGCAGTTCAATATTACCCGGCAGGAGGCTGATGAGTATGCCGTGTCCAGCCACCAGCGCCTTGCCTACGCCCAGGAGCAAGGTTGGCTGGACGATGAGGTCGTCCCCGCAATATCTAAGGACGGCGAACTGTACCGGCACGATGATGGCGTACGGGCGGATACATCCACCGAAGCTTTGGCCAAGCTTAAGGCGGCCTTTGAGCCGCCGTTCGGGCAGGTTACTCCGGGCAACAGCTCCCAGGTAACTGACGGGGCTTCCTGGATGGTGCTGGCATCCGAAGAGGCAGTCAAAAAATATAACCTAAAGCCCAGGGCGGTCCTCGTAGACAGTGAATGGGCAGCTCTGGATCCAAAGATTATGGGGCTTGGCCCAGTGCTCAGTTCAACCGCCTTGCTGAAACGTCATAAAGCCAACCTGAATGATATCGACTTGTGGGAAATCAACGAAGCGTTTGCAGCACAAGTGCTGGCCTGTACCAAAGCCTGGGACGACCCGGAATTCTGCAAGGTGGCCATGGGGCTGGAGAAGCCCATGGGGAAACTTGACCCAGAACGCCTGAATGTCGATGGCGGTGCCGTGGCGATAGGCCATCCGGTCGGCACCAGCGGCAACCGGATAGTCCTGCATTTGATGAACGCCCTGCACCGAAAGGGCGCCAAGCGGGGCATTGCCACCGAGTGTATTGGTGGTGGTCAATCCGGAGCCATGCTGATTGAGACCGTGTGACGACTGTCACAGCGCCAACGCTTAAGCCACAGGATTCAGGAGATAGCTATGACTGGTCATATTCTGAAAGCACTCAGCACCCGTGAGATGGCCCGTGGGCCATTTGAGAACTCCGAGAAAGCAAAAACAAATGGAAGCTGGCAGCACTGGTATCTTGATCGGGACAGCAGTGACGTTGCCTGGCTGATCTTTGACAAGAAGGATGCCGCAGCGAACGTTCTCTCCGCGGGAGTTCTTGAGGAGCTCGCCAAGATTGTCGATGAGCTTGAGCGCAAGCCGCCAAAGGGGGTGGTGTTGCGCTCCATCAAGCCCACAGGCTTTTGCCTCGGGGCGGACATATCGGAGTTCACCGATCTCAAGTCAGAATCCGAGGTGGTTGAAAAGCTGACTCGGGCTCATGACGTGGTTGACCGGTTCGAGGCACTGACGTTTCCCACTATCGCGGTTATCCACGGCTCGTGTCTGGGTGGAGGCCTGGAACTGGCCTTGGCATGTGATTACCGGTTTGCCATCCCTGGAACCAAGCTGGGATTCCCTGAAGTGCAGTTGGGCCTGCATCCGGGCTTGGGTGGTACCGCCCGTTTCACCAAATTGGTGGACCCCATTGAAGCCATGACCATGATGCTGACCGGCAAGACCGCCCCCCATGGCAAGGCCCAAAAGCTGGGGCTGGTGGATCTGGTGTTGGAAGAACGCCATGTCGAGGCGGCTGTTGCAGCGGCTATTGACGGTGATATTGAACAGAGCAGTAGTGGCCTGCGCGGGCGTGTGCTTTCCACTAAACCAGCCAGGCAGTTGGAAACCCGCCAAATGCGCTCACAGAGTGCTAAAAAGGCTCCCCCCCAGCATTACCCCGCCCCCGAGGCATTGATTGAATTGTGGGAGAATCACGGCGGAGACTCCGGCCCTTCCATGCGCAAGGCTGAAATCGACTCATTCGCCAGGCTGATGATGACCGACACCTCACGTAACTTGGTGAAGGTGTTCTTCCTGCGTGAAAAAATGAAGGGACTGACCCGCACAGGGGCCGATCCGATCAGGCGCGTACACGTCATCGGTGCGGGTGAGATGGGGGCTGATATCGCCAGTTGGTGCGCCTTCCAGGGTTTGAGTGTCACCCTTTTTGATATGGAGGCGAAAAAACTGGCGGAAGCGGTGAAAAAACTGTCCGGCCTGTGTGAAAAGAAACACCGCTCCGAGTCCCAGCGCAGGGATATCCTGGATCGCCTGACACCGGACTTTGACAACCGGGGCGTTGAAGGGGCCGACCTGGTGATTGAGGCAGTACCCGAGAAGGTGGACCTCAAGCAGAAGGTTTATGAAGAGGTGGAGCCTCGTCTGAAGCAGGGCGCTATCCTGGCCACAAATACCTCCAGTATTCCTCTCGAAAGTCTGGGTGAAAAACTCAAGGATCCGCAACGCCTGGTTGGTTTGCATTTCTTTAATCCGGTAGCCGTGATGCCGCTGGTTGAAGTTGTCAGGCATGACAAGGCCGATGAAAAGGTGCTGGATCGCGCCCGGGCTTTTGTTGGTCAGATTGACCGGTTACCGGCACCGGTCAATACCGCTCCTGGCTTCCTGGTGAATCGAGCACTGACTCCTTACCTGGTGGAAGCCATGGTCATGCTGGATGAAGGTGTTGCCGCTGAGAGCATTGACCGGGTGGCGGAGGAGTTCGGCATGCCCATGGGGCCGATAGAGTTGGCCGACCAGGTAGGCCTGGACATTTGCCTCAGCGTGGCCGACATGTTGCGCGACCGGCTGGATACCGATATGCCGCCGGCGCCGGACTGGCTCAAACAGAAGGTTAATGATGGCAAATTGGGTAAGAAAACCGGCGAAGGCCTGTACCGGTGGAAGAAAGGCCAGGCCGACAAGCAGGACAAAACAGAGGCAGCCCCGGACGACACCCTCGACAGGCTACTGTTGCCTATGTTGAATGCCTGCATGGCCTGCCTGCGCGAGGGTGTGATCGAGGATGAATCCCTGGTGGACGGGGCAATGATCTTTGGTACCGGCTTTGCTCCCTTCCGTGGCGGCCCCATGAACTACGCTCATGAGCGGGGCATGGATGACATCCGGAAGTCACTGGAAACCCTGGCGAACAGCCATGGAGCCCGGTTCAGGCCGGATGAGGGGCTCCGTGATTGAGGAATATCTCATGGCTAATGGCGAGAAGCTGTGCCGATAACGACATCGAACAGGAAGTGAAAGAACGCCTGGAAGAAACCCTTGAGGCCAGCATTTACGTGTTTTTTACGATTTGCCGGTGCCCATCACCTTTTCATGCTTCTACTATGGAAGGTTAGGAGTGTATAGGGGAGGAAGGGTATGCGTTTGTCGTTATCAATCAGAGTGCTCATGCTTTTGGTTCTTCCGGGCCTGGCTGCCTTGCCGGGTGCCGCCAATGGTGCCTTTCGCTGTGGCTCATCACTGGTGGATGTCGGCGACTGGCCAGTGGAGGTTGAAGAGCGCTGCGGTGCGCCGGACTACGTAGCGACCTACCCAACGGCCACCGTTCCCGGAATAGGTATTGTTGGCGAAGTCGAGCATTGGTACTACAACCCGGGCCCACAGGGATTTATCCGCCGCCTTGAGTTCAGGAACGGCAAGCTCCGGCATGAGCACAGCCTGGGCTATGGCTTCGCCGGCGACAGTGCCGGTGACTGTTCTCCGGCGCGGCTGCAAAGCGGACTCAGCGAATTCGAAATGGTGGCCTATTGCGGCGAGCCGCTTTCCCGGCGGGTCACTTGGGAATCAGTTGGCGGTGGCTCAACGGTCGCTGGTCATTACCGTGCCGATCAACTGGTACCTGTGGAAGAATGGCTGTACGAGACTGGAAAGACTCAGTTCCGCCGCATCGTCAAGTTGCGCAACGGGCGGGTGGTTCACGTGGAGACTACCAAGAAACCAGCAGGAAACTGATTATGGCTCGTTTCAGCGATGGATTGCCTGCACCGTCGGTGCTGATGTTCGACTGGCATGGCACGCTGGTGGATACGCACGACGCCATGTTCAGCGCCATGGAAGAGATGCTGCCGCAGTTGGAAGACCTGGGCCTGGTGGACCGGCTGCTGCCTGAGGACAAATGTCGCACCTCTGATGATGCTCGCCTGGTCCGTTACATACGGATCTTTCGACGGTTGCACCCGCGCATTCTGGCGGAACGTCGGGTATCACGAACCGACATCTTCAACGCCATCTTCGGCGATGACAAAGACGCCAAGCTGATCGCCCACAAGGCCTACAACGATTGTTACCGGAAATATTTCGGCAAGGTGCGACCGTTCCAGCAGGGGGCATACGAATACCTGACCGCCATGAAAGACATGGGTATCCGGCTGGCGGTATCCACTAATCGCAACCGGGAGTTCCTGGACAAGGAACTGAGCATGGTGGACGAGGGGCGCTGGCGCGGCCTGTTCGACGCCACCGTCTGTGCTGACGATGTCACTGAGTACAAGCCCGATCCAGAGGTAATTACCCGTGTGTTGGAGAAGCTGGGCCTGCCACTCGACGGACGGGCCTGGTATGTGGGCGACAGCTACGTGGATATGCTCACGGCCAACCGTGCCGGGGTCTCGGGTGTATTCTACAACGGTGCCTGCTGGGAGCCTGGTCGGATTGACAGTTGGTTCAGTCATCGCGACGCTCCGGCCGCCATACTGGACAGCTTCGAAGACCTCATAGACCTGCTGGCGTTGTTGGAGCGACATCAGCCGGATGCCTTTCAGGCCACCCCCGCAGAAGTCCGGCCACGGCCTTATCCGCGTCCTGAACCGCCACAGCCCCGTATTGAGCCGGATTGGCATCCTGCCGTTGTCAGCTTGATCCGGCCGTCGGTGGTGCTGTTCGACTGGCACGCCACGCTGGTGGATACCCTGGACGCCATGTACCACGCGGTGGATGACATGTTCCCGGAGTTCGAGGAACTGGGCCTGGTTAGCCGTATGCTGGCGCCGGAAGACAGCAAGACTCCGGAAGACGCTCGGCTGGTGGCTTACGTGCGGGAATTTGCCAAGCTTCACCCCAAGGTTCGGGCCGACCGCAAGATCTCGCGCACCGATATCTTCGAGGTGTTGTTCGGGGATGATCAGGAAGCCAAGCAGATCGCACACAAGGTCTTTAATCGTCACTACCGAGAACACTATGGCACGGTGAAAGCCTTTGAGCCAAAGGTGAGAGCCGTACTCGAGGGGCTTCGCCGGCTCAATATTCAGGTGGGTGTCATTACCAATCGGGACCGGGAATTCTTTGAGCATGAACTTGCTGCGGTGGAAGACACTGGCTGGACACACCTGTTTGACGTGGATATCTGCGGTGACGACACGCCACTGAGAAAGCCTCATCCCGACCAACTTTATCTCGCAGTGCAGAAGCTGGACTACCCGCCAGACCCGAGCGTCTGGTACGTAGGTGACAGCACCACAGACGTGATAGCCGCCAAGCGCGCCGGTATGACGGCGGTGTTTTTCAACGGCGCGCAGTGGGACTTGCCATGGTTGAACCGGATTTTTCCGGGCACTCACAAGCATCCGGATAAGCCGGATGTAGTGGTCAATGACTTTTCGGAATTCTGGGCGCTTGTGCTGGCCTGCGAAATCGGCCCGCCGTGATCTCAGTGGGGCTGGCTGTTCGCCAGCGCATCTTCTATGTCGAGTCCTAGGGAGATAATGCCCTTTGGAAGGTTGTCGGTAATGGGCCCAACGGGGGCGCTGACCGTCACCTGAAAGCGGGACGTCGAGGCATCGTATCGAATATCCGAAAGGTACATGGCCTCCAGCCCGGTTAAACCGGAGCGGATGTTTGATACGACGGCGTTGAATTTTGGCTCATCTCCCTGCCAGTAATCCGAGGTAAGTTGGCTCATGGCGACCAGGGTGCCCATGTTGTTGGAGAGCAATGCCTCGGTGACCAGTTCCGGGTGAGTAAGCGTCCAGGCATTCAGAGTTCGCGATCCCGGCAACTCAAGTATGGTATTGGCAAGGTCGGTTGCCTTACCCGGTGCCAGTGCCTGCCACATGCTGTCGAAGGTCAGTACGTCCGCCAAGGTTTCCATGCGTGGGCCGGCATCAATGGATTGTTGCAGGTCAAGCATACTGTCGAGCTCGCGGAATAACCGTTCGGCCAGTTTTCTTATGCGCCGGTCCTCCTCTGCGGAGAGTGTAATCTGCCCTTCCATACACTTGGGTAAATAGCGATTAAAGTTCGAGATGAAGTCCGGATTGTTGACTGTGAAATTCTCGCTCATATACAGATACAGCGGCGCGTAGCGGAGAAAGTGTGCGTTCAACTCGTTGTAGCCCGTGCGTTTCATGTGTTGCAGGCCGCTCATGGTTCGCTCATCCATCAACGCGGCGTCAATTCGCCCGCGTCTGAGCAGGGCCGGTAATTGGCTTGGTGATGAAACGCTCAGAAAAATGTTATAACCATTGGCTTGGAGCCAGGCTTTCTCATTACTACCATCAACAACGCCAACGCGTGCGGTGTTGGGGATTGGCCCGGCTTCTGTGGTGAAAAAATACCATTTCTCCAGCGACACCGGGTCACTGCGTTTGGCCGTGATATCCAGCTCTGTGGACGGATCTATGGCAAAGTAACCGTCAATAAGATTGCGGCTTAGTGAGTGCGCAGCCCGATTCTGGGGAGCGAGCCGAATGTTCGTTGACCAGCCGGCCTGGTTGGCCGCGCAGGTCACGGTATCTACGGTTTCGCCGACCACATCCGCTACGCCATCCCCTGTCTGTGCAGACATCTGGTAAGGCGGTGATTCAAATGTGTAGAGAGTGAGTGTGGGAGGCCCAGCGTGGCACACAGAAACAGCAAGGGTGCCCAGTACGCTCAGGGCCATAGGCCGAAGATCCATGATGACTGCGTCATCCCTTTTGTTGACAATGCTGACTGAAGACTAGCATTCGGCGGGGCGTTTTGCCTTACTTTGTCCGACAATGGACTGATAAGTTCTGGGCAGCTCTTCGCTCGAATGAATAACAAAAAAGGCTCTTGAATGTCTGATGTAAAAACATCGATTCTGGTTGTGGATGACGACCTCGCCATCCGGGAATTGTTGCATGAGCACCTGTCTCGTGTTGGCTATGATGTCATGACCGCGGCCGAAGGCGACAGTATGCGACGCACTCTGGCAGAGTCGCGGGTCGATCTGATTGTCCTTGATGTCATGTTGCCGGGCGATGATGGTTTTACGCTTTGCCGTGAGATTCGCGAACACTCCCAGGTGCCGATCATCATGCTGACCGCGAGCTCGGACGAAACCGACCGTGTGGTCGGCCTTGAAATCGGTGCCGATGACTACCTGGCCAAGCCCTTCAGCGCCCGGGAATTGCAGGCCAGGGTCAAGGCGCTATTGCGACGTTCCGGGTTCAATCGCGCGGACAATCCCCGGTTCGTGGGTTTTGATCGCTGGCGGCTGGACACCCAGGCCCATGAGCTTATCTCGGACCAGGGGGAAGCAACGCCGTTGTCCGGCGCGGATTTTTCGTTGTTGCAGCTATTCCTGGCACACCCCAACGAAGTTCTGGACCGCGACACCATTTCCGGCGTTACCCGGGGGCGGGAATCCATGCCGCTGGACCGGGTGGTGGATGTGGCCGTCAGCCGTCTGCGCCAGCGACTGGGAGATCAGGGGCGCAGCCCCAGGCTGATCAAGACGGTGAGAGGGGCAGGGTATCTGCTGGCGGCAACGGTGACCCATGGTGCGGAATAACAATGGGGCGGTAGAGACTGGCCGCAAGGTCTGGCGCCTTGTGCCCTCGTCGCTTCTCGGGCGCATTCTGCTTCTGACTCTGTTGGCAATGGGGGTCGCCCAGGTCGCCTCCAGCGTGATCTGGGTTGGCACATTCCGCGCCCAACAGGTGGAGGGCCTGGTCAACACCACCCGCAACCTGGCCTCCTCAGCGGCCGCCACCACACAGTTCTTCAAGTCCCTGCCGTTGCAGTACCGGCATATTGTGCTGGATCAGTTGAGGGACATGGGGGGCTCGCGGTTCTTTGTCTCGCTCAACAACAAACGTATCGATATGCGTGCCCTGCCAGACAGCGAGCGCAAACAGCTGGTGATGGACGAAGTGGTGTCGGTGCTCAAGAGTCGCCTGGGAAAATCGATCAATTTGCACGTGGAGTTTGTGCATCCGGATGACCTGCGTATCCTCAATACCCAGTTGCCCCTGGATGCGTTACCGGAATCCTGGGCCCACTATGCGCTTACCCTTGAGCCCATCAAGCCGCCGGTGCTGGTCACCCAGGTGGAAGTTGCCAAGGATGAGTGGCTGTATCTGGCCTCGTTGCTGCCCGCGCCCTATGTCTCGCTGGATGATGAAAGCATTCCTGGCCAGCAGATTGTGTTTATCCTGGTGATGATTGGCGTTCTGTTCCCGGTACTGGCCTGGTTGGTGCGTCGCCAGACCCGGCCTTTGCACAAACTGGCCAGGGCCGCGCGGGACCTGCCCCTGGACGAGCACCGGCCGCCGTTGCGGGAGCAGGGCAGCGCCGAGATCATTGCGGTTACTCGCGGCTTCAACACCATGCATCGACGCTTGCAAAGCTACATCAGCGACAGGGATCAGCTGTTCCGTGCAATTTCCCACGACCTGAAAACGCCGATAACAAGGCTGCGCCTGCGGGCCGACCTGATTGACGATGCAGAGATCCGTGAACGTTTCGAGAGTGATCTTCAGGAACTGGAGCTGCTGGTAAAGGGTGCCCTGCAGGGTATGAAGGATACCGACATCCACGAGAACGTGGAGTTGGTTGATATTGACGGCATGTTGCGCCGAATGGCGGAAGCCTACGAAGGAGAGAACCCCCGAGTGGTCGTGGAAGGTGCCTGTGCCGCCTACCGCGGCAAGCCGCTGGCACTGAAGCGTTGCCTGGGTAACCTGGTGGATAATGCCATCAAGTATGGAGAGTCGGCGACGATCAGTGTGGAGGACTCTCCAGAGCAGTTGACCATCCACGTCAGGGACTACGGGCCGGGTATTCCGGAGGCCGAGCTTGGCCGGATCTTTGAGCCCTACTACCGCCTGGGTCAGGAGCACCGGCGGGGCCATGGTCTTGGCCTTGGTATCGCCCGTAACATTGCCCAAAGCCATGGTGGCGACCTTGAAATAGCAAATTGGCTATGCGGTGGCCTGACTGTGACGCTCACACTCCCCCGGCATTGATCGCGTATGTAACAACCGTGTTACATCGGCCTTTCAGTTTGATACGTTCCTCCCCGAGGTATTGCCATAGACTCCGATATTGCTAATACAACAAAAACAAGGAGTCATTATGAATACCCATAAAACGTATCGTTCTGCCCTGACCCTGGGCGCCAAACCTCTTCACAGGCTCACCGCCGCCGTAAGCGTGGTGTCGTTGGGACTGTTCGCCGGTCAAGCGTATGCCCAGGAAAGCGTGGAAGAGCGCCTGTCCGCGCTGGAGCAACAGCTGGCAGAAGTTGAGCCCCATGCCCGCGGTGAGCAGGGTTTCTCCTTCAACACCTATGCCCGCTCCGGCCTACTACTCAACAGCGATGGCAAGAGCGCTCCCGGCGGACCTTACCTGACCCCCGCAGGATCCGTTGGTGGCGCCGTGGGTCGGTTGGGTAACGAGCCAGACACTTATCTGGAAGCGATACTCAATTACAAATCCGTGGCGGATAACGGCACCAAGGCTCATTACCGCTTGATGATTGCCGATGCCACGACCTCCAGCAACGACTGGACCGCCGATGATGGTGCCCTGAACGTGCGCCAGGCCTATGTCCAGTTCAGTGACCTGGCCAGCTTTACCGGTATCTTTGAAGATGCCGCGATTTGGGCCGGTAAACGCTTTGACCGGGATCTGGACTTCGACATTCACTGGCTCGACAGCGATATCGTTTTTCTGGGAGGGACCGGTGCCGGTATCTATGATGTGACCTTCAGCGAGTCGGTAAAATCCAACTTCTCTTTCTATGGCCGCAGCTTCCTGGATTTCCCCTCTGACCCCACCACCACCGATGGCAGCTCCGACACCGATAACCTGATCCTCACCGCCAATAACTATTTCGGTAACGTTGAGTGGCTGATCAGCGGCATGTCCGCCGCAGACAACGACGAGCGCATCGTCAATGGTGTTATGGAAGCGGCCGACTCGGGTGTGCATACCATGCTGGCCTACCACGGTGACAGCTTCTTTGGAATCTCCGATGGCAGCTTCAAGGTAGCTGTTCTACACGGCCAGGGCCTGGGCGCAGAGACCAAGAACATCGGTGCCGATGGCAACCTGCATGAAGACGCTGCCAGCACCCGAATAGCGGCCTACGGCACCACTCGGCTGGGTAACAGCTGGCGCATTGCACCGGCGATCATGGCTGAAACCAGCAAGGACCGTTATGTGGAAGGGGACGAGTACCAATGGTTGACCTTCAACACCCGCCTGGCTAACGAACTGGGCGCCAACTTCGAAATGCAGTATGAAGCCTCCTGGCAGGTGATGGACCTGCAAACGGAAGGCTACGAAGGCCGAGGTGACGTGGATGGCGACTATGCCCGCTTCACCATCGCACCGACTTTCAAGCCTCAAGTCGGTGGCTTCTGGAACCGCCCGGAAATTCGGGTTTTCGCTACTTACTCCACCTGGGACGATGAGCTCAACCGCTACGACGGCGGTGATGCCCTGGGACAGGAAGATTTTGGCGGCAGCCAGTGGACCTTTGGTACCCAGATGGAAGTCTGGTTCTGAGCCTGACAAACGTCTGCACGACAAAAATAAGGAGTCACTATGAAAACGTTCAAGCATCATCTTACAGCCCTGGCGGTCTCTGCCGCCCTGATGCCAACAGCGGCCGTTCAGGCCGGTGAAGTCGAGGTTCTGCATTGGTGGACCGCTGGCGGTGAAGCGCGCGCGGCGGCCGCTCTTAAGAAAATGATGGAAGAGCAGGGACACACCTGGAAAGACTTCGCCGTGGCCGGTGGCGGTGGTGAAGCCGCCATGACCGTCCTGAAAACCCGCGCTGTCTCTGGTAACCCACCCGCTGCAGCCCAGATCAAGGGCCTGGATATCCGTGAGTGGGCGGAACTGGGCTTTTTGACCAGCCTGGACAGTGTGGCTGAGGCTGAGAATTGGGACCAGCTTATACCTCCGATGATCTCCGATGTCATGAAGTACGAAGGCGAGTACGTCGCCGTGCCGGTCAACGTACACCGGGTAAATTGGCTGTGGGTGAACCCGGAGGTCATGAAAGATGTCGGTGTTGAGGTGCCCACCACGTTGGATGAGTTCTTCGAGGTAGCCGATAAGCTCAAGGCTGAGGGTTATATCCCCCTGGCGCATGGCGGCCAGCCGTGGCAGGACGCAACCGTGTTCGATGCGGTGGCACTTGCAGAACTGGGCCCTGATGATTATCGCAAGGCGTTTGTCGAGCACGACATGGACGTGATCAACAGCGACAAAATGGAAGAGGTCTTCGCACAGTTTGCCAAGGTCATGAGCTACGTCGATGACGATGCGGCGGGTCGCGACTGGAACACTGCCACTGGCATGGTGATTCGCGGTGAGGCTGCCATGCAGATCATGGGCGATTGGGCCAAGGGCGAGTTCACCGCGGCCGGTCTGACACCGGGCGAGGATTACGTGTGCGCGCCGGCTCCCGGCACAACAGGGCAATTTACCTTCAACGTGGACTCCTTCGCCATGTTCACCCTCTCCGAGGAAGAGGACATCAAGGCCCAGAAGGACCTCGCCCGAACCATTCTGGAACCGGAATTCCAGACCCTGTTCAATCAGAACAAAGGCTCGATCCCGGTTCGTACCGACATGGACATGAGTGATTTCGATACCTGTGCCCAGGCGTCAATGGATACCTTCAAGTCCAGTGCCGATGATGGTGGTCTGGTGCCGAGCTTCTCCCATGGCCTGGCAACGACCAGCTACATCCAGGGCCAGATCTTTGATGTGGTCACCAACTTCGTAAACTCCAACAACCCGGACCCGGCAAAAACCACGGACCAGCTGGCAGCCGCCATCCAGTCCGCGATGTAATGCCGTATCAGGCCGCCCGGTGGGCGGCCTTCGGGTTTCTTCAGGGGATTCCTCATGGAACACACTCAACGTCGCCCCACCGGGGTGGCCAGGGCATCGTCTGGCCTGATGGATGGCCTGCAGCGCTGGTTGCCGAAACTGGTGGTGGCCCCGACCTTCCTGCTGGTTGGCATCGGGATCTATGGCTACATGCTATGGACGGGCGTGCTGTCATTTACCAATTCCAGCTTCCTGCCCAGTTACAATTTCGTTGGCCTGGAGCAATACGCCAAGCTGATGGAGAGCGAGCGCTGGATAGTCGCTTCATGGAATCTGGCCATCTTTGGTGGACTCTTTATCGGCATCTGCCTGTTGATCGGTGTGGTGCTGGCGATATTCCTGGATCAGCGTATCCGCCAGGAAGGTGCGATCCGGACGATCTATCTCTATCCCATGGCGCTGTCCATGATTGTCACCGGCACCGTGTGGCGATGGATTCTGAATCCGCGTCTGGGGCTGGAAAAGCTGATGCATGACTGGGGCTGGACGTCCTTCAGCTTTGACTGGTTGGTGAACTCCGACTTTGCCATCTACACCATCGTGATGGCCGCCGTCTGGCAGGCATCTGGCTTTGTCATGGCTCTGTTCCTGGCCGGCCTGAGGGGCGTCGATTCGTCAATCATTCGCGCAGCGCGGGTGGATGGTGCCAGCCTGCCGGTGATCTATTGGAAAATCATCCTGCCCTCGTTACGGCCGGTATTCTTCAGCTCCGTGATGGTGCTGGCTCACATCGCCATCAAGAGTTTTGACCTGGTAATGGCGATGACCGCCGGCGGCCCCGGCTATTCCACCGACTTACCTGCCGTGTACATGTACGCACACACCTTCACCCGTGGCCAGATGGGCCTGGGCTCCGCCAGCGCGATGCTAATGCTGGGAGCCATCCTGGCGCTGCTGGTGCCTTACCTGTATTCCGAACTGAGGGAGAAGCGCCATGACTGATATGGTTCGTACCGGCTTTCGCCCCAGCCGCATCGCCATTTACGGGGTGCTGTTACTGGCCTGCCTGGTGTATCTGATTCCTCTGATCGTGATGTTGATCACCAGTTTCAAAACGCCCATGGATATCCGGTCCGGCAACCTGCTGGCACTGCCGGCAGACTGGACAACCATCGGCTGGACCAAGGCCTGGTCCGAGGCCTGCACAGGGGTGCAGTGCGAAGGCGTAAAGGGATATTTCTGGAACTCGTTCAAGATGACTGTGCCGGCGGTGATGATCTCCACCCTGCTGGGCGCCTTTAACGGCTATGTGCTCTCGAAGTGGAAGTTCAAGGGCTCGGACCTGATGTTTGGCATGCTGCTCTTCGGCTGCTTTGTGCCCTTCCAGGTGGTGCTGCTGCCCATGGCAGCAACCCTTGGCAAGCTGGGCATGGCCAACACCACCGCTGGATTGGTACTGGTCCACGTGATCTACGGGGTGGCCTTTACCACGCTGTTTTTCCGCAACTATTACGTGGCCATTCCCGACGCTTTGGTGAAGGCGGCCCGGCTCGACGGCGCCGGCTTTTTCACCATCTTCTTCCGCATCCTTCTGCCCATGTCCACACCCATCTTCATGGTGTCACTGATCTGGCAGTTCACCCAGATCTGGAACGACTTCCTGTTCGGCGTGGTCTTCGCCAGCGGCGACAGCCAGCCGATAACGGTCGCCCTGAATAACCTGGTGAACACCAGTACCGGGGTGAAGGAATACAACGTGGATATGGCCGCCGCCATGATTGCCGCCCTGCCAACGCTGGTGGTGTACATCGTGGCCGGCAAGTACTTTATACGCGGCCTGACGGCCGGCTCGGTTAAAGGGTAAAACAACATGTCACAACTTGAACTGCGGGACATCCGCAAGACATACCCGGGGGCTCTCGATGAGACGCTCAAAGGCATTAATATTGACATCGCATCCGGTGAGTTTCTGACTCTCGTTGGACCTTCCGGCTGCGGCAAGTCAACCCTGATGAACAGCATTGCCGGCCTGGAATCCATTACCGGTGGGTCGATTGTGGTGGAAGGCAAGGACATATCCACCATGGAGCCGAAGGACCGGGACATCGCCATGGTGTTCCAGTCCTACGCGCTCTACCCCACCATGTCGGTGAGCGAGAACATTGCCTTCGGCCTGAAAATCCGTGGTATGCCGAAAGACGAGATCCAGCAGGAAGTGGAGCGGGTCGCCGATCTGCTGCAGATTTCCGCGTTGCTGGACAAGAAGCCGGCCCGGCTTTCAGGCGGTCAGCAACAGCGGGTCGCCATGGGGCGCGCGCTGGCTCGCAGGCCGAAGATTTATCTGTTCGACGAGCCGTTGTCCAACCTGGACGCCAAGCTGCGGGTGGAAATGCGCACCGAAATCAAGAAGCTGCACCAGCGCCTGAAAACCACCATTGTGTACGTGACCCACGATCAGATCGAAGCCATGACGCTGGCGGACCGGATCGCGGTGCTCAAAGACGGCGAACTTCAGCAACTGGGCACACCGAAGGAAGTCTACGACACCCCGGAAAACCTGTTTGTCGCCGGCTTTATGGGCTCGCCGTCCATGAGTTTTATTAACGTGACGGTAGAGCCGGCCGGGCCGGGTCTGGTGGTCAACGTTGAGGGCAGCGATGGCCGGAAACTTGCCCTGCCAGTGCCGGATTACCTGCAGGGGTGGGCCGGCAAACAGGTGGTGCTCGGCATCCGCCCGGAGCACATAAGCCAGCCAGACGAACAGAAAAGGGATAGCCAGATGGTGGCCGAGAGCCGTTTTACGGTGGAAGTGACCGAACCCACCGGGCCGGATATCCTCGCCGTGATTCGCCTCAACAATGTGGATGTGCAGTGCCGGCTGGATGCAGAGCACCCGGTGAACTGGGGTGAAGAGGCAGAGCTGATGTTCGACATGAGAAAGGTCGTGTTTTTCGACCCGGACAGCGAGAAGCGCATCCGCCCATAGTCGCGCCAGTCCCTCTCTGTTTTCAGAGTTGCTCCAGGTGTGCCAGCAAGTTGTCGGCACGCTGGAGCAGCGCCTCCCGCCTTTCTGGTTTCTGCTTGTCCCAGTTGCGGTACATCATGCCCATGCGTGGATTGCTGGCAAAGTCTTCCCGATGGCGATTGATGAAATGCCAATAGAGCGAATTGAACGGGCAGGCGTCGTCTTCCGTGGCCTTGTTGACCTTGTAGTGGCAGTTGCTGCAGTGGTCCGACATGCGCTGGATGTATTTGCCGCTGGCGGCATAGGGTTTCGATCCCAGATAGCCACCGTCTGCGTGCATCACCATGCCCAGCACGTTGGGTAGCTCCACCCAGTCGTAGGCATCGGCATACACGGCCAGGTACCAGTCACAGATCTCCTCCGGCTTGACGCCGGCCAGCAGCGCAAAATTACCGGTCACCATCAGCCGCTGTATATGGTGTGCATAGGCGTTGCGACGGGTGGCATCAATAGCCTTGTGCATGCAGCGCATCCTGGTGTCCCCGGTCCAGTAGAACCAGGGTAGGGAACGGGTATTACCGAGCCGGTTTTCCTTTGCGTACCCTGGCATATGCAACCAGTAGATACCCCGCACAAACTCTCTCCAGCCCAGGATCTGCCGAATAAAACCCTCCACTGCGTTTATCGGCGCGCGCCCTGAATACCAGGCCTGTGCGGCGGCCTCGCAGACGGCCAGTGGGTCCAGCAAGCCGCAATTGATATAGGGCGACAGGATGGAGTGAAACAACCAGTCTTCATTGTCGGACATGGCGTCCTGGAAATCGCCGAAACAGGGCAGGGCGAAATCGATGAAGTAATCCAGCGCCTGTTCAGCGTCCTCGTGGGTGACGGCAAAGTGGAAATCCTCCGTGGTGCCGAAGTGATCGGTAAAGTGTTGCTCTACCAGTTCAATCACGTCCCGGGTCACCTCGTCGGGTTCAACACGAAACGGGGCCGGTGCCGCCGGTTTTCCCGTCCACTTGCGGCGATTGTCGGCATCGAAATTCCACTCTCCGCCCTCCGGTTTGCCTTCTGGCGTCATCAATAAACCGGTTTTTCGCCGCATTTCCCGGTAGAAGAACTCCATTCGCAGCTGTTTTCGGCCATCGGCCCAGTCTGCAAACTCCTGCTTGCTGGCCATAAAGCGTGTGTCAGGGCGAATTTCCACGGGCACGCCCAGTCGCTCACGCCAGTGGCTGATCTGATCGTGCAGGCGCCATTCGCCGCATTCCGTAGTGATGATTCTCTCGGCGTGGCTCTCACTCAGTTCGCAGGCGACCACCGCTTCCAGGCTATGGATAGCGTTGTCCGGGTGGTACCGCTGGTATTGGACCCGCCAGCCGTCATCCTCCAGCCGCTGTGCGAAATGGCGCATGGCGCTGAACAGCAGAACCAGTTTCTTCTTGTGGTGATTGGTGTAGCTGGCCTCGTCGTGGACCTCTGCCATCACGATTCTGTCTCGTTCCCTGTCAGCGTTGTCGAGTGCGCTGATGGCGGTGGTCAGCTGGTCGCCGAGTATCAGAATCAGATTGGGCATAGCGGGAAACGACCTCCGTACCTGGGGCAGCAATCACCCATGATCGCCACGATGTGGTACGAAGGATACGCCAGCGGCGCAAGGCTGGTTCAGCTGGAAGCTAGCCGCCGGTCATATTCATAAAGCGAAGAATCTGAACGTCACCCTCGCTGGAAAAGTGATGGCGCTCCGGTTTCAGGTCCATGGCGTTGATGATGGTTTCACGGAGTTTGTCATCGGTTTCCGGGTGGCCGCGCAGCACGCGACGCAGATCAACGGAATGCTCGTTGCCCAGGCATAGCAGCAGACGGCCTTCCACCGTGACCCGAACGCGGTTGCAGGTGGAGCAAAAATTGTGGGAATGGGGCGAGATGAAACCGACCCGGATGTCGCTGTCCGGCATGCGGTAGTAGCGGGCGGGGCCGCCGGAATCTTCCGGTGTGGGAACCAGCTTATGGCGCTGGCTGATGATATCGCGCACTTCGTCGCTGGTGCACAGCACCTGACCGCGATCATGATCGGAAATTTCACCCAGTGGCATTTCCTCAATGAAGGTAATGTCCACCTTCTTTTTGCGGGCAAACTCAACCAGCTCTGGTACTTCCTGGTCGTTGCCACCTTTCATGACAACGGTATTGAGTTTGATGCCCTCAAACCCCGCCTCTTTTGCGGCGTCTATACCATCAAGAACCTGGGCAAGCCGGCCAGTGCGGGTGATGCGGCTGAATTTCTCGGCATCCAGGGAATCCAGGCTGATATTCAATCGTTTGAGCCCGGCCTTGCGCAGTGGCTCTGCCATGGTGGGCAACTGGCTGCCATTGGTGGTCATGGCGAAGTCCCGCAGGCCCAATGTGCCGATTTCCTTGACCAGTTCCAGAATGCCCCGTCTTACAAGCGGCTCTCCCCCGGTCAACCGAATCTTTTCGGTGCCCAGGGATACGAAGGTCTTTGCCACCTGGGCAATCTCTTCAAGCGTCAGCACCTGCTGCCGTGGCAGGAAGGTCATCTCCTCTGCCATGCAATACACGCACCGGAAATCGCAGCGGTCTGTGACGGACAGACGCACATAGTTGACGGTGCGACCAAAACGGTCTGTCAGCGTGGCGTTGGGCATGGGTAAATTCCCCGTCTGGTTTTGTATACAACCAGCATAACCAAAGTGTGGTGAATAACCCAACCCAATATCGACAAAATAGCAATTTGGCAAGTAAAGGAAGGCCGTGCCTGCAAATCGCTTAACTCACGGCTCGGTCGCTGAATTCCGGCAACAGCCGGTTGCGCATCCGGTCAGGCAGTGAATAGCCGAAAATGCGTTTCAGCACGGTTGAATACTGTTTGGCGAAGGTGCCGGTGTTGTACGGAATACCGTGCTTTTCACACACCGCTTGAACCTTCTCCGAGATCTCGGGGTAGCGGTGGGCTGGCAGGTCCGGGAACACATGGTGTTCAATCTGATAGCTCAGATGGCCGCTCAGCAGGTGCACCCACTTACTGCCGGTAAAGTTGCTGGAGCCTGTCAGTTGGCGGAGGTACCAGTGCCCCTTGCTTTCTCCTTCGCACTCTTCTTCGGTGAACGTCTCCGCATCCTGGGTAAAGTGGCCACAGAAAATGACCGTAGACGACCACAGGTTACGGATCAGGTTGGCGCCAATGTTGCCCGCCAGCACCACCGGGGCAACCGGAAAGGTAATCAGCGGGAAGAACACATAGTCCTTGAAGGCCTGACGGCCACCCTTGCGGAAGAAATCCTTCAGGAACGGAGTCTTTTCCCGTACTGAAATTTCCCGGCGGCGGATTCGTTCAGACTCCAGCTCATGCAGCCCGACGCCCCACTGGAAGAACACGCTCAGCAGAATGTAGTTGATGAACTGCAGGGTGTGGGCCGGCTTCCATTTGTCGTCGTCGCTCAGGCGGAGCAGGGCGTAGCCGTAGTCCCGGTCCTTGCCGATGATATTGGTGTAGGTGTGGTGCTCGTAGTTATGGGTGCGGCGCCAGGAATCGCCAGTGCAAACCGTATCCCATTCATAGGTCTGCGAGTGGAGTGACGGGTCGTTCATCCAGTCGTATTGGCCGTGCATGACGTTGTGGCCGATCTCCATGTTTTCGATAATCTTGGAGATACCCAGTGCCGTGGTGGCCGCCAGAAACACCGGCGGGATAAACCCGAAGGGCATCAGCACCCGGCCACCGATTTCCAGGGATCGGTGAAGCCGAACGATCCTGCGGATGTAACGGGCATCCCGTTCGCCGAGATCGGAAATCACTTGGTCACGAATGGCGTCCAGGTCGTTTTCAAGCTCTTTCAGTTGTGTTTCGTTCATCGTCTTCATGGTGACTCCTTGCAGAATGGTCGAACCATGTCTGCCAATAATGGGTTCAGGCGTTGTGGTGCGGCCGGTCAGAGTTCAACAGTCACCGGCCCGCTCGGAACAGACACACAAAGCTGAATGGTTTCCTCGCCCGGGCCGGATGCTTTCCCGGTCAGGCGGTTGATCACGGTGCCGCTGGTTTTGCGGCAACTGCACTGGTGGCAGATGCCCATGCGGCAGCCGTAGCGTGGTGACAGTTTCGCGGCCTCGGCAATCTCCAGCAGCACCGCATCGCCTTCGGACGAGACATCCAGGTTGCTGCGTTGGAAATGCACCGCTCCTCCGAGGGTCTCGGTGTCGAGATTTGCGGACGGTGCCGAGAAAAAAGTGCTGTGAATGCGGTCTTCGCCAATGCCCCTTCGATAAAGGAGGTCGTTGGCCAGATCCATAAGCCCTTTCGGCCCGCAGAGATAGCACCGCCGGGCCGTAATGCCAGGAACTTCATCCAGATGTTGCTCGCCGAGGAACTGAGGCGGATTGGTATCGCTGGTGGCAAACACCTTCAGGGTGAACGCCGGCCAGCGACTGGCCAGCGCGTGCAGCTTTTCCGCAGCAATCACATCGGCCTGGGTGCGCACGAAATACAGCAGGGTCACCGGCGCCCGGTAGTCTGATGCCGCCATGGTTTCCAGCTGGCTCAGCACCGGGGTGATACCGCTGCCACCAGCGATGTACAGGGCTGGCTCCTGCGGATCGGGAATCCGGAAGTCGCCGAACGCCTCGCCCAGGCCGATGACAGCGCCTGGCTCCAGGTGGTCGTGCATCCAGTTGGTCACCAGGCCACCGGGAAGCCGTTTAATGGTCAGGGTGACGGTGCCGTCAGCGCGCCATTGAATGGGCGAACTGGACAGGCTGAAGGTTCGGTTGCGACGCACACCGTCAACATCGATGCCAATATTGACGTGCTGGCCGGCGGCAAAGCCTTTCCAGCGCCCGGCCGGCGCCAGGACAAAGGTTTTGGTGTCAGCGGTTTCGTTGTAGATGGCCTTCACCCTGGCCGGCGTATATTGCCGTACCCACATTGGGTTGATGCGCTCCAGCAGGGGATCAAAAAAGGCAGCCGGGTCGTCCCGGTTAAAAAGCTGCCTGCCCAGCCAGTGCAGGGTCGGTGACTTTTCCAGTACAGATATCATGATTGCTCTCCTTTGTACTGATGTGTACAAGTGTTCACTAATGTGTACGACTGTACACACCGAAGTGTTGGGCGGCAATCAAGTCATTAACATTGTCCTCTAATGACAAGTTCGGGTTATTTTTAGTGTGGGCCTGTGTACACTTGTTGGCTTGTGACCAACTGATGGGCTAGTTCCAGGCGATGGCAGAAAAACAACGACGTAAGCCGGGTGAAACCCGCGAGAAACTGATGAACGCGGCATTGGCCCTGGTGGGAAAGGGGCGGCACTTTGCCAGCCTGGGCATCCGCGAAGTCACCCGGCAGGCAGGCGTGGTGCCGACGTCGTTTTACCGGCATTTCCGCAACATGGATGACCTTGGGCTGCAGTTGGTGGACGAACTGGGGCTGGTGCTTCGACGGATGATGCGCGAGGCGCGGGCGAACGTATTGCAGGCGGACAAACTGATCGACGAATCAGTCGGTATTTTTATCTCCCATGCCCGCAATAATCGCAGTTTTTTCATGTTTATGGCCCAGGGGCTGGCGGGGGAGAGCCGGGCGGTACAGGAAGGCATCCGCAGCGAAATGCGTTATTTTGCCAGCGAGTTGGCCAACGACTTACGTCGATTGAAGCTGGTCGACCACCTGAGCGACGCCGATCTGGATATGACCTGTGAGCTGGTGGTGCGCAGTGTGGCCTTCAGCCTGACGGACATCCTGGGGATTTCTCCCGACGACAACTATCAGGAAGAACAGGTACGGCAGCGAACCGCACGCTTTCTACAACTGATATTTGTGGGCGCAGCCAACTGGAAGAGTCAGTCCTGAAGGTCGACCATTACTCGCGGAAACTGGCATCAATGCGGTCGAGCTTGCGTAGCAGGCCCGGCCAGGCCAGCTTGCCGCCCAGGCCTTTGGTCACCTGATCCGCCTGTTGCCGGATGGTATCCACAATGCCGGCAGGAATCGGCGTCAGCGGGCGATCGCCCGACAGTGCCCTGATCTGAATCTGACAGGACGTTTGCAGTATGTACATGGCCAGGAAGGCATCGGGAATACTGGTGCCGGTGGTGAGCAGGCCGTGGTTGCGAAGAATCATGAAATTGGTATTGCCGAGATCCTTTTGCAGGCGGGCCTTCTCGTCTTCCCTTAGCGCCACACCTTCATAGTCGTGATACGACAGGCTCGCCAGTGCAAACAGGCTCTGCTGGGATAGCGGCAGCAGGCCCTCCTGTTGGGCGGATACAGCAATACCGTCGGTGGTATGCAAATGCATGACGCAGGCGGCATCGTCCCTGACCTGGTGGATCGCGCTATGGATGGTAAAACCCGCGGGATTGATATCGAAGTCGTCGGGGTTGATCTTGTTGGCGTCCTGATCCACTCGCACCAGGCTGGAGGCTGTCATTTCCTCGAACATCATACCGTATGGATTAATAAGAAAATGGTGCTCGTCACCGGGTATCCGTGCGGAGATGTGGGTGAATACCAGATCGTCCCAGCCGTACAGGGCGACCAGACGATAGGCCGCGGCGAGGTCGACTCGGAGCTGCCATTCTTCCTTGCTGACTTGATCTCTTTTTGACGGAATTGAAAGTTGTTCGGACATGGCTCTGGCTCCCGTTCTCAGGTGTTGCGCTACTTTTTGTTGGAGGCGGCGACCTTTCTGCGGACGGATTTTTGAGTGGCGGTATCGGGTGGAAGAACAAGCATTTCCAGTTCATCCAAAGCTTCACCGGTGTAGACCGCCAGCTTCTGCATACTGGGCAACGTATCGCGGCAGCCCGTGAAACCGAAGTTGAGCGAGCCGGCGTAGCTCAGGCAAGTAATGTTGAGCGCACCGCCGTGGGCAATGAGCGAAACCGGGTACATCGCCTCCAGTCGTGCTCCTTCATAGTAAAGGGTTTCCCCTGGCCCTGGCACATTGGAAATCGTCACGTTGAACACCGGGCGCATTCGCCCGCCCAGGCCTGACATCAACTGCAGGATGTAGGGCGACATCAGCAGCATGGTGTATTGGGTCAGGGCTTTACGCGGCAGTTTCTGAAGGTGCTGCTTGGCCCTGCGGGTAGAGTGTTTGATGTTCTTCAGCCGCTCGAGGGGGTCGGCTTCGTCGGTCGCCAGTGAGGCAATCATGAAGCTGATCTGGGTACCCGTGCCCTGGTCATCGGAGGGGCGGATATTCACCGGAATTCCGGCGGTGAGTGGCGTATCCGGCAAACCATCCTGTTCAACAAGAAAGCGGCGCAGGGCAGTGCCACAGAGGTAGAGCACAATGTCGTTCAGGGAGCCGTTGGACGCCTGGGCGACCTTTTTGATTCGCTCAAGCTGGTAGTGCTGGGTGGCAAACCGCCGCTGACCGGTGACGCGGTGATTGAGGGCGGAAACCGGGCCGGCAAAGGGCGCGGTCAACCCCTCTTCCGGGTGCCGTGCGGACTGGATCAGGCGGTTCATCGCATTCCAGAGCCTCGGCGCCATGTCGGCCTGAATCCTCAGGGCTTCCATGGCCTGGGACAGGGCGGCCGAAATACTGGCTTCGGAATCTGTCTTGCTGCCCCGTGTACGTTCCGGGCGTACCGACCATGGCGGCAGCATATTAACCTCACCGGGGTCCTTGCTGAGCACCCGCTGCATCAGCCGCACACCGCTGATGCCATCAATCATGGAGTGATGCATCTTGGTATAGAGGGCAAAACGGTTGTTCTCCAAACCCTCGATGATGTGGCATTCCCACAGTGGGCGGGAAAAATCCAGCGGGTTGGAATGCAGCCTGGATACCAGGATGCCAAGTTCCCGTTCACTACCGGGGCGCGGCAACGCCGAGTGTCGAACGTGGTAGTCGAGATCCAGCTTCTTGTCGACCTTCCAGGACGGGGCGACCAGGCGGCCCAGGAACCCCGAAAAGGCGAGCTTGTAGCACCAGGGCGGCGCTACATCGGCATCCGCTTTCATGCGGGCGAGCATGTCTCTTAGAAACGTCTCCGGAGCATCTTCCGGTAGTGAAAAAATCTGCAGGTTGCCGACGTGCATCGGGGTGTCTTCCGATTCCACCGCCAACCAGGAAGCGTCCAGTGTGCCCAGGCGTTTCATTGATCGTCCTCTTGCTTTATGAAGCTGCCAAACTGCACTGAATCTGATGCGTTTGGATTCGTATAGTTGTTGTTCGAAAGTATACGCAACAACCGGGACAATCACACGAACTGGCACGCTGAAAGGTTCAGCTTTTTGCGTGTAATCCCATTCCTGTTCTTCCCGCGATTACATGTTGTTGCGAATCCATATTCACTCTTTTCTGGTGGCTTATGCTATTTTCACTAGCTGGCTAATCTAATCACAACAAGAATTCCTGGAGGCACTGTGGAATCGAGTCCGCTGATCTCTGCGGGGCTGCCGATTGCCCTGTTTATCATCATGATCGGTATAGGTATGACCTTGACGGTCAGGGACTTCCGCCAAGTGGCGGTGTATCCGAAAGGTATGGTGGTGGGCACGGTGGCCCAGATACTGCTCATGCCCCTGGTGGCCTTTGCCATTGCCTCCTTGCTGAATCTCTCATCGGCGATTGCCGTGGGCCTGGTGATCATTGCGGCCTGCCCGGGCGGCACCACTTCTAATCTGTTTGTGTTGCTGTCGCGGGGGAACATTGCCCTGTCGATTGTGCTGACGGTCACGGCCAGTCTTATAACCATCATTACACTGCCTTTGTTCACCAACTATGCGCTTCAGCTATACGCTGGAACGGAGGAGTCCATCACGCTGCCAGTGGGAAGAACGGTGGGTATGCTGGTGGGCATCGTCCTGTTCCCGGTGGCGATTGGAATGGTTTTTCGTACCCGGGCGCCTGAGCTTTCCCGGCGGGCGGAAAGCGCCGTCAGCGTGTTCGGGGGCGTGGTCCTGGCGCTACTGGTAGTAGGTCTGGTCTGGGGGGTGCGTGACCAGATCTGGGACCTGCTGAAACAGGCCGGTCCGGCAACGCTCCTGTTGAACATAGCCGGTATTTTCCTGGGGCTTCTGGCAGGTCGCGCTGTTGGTCTGACCCAGCGCGAATCCATTGCGGTTGCGGTGGAGCTCGGTATCAAGAACAGCACTATTGCCCTGCTGGTGACGCTGACGTTGCTGGAGTCCAGTACCATGTCCATTCCGGCAGCCGTATACGGTGTGCTGATGTTTCCGATCGGGTTTCTGCTGGCGGCCTACAGCAGAAAGATTATTCCCGCCACGACGATCACCCAGCCGCTTCCCGAGACCAAGGCCGGCTAGGCACATGGACGGTTAATGGCTATGCTCCTGACTTGGGCCGTTTTTCTGTCGGGAGCTGCAGTCATGAACTTTCTCAACGGAATAACCCTACTGCTGGTGTATCAGTTGGTTGGGGAAATCACCGTGCGTCTTCTCGGGGTGCCCATTCCAGGGCCTGTGCTCGGCATGGTGATGCTGTTTCTGACCCTGATGATACGAGGCAAAACGCCGGAACCACTGGAGAACGCTTCCAGCGCCTTGCTCAGCCATCTGTCGCTACTGTTCGTGCCGGCCGGTGTTGGCATGATGAGTCATTTTGGCCGGATTGCGGATGAGTGGCTGCCGATCACGCTGGCTCTTTTTCTCTCCACTATTATCACCATGGTCGCCACCGCCGGCATTATGCAGGTAACCTCGCGATGGTTTGCCCGACCCGAAAATGCGGGAGGGCAGCAGGATGAATGAGCCGGCCATTCGTGATATCTGGGTTTATCTTTCGACGTCGCCGTTGCTTGGACTGACCATCACGCTGGTGGCCTATGGCCTTGCCTACCGGCTCTATCTCAAGTCCAACTCCAGCCCCCTGGCCAATCCGGTGGTTACCTCAGTGGCAATGCTGATTGCCCTGTTGATGCTCACTGGTACCTCCTACGAGGAGTACTTCGAAGGCGGGCAGTTCGTTCACTTTCTGTTGGGGCCTGCCACGGTGGCGCTGGCGGTGCCCCTTTACCAGCAGTTTTCCCGGTTGCGCCAACTCTGGCTGCCGGTATCCATTTCCCTGGTGTGTGGTGTGGTGATTGCAGCGGGCAGTTCCATCGGGCTTGCCTGGCTGCTTGGCGGTTCCGCGGAAATCCAGATGTCCCTGGCGCCCAAATCCGCCACGGCGCCGGTTGCCATGGGTATTTCCGAAACCATTGGTGGCATCCCTTCACTGACCGCCGTTCTGGTGGTGGCTACCGGCATCGTCGGTGCCGTTCTCGGTACCAAACTGTTTGAATGGATGCGCATCACCGACGACAGTGTGAAAGGTATTGCCATGGGCGTTGCGGCCCATGGTATCGGCACGGCGCGGGCGTTTCAGGTCAGCTCCCAGATGGGCGCTTTTTCGGGGTTGGCCATGGCGCTGTCGGCGTTTTCGACGGCATTGATTGTGCCCTGGTTGGTGGATTTACTCGGCATTTAACCCGGCAGCAGGAGGTAAGGTGGTTGTTCCCAGGAAGTTGATTGCGGTCTTTTCAGCGCTGATATTCGCTGGCACAGGGGGCACCGCCAATGCGCAGCAAAGTGTGGAGTCGCAAGACAACGTCATCACGGTGACCTCGCCCCGTCTTGAGAGAGATCTCTACGAAACCCCTGCTGCGGTTTCCGTGACTGACGCACCGGATATCCAGGAGGGGCAGCAGAGGCTCCAACTGGACGAGTCGCTGGATACCGTCCCCGGGCTGTTCTTCCAGAACCGTTACAATTTCGCCCAGAATCTGCGGCTGTCCACCCGTGGTTTTGGTGCGAGGGCGCCATTCGGCATTCGCGGCATTCGCATTCAGGTGGACGGTATCCCATACACGTTGCCCGATGGGCAGTCTCAGATTGACGCGGTGGACCTGGACTCGGCGCAGCGTATTGAAGTGATTCGCGGGCCGTCGTCGGTTCAGTACGGTAACGCCTCGGGCGGGGTGATCGACATTACCACCGCCCGTGGAGACGAACGGCCGCCGGGCGCACGCCTGCGTCAGGATGTGGGGAGTAATGATTACTACAAGACCACGTTTCAGGCCAACGGAAGTGAGGGTGCTACCAGTGGCATTGCAACGCTGTCCTGGCTCAACTACAACGGCTACCGCGACCAGAGCCAGGTTGAGAAAGGTCTTTTCAATGGGCGTGTGTCCCACGATTGGGGAGCAGGGCAGCGTTTAACGGCCACCCTCAATGCTCTGCACACGCCGAAAGCGGAAGACCCTGCCGGTCTGACGGCAAGCCAGGTGGAACAGGATCGCCGTCAGGCGACAGCCAATGCCGAACGGCTTGACGCTGGCCAGGACGTTGACCAGCAGACGTTGGGATTGCTGTATGAAACTGCCGAAATAGGCCCCGGAGACCTGACCGTCAGCACCTTTTTCACGCGTCGTGATTTTGCCCAGCAATTGCCGTTTCCCGGGCCCAGCCTGATTGCCTATGACCGGCAGTTTTATGGGGTCAGCACGGATTATCAGCAGGGCAGCGACGTGGCGGGCCTGCCACTGACCTGGGTGGTGGGCGTCGACCTCCATCGGCAGGTTGATGAGCGCCGGCGCTATTCGGTGTCGTTTAACGGTGATGTCACCGGACAAACCCAGGACGAAACCCAGAACGCCACGACTGCAGCAGTGTTTGCCCAGGGTGACCTGGCATTCACCGAGCGCCTTAACTTGTCGCTGGACACCCGGTTTGACCGCCTGCGGTTGTCGGTGGATGACCACAGGGCCAGCGATGGAGATGACTCCGGCAGCCGTACCTATCGGGAATTCAGTGGCTTTGCCGGTGTCAGCTATCGATTGGCGCCCCGCCAGCAATTCTACGCAACGGTGGGCACAGCCTTTGAAGCGCCCACCTTCACGGAATTTGCCAACCCCGATGGCAGTGGGGGCTTCAATCCAGACATCGAGCCCCAGCAGGCGCTTAACCGGGAAGTCGGTATACGCGGCAGCCTGGGGCAGGGGATCCGTTATGACCTGGCGCTGTTCTCCATCCGGGTGGACGACGAAATCCTGCCCTACGAGATCAACAACCGAACCTTCTACGAAAACGCCGGTCGCACACAGCGGAACGGGGCCGAGCTTGGCCTACAGTGGGACATTTCTTACACTTGGCGGATAACCAGTGCCGTGACCCTGGCGGATTACACGCTCAAGGACTTTACCGACGAACAGGGTAATGACGCTGATGGCAATCGCCTGCCGGGGTTGCCGCAGGAACAATGGGTCACGGAAGTGGAATGGCGCGGTGACGGACAGCGGTTTGCTGCGCTGGAATGGCAATATGTTGGTGACCTGTACGCCGAGAACAGCAACCAGACCAAGGTGAACGATTACTGGCTGCTGGGGATTCGGGCCGGTGATGCCGTTCGCGTGGGCGGCCAGAGGTTCAGAGTCTACGGCGGTATCCGCAATCTTCTGGATGAAGACTATTTCAGCAATATCCGTATCAACGCCAACGCGGACAGGCCTATCGAAGACCGTGGATACTATGAGCCCGCGCCCGGCAGAACCTTCTATGCCGGGCTGGAGTGGGCGTTTTGATGATCAGTCGTTGCGTTCAATCCGCGTCATCCGGCTCCCGATCCGGGCAGTGGGATTCTTCCATGACCACACCGTTATCGACGCTTTCCAGGTGCACATCAAAGCCCCACAATCGATGCACGTGGCGAAGAACCTCGTCGGTATCGTCACCCAGTGGAACCCGGTCCACCGGAATGTGCCGCAGGGTCAGTGAGCGATCCCCTCTGACATCCACGTTCCAGACCTGGATGTTGGGTTCGCGGTAGCTCAGGTTGTATTGCCGTGCCAGCTTTTCCCGAAGGCTGCGATAGCCGGGGTCATCGTGGATGGCGGTGATCCGGTAGACGTCTTCCTCGTCATCGTTTTGAATGGCAAAAAGCTTCAGATCCCTCATCATTTTTGGGGACAGAAACTGCTGGATAAAGCTCTCGTCCTTGAAATTCTTCATGGCGAAATGCAGGGTTTCCAGCCAATCGGAACCTGCAAAGTCCGGAAACCATTCGCGGTCTTCGTCGGTGGGGTTCTCGCAGATCCGACGCAGGTCGGTGAACATCGAAAAACCCAGAGTGTAGGGGTTGATGCCAGAATACCATGGGCTGTCAAAAGGTGGCTGGTACACGACCGCCGTATGACTTTGCAGGAACTCCATCATAAAACCGTCGTTCACCAGGCCTTTGTCGTACATTCGGTGCAGCAGGGTGTAATGCCAGAAAGTGGCCCAGCCTTCGTTCATGACCTGGGTCTGGCGTTGGGGGTAGAAGTATTGACCCAGCTTGCGAACGATACGGATGATTTCTCGCTGCCAGGTTTCCAGCAGTGGCGCGTTCTTCTCGATGAAGTAGAGGATGTTTTCCTGGGGTTCTTCGGGGTAGCGCTTCTTGCGACTCACTGGGTCGTCGTCTTCGCCCATTCTTGGGATGGTGCGCCAGAGATCGTTGAGTCGGCGCTGCTGGTATTCCTCACGCTCCTTTTGCCGGCGCAGTTCTTCTGCGGCGGAGATTGGCGCAGGGCGCTTGTAGCGGTCAACGCCGTAATTCATGAGGGCGTGGCAGGAATCCAGAATTTCTTCCACCGCGTCCAGGCCATAGCGTTCTTCGCACTCGGCCACGTAGTTCCGGGCGAAGACCAGATAATCAATGATGGCGCTGGCATCGGTCCAGGTGCGGAACAGGTAGTTGCCCTTGAAGAACGAGTTGTGGCCATAGGAAGCGTGGGCAATTACCAACGCCTGCATGGGCAGGGTGTTCTCCTCCATCAGATAAGCAATGCAGGGATCGGAGTTGATCACAATCTCATAGGCAAGCCCCATCTGCCCCCGCTGATAACCTTTCGAGGTAGACAGGAACTGTTTGCCGAAGGACCAGTGGTGGTAGCCCACCGGCATGCCGACAGAACTGTAGGCGTCCATCATCTGTTCAGCGCTGATCACTTCCACTTGGTTGGGGTAGGTGTCCAGCCCGAACTCCGCTGCACACTTGGCAATCTCCTCATCGTATTTCTCAATCAGCGGAAAGGTCCATTCAGAACTGGTGGAAATCGGTTCCCGAACGGTCGGCTCGTTGGGTTTGTCGATAATGTCAGTCATGCGGCTTTCCTCTCGAATAACTGGCGGAAGACCGGATAAATTTCGCCTGGGTCGGCGATCTGCTGCAGGGCGAAGCTCTGGGGGAATCGCTCCTGGATCTTCTCGTATTCGTACCACAGCATCTGGTGATCCTGGGGCGTGATTTCCACATAGGCATAGTATTGCACCAGTGGCAGGACGCTGTCGGCCAGCAACTTGCTGCAGATGGGAGAGTCATCGTTCCAGTTGTCGCCGTCCGAGGCCTGGGCGGCGTAAATGTTCCATTCCGCCGGGGAATACCGGGACTCAATGATTTTGTGCATCAGTTTCAGGGCACTGGAGACGATCGTGCCGCCGGTTTCCCGTGAATAGAAGAACTCTTCTTCGTCCACTTCCTTGGCGCTGGTGTGGTGGCGGATGAAGACCACTTCAATCTTCTTGTAGTTCTTCTTCAGGAACAGATACAGCAGGATGAAGAAACGTTTGGCGATGTCCTTGTGCATCTGGGTCATCGACCCGGATACGTCCATCAGGCAGAACATCACGGCACTGGTGGCTGGCTGGGGCTTTTTTACGTGTTGGCGGTACCGCAGGTCAATCTCGTCAATGAACGGGATGCGCCGGACATTGGCCTTGAGATCAGCAATCTCATCCTCCAGGGCTTTGATCTGGTCCTCGTGGCTGAAGGCCGGGTCCAGGTCCTCCGGCGCGCTTTTCAGTGCGGCCAGCTCTTCCTCCATTCTGCGGATTTTCTTGCGGCGTGCACCGCCGAGCCCAAGTCGGCGGGCGTGGGCGCCCCGTAGCGAGCGAACCACGTCCAGCTTGGCGGGGATGCCCTGGGTTGAAAATCCGGAGCGGACATACTTGAACGCCTCGGTATCCTTCAGCTTCTTGCGGGCCAGGTTGGGAAGCTCCAGGTCATCAAACAGGAAGTCCAGAAACTCTTCCTGAGTGATCTGGAAAGCAAATTCATCCATGCCTTCGCCGTCCGGGCTGGCCTGGCCCTGGCCTTGCCCCTGACCTCCGCCACCCGGGGGCTTGGGCAGGGTATCACCGGTAACGAACTCCTTGTTGCCCGGGTGGACCATTTCCCGTTTGCCGCCCTGGCCATGATGGAAAATCGGTTCGTCAGTATCCCGGGAGGGAATACTGACATTCTCGCCACGCTCAATATCCGTAATGGAGCGCCGGTGAACCGCGTCCGCCACTGCCTTTTTGATGTGATGGCGATAGCGGCGCAGGAAACGTTCCCGGTTTACCGCGCTCTTGTTTCTGCCGTTCAGTCGCCGGTCGACTACGTGGGTCATACCCATAGTTTCACTCCAGTTCAGCGTATGAGGGCTGACTTATTGAGACTTACGAACCCGCAGGTACCATTCCGCAAGGAGGCGGACCTGTTTCTCCGTGTAGCCTCGATCGACCATACGTTCGACGAACTGCTTGTGCTTGTTCTGATCCTCCTGGCTGGCCTTCGGATTGAAGGATATAACCGGCAGCAGGTCCTCGGTATTGGAGAACATTTTCTTCTCGATCACGCTGCGCAGTTTTTCGTAGCTGAGCCAGGACGGGTTGCGACCCTGGTTGTTCGCCCGTGCCCGCAACACGAAATTGACCACCTCGTTGCGGAAGTCTTTCGGGTTGCTGATGCCGGCCGGCTTCTCGATTTTCTCCAGTTCGTCGTTAATGGACGAGCGGTCGAGAATTTCCCCGGTTTCCGGGTCACGGTATTCCTGATCCTGAATCCAGAAGTCGGCATAGGTGACGTAGCGATCGAACAGGTTCTGGCCGTATTCGCTGTAGCTTTCGAGGTAAGCCGTCTGGATTTCCTTGCCAATAAACTCAACGTAGTGAGGCGCCAGGAACTCCTTGATAAACCGCAGGTAGCGGTCGTGGGTTTCGGCCTGGAATTGCTCCTGCTCAATCTGTTTTTCCAGTACATAGAGCAGATGAACCGGGTTAGCAGCTACCTCCGTGGTGTCAAAGTTGAAGACCTTGGAGAGAATCTTGAATGCGAAACGCGTGGACAGCCCGTCCATGCCCTCATTTACGCCGGCTGAATCCCGGTATTCCTGAATCGATTTGGCTTTGGGGTCGGTATCTTTGATGTTCTGACCGTCGTAAACCCGCATCTTGGAGAAGATACTGGAGTTTTCCGGCTCTTTTACGCGCGATAAGATGGAGAACTGCGCAAGCATATCCAGGGTATCCGGAGCGCAGGGAGCGCCAGACAGGGAGCTGTCACGCAGCAGCTTGCGATAGATATCAATTTCTTCGGTGACACGTACGCAATAGGGCACCTTGACGATATACACCCGATCAAGGAAGGCCTCATTGTGCTTGTTGTTACGGAAGGTCTGCCACTCGGACTCGTTGGAGTGGGCCAGGATAATACCGTCGAACGGCACGGAACCCATGCCTTCGGTGGTGTTGTAGTTGCCTTCCTGAGTGGCGGTCAGCAACGGATGCAGCACCTTGATAGGCGCCTTGAACATCTCCACGAATTCCATCAGGCCCTGATTGGCTTTGCACAAGCCGCCGCTGAAACTGTAGGCGTCCGGGTCGTCCTGGGAAAAATCCTCCAGCATGCGAATGTTGACTTTGCCCACCAGCGCGGAGATGTCCTGGTTGTTATCATCACCCGGCTCGGTTTTGGACACACCCACCTGATCCAGAACCGACGGGTACATCTTCACCACACGGAATTGACTGATGTCACCGCCGTATTCGTGCAGGCGTTTTACCGCCCAGGGCGACATAATGGATTTGAGGTAGCGGGGCGGGATGCCGTATTCCTCTTCCAGAATACCGGCGTCCTCGGCCGGATCGAACAGGCCTAATGGCGACTCGTTGACTGGTGAGCCCTTGATCGCATAGAAGGGCACTTTCTGCATCAGTGACTTGAGCTTTTCAGCAAGTGAGGACTTACCGCCCCCGACGGGGCCAAGCAGGTAAAGGATCTGTTTCTTCTCTTCCAGGCCCTGGGCGGCGTGGCGGAAGAAGGAGACAATGTTTTCCACGGCCTCTTCCATGCCATAGAACTCGGAGAATTCCGGGTAACGTTTGATCACCTTGTTGGAAAAGATACGTGACAGCCGGGAGTCACGGGAGGTGTCGATATTTTCCGGCTCGCCAATGGCCATTAACATCCTTTCTGCGGCAGTGGCGTATGCCGCCGGGTCCTTTTTGCAGATCTCCAGGTATTCCTCAAGAGTGTATTCTTCTTCCTGAGTTGCTTCATACCGGTCTTTGAAATGCTGCATTATGCTCATAGATGGCCCCTCGCTTGCTTTCTTGCCATGAAAAAACGGCTTCTAGTTCACACAGTATCCCCGTTGCTGATGGTGCCGCCGCCCCAGGCGGTCATTATGGTTATGGATGGAAGTGTAGGGAGTAACAGACCGATTTACGCTGACGCGTTTATGTCGGTCTGGTTACTGTGAGCTTAGTTCAAGCTTCGGGAGTTGGACAGCGGTAAAAGCGTTAAGGTTCATTAAATTGTGTATCAGCGCTTTCTGAGACGGAACACGCTCTCCGTCGCGCCAGCAAGCCCTTTACGCTTGGTAAAAGGGTGATCTTTTGCCAGTGTATTGGTGAGTATATGTTCGATCTCGTAATCAGCGGAGTATAGTTTCAGTACTTCTTCATCACTGACATTGAAAGGCGGGCCCTTGATGTCTGTCTCGTAGTCCAGGGTGATCAGAAATAGACGGGTGTCATCCGGAATCACGGCGGTCAGGTGGTCGATATAATCCTGGCGCATGTGGGGCGGCAGTGCGATCAGGGCGGCGCGGTCATAGACCAATCTGACGTGTTTCAGATCTTCCGGCACCAACTGGAAAAAGTCACCACACCAGAGCTCCAGGTCGTCGTGGGCGAATTTGGTGAAGGGCTCACCCGGATGAACCCTGGCTTTCTCCTGGCCTTCTTCAAAAAAGTCCTTGCAGGCAACATCGCTCAATTCCACACCGATGACAGCGTGGCCGCGGTCATGGAGCCACCACATGTCATGGGCCTTGCCGCACAGGGGAACGAACACGGCACCGGTGCCATTGCCGGCGAGTTCTGGCCAGTGGTCATGGAGGTATTGATTGACGGTGCCTTCGTGGAAGCCGATTTCTTTTTTGGCCCAGCGTTCGTGCCAGAACTGGTGTTCCATGGGTGTTCTCCTTTTCGCCAATTGGAGGTTTCATTCAGTCTAACTTAATCTTGGAGTTGTTGGATCGTCGAACACCTCACGATGAAGGATGAATGAATGAAAGCCGTATTTCTGGATGCAGACACCCTGGGCAATGATGTGGATCTCTCGCCGATTGAGGCCGTAACCGGTGAGATGGTGAAGCACCCTCAAACACCTCAGGAACAAGTACAGGATCGTATCCGTGGTTTCGATACGGTACTGGTCAACAAGGTGCTGCTGAAGCGCGAGCATTTTGAGGCCTGCCCGGAGCTAAAGACGATTGCGGTAGTGGCGACGGGGCTGAATAACATCGATAAGGAAGCGGCGAAAGACCACGACGTAACGGTACTGAACGTGACCAACTACGGCCGCTCCACCGTGGCGCAGCACACCATGGCCCTCATCCTCGCTCTGGCTACGCGGTTGGTGGATTACGACAAGGATGTACGGGCCGGGCGTTGGGGGCAAAGCCAGATGTTCTGCCTGATGGATCATCCGATCATGGAACTGGAAGGGCGCACGCTGGGGATCGTCGGCTATGGCGATCTGGGGCAGGGCGTTGTTGAACGTGCGAAGGCATTCGGGATGAATGTTGTGCTTGGCGCAAGGCCCGGCCAGGCAACTGGTGAGGTGGATGGTTATCGCCGGATGCCAATGGATGAGTTGTTACCGCAAGTGGATGTGTTGTCGATGCACTGTCTGTTGACCGAAGAAACCAGGCACATGATTGGCGCACGTGAGTTGGAAATGATGAAAAAGGACGCGTTATTGATTAACACCAGCCGCGGTGGCCTGGTGGACGAACAGGCACTTGCCGATGCCCTGAGGGCTGGGACGATTGGCGGTGCGGGCTTTGATGTGCTGACGGAGGAGCCGCCCCGCAATGGCAATCCGTTGCTGGCAAATGATATTCCCAACCTGATTGTGACGCCCCATTCGGCCTGGGCGAGTCGTGAAGCGCGGCAACGAATCGTCGATATTACGGCGCGTAATCTGTCTTCGTTGGTCTGATTTTCTGACGGTTTTCCCGGGTACGCCCCCTCACTCCCCCCTGAAAAGTTCGCAGCCGTATGACGCGGCTGTGGTTCTTCCCCGCCTAAACTCCCTGTGAAATGCCCCCGATAGGGGCATGCGTTTTCACCAACGCTCAAACAATAACAACAGGGCGATAACTATGATCAGACCTCTCCTGGCTCTTGTGCTTTCCTGTGTTTTCTTTTCCGCGCCGGCGTTCTCTTTTGAACGCGGAGAACTGCTTATCTGGATCAACTCCGACAAGGGGTATGAAGGGCTGGCTGAGGTTGGCCGGCGCTTCGAAGCCGAAACCGGCATTCCTGTGACCGTGGAGACGCCAGATGATCTCACCTCCGAGTACGACCATTACGGCTATTCCTCCAAGGCGCCCGATATCGTGATCTGGCCCCATGATCGTTTTGGAAGCTGGATCAATGAGGGCCACCTGCGCCCCATCGAGCCGTCCGAGCAGGTGCGTGAGGCTATTGCACCCTTTGCCTGGCAGGCGGTTTCCGTGGGCGATCGGGTGTATGGCTACCCAATCGCCATGGAAGTGGTCAGTCTGCTCTACAACAAGGATTTGGTCTCAACACCGCCCGCCACTCTGAAAGGCGTGAAAGCTGAGCATCAACGACTGAGCGCACAGGGTATTGAGGCCATCTCTTGGGACTACAGGAATGTGTATTTTTCCTGGCCAGTGTTCGCCGGATCCGGTGGGTACAGTTTCGGCCTGGAAAACCAGGTTTACGACCTCTCCGATGTTGGTGTGGACACAGATGGCGCTGTTGGTGCCGTGGCAGGCATAAAAGACTTGCTGGATTCCGGTGTGCTGTCGGCAGATGCGGATTACGGCACCATGATGGACGGCTTCAAGGCCGGTCAGACTGCGATGATCATTAACGGTCCCTGGGCCTGGAGTGAAATACGGGACGCTGGTATTAACGTGGGCATTGCCGACGTGCCCACTGTCAGCGGTGAACCTGGAAAACCCTTCGTGGGCGTACTGGCCGCTGGGATCAGCGCGGTGTCCACCAACCACGAACTGGCCCGTCAGTTCATGGAGGACTATCTGCTGACCGAATCCGGACTGCATGCCGTGAATGACGACAAGCCCCTTGGCGCCGTGGCCCATCTGGATGTGGTGAAAACCCTCAGCGAAGACCCTTTTATTGATCATACCTTCCGTTCCGCCAGTCGTGGGGAAATCATGCCCAACATTCCTGAGATGAAACGCTTCTGGGATCTGATGACCATCCGCTTTGACGGCATGCTGGCCGATGATTACCCCATAGCGTCCACGCTCAAAGAGGCTGCAGGGCGGCTTGAAAGGCTGGATGACATGCGGGGCTGGACACGCCGGCATTACGTTACGAACTGAGTGAGCTCGCTATGGCATTCCCCCGATTAGAATTGACCATCCGTTCCCGGGTGATCCTGGTGTTTACCCTACTGATTGGCCTGTCCGTTGCGTCATCGGCCCTGGTTTACCAGCGCATAGCCGGCATTGGTGACAGTGTCGATCAGCAGGCACGCGGCATCGCCGGCCAAATGGTTTCTATTGATGAGCAATCCGAACTCATTGACCAGCAAAGGGCGCTGGGCAAGCTGTCCGAGCGCGTTACGGTCGCCCAGCAACATATGGGTGCGATGCAGTATTGGTATTTCCACGCCGCGCTGAACGCGGATATGGAGTCCCTGGATAAGGCTCAGGCTGCCTCCGAACAGTTGGTGGACGAACTGGCTGCCATGGTGGCGGCCGATAGCAGCCTGCAGGCGGAGATCGCGGAAATGACAGAAACCGTGGAGCAGTACCGTACGCTCGGCGAAAAAATGTTCGAGTTCTTTGAAAAATCCATGATGCTGATGGGTCGTTCGATGGCGGAGGCCGCCCGGGAACAGGCCGTTAGTCTCACGGCTAGCCTCAACGATATCCGCAGCGGTTACCAGCAACGGGAGGCCGTACTCACTGGGGGCGTGTTGGAAGCCGGAGAGACAGTCAGGCGCGCCAGTGATCAGGTCGCCATAAGTGGCGGTGCTATTCGACACGAAATTGATCGGGCAGGATCGGTAAGCCTGACAATGGCTGGCGCGCTCGTTATCTCGGCATTGTTGCTGGGCACGCTGTTTCTGCGTTCACTGCTTCGCCCGGTGCGCAGGTTGGGGCAGCGCATTGGCGAAATACAGGCCGACAATGACCTGCGGGGCAGCCTCGAGTATCGCAAGAACGATGAATTAAGCGTGATCACCCGCGCTTTTGACCAGATGCTGGCGCGATTTGGCGGCCTGATCGGTCATGTCGCTGCCTCCACCAATGAATTGGGGGATATGGCGGCTCAGGGACGGGAAAGCAGTCAGAGTCTTGCCGACCAGGTTGGACGCCAGCAACAGGAAACCAGTCTGGTGGCGACAGCCGCAAACGAAGTTACGGCCACTGCGGAAGAAGTCCGGAAGAGTGCCAACCACGCGGCATGCCTTGCAGATGAAGTTGGCGGGTTGACGCACAGTGGCGGTCAATCTGCGGATGAAGCCGTTGCCGCCATGGCTCGGCTGGAAACACGAGTGGAAGCCGTGGCCGAAACTATCGCCGGGCTGGCCAGCCAAAGCCAGTCTATCGGCCAGGTCGTGGATGTAATCCGGGGTATTTCGGAGAAAACCAACCTGCTGGCATTGAACGCTGCCATTGAAGCGGCCAGGGCCGGTGAAATGGGCCGGGGGTTTGCCATTGTGGCCGACGAAGTCCGGGGCCTGGCCAGCCAGACGGCGAACTCGACCAGGCAGATAGACGATCTCGTGTCATCGTTGCAGGCACAGTCCCGTGATGCCGTCGAAGCGGTGGAGGCCGGACGGGAGGAGAGCCGTACAACCGTCCAGCGTATCCGGCAATGCAGCGAGAGCCTGGGGCTAATCGATGAGAAGGCGGGCGAGATGCGTTTGCTCAACCAACAGGTCGCCCAGGCTGCGGCTGAGCAGAGCGAGGCTGTCAGCAAAATCGACGAAAACCTGATCAACCTCAAGCGCCAGATTGAAGACATTTCAGACAATGCCCGCGATACCGGAAGCATGACCGATTCCCTCGCGTCACTGTGCGAAGTGCTGAGAGGAAATATCAGCCAGTTCCGATACTGAGCCGAAACCGCTAGTAAAAGCCACACAATACGCCATACTTTGTTGTGATTTGGTATCTGACTGATAATCTGTACAAAACACTGGCAAACAGGATGTTGTGTGGCTTCATTCCAATTCAAAGATCGGCTTCAGGCTGCGGAAACCTGGATTCTCGCCAATCCCAATCCACCGCAACACTGGCCATGGACCTGGCTTTATAAAACCGGGCGAACCGCCTATGCGCTGGTACGGGACATCGTCAGTGGCAATCTGACCCTCCATGCCATGAGCCTGGTGTATACCACCTTGCTCAGTATTGTGCCGTTGCTGGCGCTGAGTTTTTCGGTGCTCAAGGCGCTGGGCGTGCACCAGCGTATGGAGCCGTTCCTGTTCCAGTTCTTTCGGCCCATGGGCCCGCAGGGCGTCGAGATTGCCGAGCAGATTCTGGGCTTTGTAGACAATATGAAAGTGGGTGTGCTCGGCTCTGTAGGCCTGGCATTGCTGGTTTATACCGTGGTGTCACTGGTGCAGAAAATCGAGCGTTCTTTCAACATGATCTGGCGAGTGCCGGACATGCGCTCAATGACCCAGCGCTTCAGCAATTATCTCAGTGTGATCATGGTGGGGCCGTTGTTGATGGTGTCCGCCATCGGTATCAGTGCCACCATTTTTTCGTCTGCGTTCGTGCAGGCACTGATGGAAATCGAGCCGCTCGGCTCCATGATTGTCTTTGCCACCCGCTTTACCCCGTTCATGTTAGTGGTCGGCGCATTCACCTTCGTCTACGTGTTTATTCCCAACACCCGGGTGAAACTTCGTTATGCGTTCATCGGTGGCCTGGTGGCAGGTATATCCTGGCAGGCGGCGGGCATGTTGTTTGCGTCGTTTGTCGCCGGTTCCGCCAAGTATGCTGCTATTTATTCCAGCTTCGCCATCGGCATCATCCTGCTGATCTGGGTATACCTTAACTGGATGATTCTGCTGCTGGGGTCCAGCATCGCGTTCTATCTCCAGAACCCGGGCTCGGTGGCCAAGCGCCGTCAGGTACGGTTGTCGCCGGAGCTTCTGGAAAAAACCGGGCTGGCGTTGATGTGGCTGGTGGCGAAACCCTTCAGCGAGGGCCGGCCGGCACCGCAGCAGGAAGCGGTTGAGCAGCAACTCAGGGTGCCGGGGGAAGTGACCCGTGGTATCAGCGACAAGCTGATCCGCGCCCAACTGCTGACATTGGCCGGCCGCAACGGCGATTGCCTGGCCCCGGGCCAGTCCCTTGAGAGGATTACTGTTGGCAGCGTGCTGGAGGCCATACGTCGTGATGAGGATCGGGTTGCTGACCGTTTACCCTATGCCGTGCCGCGTCATCTGATGGAACGCCCTCCAGAACACGAATCGGTGTCCTTTGCCGAATTGCTGAAGCAGGAAGGGGGCTACGGGGACAAAACCTAGGCGCGGGTTTTTGCACCCGCCTCCAGGGTGTCGAGGATCACTTTGCGCACCCGTGTAAACTGCTCCCTCGAGATGTGGGTAATTCGCAAAACGTCTTCTTCCGGCATATTGCGCTGGTGGGCGTGACGCAACACCTCTCGGGTACCGATAATGATGCCATCGTTCAGCGGGGTGTGTTGCTGCCTCGGAGCCGGCCGTTCCGCCGCCAGAAGCTGGGCGTGGTATTTAGGCGGCAGGCTCCACTCATTGGCCAGTAATTGCGAGGTGGCCCATTGGTAGCGGGAAAGGGCGATATGGATCAGCGAGGGGGGTGGTTCCACCAGTCCAGATTCCGTCCTGCAGACTCGCTGCAACTCCCTTCGTAGCGTGATGTAGGACAGCGCTGGTAGTAGGCCGGCCATGAAATAGACGCTGGTATCCTGGCCCTGGATCTTCGCAATCAGCTCCGCACTGCGGGCACAGGTAAGCCCCCAGCGCCATACCCGTTGTGCAAAGAGCGCTTCCCGACTGTTCCGTGCCGCCATCATTGGTCGCATGATGGCGGCGGAAACGACGTTGCGAATACCGTCCATGCCCAGAATAAAGACCGCCTGGTCCACTGAGTCGATGGACTGGTCGCCGGTTCGAAAGTAAGGGCTGTTGGCAATTTGCAGCAATTGGTCGGTCAGTGCGGGGTCATTGAGGATAATCTCCGTCAGCTGGTTTCGGCCTGTGTTGGCATCGGAGAGTGCCCGCATCAGCATCGGCAAGGTCATGGGTTGGCGCGGTAACTCGTCCAGTTCACCATTGGCGATTCGCCAGCGCAAATTTTCCAGAACCTCATCCCATTGCCCGGTTTCTGAGCGCAGCGTTGCGGGGGGCGAGTCAAGCAGCCAGCAAAACAGATGCTCTTCCAACTGATCGATCAGGGCCGGATCTATGTCCGGGCTGTCGTTAGTTGAAACAACCGGGTTGAGCAGGCGGGATTCAGGTGCTGTTGCGGTTGTTGGTTTGTCGGACGAGAAACGTCCTGAAATCCAGGAGAAAAAGCCTGGCATCCGATGCCTCCGGGAAAAGAATAGTCGCCGGGAAATACACACCCGTAGACCACGAGTATAGAATGAGCTGGCGGCTATGCACAGTATAACAGCAGGCTTTCTGGTGCTAGAGCCTCAAAAAACAGAGCCTCCGAAGACGAACACCAATTGGCAGATACCGGCGGCGAAGCCCAGGAAGGCGCCCACCAGTATCAGTTTGATTTCGTCCTCCTGGAAGCAGGGCCGCAGAAGGTCCTGGAATTCCTCGGACGAGAGGGCAATCATGCGTTCAACCATGATGCTTTCCACGGCCCTTGCCCGGTCGGTTTCGAACACGGGGTTGTTGAAAGAGGTTTTCGAAATGTCGATGGCCTTTTGGCCTACCTGATTTTTGAGGGTTGCGAAGCCCGTTGGGCCAAACGCCATCTGTGTCAGGGCTTTGCCCATGCCGGCGGTTTCGTCCACCAGGGGTTTCATGTGCTTTTTGACCATGTTGCGGGCCCGGTCGCCCTTCGGGCCTTCCAGTATGGCGTTGATGATGTTGCCGACGGTAAGGATTTCATGGGTGACGATGTGGCAGAAGGATTCGGCGACTTGCTGCTGGCGCTTAAGAAACAAGCCCTGAAAACGGACAGGGCCGATTTTCTTTTCGTGCAGGGGCCGGAAGATCACGTTTAGCGCAATCCAGTTGGTGGCCCAGCCCACCATCAGGCCGAAGAAAGGCAGTACCCACCAGCTTTGGTAGAAATACCATACGGTCATCTGAACCAGGCCGAACAGGAAGCCAAAGTAGAAGCCGGAGTTGATGATAAAGCGAAATTCCACTTCCCCGCACTCGATGAAGATCCGGTTCAGCAGGCGTTTGTCCTTGGCCAGGCGTTCGATGACCATGCTTTTGATGTCGAGCAGGTCTTCGATGTTGTCGGAAACGTCACCCACCAGGTTGTCCACCAGTTGCGGGGTGGACTTGCGTACCCGTTCGTAGACCATGTTCCTGGCGGACGAGGGCAGGTTTTCCCAGAAGGTGGGATATTCCTTGAGCATCAGTTCGTCGACGTATTCTTCGGTTCGGGGTTCGACGGTGTAGAGGATGTGAGCTGCCAGTACCTGGGGATCGATCTGCTGGAAAATTTCCCGCACGGTGCCAATCTTGGAGATGGTGGCGTCGACGCTGATGGCGGCCATTTTTCGGGCCTTTGAGGGGATGATGCCCTGCCAGCCCAATAACGGGGGCTTGCCGACGAATTCCAGCGGGTAGAAGGTCATTTTGATGGCCAGCCAGTTGGTGGTCCAGCCAATCAGGGCGGCAATGACCGGGATACTGAGGTATTGCCAGAATTCTGGGGTGCTTAGCAGGCTTGTCATCTGGTGCTCGCGTTCTTTGGTTGTTGGTGATTTGGTGCCCGCTACCTTACGGGGAGGGTTCTCCAAAACACGCTCCTGCGGCACATCCTTGTGGCGCTTGGGCTCCGCCATCCATGGCTCCGCACAGTTTTGGAGAACCCTCCCCGTAAGGTAGCCCAAACCACGGAGGCGCCTTCAACGGTCATCTCACTCTTATGTCCGACAGGGATAATGTTGTCAGGCGCGGCTTCTGTCAATGACTTGCCTGCCAGCCTGAGACGGCGGCACGGTCGGGTGCTATGGGCTTCCGATATCACCCCACAACCACTGACAGAGCGCCATGGCGGCAACCGGGGCGGTTTCGGTTCGTAGAACGCGGGGGCCGAGGGCGACGGGGAGGAAGCCGGCGGTTTCGGCGGCGGTAATTTCGTCCGGGCTGAGGCCGCCTTCGGGGCCGATCATCAGGGCGACTCGCGTCGGTTTGGCGAGAGTGTCCAGGGACTGTTCAGTGCGGTGATGGAGGACCAGGCGCAAATCGCAGTCACCCGAGTTTTCAAACCATTCCGACAGTGTCATCACCGGCAGTATATCCGGTACCCGGGCGCGGCCACACTGTTCGGCAGCGCTGATGGCAACAGATTGCCAGTGGCGCAGGCGTTTGTCTTCACGGTCGCCTTTGAGTTTGACGTCGCAGCGTTCGGTGGTCAGCGGTACGATGCGGGTAACGCCCATTTCCACGGCTTTCTGAATGGCGTAGTCCATGCGGTCGCCTTTCGACAGGGTTTGCCCGAGTACGACCTCCAGATGGGATTCTGTGGCATTGGCGGATGGTGTTCCTACCTCGACCGATACGTGTTTCTTCCCGGCACCAGTGATGGTGGCGGGGTAGTCGTTGCCGTCTCCGTTGAATAGCAGCAAGTCCTGCCCGGGCTGCATGCGCAGCACACGACCGACGTGCTGTGCTGCGTTGTCGTCCAGGTCGGCCGCGGCGCCCTCGCTCAGAGGCGAGTTGGTGTAAATGCGGGGGGTACGCATGGTTTATTGTCAGTCTCGTACGGCGATTTCGATGCCTTCTGTGGCCACCTGGGCCAGGTGGTGGATCTGTTCTTCGGTGATCACGTAAGGGGGCATAAAGTAGACCACGTTACCCAGTGGGCGCAACAGCGATTGGCGGGTGAGGGCATGCTGGTAAACACGGATGCCACGCCGTTCCTGCCAGGGAAACGCTTCTTTGGTGGCTTTGTTTTTTACCATTTCCACCGCCAGGGTCATGCCATGCTGGCGGATGTCGCCGACGTTGGGGTGGTCCGCCAGGTGCGCGACGGACTCTGCCATGCAGGTGCTCAGTCGCTTGTTATTTTCGATGACGTTGTCGTCGCGGAAGATGTCCAGGGTGGCCAGGGCCACGGCGCAACCGATTGGGTTTCCGGTGTAGCTGTGGCTGTGCAGGAAGGCTTTCAGGGTTTCGTAGTCGTCGTAGAAAGCGTTGTACACAGTGTCCGTGGTCAATACCACCGACAGTGGCAGGTAGCCGGCGGTCAGGCCTTTAGAGAGACACATGAAATCCGGAGTGATGCCGGATTGCTCGCAGGCGAACAGGGTGCCGGTACGGCCGAAGCCCACGGCAATTTCGTCAGCAATCAGGTGCACGCCGTAGCGGTCACAGGCTTCGCGCAGTTTGGTGTGATAAATCGGATGATGCATGCGCATGCCGCCGGCGCACTGGATCAGGGGCTCCACCACCACGGCGCAGATCTCATCGTGTTTTTCCGCCAACAGCGCGTCCATGGCTTCGAACTGCCGCAACGCGTATTCCTCGTCCGTTTCGCCCGGCTCCTTGTTGAACGCATCCGGGGAGGGCGCCGTCATGACTTCCATCAGCAGCGGCTGATAGGTGTCCTTGTAGAGAGCTACGTCACCCAGTGCCAGTGCGCCCAGGGTTTCGCCGTGGTAGCTGTTGCTCAGGTTGACGAAGTTCTTCTTGCCCGGCTTTCCATGGTTCTTCCAGTAATGGAAGCTCATCTTGAGTGCGGCTTCAATTGCAGAAGAACCATTGTCTGCGTAGAAGCACTTGTTGAGGCCTTCAGGTGTCACTTCGATAAGCCGTTCGGAAAGGCTAACCACCGGCTCGTGGGTGAATCCCGCCAGAATCACATGCTCCAACTGACCAATCTGCTCCTGAATGGCAGCGTTGATTCTGGGGTTAGCGTGGCCAAACAGGTTGACCCACCAGGAGCTCACGGCGTCGATGTAGCGGTTGCTCTCGAAGTCCTCCAGCCAGACCCCTTCGCCCCGTTTGATCGGCACCATGGGCAAGGTGCCTTCGTGGTCTTTCATCTGGGTGCAGGGATGCCATACGGATTTGAGGCCGCGGGCGACGAGGTCAGCATTGCGCATGATAAATCTCCGTCAGACGGTGGGGTTCTGTCAGGTTCCAATAAAAAGGTCGGCTGTTAACCAGTGCGAATATTACAGTTAACAGCGCCTGCTGACCACTATGCCATCCGCCGGTGACCGGCGGGCCAATGTGTGAATGAAACTCACCACGCACAATCAGGCCATTCTTATACGGAGGCCTTTATGGAACTGGAATTGAGACATTCATACGATGCTGGCCTGGACCGGGTGCTGGGGGCGTTTTTCGACGAAGCCCATATTCAGGAAAAGAACCAGCGGCTGGGTTCGCGCAATGTGTGCATACCGGAGCTGACCCGTGACGACTTGTCCGCGAAAGTGGTGGTGGAGCGGGAAATGATGGCCTCAACCGAGGTGCCGGGCATCCTCGCCAGTTTCCACAAGGAGTGGAACCGCGTTCGCCAGGAAGAGCACTGGTTCCGCAAGGACGACGGCGAATGGCATTGCGAGTTCCGGGTAAGAATTGAAGGCGTGCCCGCGAAGATCAAAGGCAATATGCGACTGCAAGGCACGGATCAGGCCTGCATCAATTACGTCACGTTGAACGTGTGGTGCGAAGTGCCGTTACTGGGCAAGAAGATTGCGAGGTTTCTGGCGGATGATTCCCATACCAAGATTGAGAAGGAGTATAGGATCACCCGCCAGTTGTTGTGAAGTTGCGGTAAGCGTTATTGGCGATCAGGTCCGCCAAAATAGCGACCAATCTGCAGGCCCAGATAGCGAGCGTCCCGGTCAAAACTGTCCAGTTCGGCTCGAATGAACCAGGCTGATTCCAGCGGTCGGTACTGTACGCCAACACCCAGTGCCAACTGCAATGTTGACTGCTCGTCATAGCCGATTCTGCTGTCGCTGGCGCTGTTCTGAATCAGTGACGCACCCGCCTTAACGAAGGCGTTGAAGCGGTGGCCGGGCTCCCGAATCCAGTAACCTGCCATGAGCGACGGAACCTGATAGTCGATATGGGCGTCAGGAGTCACTTGCTCCAGGGCAGGGTTTCGGTTGCCAAGACCGGCCTCACCAAGATCGCTGTATGCTAGCTCCCAGAACCAGTGGGGCGCAAAGTGATGACCAACAGCAACCTTCCAACCCCAATCAGAGTCGTCGTTGGTGCGCCAGCCGTTGCTTTCGCCTTCCGGGTCTATATGGGTAACCCCCAGCCCTAGGTTGCCATAAAAACAACCCGAGAACTGCACGTCGTCCTCACCATCGTCATCCATAACGATTTCATGGTTTGCAGACAGCTGGTATCCGCACAGACCTGCGTCTGCCTGGGAAAGTCCAGGCAGACCGAGGGCCACTGCTGCTACCAGCAGCGGACGTGCGTGTTTGTATCCAGCGCGGCGTACCAGTACGAGCGCCAACAGTGCGATCAACATCCAGATACCGACACCCCCGGCTCCCCTGACGGCTGTTTCCAGTTCGCCGCCATTGTCAAGGCGGTCAATCTGCCCGTCACCATCGAAGTCGCGTCCTTCAAGATCATCGTTGTAGCCATCTCCATCGGAATCAATGTCACGATAGTCTTCACGCCCGTCCCCGTCAAAATCAGTGGGGGACCAGCGGCGGGAAGTGTTGCCGTTGATTCCCAGTAGATCCACCATGCCATCGCCGTTGCTGTCGACCTGACGGATATCGACGCCCTTGTCAGCCGCTTCCACCAGGTCAACAATGCCGTCGTTGTCCGAATCGAGATCCCGGAAGTCCGCAGTGCCATCGGAATCTGAATCGATGGGCAGGGAATTCGCCGCTATACGATCATCGAGACCATTAAGATCGGCGTCGAGGAACTGGTCGACGTAGGTGTCTGAGTCTGCGTCCAGCCGCCCCCGATTGGCTTCAAGTACATCGCTGATGCCGTCGTTATCGCTGTCCGGATCAAGACTGTCTGGCAGGTTGTCGCCGTCGGTATCGACGAGACCGCTACCTTCCGCGACGTCAGGAATGCCGTCGTTGTCGTCGTCCAGGTCAGCGCGGTTGTTGATGCCATCCAGATCGTAGTCTTCCAGAGAACCGAATCCGAAGTCACTTTCGTCAACGGCATCGACGATGCCGTCACCATCCCGGTCGGCCGTATCGTCGATCAGTCCATCATTGTCAGCATCGACGGTGGCGGCGTCATCGCGATTACTGACATCGAAGGGACCGCTGCCGTCGTTGGCAGGGTTCGAGCTCTCGATGTCACGGTAGTTCGGCACCGCGTCAGCGTCGTCGTCCGCAGGACTAAACAGGGTGCCCTGGTTGTTGGCCGGATCGTCGATCAGGCCATCTTCCGGCGCGCTGTCTGCGCCTCCGGCTTCGCGAACGTCGGTCAGGCCGTCGTTGTCGCTGTCGAGGTCACGATAGTCAGGCACGAGGTCGCTATCGGTGTTCACCAGGGTGGTCAGGGCATCATCAATGCCATCATTGTTGCTGTCCGTACCACCTGTGTTGGTGACATCAAAGCGATCATGAATGCCGTCGCCATCGCTGTCGAGCAGCGGCAGCAGGTCGGTTTCGACACTATCGGGAATGCCGTCGTTGTCACTGTCGATGTCGAGCATGTCGACAGTGCCGTCGAGATCGGTGTCGAGCAGGGCAACGATGTCATCATCAATACCGTCGTTGTTGCTGTCGGTGCCGCCGGTGGCGTTGACGTCGAAGGCATCGTCAATGCCGTCGCCATCGCTGTCATCGCCGGTTGAGAGGCCGTTCTCCAGGGCATCGGGAATACCGTCGTTGTCGCTGTCGGTATCCCGGTAATCCGGGATCAGGTCACCATCGGCATCGTTCAGGCCATTGAGGGTTTCCACCACATCGGGCACCCGGTCGTTGTCGCTGTCGGTGTCGCGATAGTCCGGCTGGCCGTCGCCGTCTGTGTCACGCGGGTTGTCGGCGTCTCCACCCAGTTCCTCGGCGTCGGAAATACCGTCGTTGTCGCTGTCGGTATCAAGCGCATCGATAACGCCGTCGCCATCACTGTCACGGGGGTTCGACAGATCACCACCGAACTCTTCCGCATCCGGAATGCCGTCGCCGTCGGAGTCATCGGATGTTGTGGACAGCCCGTTGTCGGCCTCATAGCCGTCCGGCACACCGTCACGATCCACGTCACACAGTGAGCTATTGGCATCCGGCTGACAGGCGTTCTTGGTGAAACTGCCATCGGTCTCAGTTTCGTTGCCCGCCAGATCCATCGCAATGACCTGTACGTCCAGAGATCCATCCTGCAGGTTTGACAGGTCCAGGGTGCTGCTGAAGCGACCATTGCCGTTGCCGTCATCCTGACATTGGAGCGTGCTGTCTGAAACCGAACGACCGTCCCGATCACTGATCAGAATCCCGATCATGTCGGCGATCTCCGTGCACTGCCCTGACAGGGTGTAAGCCGTGGTGTTGTTACCGTCTGCATTTGCCAGTGCGTCAAGTGTGACCGTAGGCGCCTGTAGATCGACAATGAGCTCACCTGACGTGGTGTCGCTGGCGGCCTGATCCTGGGCGTCACGGATGGTGGCAGTGACGTCGTACTGACCGTCTGCCAACGCAGCGCCTGCAGGTATGGTCAATGTCCAGGTATTGCCATCAATCACAAGGGCTGGGTTGCTGTCCACATAGGTTTGCCCGTTAACAGTCACGTCAAACTGAGAGCCAGTGAAGCTCTGCAGGGTTCCGTTCAGTGTCGGCGTGCTGTCATTGGTGAGCAGGGTTTCTACCGTCGGCAGTACCTGGGCTCCGAAACCGGATGCGTTCTGGTCAACGGCATCGACTATGCCATCGCCATCCTGGTCGGCCGCGTCATCGACAAGGCCATCATTGTCGGCATCGACGGTGGCGGCGTCATCGCGATTGCTGACATCGAAGGGACCGCTGCCGTCGTTGGCAGGGTTCGAGCTCTCGATGTCACGGTAGTTCGGCAGCGCGTCAGCGTCGTCGTCCGCAGGACTAAACAGGGTGCCCTGGTTGTTGGCCGGATCGTCGATCAGGCCATCTTCCGGTGCGCTGTCTGTGCCTCCGGCTTCGCGAACGTCGGTCAGGCCGTCGTTGTCGCTGTCGAGGTCACGATAGTCAGGCACGAGGTCGCTATCGGTGTTCACCAGGGTGGTCATGGCATCATCAATGCCATCGTTGTTGCTGTCCGTACCACCTGTGTTGGTGACATCAAAGCGATCGTGGATGCCGTCACCATCGCTGTCGAGCAGCGGCAGCAGGTCGGCTTCGACACTATCGGGAATGCCGTCGTTGTCACTGTCGATGTCGAGCATGTCGACAGTGCCGTCGAGATCGGTGTCGAGCAGGGCAACGATGTCATCATCAATACCGTCGTTGTTGCTGTCGGTGCCGCCGGTGGCGTTGACGTCGAAGGCATCGTCAATGCCGTCGCCATCGCTGTCATTACCGGTTGAGAGGCCGTTCTCCAGGGCATCGGGAATACCGTCGTTGTCGCTGTCGGTATCCAGGTAATCCGGGATCAGGTCACCATCGGCATCGGTCAGACCGTTGAGGGTTTCCACCACATCGGGCACCCGGTCGTTGTCGCTGTCGGTGTCGCGATAGTCCGGCTGGCCGTCGCCGTCTGTGTCACGCGGGTTGTCGGCGTCTCCACCCAGTTCTTCGGCGTCGGAAATACCGTCGTTGTCGCTGTCGGTATCAAGCGCATCGATAACGCCGTCGCCATCACTGTCACGGGGGTTCGACAGATCACCACCGAACTCTTCCGCATCCGGAATGCCGTCGCCGTCGGAGTCGACGATCGAGGGATCTGTACCGGCCGCGATTTCAAAGCCATCCGGTACTCCGTCTTCGTCTTCGTCACAGCGAGAGACGGTGTTGTCCGGTGAGCAGACGTCTTTTACAAGGTTCACCTGGTCAGTGGCCTGATTGGTTGCCGTGTCACGAATGACCGCACTAATGGAAATCGGGCCATCGTCGAGTTCGGTTGTATCAAAGACCACTGAGAAAGAGCCCCCACCATTGCCGTCATCGGCACAGGCAATGCCTGCTCGGGAAAGGGTTGTGCTGGCATCACTGATATCTAGGTCAAGGGTGTCATCCACGGCGCTACAGCTGCCAGCTACCGTGTAGGCAGGTGTTGTGGTGCTGTCCGGGCCTTCGGAGTTGGCCAGCGATATGGTTGGTAACGTAACGTCGACGGTCAATTCGTCGGTGCTTATGTCTGAGCTTTGCTGGCCAGCGGAGTCGGTAACGGTTGTCACCACCTCGTACTGCCCGTCACTCAGCGCAGCGTTACCTGGAATGACAAGTGTCCAGTTGTTGCCAGTCAGAGCAAGATTGCCATCGCCTTCGGTGTAGGTTCTGGCGTTAACGTTCACAGTCAGTGACGCACCGGAAAAGACCATGGCAGTACCTGTCAGTTCGGGCGTGCTGTCATTGGTCAGCAGGCTATCTACTGTCGGCCGTTCAACCAGAGTGATCATGCCGGTGTTGCCGATCGCTACGCCGTTGATCGTGCCGGTGATGTTGGAGCTGCCGGTGGTGTTGCCGGAGGTAAACGTCGCGCTGTAGCTGCCGTCGCCGTTATCGGTCACGTTGCCAACGGTGCCAAGCGTCGCGCTCAGGGTAACGGTGTCACCGCCAGTGGTCAGGGTATTGCCGTTTTCATCGACGGCCTGAACCGTTAAAGCACTCTGGGTGTTGCTGTCCGCGACCAGTGTTGGCAAAGAAACAGTGATCGTGCTCTGGCTGCCATTGGCATCACCGGGTACAAACTCCACGCTGGCCGTATCACTGATCTGCGAGGCATCGAGAGTACCACTCACCAGCGCCGTTCCGGCCTCGGTAGACGAGGTCAATGTTGCCGTGTAGGTACCGTCGCCGTTGTCGGTTACCAGGCCAAGACTGCCTGAAGAGGTGGTGAGGACAACCGCATTTCCACCTGAGTCAAGGCTGTTCCCGTTCGCGTCAACAGCCTGAACCGTCACAGTAGAGGTTGTGGTGCCGTCCGCCGTAATGGGTGATGGCGAGGCCGTAATGGTCGTGTTGGCGGCTGTGGCTGGCCCCGCAACAAAGGTGACACTGGCGCTATCGGTGATCGAAGCCGCGTTCAGTGTGCCACTGACCGTTGCCGTACCTTTGGCAGTTGAAGAGGTCAGCAGTGCCGTGTACGTGCCATCGCCATTGTCGGCAAAGTTAGACAATGTGCCGGCGTTCGAACTCAGAGCAATCGTGTCACCACCGGTAGTCAGGTTGTTACCGTTGGCGTCTTTGGCTTGCACGGTAATGGTGGTGTTGGAAGCACCGTCTGCGGTAATGGAGGACGGTGTAGCGGTGATGGTGGAGGTTGCTGCCGAGGCGTCACCTGGCACAAATTCCACGCTGGCGTTGTCGGTTATGTCGGTGCCATTCAGTGTGCCGGTAATCGTTGCGGTTTCGGCGGTTGTTGACGATGTTAGCGTCGCAGAATAAGTGCCGTCGCCGTTATCGGTTACATTGCCCAAAGAGCCTGCCGTTGTCGACAGCACCACGGTATCGCCACCAGAGGTGAGGGCGTTGCCATTGGCATCGACTGCCTGGACGGTCACGGTAGAAGTCGTTACACCATCGGCGGTAATTGACAGTGGCGCAGCCGTCAGCGTGGTGTTGGCCGCCGATGCCGGGCCTGGCGTGAAGGTCACGGTGGCGTTGTCAACGACGGTTTCACCGTCAATGGTGCCGGTGACCGTTGCATCGCCGGCGGTTGTGCCGGATGTCAGGGTGGCCGAGTAGGTACCGTCACCATTGTCGGTAACGGCGCCAAGAGTACCGAGGGTGGTTGAGAAGGTGACGGTCTGACCGCTGAACGACGTGTTGTTCCCTGCAACGTCCCTGGCCTGGAGTGTGACTGTGGACGTGGTTACTCCGTCCGCGACAATGGAAACAGGATTGGCGGAGAGGGTTGAGTCGTCGGCAGTGCCGGGTAGAACGGGGCCCTGGTTCTGTACGTGCGTAAAACTGACAGAATTGAAGTCCTGCTGAACGGGGAAGCCCCCATCGTCATAGAACAGCAGCGCTTCGATGGTGTAGGTGCCACTTTGCTCGTCGATCTGATATTCCGGGCTGTAGGATTTGGTCAGGGTCTCGCCGGCCGTTGCGGAAAAGTCTTCGGACAGAACACCAATGTTGTTGCCGTCCGGACCAATAACGTTCAGCTCCACGCGGTAGTTGCCGGTGGTGTTGATGTCGATCTCAGCATCAACGTCCATGGTGACTGTGGAGCCTGCAATGCCGTAATTGCTGATACTGAACGCGGTGGTGTCGGCATCTTCTTCCGAACCACCGTCGATCAGCAATTGGCCCCAGTAGACGGTAAGCGCCCACCCATCACTGATTTCGATTCTAACTAGGTTGTTGCCGGACTGGATAAGACTCGGGTCAATTGAGAATCGCGTGGTGTTGTCGACATCGTTCTCGCCGGACAGCATCCCGAGTTCTACGCCATTCAGGAAAACGGTGTCGATTTCTCCCGCCTCTTCATCGACATCGTTGGCGTTGATAGTCAGGATAGCGCTTGTGCTTGGCAGCGCGCCCGTGACATCAATATTGAATTCGATGGGGTAAATGCCACTGGTGTTTCTCAGACGAACATCCATGTCGCCATCGGCAGAGCCCGAGCCTGCATTGTCCTCATTGTCAGTATCGGTGAAATAGGTTTCACCGGCAATCGCCTGGGCGCTCACCTGGAAAGCGAGCAAGCAAAGCAGAAGCCTGAAAATGATCGCCGGAAAGCGGCGTCCCTGGTTTGATAACATGGGAATTCCCCCCAATTTTTTTGTATAAAGCACTTCAGCGAAGGCCTACCGACAGTAGAAAACGATCCTCGCTCACAGCTCCGTTGATCATTTTACGAACGCCAAACATTAGACTTAATAAACGTTAATAAACCTAGAAAAGTTGCACTTTGAATTGTTAAAAAGTGTAATTTTTTTAGAGGGTTATTTGAGGGAGTTCAGGAGAGGTTATGGGTAGGTTGCTACTGGTATGGCGAATGGGATTAATAGGTGTAAGGGATTGAAGCCCCCGGTTTCGGGGGCTAGGTGAGGCCTCAGTGCGCCAATACCCGGCTCAGGAACGCCTGGGTGCGTTCATTCTGCGGGTTGTCGAACACATCCGCCGGTTTGCCTTCCTCGACAATCTGGCCTTCGTGGATGTAGATCACGCGGTCGGCCACTTCCCGGGCGAAGCCCATTTCGTGGGTGACCACCATCATCGTCATTCCTTCCTTGGCCAGCTCCCGCATCACGTCCAGCACTTCGCCGATCATCTCCGGGTCCAGCGCAGACGTAGGTTCGTCGAACAGCATCAGCCGCGGTTCCATGGCCAGGGCGCGTGCGATGGCCACGCGCTGCTGTTGGCCGCCGGAGAGTTGGCTGGGGAATTTGTCGGCCTGGCTACCGATGCCTACGCGGTTCAACAGGCGCTCTGCTGTGGCGTTGGCGACGGTTTCGGGGGCGTCCTTAACCTTGCGGGGTGCTAGCATGATGTTCTTCTTAACGGTCAGGTGTGGGAACAGGTTGAACTGCTGGAACACCATGCCGACTTCTTTTCGGATCTCGGCCAGTGATTTCGGGTTGCCGCTCTTGGGCGCCAGTTCATTGCCGTCCACCACCAGTTTGCCGGACTCGAATTCTTCCAGGCCGTTGACGCAGCGTATGAGGGTGGATTTGCCGGAGCCACTGGCTCCGATAACCACCACCACTTCACCGGCTTCAACGGTCAGGTCAATTTCCTTGAGGACATGCAGGGTACCGAAGTACTTGTTCATGCCCTGCATTTGCACGATCTGTGTCATGGGTACCTATCCTTCAGACAGAAGCCAGTCCGCGCCGCTCTACAAGGCGGAGCACGAGTGAGAGGGAGAGGGTAATCGCGAGGTACATGATCGCCACCACGAAGTAGACCTCGAAGGCCGTAAAGGTATTGGCGATATACACCTGGCCCTGACGAACCAGCTCACCTACACCGATCACCGAGAACAGAGAGGTGTCCTTGATGCTCACAATCGCCTGATTGCCCAGCGGCGGAATCATGCGGCGGAAGGCCTGTGGCCAGACAACCGACCAGAAGGTCTGGGATCGGGACAAGCCGAGAGACAGGCCGGCTTCTGTCTGACCCTTGTCGATGGACTGTACGCCGCCGCGGACCACTTCGGAAATATAAGCACCGGAGTTCAGGGCAATGGCTGCGATGCCAGCGGTCAGCGGGTCAATGGGGCCGCCCACCAGGTCGGGCAGACCGTAGAAGATGAACAGCACCTGCACGAGAATCGGGGTGCCGCGAAAAATTTCGATATAGGCCGTGGCTGGCCAGCGTAAAAACCACTTCTTGTTGATGCTCAACAGACCAAAGATGATACCCAGCAAAAAACCGATGGCGAGGCCGCCAAAGGAAATCAGCAAGGTATAGGGGATACCTTTGAGCAGGTATGGAATGGCGTTGATGGCTGCCTGCCAGTCGAACTGAAACTGGAATTCCACAGTGGATGTCTCCGTTGGATGGGGAGTTACCAGCCGGGGTGTTGTGCCCCCCGGCTGTGGTTTTCAGTTTTACATGTCTTCCGGCATCGGGCCGAACCACTTCTCGTAGATTTTCTTGTAGGTGCCGTCTTCCTTGATCGATGCCAAGGCTTCGTTGACGTCATCCACCCACTCGCTGCCGTTCTTCAACGCGATGCCATATTGCTGGCCTTCGTAAAGTTTGCCAACGGTTTTGACCTTGCCTTTACCGCGGGTGCTGGCGAAGTAGCCAACGTTGGGCGCGTCGTAGAAAACGGCGTCAACGGCGCCTGACATCAGGGCCATGTACATATCGGAGCTGCCTGGGTACGGGGTAACACCGTCATTCTCGTCCAGCGTTTTCATCAGGTAGTCGTAGCTGGTACTGCCAATTTTGGTGCCGATCTTTACGCCTTCCAGATCTGAAATCTCATCCACCTTGTCGTTGCTCTGGCCGACCATGATTCTCAGGCCGGAATCGTAATACGGGTCGGAGAAGTCAACAATTTCCTCACGCTCTTCGGTGATGGTAATCCCGGCGATGGCAATGTCCACGTTGCCCGTCTGCAGGGCAGGGATGATGCCGTTGAAGTCCATGGTGTTCAGGTCGATCTCAAAGCCGGCACGGTCCGCCACTTCGCGAATGATTTCCATGTCGAAGCCGATCATCTCGCCGGTTTCCTGGTCCATCATTTCGAACGGCACGAAGCTGGGGTCGGTGACGACGCGCAGGGTCTCTGCGCTGGTGGTACCTGCGGCAACGGTAAGTGCCAGTGTTGCGCCAACCGTTTTAAGCCATTTGGTGCTCATACAATCTCCTGTTTTACTTTTGTTGCCCGCGCACATGGTGGAGTGCTCCGGAAATGCAGGCTGATCAAGCCGGTTCTTTCCGGGGGCGGTTTATGAAACTGCAACCACTACACTTTAGACCATCAGGCGGAGAAATGCAGGAAATCAAATGGTTGGAGGGGGAGGGGAGCTCTCTCCACTGAAGGGCTGAGTGGAGAGAGCGGTGGGGAGAGGCGAAAACCTAAAACGCGATTTTCTCCCGCTCGCCAATGCCCAGATTCTTCCAGATGCTCAGGCTCGGCTCCGCCTGGTTAAGCGTGTAGAAGTGCAACCCGGGAGCCCCCTGGGAGAGCAGTTTTGCACACATCTCTGTTACCACCTCTTCACCGAACTTGCGGATGCTGTCGCTGTCGTCGCCGTAGGCCTCAAGCTGCTTGCGAATCCAGCGGGGGATTTCCGCGCCGCACATATCCGAGAAGCGGGTCAGGTTGGAGAAATTGACGATGGGCATAATGCCCGGCACCGCCGGAATGGTGACGCCCATCTTTTCCAGCCGGTCGATGAAGTAGAAGTAGCTGTCTGCGTTGAAGAAGTACTGGGTGATGGCGCTGTTAGCGCCGGCTTCGACCTTGCGGGCGAAGTTCTTCAGGTCGTCTTCTGCGGTGCGGGCCTGGGGATGGAACTCCGGGTAGGCCGCTACTTCAATATTGAACGTATCGCCGCTGTACTCGCGGATGAAGCTAACAAGCTCATTGGCGTAACGCAGTTCACCGGCGGCGCCCATGCCTGACGGCATGTCGCCCCGCAGGGCGACGATGCGGTTGATACCGTTATCGCGGTAGACATCCAGCAGTTCCGCAATGCTGTCGCGAGTGGCGCCCACGCAGGACAGGTGCGGAGCGGTGGACACGCCCCGTTTGTGGAGATCCAGCACCGTCTGCACGGTGCGGTCCCGGGTGGAGCCGCCAGCGCCGAAGGTGACCGAGAAGAAATCCGGATCAACCTCGGCCAGCGTGTTGCGAACCCCCTGCAGCTTGTCCCAGCCCTTGTCGGTCTTGGGTGGGAAAAACTCGAAGCTGAAGCGGCGTTTGAACTGTTTCTGGGTTTCCATGCTGCTACCTGATCAGTACTTGTAACTTTCCGGCTTGTACGGGCCTTCGACCGGTACACCAATATACTTCGCCTGCTCGGGGGTCATTTTGGTGATCACGCCACCAAAACCTTCCACCATAGCTCTGGCCACTTCCTCGTCCAGGTGTTTCGGCAGAACCTGAACGTAGATGCCTTTTTCGCGGGCCTCTTCCGGAAGGTCGGCAAACTTGCGCTCAAACAGATACATTTGTGCCAGCACCTGGTTGGCGAAGGAACCGTCCATGATCCGCGACGGGTGACCGGTGGCGTTGCCCAGGTTTACCAGGCGGCCTTCGGACAGCAGGATCAGGTGGTCGTTGACCGCCTTGTCGCGATACACCACATGCACCTGCGGTTTGACCTCGTCCCACTCCCAGTTCTTGCGCATGTAGGCCGTGTCGATTTCATTGTCGAAGTGGCCGATGTTGCAAACGACTGCGCCACTCTTGACTGCCTTGAGCATGTTGGCATCACACACGTTCATGTTGCCGGTGGTGGTGACCAGCAGGTCGGTGTTCTTAAGCAACGCTTTGTCCACGCCCGCTTCGGTGCCGGTGTTGACGCCATCGAGGTACGGCGACACCACCTCGAACCCATCCATGCAGGCCTGCATGGCGCAAATCGGGTCGGCTTCAGTGACCTTCACGATCATGCCTTCCTGGCGCAGGGAGGCGGCCGAGCCTTTACCCACATCGCCGTAGCCGATGACCAGGGCTTTCTTGCCAGACAGCAGATGGTCGGTGGCGCGCTTGATGGCATCGTTCAGGCTGTGGCGACAACCGTACTTGTTGTCGTTCTTTGACTTGGTTACGGCATCGTTCACGTTGATGGCCGGCACCTTCAGCTTGCCGTCCCGCAGCATTTCCTGCAGGCGATGTACGCCGGTGGTGGTTTCCTCGGTCACGCCGTGGCAGTTGGCCAGGATTTCCGGGTACTTCTCGTGCAGCAGGGCCGTCAGATCGCCGCCGTCGTCCAGGATCATATTGGGTTCCCAGCCTTCAACGTCGGCACCAACGGTGCGTTCCAGGCACCAGTCATATTCTTCGTCGGTCTCACCTTTCCAGGCAAAAACGGGGACGCCGCTCTCGGCAATAGCGGCGGCGGCCTGATCCTGAGTGGAGAAGATGTTGCACGATGACCAGCGTACCGTGGCGCCCAACTCAACCAGCGTTTCAATCAGCACGGCGGTCTGGATGGTCATGTGGATGCAGCCCATGATGTTGGCGCCTTTCAAAGGCTGCTCGGTTTTGTACTTTTCACGCAGGGCCATCAGGGCGGGCATTTCGCCTTCGGCGATGTTGATTTCCTTACGGCCCCAGCCCGCGAGTGAGATATCGCGAACTTTGTAGTCATCGGATTGATTCAGTTTTTCTGCCGGAGTGCTCATGGTGTTCTCCCGTCATTAAAATAGTGGTGATGGCCGTCTGTATACGACCAATCTTCAAATCAGATACCAGCGGCGTCTTTCAAAAGTGCCGCCCGATCAGTCTTTTCCCAAGGGAAGGCGGTAAACGTCTTGCCGCCCACCGTCATCTCAACCGGCTCGCGACCGAAGTGGCCGTAGGCCGCGGTGGCCCGATACATCGGGTGCAGCAGGTCCAGCATGTTGGTGATCGCGTAAGGGCGCAGGTCGAAGTGCTCGCGGACCAGCTTGATGATCTTGTCGTCGCTGATCTTGCCAGTGCCGAACGTGTTCAGAGAGATTGATGTTGGTTGCGCCACACCGATGGCGTAGGACACCTGGATCTCACACTTCTCCGCCAGGCCGGCAGCCACAATGTTCTTGGCCACATAACGGCCCGCATAAGCCGCAGAACGGTCCACCTTGGAGGGGTCTTTGCCGGAGAAAGCACCGCCGCCGTGGCGTGCCATGCCGCCGTAGGTATCGACGATGATCTTGCGGCCAGTCAGGCCACAGTCGCCAACCGGGCCGCCGATCACGAATTTGCCGGTCGGGTTGATGTGGAACTGGGTGTCTTTATGCAACAACTCGGTTGGCAGAGCGTGTTTGACGATCAGTTCCATAACGGCTTCTTTCAGGTCAGCCTGGGAAACATCTTCGTCGTGCTGGGTGGACAGAACAATGGCGTCGATCCCGGTGACCTTGCCGTTTTCATAGCGGCAGGTGACCTGGCTTTTCGCATCGGGGCGCAGCCATGGCAGCAGGCCGCTTTTTCGGGCTTCGGCCTGGCGCTGCACCAGGCGGTGCGAGAAGGTGATCGGGGCTGGCATCAGCACGTCGGTTTCGTTGCTGGCGTAACCGAACATCAGGCCCTGGTCGCCGGCACCCTGGTCTTCCGGTTTTTTGCGGTCAACGCCCTGGGCGATGTCCACGGACTGCTTGCCAATGATGTTGATGATGCCGCAGGTGTCACCGTCGTAACCCACGGTAGAGGAGGTGTAGCCGATGTCTTTGATTACGCCGCGTACCAGGTCCTCCAGATCCACCCAGGCGCTGGTAGTGATTTCACCACCGACGATAGCCACCCCGGTTTTTACCATAGTTTCACAGGCAACCCGTGCGTGGGGATCGTCAACCAGGATGGCATCGAGGACGGCATCGGAAATCTGGTCTGCCAATTTGTCAGGGTGGCCTTCTGAGACCGATTCGGAAGTAAAGACGCTGTAGTCAGACATAGGGTTGCTCCTCTGTGAGCGTTGCTAATTCGCGCCGGTCGTAGATTTTGGCTTGGTGCCGGCTATTTGGATGTAGGTATCGTAAATCAGTTTTCAGAGTCTGCATAATTCTATATCAAAAAAAGTTGATACAGTTTTGGTTTCTGTCCTATGTGGACTCTGCGGTTTTCCAGAACTCTCTCACCTGCACCTGAAAACCGTTCCTCAGCCCGATGAACAGTGACTCGCCAGCGACCAGACCGGCGTCAGTGGCCCAGCTGGTAAGCTCTTCCGGCTCGAACCCCAGCCAGAGATCACCGCAGGCTTCCTTGGCCCAGTCCTGGTCATGGCTGCACAGGTCGCTGATGAACAGGCATCCGCCAGTGTTCATCAGCGCGGAGGCATCCAGAAAAATGTCCGCAGGGCTGGGTACGTGGTGCAGAACCATGTTGGCCACAACCAGATCAAAATCGTCACCACGAGCCAAAAGGTTGTCGGTGACACCTTCAATCAGATCGACATTGTTCAGACGTTCTTCGATGCAGGTACGGGTGGCCTTGGCCAACATGTCGCGGGAGTTGTCCAGTGCCACCACGTGCTTACAGATTTTCGAGAGCACCGGCAGGAATGCGCCCTCGCCGGGGCCGATTTCCAGGGCTGTTTTCCAGTCATGGCGCTCGGAACGATTACGAATCAGGTTTGCCACCGGTTCGGCGTAAAGGTCGAACGCGGCGATGAGTTCTTGTTGCTCCCGAAATTTCTCGGCGTAACGGGAGAAGAAGGCCTGGGACTGGTCCGCGCGCTGATTGCGGATGGCTTTGATTTTCTCCTGCAGGTGCTCTGGCAGCGGAATACGGTCCACGCTCTGGAATACCTGGCGTATGGCCTGGTCCGTCAGCTTGTCACTTTCGAGATTCAGAGGGCGCCGGTAGAAAATGGCATTCCCCTCTCGTTGGGGCTCCAGCAGCCCGGCCTTATGCATGACCTTCAGATGATGGCTCATGCCCGACTGGCGCATTTCGAAGAGTTGGCTCAGCTCCAGTACGCCAAAGGTGTCCCGGCGCAACACGCGAAGGATCTCCAGACGCAACGGGTCGCCGCTCGCTTTGAAGATCGGTGCCAGTGCGTCCACGGAGGACAGGTCAGTTGCAGGTGTGGTCATGGATGTCATGAGAAAGAAGTGTAGGCATGTCTTTCCGGGTAATCAATATCTATATCAAAATAAATTGATATAGGCTCAGATCTGTTTGAAAAGTCAGCCAAAATTTCAGAGCGATAATTCCGGCGTTGGAAACATCCGTAAAACATCCTTAAAAAGAGCGTCGCCGATTTGCCCCGGTGGTCACTAATCGGCGAAAATACGCGCCTTCTTTTTAACCGATCGCCTTTTGCCGACCAAAACTGGAGAAAACGTCAATGCCGTCTCGCACAGATCTCGCCAACGCCATTCGCGCGCTGAGCATGGATGCGGTTCAGAAAGCCAAATCCGGCCACCCGGGCGCACCCATGGGTATGGCGGACATCGCCGAGGTCCTCTGGAATGATTTCCTCAGCCACAACCCGGCCAACCCCCAGTGGGCTAACCGTGACCGGTTTGTGCTGTCCAACGGCCATGGCTCCATGCTGCAGTATTCCCTGCTGCACCTGAGCGGCTATGACGTTTCCATCGACGACATCAAGAACTTCCGCCAGCTTCACTCCAAAACTCCGGGTCACCCGGAGTACGGCTACACGCCGGGCGTTGAAACCACCACCGGGCCGCTCGGGCAGGGTGTCGCGAATGCGGTCGGTTTTGCACTGGCTGAGAAGGCTCTCGCGGAACAGTTCAATCGCCCCGGCCACAACGTTGTTGATCACTACACCTATGCCTTCCTGGGCGATGGCTGCCTGATGGAAGGCATTTCCCACGAGGTGTCTTCCCTGGCCGGTACACTTGGCCTCGGTAAGCTGATCATGTTCTACGACGACAATGGCATTTCCATCGACGGTGAAGTGGACGGCTGGTTCACCGACGACACGCCCAAGCGCTTCGAGTCTTACGGCTGGCAGGTGATTCCGGCGGTTGACGGCCATAATCCGGAGGCCGTTCGCGCTGCGATTGAAGCTGGACGGGCCAACACAACACAGCCCACGCTGATTTGCTGCAAGACCATTATTGGTTTTGGTTCCCCCAACAAGCAGGGCACCGAAGCCTGTCACGGCGCTGCGCTGGGTGAGGACGAAATTGCACTGACCCGCGAGAAGCTGGGTTGGAACCACGGTGCTTTCGAGATCCCGTCGGAAGTATACGGTGCCTGGAATGCCCGTGAAAAAGGCGCTGCCGCACAGACCGAGTGGGAGCAGGCATTTGCCGCCTACGAAAAGGCGGAACCGGAACTGGCCGCTGAGTTCAAGCGTCGTATGGCCGGAGAACTGCCGGCGGACTTCTCCGAGAAGGCCCAGGCGTATATTCAGGAGTGCCAGGACAAAGGCGAAACTGTTGCCAGCCGCAAGGCGTCCCAGAACACCCTGAACGCCTATGGCCCGATGCTGCCGGAACTGCTGGGTGGCTCTGCCGACCTGGCGGGCTCCAACCTCACCATCTGGAATGGCAGTAAGCCACTGACCAAAGAAGACGCCAGCGGCAACTACGTTTACTACGGTGTTCGCGAATTCGGCATGGCAGCCATCATGAACGGCGTCGCCCTGCATGGCGGCTTCGTACCTTACGGCGCTACCTTCCTGATCTTTATGGAGTACTGCCGTAACGCCGTGCGCATGGCCGCGTTGATGAAACAGCGCTCCATCTATGTGTTCACCCACGACTCCATTGGTCTGGGCGAAGATGGTCCTACGCATCAGCCCATCGAGCAGTTGGCGAGCCTGCGCACCACGCCTAATATGAGCACCTGGCGTCCGGCGGATGCCGTTGAGTCAGCGGTCGCCTGGAAAGCTGCCCTGGAGCGTGTCGATGGCCCGACTGCGCTGGTCTTCTCCCGTCAGGGACTGCCGCACCAGCAGCGTGATGCCGAGCAACTGGCCAACATCGCCAAGGGTGGTTACATCCTGTCAGACAGCGAAGGCACGCCGGACCTGATCCTCATCGCCACTGGTGGTGAAGTGGGACTGGCTCAGGACGCAGCCGAAGCGCTGCGCCAGAAGGGCAATAACGTCCGTGTGGTGTCCATGCCGTCCACCGACACCTTCGATGCCCAAAGCGCTGCCTATAAGCAGGCTGTCTTGCCGCTTGAAGTCACCAACCGCGTCGCTGTTGAGGCTGCCATTGAGGACTACTGGTACAAGTACGTTGGCCTGGACGGCCGCGTGGTGGGCATGAGCACCTTCGGTGAGTCTGCGCCTGCCGGTGAGCTATTCAAGGAATTCGGCTTTACGGTAGACAATATCGTCGCTGTGGCCGGGGAGCTGCTGGAAGCCTGATGAGTACCGCTGCACCGTATCGCATCGCTATTAATGGATACGGCCGTATCGGCCAGTGCGTCTTGCGTGCACTTTACGAAAATCGTTTTCGCGATCACCTTCAGGTGGTCGCGATCAACGAACTGGCGGATATCGATACCATTGCCCATCTCACCCGCTACGACTCCACCCATGGTCGGTTTCAGGGTGAGATAACCGTTGAGGGCGATTCCCTGCTGGTGAATGGTGACCGTATTCGTGTCGTTCGTTGCGCCGAAGCGTCGGAACTGCCCTGGGACGATCTGGGCATTGATCTGGTGCTGGAGTGCTCCGGTGCTTTCACCGACCGTGCGACGGCCGAGCAACACCTGAAGGCGGGTGCTGAGCGCTTGCTGTTTTCGCAGCCAGCTGAGTCCGATGTGGATCGCACCGTGGTTTACGGCATCAACCACGATCAGCTGACCGCAGAGGACAGTATTGTGGCGGCGGCATCCTGCACCACTAACTGTCTGGTGCCTGTTATACAGGTACTCGACGACGCCCTGGGCGTGGAGCAGGGCAGCACCACCACGATCCACGCCGCGATGAATGACCAGCCGGTGATCGATGCCTACCACCATCAGGACCTGCGCCGCACCCGCAGCGCTCTGCATAACATCGTGCCTGTGGACACCGGATTGGCAAAGGGGATTGAACGCCTGCTTCCCAACATGGAAGGCAAGTTCAGCTCTGTGGCCATGCGCGTGCCCACCATGAATGTCTCGGCTATCGACATGGTGGTGAATGTTCGTGAAAACACCTCGGTGGAGGCGGTGAACAACCTATTAAAAAACGCCGCCCACGGCCCGCTGAAACACATTCTGGGCTACACCGATGAGCTTCTGGCCAGCTCCGATTTCAATCACGACGCCCACTCCGGCATCGTGGACGGAGGCCAGACGCGCGTAACCGGCGGCACCATGGTGAAGGTGCTGTGCTGGTTCGATAACGAGTGGGGGTTCGCAAATCGGATGCTGGACGTTAGTAAACACTGGCTCTCCAGCCACTGACACATTTTTTGATCAGGGGATGAACAACGATGACTATCAAGAGAATGACCGATCTGGATCTCGCCGGTAAGCGGGTACTGATTCGTGAAGACCTCAACGTACCGGTAAAGAACGGCGAAGTCTCCAGTGACGCCCGCATCCGTGCCTCGCTGCCGACCATCAAGGCCGCAAAGGACGCAGGCGCAAAGGTCATGCTGATGTCCCACCTCGGCCGCCCGGAAGAAGGTGTCTATGACGAAGCCTCCTCCATGAAGCCGGTGGCTGACCACCTCAGCAAGGTGCTGGGCCAGGACGTCCGCCTGATCACCGACTACCTGGAAGGCGTTGACGTGGCCGATGGCGAAGTTGTTCTGTTTGAAAACGTCCGCTTCAATAAAGGAGAGAAGAAAGACGACGAAGAGCTCTCCAAGAAGTACGCCGCCCTGTGCGACGTCTACGTGATGGACGCCTTCGGCACCGCCCACCGCGCCCAGGCCTCTACCCATGGCGTCGCGCGCTTCGCCCCGGAAGCCTGCGCAGGCCCGCTGCTGGCGGCAGAACTGGAAGCTCTTGGTAAGGCCCTGGATAACCCGGCCAAGCCCGTGGTTGCCATTGTTGGCGGCTCCAAGGTGTCCACCAAGCTGGACGTACTCAACGCCCTGGAAAACGTCTGCGACTCCATCATCGTCGGTGGCGGTATCGCCAACACCTTCCTCGCGGCAGCCGGTCACCCGGTCGGCAAATCCCTGTGCGAGCATGACTTGATCGACACCGCACGCGAAATTGCCTCCCGCGTTGAAATCCCGTTGCCGGTGGATGTTGTGGTTGCCAGCGAATTCGCGGAAACCGCGACCGCCACCACCAAGAACATATCCGACGTCAGCGACGACGACATGATCCTCGACGTTGGTCCGGAAACTGCCGGCCAGTTTGCCGAGCTGCTGAAAAATGCCAAAACCATTCTCTGGAACGGCCCAGTCGGCGTATTCGAATTCGACCAGTTCAGCAACGGCACCCAGTCCCTGGCGAAAGCCATCGCCGAAAGCGATGCCTTCTCCCTGGCCGGTGGTGGTGATACCGTCGCCGCCGTTGACAAGTACGGTGTGAGTGACAAAATCTCGTACATTTCCACCGGTGGTGGTGCTTTCCTGGAATTCGTGGAAGGTAAAACGCTGCCAGCTGTCGCTGTGCTGGAAAAGCGCGGCGAATAGCACAAGTTTGAATCGCGAGGAGGGCCTGTAAGCCCCTTCCGGGACCGTCAAAAACATGGATGTTTTTGTCGAGCGTACATGGACGTATTCACAGCGTGTCCCGGAAGGGGCTTACAGGCCCTCCGAAGCAGACTCCAAACCAGAGAAGTCTGCCAAAGACATTGTTTAATAAACCAAGGAGACAACCCCAATGGCCCTGATATCGATGCGGCAACTGCTGGACCACGCCGCCGAGCATGGTTACGGTGTACCGGCGTATAACGTGAACAACCTCGAGCAGATGCGCGCCATCATGGAAGCGGCTGACAAAACCGACTCACCGGTTATTGTTCAGGCCTCTGCAGGCGCCCGGAAATACGCTGGTGCTCCCTTCCTGCGTCACCTGATTCTGGCGGCCATTGAAGAGTTTCCCCATATTCCGGTGGTTATGCACCAGGACCACGGCACCAGCCCATCTGTGTGCCAACGCTCCATCCAACTGGGCTTCAGCTCAGTGATGATGGACGGCTCCCTGGGTGAAGACGGCAAAACCCCGACCGACTACGACTACAACGTCGACGTAACCCGCCGCACCGTTGAAATGGCTCACGCCTGCGGCGTATCCGTCGAAGGTGAACTGGGCTGCCTTGGCTCCCTGGAAACCGGCCAAGCCGGTGAAGAAGACGGTATCGGTGCCGAAGGCACCCTGGACCACAGCCAGATGCTGACTGATCCGGAAGAAGCCGCGGATTTCGTCAAGAAAACCCACGTCGACGCCCTGGCCATCGCCATCGGCACCAGCCACGGCGCCTACAAGTTCACTCGCCCACCGACTGGTGACATCCTGGCGATTGAGCAAATCAAAGCTATCCACAAGCGCATTCCGGATACCCACCTGGTCATGCACGGTTCCAGCTCCGTACCCCAGGAGTGGCTGAAAATCATCAACGAATACGGCGGCGAAATCCCGGAGACCTACGGCGTGCCCGTCGAGGAAATCGTGGAGGGCATCAAGCACGGCGTTCGCAAGGTCAACATCGACACCGACCTGCGCCTGGCCAGCACTGGCGCAACCCGTCGATTCCTGGCCCAGAACCCGGCCGAATTCGACCCGCGTAAATTCCTCAAGGCGACCATGCAGGCGATGACCGAAGTTTGCGTGGCCCGTTATGAAGCCTTCGGCACTGCCGGCAACGCCAGCAAAATCAAGCCGGTCAACCTTGAGCGCATGTTTGAGCGGTATGCCTCTGGTGAGCTGGACCCTAAGGTCAAGTAAGCCTGAGACTCGGCCCCCATAGCCTGCTGGCTATGGGGGGTTCGATATCAGCAAAACAACTGACATAAATCAATTCCGATAAGCCCCCACCTTGTAATTTTCCCATCCTCATCAAATATAGAGTTAACAGCCGGGCATAAAACACCCATTACTCTGAATAGGCGTGAGGGAAAGAATGGACTTCAAAGACTATTACGCCGTACTCGGTGTGAGCGAGTCTGCCTCTCCCGAGGACATCAAGAAGGCCTACCGCAAACTGGCCCGGAAATACCATCCGGATGTCAGCAAGGAAGAGAACGCCTCCGATAAGTTCAAAGACGTCGGCGAGGCCTATGAGGTCCTGAAAGATCCGGAAAAGCGGGCCGAATACGACGAGCTGAAGAAGTACGGCGCCCGTAATGACGGATCGTTCCAGCCACCTCCCGGATGGCAGAGCGCTTCCGGTTTCGGAGGCGGTGGTTACACGGAAGCTGATGCGGCACAGTTCAGCGACTTCTTCGAGGAAATCTTCGGGGGTGGCCGTCGTGCAGACGCCGGCTTTGGGAGCGGTTTCGGTGGCCAGCGTCATTCCATGAGAATGCGTGGTGAGGACGTCCACGCCAGGATAGCCCTATTTCTGGAAGAAGCGTATCACGGCTGTGAGAAACAGGTGTCATTCACGGTTCAGGACACCGACACTGACGGCCGTATAGTGCCGCGCCAGAAAACCCTGAATGTGAAAATCCCGTCCGGCATGAGAGAAGGGCAGCACATCCGCCTGAAGGGGCAAGGTGCGCCAGGCATGGGCGGTGCCGAGAGCGGTGACCTGTTTATCGAAGTTGAATACGCGCCGCATCCTCACTTTACAGTGGAAGGCCGGGATATACTGGTGACGGTTCCCATTGCACCCTGGGAAGCGGCCCTTGGTGCCTCGGTTACGATTCCTACTATTGGTTCAAAGGTGAATGTGAAAGTACCCAAGGGCTCTTCCAGCGGTCGCAAGTTGCGACTCAAGGGCAAGGGCCTGCCCGGTAAGCATCCAGGAGACCAGATTGCGGTGCTGCAGATCGTAATGCCCGAGCGGCACTCTGAAGAAGCTGAGGAACTGTATCGTCAGTTGGCCGAGGCTGAGAAAGAGTTCAATCCACGCAGCAAGCTGCACGTGTAAGCGGGGGTGAAGGATGGCTGACAAAGACCGGATTCTGAGCGTCGAACTGGTGGAACCAACTGCTACGTTTACGTTGCGGGAGATCTGCGAGCGTGGAGATTGCCATGCTGAATTCGTTATTAAACTGGTGAGCTACGGTGTGATCGCTCCAGTGGAAGAGTCACCGGAAGCGCGACAGTGGCAATTTGATCTCGAAGCGCTGGCCCGCCTGCGCAAAGCGCAACGGTTACAGCGGGATCTGAAAATGAACCTGCCCGGCCTCGCCATGTCTCTGGAACTCCTCGATGAAGTCCAGGATATGCGACGTGAAGTCGATCGCCTTAACCGGCAAATACGGCAGTTTTTAGGCGAAGCATAGCCAGAAGGTCGGTTGGCGCCAGCCGACCTACCCGCCAAGCTAAAAACTTACTCCTTGCCAAGCTTCTGAAGCTCCGCGTAAATTTTTTCAGCCTCCTCCATTAATGTGCCATGGGTGCGCAGGTCGCCATTGCGTTGGGCGTGCAGAGCCTTTTGCAATTTTGCCTCGTACTCTTTCTGCAGTTTTTTCTTTGGATCGCCCTTCAAAAATCCCAACATTTTTTCACCTGTTTTAATTCGTGTATCCAGTAACTTACGCCGATCGGGCGGGAAAGTTCACAACGAGCTGCCTCATTACTGCTGAACTTCGTCTGGCAGAGATCGCTGAGAGTGTGGTGCGTGATTCTCAATTTCAAACAATTTCACGAGGTTGTTACAGAATCCGTACACGAACACGCCACTCCTTGGTCGGGGTTTTGCTCTATAGTCAGTAATAAGCTTGGCTTGGCAGGCCAATTCCTGTCGCCAAGATGAGTGATTCACTCGCGTGACGGAGCCTGTATGACCCCTCGTTTTCTAAAGGCACTGGTAACCAGTCGCTTGCTGCGACCTGTTTTTCTGATTCTGATTATTGCTGGCGTGGTGCAGGTAGCCTTGAGCCAGTGGCTGATTTCCAATCAGGTGGATAGCCTGGTAGATACCGCCGGTTCCGCTCTTGAGGCCAGCAGCCGCGACGTCAGTGCATCGTTTGGTGACACTCGCGAAGACGTTCGCAATCGCTTGCAGCTTATGCAGCAGAGGACCACGGAGGAGTTGGCGGGTGAATTGACGCGCCAGCAAACAGCCCAACAGGAGCGGGTTGCCGAGAACGTCCGATCGGCGGTGATGTCAGAGGCTCAGGGCCTGGCGGAGGTGCTGGCGGCGGTTGCTGCGCCGCTAATCTGGGATCGGGACGTGCCGCGGTTGACGGATCTCATTGAACTGGCTGATGCCCGGGAATCGGTTCTTTTCGCGGTCTATTATGATCAGTACGGGGAAAGGCTGACCCGTTACGTGGATCGCACCGACGATCGCGTGCGCATCTTAATGGAGCAGGGAGAAGGCCGTGGTGCGGCAAATAAGGTCCTTGACGCGGCAAGCCGTGACCCGAATGTGGTCATTATAACTGCCGACATTAAACCCCAGGGTACCGCTATCGGACAGCTCAAGATGGGGTTGTCTCTTGAAGGCATCAATCAGGATCTCGCCGCCCTTGAGGAAGAGTTCGGTGCAACCATTACGGGCAGCATCGACGCTTTACGCCAAACACTTGGGGTTGAAACAGAGCAGGTTAACCAGCGCCTGCAGCAACAGCTTGCCAGTATGGGTGAGGACACCCAGTCGCGTATTGATAGCACTGTTGAGGCACTGGATCGTGAGGCGGGCAGCCTTTCCTCTAATCTTTCGTTCCTCGCCATCGGCTCCGTGGTTGTGTTGATTGTCCTGGTGGCGGCCGTGCTCGGCGGGGGCCTTCTTCCCCGAGTACTCAGATTGAGTACAGCCATCTGGCAGATTGCCGATGGTGAGGCCGACCTGACTCGCCGGGTATCCCTCAAGGGCCGAGACGAGCTGACGGAAATGGCCCGGGGCATGAACCAGTTCATCGCCCGTATTCAGGAGTTGGTGTCAGACGTAAAGTCCTCTGCGGAATCGGCCGCAGAGAGAGCACGAGAGCAAGGTCAGATCAGCCGCGATGCGGTATCGGCCGTTAATCGCCAGCAGCAGGAAGTGGCCGAGGTGTCGAACACCATGTCTGCAATGTCGGGCAGTATTGCCGAGGTGGCGGATAACGTTCAGGAAATGGCCGGGTCCGTCCAGAACGTGAACGCGGAGAGCGAGGCAACGGCAACGATTTCCCGCGATGTAAGGGGGCGTCTGGATCGGGTCGTGGCCAACGTGGAGCAGGCTGTCGCGGCGGTCAATGAACTGAATAACCAGAGTACGGAAATCGATTCTGTGCTTTCCGTGATCGGGGCCATTGCCGAACAGACCAATCTACTGGCACTCAATGCCGCCATTGAAGCGGCGAGGGCTGGTGAATCTGGCCGGGGCTTTGCGGTCGTCGCCGACGAAGTACGCACGCTGGCCAGTAGAACTCAGGCATCCACCACGGAGATTCAGGGCATTATCGATCGTCTGCAGCAGGGCAGCCGTCAGGCCGTCACCGTCATTGATCAAGTCTCGGGACAGGTGGCGGAATCTTCCGCCGAATTCCGACGCGCCGATGAGCACTTCGATCAGATCAACCAGTTACTGGGCAGTCTCCAGAAACGCGCGCTTGAGATTTCGGCAGTTGCGGAAGAGCAGGGCAGGAATGCTGGGGACGTGAGTGTCAGCGTCACTGACATTGCCCGCCTTTCCGGTGAAACCGTTGACGCCATCGAACGCTCAGATCAAGCCAGCGGACATATCGGGGAAATGCTGGAAACCCTGCAGGGCAAGGCTTCCCAGTTCCGGGTGTAATAGCTGCTGGTCGATTTACTGGCAGATTCGCGCGCGGGCGTCCCGGTATTCTTCGCCAATTCGCCCGACCAGATCGCTGACCGAGACAACGTCGGTGATCTGGCTGACGCCCTGGCCGGCGGACCAGACGGTTTTCCAGGCTTTGGCCTCGTCGTCCACGGGCTTGAGCTTATCACCGTAGTTGAGCTCACCGGCCTGGTTCAGCTTATCCATGGGGTAGCCTGCGGCTTCCAGGCTCTGGCGCATAAAATTCGCTGGGATGCCTGACACCGCCGGTGTGTGGATAATGTCGCCGGATACCGCCTCAATGATCATGTTCTGATAGGCCGCTTCCGCCCGCGACTCTGTGGTGTTGATGAATCGCGTGCCCAGATAGCAAAGATCTGCGCCCATGGCCTGAGCTGCCAGTATGTCTTCACCTTTTGAAAGCCCGCCTGCGAGGAGGATAACACCATCGAACACCTCGCGGATTTCATGTATCAGTACAAACGGGTTGATGATCCCCGCGTGGCCGCCTGCGCCCGCAGCCACGGCGATAATGCCATCCACTCCGGCTTCCGCTGCCTTACGAGCATGTTTTTGATTGGTGACATCGTGGAACACCAGGCCACCGTAACTGTGCACCGCTTCAGTCACTTTGGTGGCGGCGCCGAGGGAGGTGATCACAATGGGCACCTGGTGTTTCACACACAGGTCCAGATCGGCCTCCCAGCGCGGGTTCGTGCCATGAACGATGAGGTTCACGGCGTAAGGTGCGGCCGTCTGGTCCGGATGGGTCTCCCGGAAGTCTTTCAGGCCTTCGTTCATCTGAATCACCCATTCCTCGAAGCCTTCGCTGGTGCGCTGGTTCAGGGCCGGGAAGCTACCAACGATGCCCTGCTTGCAGCAGGCCAGCGCCATCTCCGGCCCGGAGATCAGGAACATGGGCGCCGCCACCAGCGGGAGGCTCAGCGATGTCCTCAGGGATTCAGGTAAAGCCATGAGAATTCCTTAATTTTTGTTGGAACTTATGTAATGTATAAGGATCTTAGCGTGCTCATTACCGCATGAAAACGTCCACGAATGAATAAACAATAAGGAGCTCTACCATGGGCGAGGCAAAAAGAAGAAAAGAGACCGGCGCACCGCCGCCCAGCAGGAAGAAAGATCGCAAGTCGTTGTACATCGGCATCAGTGTCATCGTTCTAGTCTTTGTTGCCGTGGGCGTCTTTTTCCTGACGGCGAGCCCGGCCCCTACCTCGGATGAGTTGCCGGTTGCCGGCCCCAATGCCGATCCGTTTCCTGAGCAACTGGACCGCTACGGCGTCTCCGTTGGTGATGCAGACGCACCCGTGGTGGTGCGGGAATTCGCGGATTACCAGTGCCCTGCTTGCGGTCGTTTTTCAGATGCCAGCCAGCAGTTGAAAAAGGAATACGTGGAGTCTGGCAAGGTGCGCTTCGTGTACTTTGATCTGCCACTCCAGCAACACGACAATGCCCTGCCTGCGGCACAGGCTGCTCGTTGCGCCGGTGACCAGGATGGCTACTGGGCCATGCACGACAAGTTGTTCAACATGCAGACCGAATGGAGCGGTTCCAGCAGCCCGGTTGATACCTTTAGCCGCTACGCAGAGGATCTGGGGCTTGATGAACGCCGTTTCAGCCGGTGTATGACCACGGATCTTCACGTCGAAGAAATCGAGCAGAGCCGTCAAGTGGCCATGCAGCTTCGCGTTACCAGCACGCCAACCGTGTTGGTGGACAATATCCGCCTGACTCGCCCCGGGTGGGGGCAGCTGTCGGCAGTGGTTGAACGGGAGTTGGCGGATTCCCGGCAATAATCCCGCGCCAGGTTTTCCCTGAAAAAAACTCCCCGAATCGGAGATCTCCGGCGTCTCCGTGGGTTTTGCTGTTCTGTTCTGAGCACCAACCGATGTCCCGGTGCCGCCTTTGAGGGCACCGGGCACTGTTAATGACCTCCCTGTAACTCCCCGTAATACTCTCGCTAGTCCCTATTCGTTAGAATGGCATCCTCACGCCTTTTGGCGATCTTAAACCATGCTCCGGATTTACGGTCCGGCCCGCAGGAGAAACCAGACTCATGAGCCAGAATGTTATTGTATGCGCGCTCTATAAGTTCGCAGTCCTGAATGATTACAAAGCCCTCCGTCAGCCGCTACTGGATCTGATGTTGGAGAAAGAAGTGCATGGCACATTGCTGCTGGCCCGTGAGGGCATTAACGGCACCATAGCCGGCAGTCGTGAGGGTGTGGATGCCATTCGCGATTGGCTGGGGGCCGATCAACGGCTCGAGGGCATCGACTACAAAGAGTCGTTTGTGGATGTGCAGCCCTTCAAGAGAACCAAGGTGAAGCTCAAGAAAGAGATCGTCACCATGGGGGTGGAGGGCATCGACCCGAAACGGATCGTGGGAACCTATGTGGACCCGAAAGAATGGAATGATCTCATCTCCGATCCGGACGTATTGGTAGTGGACACCCGCAACCAGTACGAAGTTGAGATTGGGACATTCCAGAACGCCAGGAACCCGGCCACGGATACGTTTCGCGAGTTCCCGGAGTATGTGAAAGAAAACCTGGACCCATCGAAGCACAAAAAGGTGGCCATGTTCTGCACCGGCGGCATCCGCTGTGAAAAATCCACGGCGTTTCTGAAGGAGCAGGGCTTCGATGAGGTGTATCACCTGAAAGGTGGCATTCTCAGGTATCTGGAGGAAGTCCCGGAATCACAGAGCCTGTGGCAAGGAGAGTGCTTTGTATTCGATGACCGGGTAACGGTGAACCACATGCTGGAACGGGGTGAGTACGATCAGTGTCACGCCTGCCGCCGGCCGATCACCGAGGAAGACAAACAGCGCCCGGAGTACGAGCAGGGCGTGAGTTGCCACCGTTGCATCGACTCGCTGACCGAGCAGCAGAAAGCTCGTTTTGCCGAGCGTGAGCGGCAGATGCGACTGGCAGAACAGCGGGGTGAAACCCATGTGGGCGGCGAAGCGGCTCGCATCATCGCGGAGCGCAAAGCCCTAAAGAAAGCAGAGCGGGAACAACAGGCCCGCAAGAGTGCCATGGGGGAGCACCGCGCCAAATCCTGATAGGAAACAAGGAGATTCCATGCAGTTCAGAGCAACCCTGGCGATCGTTAGCCTGACGGTATCGCCGATGGTCGTTGGCGCCGAGTCAGATGACTGGGAAGGTGAAGGTGAGGTCGGTGTGCTGATTACCACCGGTAACACCGAGGAAACCAATGTCAATGGCCGTCTCGCGCTGAAACATGAGGTGACTGATTGGCGGAATACCGGTGAGTTCCGTTCAACCTATTCCGAAACCGATGACACGACAACGGCCGAAAAATACGGCGCTGAAGTGCAGTCTGATTATAAGTTTGAGGGCAGCCAATACCTGTTCGTACGCGGGGCCTATGAAGACGACCGTTTTTCCGGGTATGACTTCCAGTCCTCGCTGACCACCGGTTACGGTAATCGGGTCTGGCAACGTGGCAAACGCTCTTTTCTTGACCTGTCTGTCGGTGGCGGTTACCGGTTCAACAGGCTCGAGGAACCGGACGCAGACGGCAATCAGGAGGAAAAAGAGGCCATTGCCCGGCTGGCAGGTAAGTTCGACTACGCTCTGTCCGAGACTGCATTGTTCCGTCAAAAGCTGAGTACCGAAATCGGTCTGTCGGAGAACAACACCATTAGCGAGTCCGAAACGTCGATACAGGCGAACGTGGTGGGCAACCTATCGATGAAGGCCGCTTATCTGGTTCAGCATGTATCTGATGAACCAGAGGGCTCCGAAGCCACCGATACGCAGATTTCGGTGTCGCTGCTCTACGGTTTCTGAGCGGGCGTTAAACCCGGTTCCTGAGCCCCAGCTCATCCGGGTAGGGGGTCAGGTACTTCTGGCTGCTGAGGTAGTCCACCGGCTCCCGCCGCTGGGCCATCCGCAGTAGGGTCATGGGCACCACCAAGGGCACTTCACCGCGGTGGTAAGCGTCTATCTGCTCCATCAATACCTGCCGGTCTTCGTCTGCCATGGAATCTCGCAGATAGCCCATCAGATGCTGCATGGCGTTCACGTGGGAACCCCGGCTGACCCGTTGGGTCATTGCTTCCATGAACGACGCGATGTATCGGTCGGCAATGTCTTTCAACGGCTCTGATTTCAGGTCGCCGAGCATCGGCCCCAACTGCCGATAGATCCTCTCGGAATGGGCCAGTAGCTGGAACTTGTGGCGGGTGTGAAACTCGATCAGGGCACGGGCGGTGAGGTTGTCGCCGGCCACGTTCTGCATCCAGTCGTCGTAGGCAAACACTCGCTCTACAAAGTTCTCCCGCAGCATGTCGTCGTTCAGGCGGCCCTCTTCTTCCACTGGCATCAGCGGGTAGTGACGAATCAGTGCCTCGGCAAACAGTCCCCGACCATCCCTGCGGGTGACATTGCCGTCTTCATTGTGCACCTTGATGCGCTCCATGCCACAGCTTGGGGATTTGGCCATCAGGATGTAGCCCCGAAGATCTGACAGGGTCGGTATAACCTGGTCGATAAACCCTTGCATGGCATCGGTGTGGTCCGCTGTGCCTTTGGTTTCGATCAATTTCAGGCCGTCGTGATATTCCCGCAGGTGAATGGCAGGCCGGGGCACGCCCAGCCCTGCTTCCAGCTCCGGGCAGATGGAACGAAACTCGAAATGGCGGGAAAGCACCTGGGTGCAGAAGCGGGAATGCTTGTGGCCGCCATCATGACGAACTTCCTTGCCCAGCAGGCAGGTGCTGATGCCAACGGGAATGCCTGTCACTGTCAGTCTCCGAATCGATAAAGGTTCTATAAAGTACGCTTTTCCAGTCTAGACCGATCATCTCCGATGTTAAAAGCGGCGAGATGAATCACTCAGCGGGAGGCCGATCGCGCCAGGGTCAGGGCGTAGATCTCCCGCATATCACGGGCAAACTGCTCGACGGAATAGTCCGCCGCGAACGCCAGTGCGTGCTCGGCCAATTCCTGGCGCAGGGTGTCGTCTTCCAGCAACTGTTGCACGTGGTCACACCACTGATCCTGTTTTTCAGGCGTCTTGAAGCCGTTGTAGCCGTGGCGGACCACATCTTCAATACCACTGGAGCGCACTGCCACCACAGGTAACCCGGCGGCCATGGCTTCCAGGATTACCATGCCCTGGGTTTCGGATTTTGAGGCAAACAGGAAGGCATCGCCCAGGTGATACCAGGTAGCCATGTCGTCCGGCGGTACGGAGCCAACGAGCGTAAAGCAATCCTGAAGCCCCAGTTCATCAATGCGCTGCTGCAGTCGCTCATGCTGGTGCCCTTCGCCAATCATCAGGAATCTAAAGGGGCGGTCTGTTCGCCGGCGAAGTTCCTCAATGGCGTCGATCATGAAATCAATGTTTTTCTCGTTGGACAGCCGCGAGACGCTGATAAACACGGTCTCATCTTTAATGCCCAGGGTGTCCTGCAGCTTACGAACATCACCGTCGTCCACTTCCTGGAATTTCTGGTACTCAATGCCCGTAGGCTGCACGAACGTGGGGCTTTTCACGCCGATCATCCGCAGGTACTCCTCGGTGGAGTAGGTAGGCACGATCACGCCATCGCATTTGTTGGCGAAGCGTTTGATCAGCTCGTGGGAGATCAGGTTGCGGAACAGATTGCCCGGCAGCGGCACGAAGTGGGCGTAGTGCTCAAGTCGGGTGTGGTAGGTGTACACCGCCGGAACCTTCAGGAGCCGGGCTACGAACAGCCCCAGCGAGCCCAGCCAGATGGGATGGTGAAGGTGGATGATGTCGGGTTTGAACGCTCTCACCTGTCGGCGAATTCGCGCCAGGAAAATGTTGGCAAGGCGGAACTCCCGTTTCTCCCCCATAGCCAGCAGGGAAGGCACCCGCACCACGTTGGTTTCCTCGCGCGGCTGGTCGCGATAGCGTGGGCAAACGATGAGGGTGAAGTCCCCCAAGGTTTCCAGGCCTTTGCGCAGGCGTGCGATGGAGATGGGCACGCCGCCAATAAACGGCAGGTAGTTGTTGGTGAACATGGCCACCCGCAAGGGTTTCGACAGCCAGGGCTGGGGGTCCAGGTCGTAGTCCGGATAGTAGTCTTTCGCCACGAAAATAGCGGTGTAAAGCTTGGTGCTGATCAGTACGAAAACTGCCACCAGCAGAATGAAGTTGATGTAGCCCACATAGAACAGCGAGTAGATAAAGAACCACAGGGATTCCAGGGTGCTCAGCACGGGGTGCTGCCTGGCTTCAAGTCGCTCCAGGGAATGGCTGATCTGGCCATCGTCGCTCACATCCACCCGCACATAGTGGTAGAAGCTGGTGTCGTTGTTAAGCACCAGGCCGCCGGCTCCGCCGGTGGTGATGAAGCGCGTGTCGCCTTGCACCTGATCCGCATACAGCGACAGGTTCGCTGAAAACACCATGTCCACATCGTGCCGGTCGATGGCGTCCAGCAGGGCGGTGCGGAATTCAGGGGGGTGCAGGAAATCGTCGTCCTGCTCGAACGGCGCCTCCTGGTCCGGGTGCAACAATGGGTGCCCTATAAACAGGAACCGCAGGCGGTTGGGTTCCTGGCTGAGCAAGTCGTTCAACCAGCGAATCTGCCACCGCCAGGGCGTCTTGCTGGTGCTGTCGAGGAAGATCAGCCGGGCGCCGCCTGCCTTGATGCTGAAGAAGTGAGGGCCGAAGTGGTCGTAAAACCGGTAGCTGCCGAAGTTCTCGTACTCGTTTTCACCAAAGGTCAGCAGGTAGGGAATGTCCAGGTGAGTCAGTGAGCCCTGGATGGCCCGGTATTTGTCTTCACCGCCGCCACTCACCGCATTGCCGGCGGACACCATAAAATCCACGCCGGACTGATTGAGGGCCGGGATCATTCGTTCCTCGAACACGCCCACGGAATTGTTGATATTGCCCACAACCGCAAAACTGAAACCACCGTCATCAGAGAGCATGTCGTGAATGCGGGCGACCTGTTCCGTATGTAGGGCCTCGAAATCCGGCTCGAACAGGTTCAGGTAGGCCTTGTACCCAATCAGCAGCACAACAATCGTCAGGCTGATGTAGAACAGCACTTTTAACGGGTGGCGGCGTGTCATGGGGATTGCTTCCTGTTTCTCACCAGTTCCCGCTGAAGTATCACCAGGCCTGCCAGCATGCCGAGGTAGATGGTGATGAATCGCCAGCTGATGGTCACCAGTACCAGGTGGTTGGCCGTGAGTATGTCCCGGAAGAAACTGCCGAACACTCCTTCCGAAATGCCAGACGCACCGGGTGTGGGTGAAAAGTACATCACAAAGGTGGTGACCACCAGCAGACCCGTGCTTACCAGGTAGTCTACCTCGTAATCCAGCGCCGAGATCAGCAACGCCGGAAAACTGAACAGGCTGAGCAGGAACACAAAGGTAAACAGTACTGATAGCGCGACGAACTGTTTGGGGCCCCTGAGGTAGTCGCCGAAACTGTGAGAAAAACGCAGCATCTCCCGCTTGGCTTTGAACTGCCAGCGCTGATGCCTGCGGTCACCGATTAGATGAAACCGGTGCAGTGAGCTCAAAAGCCGGCCCAATGGTGCAATCAGCCACCGGGTGCGGAACAGCACCACCATGAAGAACCCAAGGTAAAGGAGGATCAGTACGGCGAGTACCGGCCCCAGTTCACCGACCAGGGGTTGATTGTCCAAAGCGCTGAGCGTGAGCAGGAACACCGGGGTGAGGGAAAAGATAAAGATTACAGCGATCACAGTGCGGATGGTGGTGGCCGCCGTGGCGCGGCCCACGGGTACACCGTGCCGCTGGAGATACCAGATCTGTGCAAAGCCACCCCCGGTGGCCATGGGGGTCACGTTGGAGAAGAACAGGTTAATGAACACCAGCCGGAAAATCGCCGGGAAGGGCAAACGGTGCCCCAGCGCCCGAAGGGTGAAGTGCAGCCGTAGCCCGTCGGCCGCATAGTAGACCGCCAACAGGGCAATGATGGAAATAAGCGCCTGAGGCGAGACCAGTCGATCATCGAAGGTTACGCTGCGCCCGGCAAACTGGTCGTACACCGCGTAAAGCCCGGCCGCTGTCATGGCAATAAAGATCAGGCTGAAAACCGTGAGCCTGCGCCAGGACGCGCGCTGCTGATAATCTTGATCCGGGATGTTGGTCATGGACTGCCCGCCGTTAAGAGACGGGCAGTTTACTGTTGGTGGCGGGGGGCTTGTCCAGTGTCTTACTAGTGGCCATACACCATCATGGTGGTGTTTTTAATGGCAAAATCCGTGAACTGTACGGAACCGATACTGGTGCCACCGACTTTGAACACCGGCATATCGATGTCGGCCCGGAAGTCCACTTCGTGAATGGAAAGGCCTTCCTTGCCTGAGGCGGCACTGGTGCCCCGGGAGAGTTTCGCGGTAGCACTCGCCATCCCAAAGTGGCCCAGGGTGTCATCGCCCCGGCGGTTGTGGATCTGCAGCCCTTCAATGCCAACGGCGGCAAAGTTGAACAGCAGGATCACGTCGGCGGCGTCCCAGTTCAGGCTACCATCGGTGATTTCGAAATGGGTATCCAGTTGCAGTTCCGAGCCAGACACTACGTTGCCATTGGCCAGCGTGCGGGTGTTACTGCCTTGATTGCGAATCACCAGATCGGTGGGGCCGATATAACCCTGCAACATAACATTGGAGAACAGGCTGGCAGTGCCGCCGGAACCGGTGGCTTCAACACTGTCTACGGCCAGTTCGAAATCCACGGCTTGCAGGTAATCGTCCAGGCTGGTTGGGTCGCCGTAATCTGTGGCACCAAGGTGAATCACCAGGTCACCGCTGTCGAACTGTTTGCCGTAGCTGCCACCGACGGCATAGCGGGCGAGGGCATCTGCTACATCCGGATTCGACGTGTCCAGAAGGCCGGCGTCGGCTCGGCGTGCGATCTCAGAGAAACCGTGTTCAAGAACCTCATCCTGGCCGGCAATGTCCAGCGTCAGCTTGAGGTTGTCCAGCACGGTGTCGTTCTGACCGGACAGGCGGATACCATTGACGTTCAGCGAGCCTTCATCGGTCCAGCTCAGGCGGTCCATCTCAATCTTGGTTTCCATCTCGATGGTCACGCCGGTCTGGCCGGTGACGTTGCCCAGGGTACTGTCGTCCAGCGGACGGAAGTCGGCCATTACTGGTAACGACAGGCTGGCGGTCAGGCTCAGGGTAAAGAACCTGCGCAGGGCAGGTTTAAATGGTCTCAGGCGCTTGCGGGCATTTCGACGTGTCATGGTGGCCCCGATTGTTATTGTTACAAACTGTTACGATAGGGCGGATAAGGAAAGGTGTCTGTGAGTTGAGTCACAGACTCAATCAGGCCAGCGCCTGCTGGATCAGTTCCTTCTGGTGGGCGCCGAACTCTGCCACAAGGGCCTCGGATTTATCGGCATCCCTCGTCAAGATAGCTTTCGTCAGGTTGGTGAAGAATAGTCCCGTGCGGTCCAGGTCCTGCCGGTAACGATCCGCGCTTAGATAATAGGCACGGCTGACAGCGGGTTTGAAGTTGGTCAGCGCCTCAGTGAGGTAGGGGTTGCCCACGACCTGACAGCAAACATCCATCACTTCAAAGCTTGCTTCCACAATGCCTGTGATATTGGCATCTTTGTGCTGCATCTGTTCAGTGACATGCCCAACCGCCGACAATAACGCGGTTTTGTCCTCTTCCCGCCAACGCTCACACAAACGCCGTGCCAGCATAATCAGCAGGTGCATGTACACGTCGTACAGCTCCGACGCATGGTCTGCGTCCAGTTTGGTGACGGAAGCGCCCTTGCGTGGGGTGATCTCGATCAGGTGCCAACGCTCAAGGGTATACAGGGCCTCTTTCACCGAGGCCCGGCTAACCTTCAGCTCGTTTGCTGTGGTCGCTTCCTGCAAACGCTCACCCGGTTTTATCTGCCCGGTCATGATGCGTTCAGCCAGGTAGTTGGCAATCTGCTCGGCGAGGGTGTTGGGGACCTGAAAATCCATGTTTAGAGGGCCTTAGTATCTTTCAGACGTATAAAGTGGCGCTATATTAATAGGCCGGCGGAGGACTTGATACAGGGGCTCGCGAGTATTTTTCCGGGAAATTAGAGACAGGCTCTGCCGAGCGGGTAATAGACTGAACTGAACCATGCAAGCCTGGTTTGACGTAAACCCTGATTTGGTAGAAATCGTGTTTACCTGCTAGCTTGATTCTAGTGAATCGTTTTTAATTTTGTAATGTTGTTTGCTCCGTTTCACGGCGTATGTCATGCAGATCAATGAAGCGCCATGGATCGATGAGCTGATGTTTATGCTTCTTAAGGAAGCTGGGCGGCAAGGAGGCACGGATGAGCCCCACTAGATTTATGCCTGTTTCGAGATTAATCGTGAGCATTGTGGCGATATTCTCGTTGTCAGTGAATTCCACGGAATTACCTTTCCCCGACGAAAACGTCCAGCCCACCGAGCTAGGGGCGAAGTCGCTACGTATCGGGCGTGACTACAGTGTCCTGAATCTCTGGAATATCTCCTCTGGAATGCCTGACAGTAAAGTAGAGGCGTTGTTAGGACAACCATTCAGCCGAGCCTCCCATGGCGATCGTTCCCACTGGAACTATAACGTCAACTTCCCCATTGCAGACGGTGCCAGTCAACTGGTCTGCCAGTACAAAATTGTTTTCGGGCCGAACGACAAGGTCTCGTCAACCCATTGGCGCCGGCACACTTGTGAGAACCTGGCTCAGACATTGATTGTCCCTCCACCGGCAGAGGCGGAGCCCGAACCGGAACCTAAGGTTCAGGTTGTAACGCTGTCTGCAGATATTCTCTTTAGTTTCGGTGAGTCGGAATTGACCTCTCAGGGCAAGGAGCGTTTGCGAGAAGTAGCCGAAAACCTGCAGGCCTCATACCAGAACCCGATGGTCACGTTGATCGGACACACGGACCGGATCGGCTCTTTCGACTCCAATTTGGATCTATCTGAACTCAGGGCTGAGGCGGTGCGCCGTCAGTTGGCGCAATCCGGCCTGAGTATCGGCTCAATGATAGCTGAGGGGCGCGGCGAGGCAGAGCCTGTCGTGACCTGCCAGACCGATCAAGTGGAAAAGCTGAAAAGTTGTCTTCAACCGAATCGTCGCGTTGATATTGAAGTTTTCGAGCGGCGAGTCGACGGCAGAGCCTTATGAATAGCGTGAGGAACATGTAGGTGCAACGAAGCGGTTAATTGTGCTTTTTCGGGTTTGTTAGTGGGGGGTGGATATGCTTGATCTGACAACAGTGATGGTGACCAGTAAGGGAACGGGTCAGAGCTCAGAAGTGAAGCTCGATGCTTTGGACAACCCGACTAACAGTGTAATAACGCTTTCGGTTGGCCCTGAAAAAATTGCGTCCATTGACGCCCAGGCAGATGACCTTCTAGTCACCCTGACGTCAGGGGAATCTATTGTTATTGAAGGCTTTTTTGCTCCGGATGAAGACCAGCGGAACGAACTGGTTCTCGAAGACTCCAGCGGTATTTTTTGGTGGGGGCAGTACGATTCGCCCTGGTCTGAGTTTTCCTTTGCCGAGATTAACGTTGATGAAGTTGCCGGTGCAGGTGCCGGGGATGGATTTGGTTGGTGGTTGCTAGCAGGAATTGGCGGAGCTGCTGCGGTGGCTGGCGCAGTGGCTGCTGGATCATCATCTGGTGGCTCTTCATCGGGCGACCCCGTAGACGATGGCGCTCCTGAGGTATCCCAGGCCAATGTAAGCGAGACTGGTGATCGGGTTAGAGGTATCGCGGAACCGGGCAGCACGGTGACAGTCGCTTATGTCAACGGAGTCGAGTTGGGCAGAGCTGCCGTCGGTGAGGACGGTAGGTACAGCGTCGCCTTGAACGAGCCTCTAACCAACGGCGAAGTGATCGTGGTTACTGCCATCGATCAGGCCGGCAACGTGTATGACCAAACCACAGTGACCGCGCCTGATATGACCGTTCCGGATAGCCCGAGCGTCAGTTTCAATGACGCCGGCGACGAAATTAGCGGTACCGCCGAACCCGGCAGCGTCGTCACTGTCAGCGATGGTAATGGTAACGAACTCGGCAGTGCCACCGTTGGCGATGACGGTCAATACAGTATCAGTCTGGATGAACCGTTGACCAAAGGCGAAAGTGTTGAGGTCATCGTTACTGACGGGGCGGGTAACGAATCTGCGCCGGCCAGTGCCATTGCTCCGCATATCCCGACGATTTATTCAGTCACTGACGATACCGGTGATGTGACGGGTAGTCTGCTGAGCGGATCGAGTACCGATGAAACCACACCGATATTGACCGGTACTGCCGAAGCAGGCAGTACGGTGACGGTGTTCCTGGATGGTAACGCGATTGGTACGACAGTGACGGATGCCGAGGGCGACTGGAGCTTTGAAACGCCTGCCCTGGGTGAAGGTGGCCACAGTTTCACGGCCACAGCGACGGATGGGGCTGGGGACGAATCACCCGTCAGTATGACGTTCGACCTGACCGTGGACACGGTTGCCCCGGATGCGCCGACGCTGGCGCTTGCAAACGACACCGGCGCAGACGGTGACGGCGTGACCATCGACGGCACGGTCGCGGTCAGCGGCCTGGAACCTGATGCCACCTGGTCGTACTCCACTGACGGCGGGGCGACCTGGACCGACGGTACGGGTAACGGCTTTGAACTTCCGACGGGCGAGTACGCCGAAGGGGATGTGCTTGCACGCCAGACCGACGAGTCGGGCAACACCAGTGATGGCGGCAGCCTGATTG